>JANNDY010000104.1:0-20525 GCA_031378345.1 Emticicia sp. | reverse complement strand
ACATCAATCTTTACTAAACCTCACTCCAAATCAGGTTTTCAATGAACGTCAATCTATAACTAAGAATAGTACAATTAAACAAAAAATATTAACACTTTAATAAATTAACTATTTTGTCCAACTATTGGGGTACACCATAATTAGCACGATTAGCCTTTAGTTTTAACTATTTAACAACGTTAGATGTCAGTAAAAATGTCAATTTAGTAACATTAGATTGTTACTTGAATGAATTAACAAATTTAGATGTAAGCAAAAATACAAATTTGATAGTTTTTTCATGTTCGAGAAATCAACTCAAAAATATTGATGTTAGTAAAAATATTAATTTACTATGGTTCTTTTGTGAAGAGAATCTATTAACAAGTTTAGATGTTAGTAAAAATCTAAACTTAACCCATTTAAGGTGTTTTTACAACAAAATCCAAACCATCTGCGTAAGCAACCTAAATCAACCAAAAATTAACTGGCAAAAAGACCCCACCGCCACCTACAAAATCTGTAACTAAAAACATTTTCCTCTTTTACTCCAACAAAAAGGGCAGAAAAAGAACTTTTCTCTAAAAAACTTATTAAATTGTATTGTAAATAAATACAAATAATGCATCAAGAATTAAAACCACCATTATCAAATATTCAAATGGAGTTACTTAAACTCTATTCTGTAGGTATTGAAGAAGAAACTCTCCGAGATTTAAAGAAAGAAATGGCTAATTTTTTTCTTAAACGCCTTCGTCAGCAAGCAGATGCGGTTTGGGCAGAAAAAGATTATTCAGATGCGTTTTTTAAAACTCAAAATATTGCTTAACCAACCCAAAAGTTATTTGCAAAAAGACCCTACCGCCACCTACAAAATCTGTAACTAAAACCATTTTCCTCTTTTACTCCAATAAAAAGGGCAGAAAAAGAACTTTTCTCTAAAAAAAATACAAAAACTATTACACAAGTTTTGCTTTTCAGAACTTGATTGTCTAATTTTGCACGCTGAAATAAGAGTACACAAATATTATTTCAGATTTTAATTTAAAAATTCTTCATATAATGGCTAATATCGGTAAAATCTCACAGATTATCGGACCCGTAGTGGACGTGAGTTTTGAAGGCAAGGATTCACAAATTCCTCCAATTCTTGATGCTTTGTCTGTAACTAAGGCAAACGGTCAAAAAGTAGTTCTCGAAGTACAACAACACCTTGGCGAAGACCGAGTTCGTGCCATTGCAATGGACGGAACGGAAGGCTTGCAACGTGGCATGGACGTACTTCACTTGGGTTCGCCCATCATGATGCCAACTGGCGAAGAAATCAAAGGTCGTTTGTTCAACGTAGTTGGCGATGCCATTGATGGACTTGGTGCAGTTACTACCAAAGGTATGTCAATTCACCGTTCTGCCCCTAAGTTTGAAGACTTGGCAACATCAACTGAGGTACTTTTTACAGGTATCAAAGTAATTGACCTTTTGGCTCCTTATGTAAAAGGTGGTAAAATTGGTTTATTCGGTGGTGCGGGTGTTGGTAAAACCGTTTTGATTCAAGAATTAATTAATAATATTGCCAAAGCGTATGCTGGTTTGTCAGTATTTGCTGGTGTGGGTGAGCGTACCCGTGAAGGAAATGACTTGCTTCGTGAAATGATTGAATCTGGCATCGTGAAATACGGTGAAAAATTCCAACATTCAATGGAGTCAGGTGGTTGGGACTTGAGCCTTGTAGATAGAGAAGCTTTGAAAGATTCACAAGCGACATTTATCTTCGGTCAAATGAACGAGCCTCCAGGAGCAAGAGCAAGAGTTGCCCTTTCAGGTTTGACAGTTGCCGAACACTTCCGTGATGGAGATGGCGAAGGTAAAGGCCGTGATATCCTTTTCTTTATTGATAATATCTTCCGTTTTACCCAAGCGGGTTCTGAGGTTTCTGCCCTTTTGGGACGTATGCCTTCGGCGGTAGGTTATCAGCCAACATTGGCAACTGAAATGGGTACAATGCAAGAGCGTATCGCTTCAACAAAGCGTGGTTCAATTACCTCAGTACAAGCGGTTTATGTACCTGCCGATGACTTGACTGACCCTGCTCCTGCAACAACATTTACTCACCTTGATGCAACAACTGTATTGAGTCGTAAAATTGCTGAGTTAGGTATTTACCCTGCAGTGGACCCTTTGGATTCATCTTCACGTATTTTGTCAGCAGAGGTTTTGGGCGATGCTCACTACAATACTGCTCAACGTGTGAAGTTGATTTTGCAACGTTACAAAGAATTACAAGATATTATTGCAATCCTTGGTTTGGAAGAACTTTCGGAAGAAGATAGATTGACGGTTTCACGTGCAAGACGTGTACAACGTTTCTTATCTCAACCGTTCTTCGTTGCCGAGCAGTTTACGGGTTTGAAAGGAGTTTTGGTTGATATCAACGATACTATCAAAGGCTTTAACCAAATCATGGACGGAGATTATGACCACCTTCCAGAATCTGCCTTCAACTTGGTAGGAACTATCGAAGATGCTGTAATCAAAGGTGAGAAATTAATTGCAGAAGCGTCAAAATAGACAATTAACAATTATCTAAGGAAAATTCTTGGTAGCTGGTAATTGATAATTGATAACTGATAATTGAAAAAATGAACTTAGAAATAATTACTCCTGATAAAAAGGTTTATACTGGTGAAGTCGATTCTGTGATTTTTCCAGGAAGTGGTGGTGAATTTCAAGTTTTGAAAGACCACGCACCAACTGTAAGTACGCTCGCCAAAGGAAATTTGGTTATCGAAGCCAATGGCAAAAAGGAAACTTTTGTCGTGGACGGTGGCGTAGTAGAAATTATCAAAAATAAAATTTTGGTACTTGCTGAAGCAGTTGCTTAAAAACTCTTTTTTACATCATATAAAACCCCACAAGTCGTAAGGCTTGTGGGGTTTTTGTTAAGAATAAGATGACTGTAATATGCTGATAATCGAAACGTCGAACCGCAGCATTATACATTATCAATTATTCATTTTACATTATCCATTAACTAAATTCACTACCTTTGAAACAAAAAACCTCTCATGGATACTCCAAAAGAACTCAAACTTGCTGTGTTAATTGATGCCGACAATGTGCCTTATGCCAATATTAAAGGGATGTTGGAAGAAATTGCCAAATATGGTACGCCAACTTTCAAGCGTATTTATGGCGATTGGACAAATGTAAACTTGTCTGGTTGGAAAAATGTGCTGCTCGAAAATGCCATTACGCCGATTCAACAATATAGTTATACCAAAGGCAAAAACTCGACAGATTCTGCTTTGATTATTGATGCGATGGATATTCTTTATACAGGCGGCGTTGAGGGTTTTTGTATTGTTTCGAGTGATAGCGATTTTACGAGATTGGCAACTCGATTGCGAGAAGCTGGCATGAAAGTTTTTGGTATTGGTGAAAAGAAAACACCTTCGCCGTTCATTGCTTCTTGCAATAAATTTATTTATATCGAAATTTTGAAAAAAGAAATTCGAGAGCCAATTCCTATAAAAAACAACCAGAAAAAAGTTACTAAAAAAGGCAAAAAACCAACGGTAATCGTTGAGAAAATTGTTACTCAACCAGTTGTCGAAATTACACCAGAAATTGAACAAATCGCTACAGTAGCAACAATTGATAGGGATTTAATAAAACTTATATTGGATAGCATCAACGATATTGCTGAAGAAGATGGTTGGGTTTTCCTTGGAGTTCTGGGCAATTTGATTCCAAAAAAACAACCTGACTTTGATGCAAGAAATTATGGTTACAAAAAACTTTTGGACTTAATAAAAGCTATTCCCGAAATAGAAATTGACAAACGCACAACTGGTGCAAATAATATTTCTCATTTTTTTGTGAGGATAAAATAAAAACTTGTTTGGGTTTTTAATCCAAACAAGTTCTAATTTTGGTAGTCTTAATATTTGTAATGTTTTTAAATTCTCAAATGTTATGCTGTAAGCATCTGATATCGTCGAATTTGTACCGTGCGTCGATCGCTCGCCAACAGATGCTTACAGCATGACATTTGAATTTTATTACTTCATTTTTTCAAGAAAAACCTATTTATACTGCTCAATGATTCTATGAAGTGCTTTTTGTGTATCTAAATTTGGGAAAAAGTCAAAAATTTGTACGTGCGAATCAAAATTCAGCATCAAACCAGTTTCTAAATATTGGTAGGCTTCATTATAACTTCCGTCAAAAATCAGATATGCGGCTGCACGATAAAACAAATCGGGGTCGTCGGGCATTTCGGTTATTCCATCATAAACAATCTCGAAAGCCTTGTCGTATTCACTTTGCTCGAAATAAAGTAACGACCAATTCAACCAAATATCTGGATTTTTTGGGTCAAGAGCAACTGCTTGGCTATAAGCCTCATTGCTCGACAAAAAATTACCTAATTTAGACTCCGTATCTCCCAACAAAAGCCAATAATCAGCATTAGATTCGTTGAGTTTTATTGCTTTTTGCGTAAAATGAATGCCTTCAAACCAACGTTCTTGCTCATACATTGCCGAACCCATACCAAACCACGCTTCGTCCCAAGTTTCGTCTATAACTGTTGCTTCACGGTAGTGCTTATATGCCTCATCATATTGTTCCAATTTTTCGCAAGATGCCCCCAAATGTGTATAAACTTCGGCAGTTGGAGCTTCGTGTTTTAGTACATTGGCATAACATTCTTTGGCATCAACAAAATTATTGGTGTTCATGTACGCATGGGCAAGATTGAACCAGCCCGAAGCAAAATCTTCTTTCACCGTAACCGCATAATCGTAGGCATAAGCAGCATCTTCATGCATGCCTAAGCGACTGTGCATCATGCCCAAAGCAAACCACGCAAAGTGCGAATAAGGGTCATTATCAACCAATTCCTTGAAATAAGGCAGGTTTTCCTCTAATTTATTGGCTTGTTCTAAGCAAAAAACTAATTCATAAAAGGCTATTTCTTCATGAAATTTATGGCGAATCGCTTTTTTGTAAAAATGAGATGCTTCGTCAAATTTTTGCCAATTTTGATACGTTTGTGCCAACTGAAAATACACAGTTTCCTTCTCATCCGACAGCAATAATGCTTCTCTTAGGTGTTCGATAGCTTCTTCATAGTTGCCCATGAGGTTGCTGATTACCCCTCTCATATAAGTAATTTCGTTGTCCGAAGGATTGAAAGTTGCCGCTTTGTCAAGCACTTCCATTGCTTCGTCAAACTGCTCATAATTGGCGTGAAGTTGTACTTTATCTAAAAGGAGTTCGAGCGAATACGGGTATTGTTGCAAGCCGATTCGACACGCTTTCATCGCCATATCCCATTTGCTTTTGAGCAGATAGTATTCCGACAATTGTTCATACGTTTCTTCATCAAAGAAAATACTTTCTTTACTTTTGAGCATTTCCTCAAAACGTTCGACCGATGCTTTTACGTCAGCATCATCGAAGCTATCGAATTTGTCACTGAATTCGTGTTGCATTAGATTTCACTCAAAGGTTCGTCAGTCCAACCGTAGGACTGTATATTGTACTCGTTTTTAATAAATCAGGAAATCGTTTTTACAACAAAAAAGCATATGTTAACGCAAAATATTATTCAAGGTAAATACTTTTCATTAAATGTCAATAGTTTTATCGAAATAAAAATTTTGCAGATTTCACTTTGTCAGAAAAGAACAAACTCTCAGAATAGTTTCATCAAAATTTGTAAATCGAAAGTTAATTGTTTGATGAATCTTTTCGTTTTTATAAGCAAATTTCGTGCGAGAATTTTTTGCAGTTTCTTTTGTAATTAAAGGCGATTTATTTGTAAAAAAAGACCGAATTGCTTCTAATCGCCATAAAATTTCTATCAAAAATGGAGAAATTGATTTTGTGGGCGGATTTTTGTGGAAAATTTTTGCAACGCCCTCAAAGAACTTTTTGTAAGTTATCGTGCCAGCATTTAAAATAAAACGTTCATTTTTTATTTCTGAAACCGTCAGTTGAAAAATCGCTTCAACAACATCACGCACATCTACATAATTGAGATTTCCTTCTGTGAAAAAACGGTGTTCGTCATAAACATATTTGAATAATTGCGTACTACTTTTATTCCAATCTCCTTCGCCTAAAATCACCGATGGATTTACAATAACGGTATTTAACCCTTCGGCTTGCCCTCGCCAAACCTCCAACTCGCCTTGGTATTTTGATTTGGCATAATGAGAATTCAGCGGAGAATCTTCCCATTTTTGATTTTCGTCAATTACGCCACTTAAGGTGTGTTCGGTAGAAGAGTTTGGCTTACCTAAAGCGGCAATAGAACTTACATAACAAAGTTTCTTTATTTTTTTGTCTAAGCAAATGTTTACGATATTAGCAGTGCCTTCTACATTTACTTTGTACATGTTGTTTCTGTCTTTTGGAGAATAAGAAACAACTGCGGCAGTATGAACAACAAAATCAATGTCGTTGTCAAGGGCTTTTTCCAAGGAAGCAATATCAAGAATATCACCTTCGATGATAGTTATTTTGGTAGAAATATCGGCTAATAAAGATAAATCGCTTCCTGGACGGCACAAAGCAAAAACCTCGAAATTTGCTTCGGCAAATTTTCGAGCAGTTCGGCTACCAACTAAGCCATTTGCTCCTGTAATGAGTATTTTTTTCATAATTTACGAATGACGAATGACAAGGTTCGAATAGTTTCTATACATTATTTGTTATAATTCTATTTTTTATTCGTAACTCGTCATTCGTAACTCGTCATTTTTTCCTATCTCGAATAATTTGGTGCTTCACGCATAATCTGAATATCGTGCGGATGGCTTTCTTTAATGCCCGATGCTGTGATTTTTACAAATTTTGCTTGTTGCAATGTTGCAATATCACCTGCACCGCAATAGCCCATGCCTGCTTTTAATCCACCCACCATTTGGTATAAAACTTCGGCGGCACGCCCTTTAAAAGGTACACGACCTACAATTCCTTCGGGAACAAGTTTCTTAATATCGTCTTCGGCATCTTGGAAATAACGGTCTTTCGAACCATCTTCCATTGCTTCTACCGAACCCATTCCACGGTATGTTTTGAATTTTCTTCCTTCATAAATCACCATTTCGCCAGGAGCTTCTTCTGTTCCTGCCAAAAGCGAACCGAGCATTACGGTACTTGCACCTGCGGCAATGGCTTTCACAATATCGCCCGAAAAACGAATTCCTCCATCAGCAATAATTGGCACGCCATATTTGGCCGCACCTTTTGAGGCATCGGCAACAGCAGAAAGTTGTGGCATTCCGATTCCTGCAATAATTCGAGTCGTACAAATACTTCCCGGCCCTACGCCTACTTTTATAGCATCCGCTCCTGCAATGGCAAGAGCAATGGCAGCTTCTTCGGTAGCAATGTTTCCTACAATTACATCAATTTTAGGGAAAGATGCTTTGATTTGCTTCAACATATCTATCACGCCCTTCGAGTGTCCGTGTGCTGTGTCAATGCTTACAACATCAACTCCTGCCTTGATTAGGGCAGCAACTCGGTCTTCAATATCAGGCGTAACGCCAACGGCAGCACCAACAATTAGGCGACCCAAGCTGTCTTTTGCGGCATTTGGTCTATCTTTTTTCTTGATAATATCTCGGTAGGTAATCAAGCCGATGATTTTATAATCTTTATCTACAATCGGTAATTTTTCGATTTTATAATTTCTCAAAATATCCTCAGCTTCGGCAAGTCCAGAACCTTCTTTGCCTACAATCAGGTTATCTTTTGTCATAATATCAACCACTGGCACAGAATTGTCAGTCTGAAAACGCAAATCACGGTTGGTAATAATTCCTTTGAGTTTTTGATTTTCATCAACAATCGGTATGCCTCCGATTTTGAATTCTTTCATCAATCTTAACGCATCGCCAACGGTTGCACTTTCGTCAAGCGTAATTGGATCTATAATCATTCCACTTTCCGAACGTTTTACCTTGCGAACTTGCTCGGCTTGCTGTTGGATTGACATATTTTTGTGGATAAAACCAATGCCGCCTTCTTGTGCCATTGCAACTGCCATTCCGTATTCGGTAACGGTATCCATTGCTGCCGAAAGTAATGGAATATTGAGTTGAATGTTTTTTGTCAGAAAAGTTTTCGTTTGTGTATCACGTGGAAGAACCTCTGAATAAGCTGGGACGAGCAGAACGTCGTCGTAAGTGAGTGCTTCGAAAAGCAGTTTTGAAGAATCTAACATAGCAAATAATTTCGTTTCCTTATTTGCCAAGCAAAATTATGGAAAATATTTGGATTGGACAATTTTTTGTGGGAAAAAATAAGCACCTACTTTATTAAAAAAGTCTGAAAGACTTAAACCGCTGTGGCGGACTACATGAATAGCCACGAATGAAATTCGTGGAATAACTCCAACTCCGAAGTGGGTTAAACACCTTTGTTCAACCCACTTCGGGGTTGGAATTACCTTAACAAATTTCCCCTGAGTTGCACTCAGGGCTATTCATGTTTAAGCCCGTTGGGCTTCCTGAGTGAGTAGTAATATCGTTTTTACTTCATTCTAAAAAAAACAGTAATTGCTACACCTTCAAAGCCGAATTTTTCTCGCAATTTATTTTGCAAGAAACGTGCATACGACTCTTGAATGTATTGTGGTAAATTACAGAAGAATATAAATGTTGGTGAAGGTGTTGGCACTTGCACGCAGTATTTTATTTTGATTTGCTTGCCTTTTAGCATTGGTGGAGGTGTATTTTCGATAATTGGCAACATGATTTCGTTGAGCTTAGAAGTTGTGATTTTTTGGGTTTTATTTTCATAAACTTCCATCACTTTTTCTATTACTTGAAAAATACGTTGTTTTTCCAAAACCGAAGCAAAAATTACTGGCATATAGTTCATCGGAGCTAATCTTTCCAGAATTTCTTTTTTCATTACATCGGCAGTTTTTGAGTCTTTTTCGACCAAATCCCACTTATTTACCATCAAAACGATTGCTTT
Source organism: Emticicia sp. (assembly GCA_031378345.1). GTDB lineage: Bacteria > Bacteroidota > Bacteroidia > Cytophagales > Spirosomataceae > Emticicia. The sequence goes on along the minus strand of JANNDY010000104.1, from coordinate 11,546 downwards.
TTTGGCGTTGTGTGCATGACCAATGATACTTATGTCTTGCATTTCTAAACCTAATGACGCATCAATCAAAACTACACAAATATCTGAATTTTCGAGGGCTTTTACTGAGCGTAAAGTTGAATAAAACTCAACGTTGTCATGCACTTTTGCTTTTCGACGAATACCTGCGGTATCGGTCAAGATAAAGTCTTTGCCATAAAGTTTGTAATGTGTATCGACCGCATCACGGGTTGTGCCAGCAATTGGTGTTACGATACTTCTATCTTTTCCTAATAGAGCATTCAAAAATGAAGATTTGCCTACATTCGGACGACCTAAAATCGCGATTCTTGGAATTCCTGCATCTGGATTTTCAACTCCTTCTTCTGGAAAATTAGCTACCACGGCATCTAATAACTCGCCAGTTCCGCTACCATCTGCAGAAGAAATAGCGTAAATTTCGCCCGGTAAACCCATTTCATAAAATTCGGCAGCAGCTTGATGACGCTCGAATGTTTCGGCTTTGTTGGCGACCACATAAACGGGTTTGTTTGATTTACGCAAAACCTTTGCAAAATCTTTGTCTAAACCTGTCAAACCTGACATGGTATCAACCACAAAAAGAACGAGTGAAGATTCTTCGATAGCGATTTCGACTTGCTCACGAATCGCACCTTCAAAGGTATCGTCAGAGCCAACTACGTAGCCACCAGTATCAATAACGGTGAAAAATTTCTCAGTCCAGACAGCGTGCCCATAGTGGCGGTCACGAGTTACGCCTGGCATATTATCGGTGATTGCCACACGACTTTCGATGAGGCGATTAAAAAGGGTAGATTTGCCGACGTTTGGTCGGCCTACGATTGCAACAATATTTGCCATAAAAATTCGGTAAACGATTATCGTTTTGAAACAATAAACAGTGATTCTCTTGCGAGAACTGTAAAAAATAATCGACAGTTTTTAGCTCGCTGTCGAAGGTTTTAAATGAGCATTCCCATTATCGGGGTGCAAAGATATGAAAAAATAGGGAGAAGTCTATTGATTATCAACAAGATAGCTTGGGTTTGAGTTCGCTTACTTTAATTTTAGACAAAAGAATTTAGACATGAGACAAGAGATGTGTGATTTCAGAAGATGATTTTCTTCTATTTATTCCATTCTTTTGTCCCTTGTCTCATATCTCTCGTCTAACGTCTAAAAAATCGCTTGAATGTCTTGCCAAGAAATCAATATTATAGCTAAAACGGCAAGCAAAAGACCTATTTTATTAAGTGTTGAAAGTTTTTCTTTGAAGAAAATAAAAGCCACCAAAGCCGATACCAAAATAACGCCAATATTGTATAATGGATAAACAAAAGCTCCGCTATTTCCGTAGGCTGTCAAAGCTAAAATTAAGAAATAAAACGATAGAAAATTAGGCACACCGAGCGTAATGCTTGCCAAAACATTCTTCAAAGCTATTTTTTCTTTTCCACGAATCACTTGAATAATCAAGACAGTCATTCCAGCCAAAATTGCCCCAAAAACCATTACTAATGTAACTGGCACTGTTCGGTCGGCAGACTTTATATAATTGATATTCAAGTAGTTAATCGAAGTATTTGTAATGCCGTACATCAAAAAAACGGCAATTGGGAGAAGAATATCTAAACCTTTTCCAGCAACTTTTTCGTTGCTTTTCTTGAATGTACTCAAAGCTACTGCACCCAAAGCCAAAGCTAAACCCAAATAATTGAGAGCATCAAACGGACGACCTTGTGTTTTGAAAATAAATAAACTACAAAGCACTGGAATCACCAACGAAATATTATTTGCCAGCGATGTTGCCGTCATGCCCATCCGTTGTGTGGAAAAGCCTGATAATAAGAATGTTATGATAAATCCTACGCCCAAAAGCAAGGCATACACTGTCCAATTTTCGGCAAAATTTAGTTCAAAACTTTGACCTTTAGGCATCAAAGCCAGACCGGTTAAGAAACAAATTGGATAATTAAAGGCAATTGCCTGAAAAGTGCTAATGTTGTATTTTGGATACAAACGAAAGTTTGTCAGCAACAAAACTGAAAATATAATGCTTAGGAAAAGGTAAAACATGTTGTTTCTGAATTTTGAATGTGTGAATGATAGAATGAATGAGTAGGAATATTGATTATTCTATCATTCACTCATTCTATCATTCAAAATTAGATTTACTCGTACCCAAATCGCTCGAGTTTTTGTCTTTTATTACGCCAATCTGGTTCGACTCTTATATATTGTTCGAGAAAAATCTTTTTTCCGAAAAACTTTTCCATTTCAAGGCGAGCTTCGATGCCTACTTTTTTGATGCGTTCGCCTTTATGTCCTAATAAAATGGCCCGTTGGGTAGTTCGTTCCACATAAATATCGGCACTGACTACAATCATATCATCTTTTTCTTTGAAACTTGATATGACCACTTCACAACTATACGGCACTTCTCTTGTATAATTTGTGAAAATTTTCTCTCGTAAAATCTCTGCGGCAAAGAATCTTTCTGGCTTATCAGTCAATTCATCTTTTGGAAAATAAGGTTGATGAACTGGTAAAAATGCAATCATTTTCGCCAATAAACCTTCTACATTTTGTTGTTGCAATGCAGAAATTGGAATTACCTCAACGGCTTTGAAATTCTCTTTCCAGTACGCAATTTTTTCTTCTACTTGCTCAGGTTTTGCTAAATCTATTTTATTGATAATCAACAAGATAGGAGTTTCTGTCCGCTGTAATTTTTGGATAACATCATCTTCGTCGTGCTTTTCAAAAATATCGGTTACGAACAAAATTACGTCGGCATCATCGAGTGAGCCATGCACAAAGTGCATCATTGATTTGTGCAGCTCGTAAGTTGGCTTAATAATGCCTGGAGTGTCGGAGTAAACCAATTGAAACTCTGTTCCTTCGTGAACGCCATTCACAATACCCATGATTCGGTGGCGAGTAGTTTGGGCTTTTGAAGTAATAATTGATAATCGCTCCCCTACTAAAATATTCATCAACGTTGATTTGCCAACGTTTGGTTTTCCTACGATGCTAATAAAACCCGCCTTATGATTAGGCGATATGCTTTGTTCTTCCATTTAGTTTTTCACGAACAAAATCGTGAGATAATTAATATTTTGCAAAGATAGTTTTTTATTGCGAAAAAGAATCGTACCTTTGCAGTTCAATACAACAACATCGCGGGATGGAGCAGTTGGCAGCTCGTTGGGCTCATAACCCAAAGGTCACAGGTTCGAGTCCTGTTCCCGCTACTTAGTACACAAAGCCTTGATAGTCAAGGCTTTACGTGTTTATATACAGGCCGATTTATACAGGATACAGCTATGCACCCCTACAAAGAAGGAAATCCAAATTTCTACAATTTAGATAATTCTAAAAAATGGTACATTGATTTTTACATTTATTCTAAGCTAAAGCAAAAAGTAATTCGTAAAAGAGTTTACGTTCCTGTATCAAAGGACGTAAAAATGAGAGAAATAAGAGGTGAAAGTATTATTAGGCATATTAATTCCGAACTAAAGAAAGGTAAGGTTTTAGACGATTTGAAACCACCACCACCAAAAGCAAACAAGCCAACAAAAAAACCAATTCCAAACACAAGCAATTTTATTTTCTATGAAATTATCAAATTAAACCCTTCAAATGTTACCGAAAAGACTATTTCAGCATATAATACAGCCGTCAGGAAGTTTGAAAGTTTCTTGAAAACGAAAGACGTTTTACATTATCCGTTTGATATGCTTTATAAAAAATTAGTATTGGAGTTTTCCGATTTTTTGAGAATTGAGCAACAAAGAAAACCCAAAACCATAAATAACATAATTTATACATTACTGGATTTAAACAAGCACGCTGTAAAGCGTGGTTTGTGTTCCAAGAATCTTTTTGAAGGTTACGAAAAATTGAGCGTTCCCGAAAGCGACAGGCATAAGGCGTATGACGATTTTCAGAAACTTATGATTGAAGAACATTTAAAAGTCCATGACAAAGATTTGTACCACGTTACACGCTTTATTTTTCACTTATTCATTCGTACAAGCGAACTACGGACGTTAAAAATTTCTGATATTGACTTCCGTAAAGGTTCGGTAATGGTTTGGGCAGGAAACTCGAAAAACCGTAAAAGAATACCTATTCCAATAAATACCAATCTACAAGGCATTTTGCTCGAAATGAAACTTTATGCTTTTCCAAGAGATTTTTATGTATTTGGAAAAGATTTGAAACCATCTAAAGAAAGTGCATCAATAAACGAGTATCTACTAAGGCATAATAAAGCACTCACTACATTAGGCATTTACGTAAAAAATGAAACAACGCTTTATGCCTGGAAACATACAGGCAATGTTTGTGCATTTTTGGTAGGCGTGGATATTTGGACTTTGAAGGAAATAAACCGTCATTGGTCAATTGTCCAAACAGAAGAGTATTTAAGAGGTTTAGGACTTATTCTAAAGCCACAAGCAAAAAACCTTTCTTGGTAAAAAAACCCAAACCAAACAAAATTTTGTACTGGACATGACTGGATACGGACTGGACATCTCTATATAGGGTGTCGGGTGTCAATGTCCACCAAATATTATTTGGTTTTTAGGTGTTTTTAAGGTCATAAACCAAATATGTTACATTTTTGGGCTGTTTTTTTGGGCTTTTTTGCTTGTATTTTTATAAATCTTGGAATCGGTTGTCCAGTTTACAAAAATCTCGACAGACAGACAAAAACCCTTATATATAAACGTGTCTGTATGTCCATGTGTATTTGTATAGATAGACAGGTGTACAGGTCTTGGAATAATACAATTTCAAATATGCGTACATTGGTGCTTTTGTGTGCCGAAAAAAAAAAGCGGTCAATCATAGACCGCTTTTTTAAAAAATACTCCTCCAAAATTTCAAATACTGATAATATAATTGCCCAAACTATCTAATTTATACTTGGGTCGGTTGGTTTCCTCTGAAATAATCACAGCCGTTGAACCCAAAAGCACAGGCGTAATGAATTTTTTAAAATAAACTGATAGTAAAGACGCTCCCACCGCAATAAATTCTAAAGCACTCAATCTGCTAAAGCCATTAGGCAATATTCCACCTCCATACATTGCAAGGGCGTAACCTTCCTTAAATCTTTTGTCCTTCACGAAAATACATTCAGGCATAAATAAATCTGTACCGTCCACAATTTCTTGCTTGCTTATTTTTCGGTCGGGTGCAGATGCACGTAAATAGAAATTTTGTTTTCTATTGTCATAAATATTATAGCCCAAAACGGTCGGGTGCGTATGGAATACCATAGGTAAGCAACCATTAGAAAGTATTTCTTTTACAGCCTTATCAAATACCGTCTGATTTGGCACAAAACCCGTATTGCTACCGCTTATATTCTCTAAAACTATCATTGAATTGATTAAAGCTATGTTTTTTGTAACTGGATTCAATGCCAACAGTCCACCACGTTCTTGGTTGTTTACATAAATGCTTGATAGCTTACTTATTACGGTTTTAGTTACCGTAATAGTCAAAGGTTTGGTTAGTTGATAACCTTTGAAGGTTTTTTCTAAAAGAATGTTATTGATAGTCATAAAATATAAATTAAAATTGTAAAAACACCTACAAAACACCTCCAAAACAGCTACATAGCACCCTGCAAATATGCCTTACAATGGCTTAGGAAGTAAGATTTTAAGCCTTTCTTGGTCAGATATGAAAGGATAAATATCTTTCAGAATCAAAAAGACATCGTTAAGCCTGTAAATTTTAGTTTTTTGATTTTCTGCACTTCTTTCAGTCCAATTTATAGCCGTTTTTGTTTCTGGGCTTATCAAATCTTTTAAAATTCTTGTTTCACAACCAATAATATTAGCAATGTCATTTTTGCACCACAAATGTATAACGTTATTTTTCACAATATGACTGTTAAATGTTTAAATACCAATTATAATACTGTAAATATATCATAAAAACGCATAAAAACCAAATTATATTCTGTTTTTGTTGTCTATGTTTGTGCAGACAAACGGCAATATGCACCATGAATGTAGCAGAATACAAGGCATTATCATTAAGGCAAGAAGAAATATTAATTGATGCAGAAGGAGTGGCAAAAGCCGTCCAAAAAGTTAATAACTCCGCAGGAAAACAAATACTTGCAAGTATTGGTAGTATTGGCTTAAATGCAGTTGGTATCCCGTTGCAAATACCAAAAGAATTTGGTTATGTTTTTCTCGGTGTATTTGGCATCATAGCACAACAACGAGAATTTAATAAGCTAAAAAAATATTATGCACGTTTGGCAGAACTCGAAGCGGAATATAATAAGAACCGCTTAAAAATAGCAGAATTTAATATTGATGCAAACTTAGGTAGGGTTTCTTATAATGAAACCCTACCAACAGAAAACGAGCCTAAAGTTACAGGAATTGAAAGCATTGATAGCGTGGTTAATAGTGTCGTGCGTTCTGCAAAATCTTTGAGTTTTACAAAAGTTATTTTATTGGTTGGTGCTGGCTTGGTAGTGCGTAAAATTTACAAAAACAGAAATAAAAACAGCAGATGAAAAAAGGAAAAAGCATAGCAATCGCAATTTTATTGATTATAGCTATTTATCTCTATAATATTTATTTAGCTGCAAAATCTTTAAGTTTTGCTTTGGGTAGAATTCAAAATGTAAAAATATCATTTGGTACTTTGTCTTTTATCCTAAATCTAAGAGTAACAAATGGCGAAGGTGTTTCTATTCCTATTACTGGATTAAACGTTGATAATTATTTCGGGAAATCAATATTAGGCAAAGCAATTTTGCAAGAATCAATTTTTATTTCGGGCAACTCGGTTTCTGATGTACCTCTTTTGGTTAATATTCCGCTTACTGATTTACTTTATTTAATACCCGAAATAAAAAGCGTAGTTAGCACAAAAACAATTTCTTTTTCGCTAAAAGGGAACGTTTCAGTTGTAGGAATTAGCGTTCCTGTAAATCAAAAATATGTTTTAAACTTAAATAATATTCTTTAAAATGGCAATTCCATATTCATACGGGGGCTTAGGTTTCGGCAATAACTTAGGCTTAACAAGTTCAAGCCCATTCGTTTTGGACTTCAAAACCCCACTATTAACAGCCCAAACGACCGCAATAGAAAGCGGTAATAAAAACTGGCAGAAAATTCTTGAAGGTGTTCTAAAATATGGCGGTGCAGTCGTTGGCATACTTGTTAGTTCGGGCGTAATAAAAAACCGAAATGTTGAATCATTAACAAGTGGAGATTTTGACCAACAAGCACTTTCTGCACTCCTAAACGCAAACGGTGGAACGCTTAACCAAAACTCGGTAGTTCCTCAAAGTCGTTCGGCAATCGACCTTTCAAGACCTATTGTTTTACTTGCTTTAGGTGCAGGGGCTTACCTTTTATTAAAGAAGTAATTATTTCGACAAACCAATTTCATTCTATATTTTAAATTTTAAATCAATCAAAAAAAATGGCTTTAACTAACAACCAAGTAGCAGGTAAATGGACGGGAGGGGATTTAATAATCCGTATTTTCGATGGAAAAATTTTCCTCATGCAATTGTCGGGCGATGGTGGAATTGTCCCGCGTGGTCGTGCTTTGGTAGGAAATACTGAAGCAGGATATGTTGCTCCAGCAACGCCACTAACAACGGCAGAAATCGCAACGATTGAGCCTTCAGATTCTTGGGGAACTGCAAAACCTCAATCTTTTGTAACTCCTACTGGTTACACAATTGTAACCAAAGGAAATACACCAATTTACTACCCTGATGCTCTTTTGGCGGAAAATCCCGACTTAGCAAATAACGAAGAAGTAGCGGGACGTTCGGCAGATACTTTGCTTACAAAAATTTGGGCATGGGTGAAAGCCAACCCCGTACAGGCATCACTTGCAGGGTTTGCGATTTATGTATTTATTATTGAACCGCTTGTGTTAAAAGTGAAGCCTAAAAAGCGTCTTTTAGCAGGTTTGTTTAGCTAATAAAGTTTCAAATTAGGTCGGTTTTTATTTATTCATTAATCAAAAATTAAATTAATATCATGGCAAAGAAGAAAACAGTTTCGCCTGAAGTTCGTATACAAAAAATGTTAGCAAAAGCAACCGAAATGGAAAAGCAAGCCAAAGCAACAGAAGCTTATATGAAGGCAAAACGCAACCTCGAAAGGGCAAAAGCGTTATAATTTTTCAAAAAAAGATATAAGTAGGGGCGTTAAAAACCCCTACTTATTTATAAAAAAAAAACATCATGGAAAATACTATACGAACTTGGGTAAAAAATAATAATATTTTGACCTTCAAAGTAAAAAAAGGAGGTGAAAACATCTACGGTAGTACCTTTGAAAACTCCGAAAATTGTGCAGATGCTTTGGTACAGTATTATAATACGATGCCTGAAGGCAATTTCAAAGTTTTAGGCTCTGAATCAAAATCATGTACAGAATCAAATTCAACTCCTTTTTCTATTACAAAAACAGGAAATACTTCTATGCAAAATATTAATCATTCAGCAAATCAGCAGTTGTTTACTTTGGAGCAATTGAATGATAAAATAGGACTTGCAAGGAAAGAATGGCAATTTGAAAACCTTGAAAAAAGGGTTTCTGAATTAGAATTAGATGTACGTGGTTTGAAAAAAGACAATGACATTTTAAAAAAAGCGGTTGTGCAATTAACTGATGAAAACGAAGAAAATAATAGTGCAGGAATGCAAAAAATTGCAGAGTTTGCACAGGGGGCAAAGTCTTTAATGCAAGACTTTACTTTATAATTCTGAAAATACAAATCTATATAAACGATGAACTCAAAAGAAATTTTTAATGAAAATCTAAAAATATCTGCAAGTCATATTCTTGCAGGCGTTGAAAATGATTTTACAAAAGCAAGCGAAGTTTTAGAAGGTATAAATAAACTTTTATCTGAAAATCCAAAATTTATACGATTCATTTCAAATGAGGAAAACAGAAAAGAAATAGCTTCAATAAAAATTCCTAAAAACCCGACTTTTACATCAATTTGGGCTTTAATTCCTCAATTTTCATCATTAAATAAAAAACTTAAAGAATCTTAATCATGCCTCAAATCATTAGCATATTTCTTGCCGTTTTGCTTGGTTTCAAAGATTTGTTTAGTTCAAAAAAAACTGGCAAAACCGATGAAACTTTAAAAAATATCGTTGTGGGAGTTGTTGTTTATTTTTTGCTTAATAGGTTTCTTGATAAGCAAGCAAAAGCCGACCTATTAGCAAATTCAGCAAACGACCCGAACGCTACCTTTGCAATAAGGCTACATAATGCTTTAGTTCCGAGTGGTATTAACTGGATAAATAATATTTTTGGAGATTCCACCGATGAAACCGAAATAACAGCCGTAGCCGTAGAAATGTCAAGACTGAAAAACTTTACAGTGGTTGCAACTAAATACCAAACTATTTACGGCTCTGATTTAGCTACCGACCTTGAAAAAGATGGTGTTTATGCTCTTTTTAATCAAAGTTATGTTACTGGCTCTAATGGTGGGGGTTCTACTGGTGGCGGTGGGGTTTCTAATCCTTTGTATATCAAAAAAGGAGATACTGTTTATTCTAAAGGAGGTTATAATTTGCGTTCGTCAAATTCTCCTTATGGTGCAGAAACCACTACGATAGCAGGACAGGACTGGTTAGTAAATCGTTTGTTTTCGGCTACAATTGCAGGGACAAAAGGCGTTTGGGTTGAAATTCAACAACCTAAAAACAGGTACTGGATTATTCCCTCAAAGTACGTAATTATTTCAACGGCTCTTTACAAAAAGTAAAATATGGCACTTGCATACATTGAAAAAGTTACAACAAATCAAACCGCTTTTGAAATAAAAGTACGTGATATTTCAAGTCGTTTGGGTATTAATCCCGACTGGTTAATGATAGTCATGTATGCGGAATCGAAACTAAATCATTTGATAAAAAGCCCGAATAGTTCCGCCGTTGGTTTGATTCAGTTTACAGCAAGTACAGCAAAAAATTTGGGCGTATCAAGTACACAGCTACTTAGTATGTCGAATGTTCAGCAACTTGACTACGTAGAAAAATATTATAAATCGTTCGGTTTTGCGAACAAACTAAGAAGCGTTTACGATTGTTATTTTGCAGTTTTCGCCCCTTTGGGCGTAGGACAAAGCGATAATAAAGTGCTTTATGCTTCTCCCACAAGTGCATACAATGCCAATAAAGCACTTGATATTGACAAAAACGGCAATATAACCGTTAAGGACGTAAAAATATGGTTTTCAAAGTACATTCCTGTAAATATTAAACAAAATACAGCCACAAATACAAACCTCTATACAGGCTTTGCAGTCGTAACGTTAGCAATAATTTTTAGAAAAAAAATAAAGAAACTTTTAAAATCTTAATCAAAATTTTATGAAAAATACAGGCAAAAATTTGGCTTTATTGGCAGGTTTGGGCGGTTTGGCTTTACTTGTAAATACTTCGTCTTCACGTTCGGCAAATAATTCATTATTAGGTTCTACAAATGGCTCTACTGGTGCAAGCGGTTCGACTGGTGCAAGTGGCTCAAATGGAACAAATGGAATTGATGCAGTCAAGGTTTTGAATGGCACAGGCTCAATTACTTTGACCACCACAGATGCAAACAAAGTTCTGATAGTTCCTACTGGTTCTGCAATTACTAACATTCGGCTTGATGGATTGGTAAATGTTGGTTTTACTATTTACAATCTCAAAGGTTCTCAAATTACACTTGGAGCGTTGAACACATTAAACGCTATTGTTACAACCATTGGATTGACTGGATATGTTGTTGCAGTTGCAAATGGAAATTTAAGCTACTCCGCAAACCCTTTGAAAGGTGGAAACGGTTTAAATGGAGATTCGGCAAATAATTGGAGATGGGACAATGTTTTAAATGTAAACAATTGGAACGAAAATGACTTTGTTTTTGAAATAAGTTCTCAAAATATTTATCAAATAACTTTGGTAAATGGCGTAAAAGGCTCTGTTAATTTGGGAAACATTAAAGGTGATATTGGTGGTACTGGTGAAACTGGTGAAGCAGGAAAAGACGGTACTAATGTATTAGCACAACCAAACGAACCTACGGATAACATAAATTTAGCTTTTGGAACACTTCATATAAATACGGTTACTGGTAGCCTTTACGAAAAAAGCGATATTACACAGGCAAGTTTTATAACGCAAAACTTACAGGGTATTTTATTGCCAAATACTATTTGGTTGTTAAAAGGAAATTTGAAAGGTGCTTCTGGTGCAGATGGAAAAAGCATAAAGTTTGTGGCAAATATCAACAATTTAGCTATGCAAAGCACATTAAATGTTGGTGAAATTGTGATAAATGGAAATTATGATTTGCATAGTATAGATTCAAAAACGCCTTTTTCAAGCACAATTTTAGGAAATATAAAGGGAGAAACAGGAGATTCAAATATTCCTTTGCCACAAACTGGAATGTTTCCTTATGGCGTTTCAGACGAAAACAGCAACCCTATTTGGGGTTTGCAGTCCTTCGATACGGCTTTTC
>JANNDY010000103.1:0-4653 GCA_031378345.1 Emticicia sp. | reverse complement strand
AGCGAAGCGTCGCCCGGCGTATTTTGCCGTAGCTGATCAACATTCTTTTTTTGTCATGGTAATATTTAATTTTAAATTTATAAATTGCCATAAAATTATGAATTTTACTCGGGAAAAGCTACCGAAGGTTTAGTTCAACATTAGGTTTCGTGGCAAGTGGGGGCTGACGGAAGTTATTGAACATTAGGAATTTTATTGTACTTTTGTTTCGGCGAACGGAAATCTTTTGAACATTTGTAAGTAATTAAAAATCAGTAATTTATATCGGCAGACGTTCGGGCAGACGAGTTTCAAAGCCCCACCTGCCACAAGCCCTGTACGTTAGCGGTAATGGCAAAAAGACCCTACGAGTTCAAGAGTTCCTAACCTAAACAACCATTTTTTGTTACCTTTGGACAAATCAAAATTATAGCTTGAAAACTCATCACAAAATAATTAATGGCGACAGCAGACATATGACATTATTGCCCGACAATTCTGTTCATTTGGCTATCACTTCACCGCCTTATTGGCAACTTAAAGACTACGGGACAGACAATCAAATTGGCTTTCACGATAGTTATGAAAATTATATCAACAACCTGAATTTGGTTTGGAAAGAGTGCTACCGCACCCTTCACAATGGTTGCAGGTTGTGTGTAAATATTGGCGACCAATTTGCCAGGGCTGTTTATTACGGACGCTACAAAGTAATTCCCATCCGAGAAGAAATTATTAAGTTCTGTGAGAACATAGGCTTTGATTATATGGGTGCTGTCATTTGGCAAAAAGTTACGACCTCAAACACAACGGGTGGAGGAGTTCAAATGGGTTCATATCCATATCCAAGAAACGGAATTTTGAAACTTGACTATGAATTTATTTTAATTTTTAAAAAATTAGGCGACGCACCAAAGCATACCAAAGAGCAAAAAGAACTTTCTAAAATGACTGCAGAAGAATGGAACACATTTTTTGCAGGACATTGGAACTTTACAGGAGCAAGACAAAACGGACACATTGCAATGTTCCCAGAAGAATTACCAAGACGATTAATTAAAATGTTTTCGTTCGTTGGCGAAACAGTTTTTGACCCGTTTGCAGGGAGTGGTACAACATCATTAGCAGCCAAAAATCTTGAAAGAAATTCTATAGGCTATGAAATCAATCCCGAATTCATTCCTTTCATAAAAGATAAGTTAGAAGTACACCAACAGGATTTAAGCGGCACAACTTATGAGTTTGTAAAGCAAGAAAATACAAAGACAGATTTTGAAAACGACATTCAAGATCAGCCTTATATTTTCAAAGACCCACACACTCTTGACAAGAAAATTGATGTAAAGAAATTACAATTTGGTTCTAAACTTGACAAAGACAGCTCAACTTCAAGGGAAGAATTTTATACTGTAAAAGAAATCATAAGCCCAGAAAAATTAAGACTAAGTAATGACCTAATGATAAAACTTATCGGTATTAAAGAAGACCCTATCATTAATGGAAAAGCAACCGATTTTCTAAATGATAAACTTAAGGGCAAAAAGGTTTTTCTTCGTTATGACAACATAAAACACGATTCTGAAAATAATTTATTGTGCTACCTGTATTTGGAAAATAAAACTTTCATAAATGCTCATCTGATTAAAAACGGATTAGTTCAAGTTGACAACGAAACAGATTTTAAATATAAAAACAAATTTAATTCACTATTACAAACTACATAATGGCAACAGTCGCACAATTAATCAATTATTTAAGAGCTAACAATCACATTGGCAGTGGCTCGCCAATTACAGCGAGAGATTTAGCAACACATTTTGGAATATCAGATGGAGGCGTTGAAGTAGAAATGCGTGATGTAATAAGAGAGGCTATTATTCAAAATGAATTAATAGGCAGTCATAGTCGTGGTTTTTATTTAATTGGAAATCTTGCTGAGCTTGACGATAATCTTGATTCATTACAAAGTAGAGCAGAAAATATTTTGCAAAGGAGAACCAATATGCTGAATAGTTGGAATAATCAAAACGGAGCAAATCAATCTTCAAGAGTTGATTTATTTGTAAAACCTTAACCTCAACAAAGATAATGGACGAATTAGAAGAAGAACAACCAATTTATAAATACGCAAAGCCCTTTGGTAAAAAGGAAAAAGTGTTAAACTACACAAGTAATGCTTATCAACTTACAAGACCAAGCAAAGTTGGTGCTGTTATGGAACTTATTCGGGAGTGTCAGCCTAAAACTTTTCAGGAATGGCGACAATATTACTTTGAAAAGGCTCATACAAAAACAAAAGTGCCAATTAAAGTAACCCAAGACATTCTGAATGAATTAGGCGAAAGGCTTTATGAAAAGATTACTGAAGTTGTTATTCCAGAATGGACGGAATCGTTTAAACAAATCACAAAACAGGACTGCTACGATTATGTTTATGAAGTAACTATTCCACGAACCTTTGATGGTTTTTTAACAGAGAAGTCCGTTATTAATGATTTTCTTGCTAAGAAATTTCCTGATGTAGTATTTGAAGAATCTGATTCAGACTTAGACCATTCAGGCGACATAGATTACATTGGCAAAGTTGGCGACAAAGCATTCGGTATTCAAATTAAACCAGTGACAGCTAACTCAAATTTTGGCAATTATAATTTATCTGAAAGAATGCAAGCAAATTTTGAATCTTTTGAAGAAAAGTATGGCGGCAAAGTATTCATAATTTTCTCTTCAAAGGTTGGCAACAAAAAGGAAGTAAAAAACAAAGAAGTTCTTGACCAAATTACTGCTGAAATAGCAAGGCTAAAATAACTACAAACAGAAGCCACATACCGCTAATAACTAAGGTTTCGTGGCAAGTGGGGGCTGACGGAAGTTATTGAACTTTGGGAATTCTATTAAATTTTAGAGCTATATTTGAGCAGACATATTCCAAATTTCCCCACATCGGCAATACCTATTCGTTGTACGTCACTTTAGCGAGCCTTATACAATCTCAATCGGATTTTAACTTAACAGACAAAATAAAAATAATAAATCGCTAAATTTACATTCGCTATTGAAAGATAGAAATTGTAACTGAATAATTTACAAATTTCAAATTTGATTTTAGTCATATTACTAAATTAATTGCTTAAGATGAACGAATTGAGTTTTATTAGAATTTTAAACTATCCATTTCCTAAAACGAAAATTTTTAAGGATATTTTTTTGCAATCTGTATTTATCGCATTAGCCGTTTATTTTTTCTTGGTATTATTTCAACCATTTGGAACATATACTTTTAAGCACTCACTAAAATATTTAATTCTTATTCCCTACTCAATTATAGCATTTACAATTTTTTCGCTATCAAAATATCTAATCAATAAATTCAACTTTGTAAAATGGAATATTAATAATGAAATAATTTCAATAGTTAGTATACTATGCCTTTGTTCCGTTTTGAATTATTTTTATTGCATAAAAATTATAGATTCTTCAAATTTTAGACTTTATAATCTACTTTTTATGTTCTTTTGTACTTTTTCAATTGGAATTCCAATTTGCTTAATTTATTTCTTTGCAACATTTGCGATTACTATAAAAAATAAAAATCATTTGATATCCGAAAACTCTACAACTATCAAAGAAAGGTTAATTGAAAATAATAAATTATTTCAAGTTAATGATTTGCAGATAGATGATATTAATCAAAATTTTATTTTCGCCAAATCTGAAGGAAATTATTCTTATATTTTTTATTACCACCATTTAAAAGTTGAGAAAAAACTAATTCGGATATCATTTTCAAATTTAGAAAAGAAACTATTGTCAGAAAATATCATTAGATGTCACCGCTCATACATAATCAATAAAAACTACATATTTTCTAAAAAAGGAAATGCACAAGGTTACAAGTTAAGCATTAAAGATATGAGTGAACAAATTCCAGTTTCCAGAAAATATTTGAATACAATTATTTGATAATAATACACTTTGATATTCATCACAATATTTTGATATTCATCACAATATTTTGATTGATATTACTTTTCTAATGAGATTTGCAAAAATTAAATTAAAAAAGTATGAAAAAAATAATTTTTGTTTTCTGCCTTGTTTATGGCTCAGCTTATGGACAAGAAAATAAATTTCTTGATTATTTGAAAAATAATAAAACTATTATAGACTTAAATGAGTCAAACCACTGGCAGCAATTAAAAAGTGATGCAGAGCAAAATCAATTTTTAATATTAGGGGAATCTCACGGTGCACAAGATGCTCAACTTATCGATTTTAGTTTATTGAAATATTTAAACAAAACTGTTGGAACTAAAAATTACATTGCAGAACTTGATTATGCCCAATCTACAAGTATTAACGAATATCTAAAAACTGGCAATGAAATACTTTTAAAGAATGTATTCAGGAATTGGGTAAAGAAAAATGCACAATGGGGAAATTATGATTTTTACAATAAGATAATCAAAATAAAAGCCTTAAATAAAACCCTGCCTAAATCAAAACAAATTACTTTTACAGGCATCGACAAAGTCTATGGTGTACCCCAATAGTTGGACAAAATAGTTAATTTATTAAAGTGTTAATATTTTTTGTTTAATTGTACTATTCTTAGTTATAGATTGACGTTCATTGAAAACCTGATTTGGAGTGAGGTTTAGTAAAGATTGATGT
>JANNDY010000102.1:0-14883 GCA_031378345.1 Emticicia sp. | reverse complement strand
ACATCAATCTTTACTAAACCTCACTCCAAATCAGGTTTTCAATGAACGTCAATCTATAACTAAGAATAGTACAATTAAACAAAAAATATTAACACTTTAATAAATTAACTATTTTGTCCAACTATTGGGGTACACCATAGTTTTCAGGATTATTATTAGCAATTAGATTCTTAGTTTCTTCAATCTTTAAAATAATATTATTTGTATCGTCATTTATTAAAGGAACTAACTTTAAAATAACATTTTCCTCCCTATCATAGGTCATTCTATTAATTAATGAAATGCAATAATCAATACTACGTCCAAAAACTAATTTACTTCTAATGTATTTAACAATATAATTTATCTCAACGAATGAGTTTATCGTGTCTAACACATCATCTACATAAATTATTATATCTGCCTTATATAATCCATCAGCAAATAACGATTCAGTATTTTCAATATATTCATCTCTTAACCCAATTGTTAAACAGTTGGCAGTAAAGTCAAAAACATATTCATTAACTAAATCTATAAAATTCGATTTCGAACCACTTGAAGGAGTTACTAAAACAATCTTTTTATTTTTCAAATTCGGCACTTCAAATTTACTTTTTCTAAGTTGCTTAAGCCAAATGATTATTTTGTTTTTATTGATAAACTCATCATTGATTTTTATATTTAAAATATCATCAACACGAGCAAAATACAAATAATTATTATTGTTTTTTTTTAAGTTTCCATAAAGTAGTGTACCATCAAGATTGAGTATATTTTCTGGATTTTTGTTAGTTTTTACTTTTGGCAACCCAAATATTAAACGTGGGGTAATTGAGGCAAAGCCTGTTTCAACAAGGCATTCTTCATTTCTTATTGACGCCGGAAAACAAAGTTCGCAAGAGTTAGATTTATACCATTTTGTATAAACTGGTATAAAATATTTTTGATTTATTATTTCCGAAGTATTTACTTTAGATGAACCACTAAATGCTCGAATTCTAATTTCTTTTTTTTCTCGATTTATAGAATCCCACCCGTATTCGTCCAATGTTTCATCATCAAACTTGATAAATCCACTTTCATCAATTCGTAAAATGTCAATTTTATTTTCAAAATTCTCGTCACCAACCAATATTAAATTTATATGTGGTTCAACAAATTCGTATTTTTTTAATTTCAAATCCTCGCTCCTATCAAGAATTGAGCGTATTTCAGATTGAATTTTTTTTGAAGTCGAGAAACTTGACGCAATCGGGACTATTAAAAAAATATATTTGTTTATTGTTTCAACCGGTCTAGTTAATTCCTTGTCATTGACAAATGTCGCATGATTTATTATCTTTTGGGGAAACCTCTTTTCTAAGAAACCATTAACTGTACTAACAAGAAAGTCAGAATAATTTTCATACCCAATTAAAGTTATTTCGTTTAAGTCATGCTTCTCTTGAATGAAATCTGAAATAAAACCTGCCAATATGTATGCTAATGGTGTTGTGAAAAAACTATTTTGAAATAAACGTTTGGCATAATAAAAATCTTTAATATGAATTTTTGAGCCTAATCTAAAATGGGTATTTGTAATTTTATAGCCCTTATTATTTGTTTCTAAATCGAGGTTTTGTATCAAATCTTTATTTAAAGAATATTTTAAAGATTGCTCAAATAGTGAAATATAACTGCCGTATTTATCTTTATTTTTAATTAGCAATTCAAAATATTTAAGAAAACCATTTTGAAATAAAATTGATTTAATATCAAATTCTTCTATTTCAAGCATGTTGTTTTTTTCAAATAGAAATCCCTCATAAAAACTATAATGGTTTTTACCAACTAATGAGTTAATAAAGTTATATTTTAATTCGTTTTTGCCTGATAATAAATTTGCTCCGAATCTGTCTATTTCATTGGTTCCTTTTTCTTGTTTTGAATAAAATAAAACAAAACTTTCATCACTCCAAAAATCAAATATATCTTTAATATATTGTAATCTCCTTAGTTCTATGATTTTACAAGTCGTTTCTTTGGGAATATTATAAATTATAAGATTTTTAAAATCTATTGAAATTGCTGATAATAGTCTCAACCATTCACTTGGGTCGGAAATTGGTATTTCATTGGCATCTAATAGATAAATGTTATTCCATTGGTTTTTGTTTAATTCGTAAAATTGACAATAAATTTTAAAGATATATTGGTATTTATCCACCTCAATAATATCTCTTTTAGCAATTTCATCAAATAAAATAATGGAGTTGTCTGTTAAATATTCTTTTGAACTCTTTAGAACTATTTTGTATTTTTCAAGTGAGGATAGAGTATTCTCTAAAGGTGCATTTTTTTGAATTGGCGTAGTTATTGAGGAATCAATTTTGTTATAATAATCCTTAAATTTCAATATAGGAATTATACAATTATAGCTTGTTCCTAATCGATAAGTATCAATTATATTTTTTATTTCTAAATTATTGTTTTTCTCAAATAGAATTAGTTTTTCACTATGGGATATTGCTTGAACGTAGCCTGAAAATCTACGAGAAATGATATGTGTTAAATATTGTAAGCCATATCGAGAAATTAGTTTATTATTTTGATGTTCTGTTTTTCCATTAGGAATAAAAAAATCTTCGAACTTAAAATTCACTTTATTGCTTATATTTTCAATATCTTTATCAAAATCTATTTTTATATTTTTAATTTCGCTAAAATCAACTTTATTTTTTGAAATATTCTCAATATACTTTTCTCTAATTGATTTTTCACCTAAATCAACTACATTTATATCTAAAAAAAAATCATTTTCGTTGAATTCATTTATATAATTTTTATCTAAATCTTTTAATAGTTGAAGCCTATTTTTTTCATAAATTCTTGCAGAGATTACTCCTTTCTTTGTTGAACTATGCACAAAATTTTGAGCAAGTTCTCTTATTCCAGAAGACAAATTTTGACAATACTTTTTAAAAAAATGGATTTGATGTATATTATTAAAAATAACTTCTTTTGTTAATTTCTCGCTTTTTAATAATTTTTCTGTTATTAAAAGTCGAAAAAGACATAGTTCAACAAAACTAAATTCGGACATACCAAATTCTTTTTTTGATTGTTCTTCAGTTAGATTGGTAAATTCTTTAATTTCTTCAAGTGTTTTACTAAAATATAATTCAAATAAAATATTTAATTTGTTTGTTCTATGAAATGAATCAAAATACATTTCAACATTGTTATCTATAAATATTGGGGGAATAAAACGCTGAGATTGATATATCTTTGCTTTTCTTATATAATTTCTTGAATAATCTATTTCTCCAGTAGTCGTATCTACTTTTTCACGATATAATTTTACATTTTTCTTGTTTCGACCATTTGCATTTAGTATAAATAATAGATGTTCTAATTGGAGTTGTAAGCTAAATATCCTACCTTCAGGAATTTTTTCAGAGAAAACAATATGAAATTCTCTGTCATCTTCTTCAACAAATAATAAAAGATAGCCAAGAAACAAAGCATCAACCTCACCTGTACTTTTTGAGTCGTTATCAATAAATTCAATTAAAATAGTTTCTTTATTATTTCGTTTTATTTTATAAAGTTCTATGAATTTTTCAACTTCGTATATGTTAAGATTTTCTGAGATTTTAAAATTATTATTCATCGGGTAAATTTTAAATATTTGAAGTCTAATTTAAATTATTGAAAATAAGATGTAAATATTAAATGCAATTTATAAAAATAAATAGAAATTGTTTCAAAAGCATATTAAATGATTATCTATTTCTTACCTACCGAAATCATATTGGCAAAAAGTCGGTAAGCTCCCGGTACGCCAGCTGGCAATTCTCTAAAAAAAGCAAGTCCGGTAAAAACAAAATTCCCTTTACCATATTTTGCATAAAGTACGCTTCCTTCTTGTTCGGTTTCGTTGGCGTCTTTTATTGAGAAAATTGTTTCGTATTCTTTTGCCCATTTGTCAGAAAAATACAATCCACGCTCCTGAACCCAGCCCTCAAAATCTTTTGCTGTGATTTTGTTTGGTGAATTTAATAGTATATGGTTAGGTTTTAAGATTTTCATTTCGGCATTTTCATCAGTTACTCTTCCTCTTCCAATTCCCATAGAAAAAGGTCCAATTTCTTTAACTTTTGAAGTGCCAAAAAAAGCATTTGTCTGATATTGTGTAACAATATTCCCACCATTATTGACATATTCCATGAGTTTTTCTTGAAAAAACTTCAAATGCTCCTCTGTATTATATGCCCGAACTCCAACAATAATCGCATCGAATTGACTCAAATCATTGGCTAATTCATTGGCAGTTAGCATGGTTACTTGATAACCGATTTGTTGCAATGCAGCAGGAACTTCATCACCAGCACCAGCGATATAGCCAATTTTTGAGCCTTTTTTCTTCAAATCAATGTGCAACGCTTTTGCCTCAGCACTCGGAAAAAGTGTGAGAGTAGGCACATGTTTGTATTCGATAGAAAAAATTCCTCTATTGAAAGTACCATTTGCAGTTTTTGCAATGGCTTTTATAGTTATTTCCGACGCATTTTTTGATGGGAAAACTTTAAAAACAACCTTTTTTTCTTCGTACTTATCTTTCAATTCAAAATTAATTGCACTTGGTTCAACTCGCCAATCAGAAGGGACTTCGAGAGAAACTGAGCCATTCACTCCCTTTTTTCCAGCTTTCAAAGTTACAGTAATGTCTTTTGAAGAATTATCTGCAAAAGCATACACTTTTTCAGCAATAGTTGCAGTTACTTCTGGTCGAACTTCAAAATAACGGTAAATTTCACCGTCCGATGGTTCAACAAATTTAAAAGTTAAAGGAGTTTGATAAGTAAAATTTTTCCCTTCAATATTCAAAGAATACTCACAAACTAAGTCGGCGGGCTTCATTGGCAACCCTCGTAAAAGTTGGTCTTTAACTTTATAAAAACCATTCTCTTTCTTTTCTTCCAACCAATATGGCTGCGTAATCGGCTGATTAGCAGGTATTTGTATTTCAAAAGGCAAAGTTAAAGCTTCGTTATAAACCATTTTTTTATTTAAAGTCGAATCTTTTCCAGTTCCTTTAAAAGTAAGTTTTTCAAGAATAATAATTGCATTACTTCTACTCACCACATTTACATTTACTTTGATTTTATCATTTGGAGAAACTGAATAATCGACTGGATTTGCCTCCAACCAAAGTCCAGCACAGGCGGCGATTAGCTCTTTAACTTCATTTTTTTTATAGTTTGTCCATACATTTGCTTCTAAATTTCCGATGGCATCATAGATATTAATTAAAGCAGGAACAGAAGCCGAAGGATTTTGAGCTTTAAAATTATTAAAAACATCATTCACTAATTTTTCGACAGCTTCGCCATCTTTTACTCTTTTCCATGTCATGTCAATGCCATCAAATAAATCATTTTTTGCTTCCTCGCCAGCTTTGTGAAGTGCAAAATCGTTTCGTTGGTTTTTGGTTTTTGCCGAACCAAAACCTTGGCTTTTGTGCATACTTCGAGCTTCCGCAGAGATTTCTGTATATGATTTTCCAAGCAAAGGATTATAATCTCCCACTGGGATTTTCACAAAACTACCTTCGGGTTGATTATTTTGAAAATTTGGAGAATAAGAATTCCAGACTAAACGTTTTGCTTGCCAAACTTTGACAAATGCCAATTGTTCAGGAAAACGACTTGGATCAGCCGCAGCCTTAAAAGCCTCCTCCGACAAAACCGCCGACGCAGAATGATGTCCGTGACCAGCACGATTATCTGGTGGAAAACGATTGACTATTACATCAGGTTGAAAACTTCGGATTCTCCAAACCAAGTCAGACAAAATCTGTTCCTTTCCCCAAAAAGAAAGTGCTTCATCTGTTGTTTTTGAGAATCCAAAATCATTGGCACGTGTGAAATATTGTTCGCCACCATCTATGTTTCTTGCACCCAAAAGCTCGTGTGTACGTAACAGACCTACATATTCACCTTGCTCAGATCCGACCAGATTTTGTCCACCATCACCACGAGTCATAGCAATATAGCCTGCACGCACCATTTTTTCTTTAGAAAGCCATGTAATAAAAAGAGTATTTTCATCATCTGGATGAGCAGCTACATAAAGCACATTTCCAACAACATTAAGGCGTTTCATAGCTTGGAGAATTTCACCAGTATTCATTTGCTTGGTCTGAGCAAAAATTTGAAGAGAAATTATTGAAAAAAGTAAAAAAAATGTTTTTTTCATTTTGTAATATCGGGTTGAGATTTGTTTTTATTTTAGTCCGAAAGATAACACAGAATGATTAATTCTTAAAATTAAAAATCATTTAATGAAAACCCAAAGCAAATATTTCCATTTTAAAATCTTCAAATTCACAAATTTTCAAATTGTTTTCCTAATATACCGTATCAAAAAAATGCAAAAACTAAATTAAGATTTTTTTAAGTAAATGTATTATCGTAAATTTGCAAACTTTTTAAAAATAGTAATATCTAAACTCAAATAGAATACTTATGGATTCAATGATTATCTACCTTGTTCCGCTATGTGGAATAATTGGCTTACTTTACACTGCTTGGCGTTTCAACTGGGTAACAAAACAACCCGCTGGTGATGCCAATATGCAAAAACTTTCGGGCTATATTGCTGACGGTGCAATTGCCTTCTTGAAAGCTGAGTGGAAAGTATTAGCTTATTTTGCTATTCCAACTGCCATTTTGTTGGCTTGGCTTGGCACAACAACTATTCATTCTTCACCCTTAATAGCTGTCGCATTTTTAATTGGTGCATTTTTCTCGGCATTTGCTGGTTATGTAGGAATGAAAATCGCTACAAAAGCCAACGTTCGTACTGCACATGCAGCTCGTACCTCATTGGCACAAGCTCTGAAAGTTTCATTTACTGGAGGTTCAGTAATGGGAATGGGCGTTGCTGGTTTAGCTGTTTTAGGTTTAAGTTTATTATTCATTTTCTTTTATAATTACTTTGCAAAAGGTGAATTATTGACATCTGACAATATGAAAAAAGCCATCGAAGTTTTGGCTGGGTTTTCATTGGGTGCAGAATCTATCGCTCTTTTTGCTCGTGTTGGTGGTGGAATTTACACAAAAGCTGCTGACGTTGGTGCTGACTTAGTGGGTAAAGTTGAGGCTGGAATTCCGGAAGATGATGTTAGAAACCCTGCAACAATTGCCGATAACGTTGGTGATAACGTTGGTGATGTAGCTGGAATGGGTGCCGATTTATTCGGTTCGTATGTTGCAACAATATTAGCAACAATGGTTTTGGGACAAGAAATTAGCGTAATGGATAATTTCAATGGTTTTTCACCAGTATTATTACCATTATTTATTGCTGGTGCTGGACTTTTGGCTTCTTTGGTTTCTACATTTTTGGTTCGTATCAAATCAGAAACTTCGTCAGTTCAAAATGCATTAAATATCGGTAACTGGGCATCAATCGCTATTACTTTGGTAGCCTGTTATTTCTTGGTAATCAATATTTTACCAGAAGGAAATATTACACTACGTACAATTACTTTTACGAGAATGGATGTATTTTATGCAATCATTGTTGGCTTAGTAGTAGGTACTTTGATGTCGATTATTACGGAATATTATACTGCAATGGGCAAGCGTCCTGTAATGTCAATTATTGAAAAATCAGGCACTGGACATGCTACAAACATTATTGGTGGCTTGGCAGTTGGTATGGAATCTACAGTTTTACCGATTTTGACTTTGGCAGCTGGTATTATTTTCTCTTACCAATTTGCTGGTTTATATGGTGTTTCGATTGCAGCTGCTGGTATGATGGCTACAACAGCTATGCAGTTAGCAATTGATGCTTTTGGGCCAATTGCAGACAATGCAGGTGGAATTGCCGAAATGTCGCAATTACCTTCGGAAGTTCGTGAACGTACAGATAATTTGGATGCTGTTGGTAATACAACTGCGGCAACTGGTAAAGGTTTTGCGATTGCTTCAGCAGCATTGACTTCATTAGCTTTATTTGCAGCTTTCGTGGGAATTGCAGGAATTGATTCTATTGATATTTATAAAGCTCCAGTTTTGGCAGGTTTATTTGTGGGCGGAATGATTCCATTTATTTTTAGTGCTTTGTGTATTTCTGCCGTTGGAAAAGCTGCAATGGAAATGGTAAATGAAGTACGTCGTCAATTCCGTGAAATCCCTGGAATTATGGAATACAAAACCGAACCAGAATACGAAAAATGTGTAGCTATTTCGACAGAAGCTTCAATCAAACAAATGATTTTGCCAGGTGCAATTGCTTTAATTACGCCAGTTTTAGTAGGTTTTGGCTTGAAAGGTGTTTTTACAGATACTTCTTCACCAGAAATTTTAGGTGGCTTATTAGCAGGTGTAACAGTTTCAGGTGTATTGATGGGAATTTTCCAATCGAATGCTGGTGGTGCTTGGGACAATGCAAAAAAATCATTTGAAAAAGGTGTAATAATTGATGGTGTAAAGCACAAAAAAGGTTCTGAACCACATAAAGCTGCCGTAACTGGTGATACTGTAGGCGACCCATTCAAAGATACTTCAGGTCCATCAATGAATATTCTGATTAAATTAATGTCAATCGTTTCATTGGTAATTGCTCCATATATAGCAGTAACTTCTGAAACAACAAAGACATTTGATGGTATGAATATTGAAAAAATGGAATCCAAACCAATTGTGCCCGTAAATATTAGCAAATCACTTTCTAATGGAATTACATTAAATTTCATGGAAAATGGCATTGAAGACCAAGTTATTAAGTTTATAGATTCAGACATTGAAGCTGGAAAAGATAATTGGTTCAACTTTAAAGCTTTGAATTTTGCTTCGGGAAGTGCAGTTATTGATTCTTCTTCAATGAACGAAGTCAAAAATATATCAGAAATATTGAAAGCATATCCTTCCGTTAATATCAAAGTTGGTGGATATACTGATAATCAAGGAGATGATGCTTCAAACTTGAAACTTTCGAGTGAGCGTTCGGCAGCAGTAAAAGCAGCTTTGGTTGCCTCTGGCATTTCAGATGCTCGTTTAGAATCTGAAGGTTATGGAGAATTGCATCCTGCAGCATCAAATGATACTGAAGAGGGTCGTGCAGCAAATCGTAGAATTGCTGTTAGTGTTAGAAAGAAGTAAAAAACTCTTTTCTTTGTAAACAACACAAAAAGCCCTTTTCTAAAGCAGAAAAGGGCTTTTTTGTTTTTTAAGATATGTAATTTGAAAATTCATCGGCTACAAAAAATCGGCAACCGATGAATAGGTTTTCTTAATCAAAACTAATCTTTTAGGTTATTTAGAGTCCCTTAAAGAAGAACTTGAGGGAATGTAATGTCATAAAACTTCACCCATTACAATATAATCGCACCAATAGACATACTCTTTAATTGCACGAGCGTTTACCTCATTTGCCATAATCATAATCCTTGTTTGTGTACCAAAGTGAAGGTCAATTTCTATGGTATCTAACAAAAAAGGTACAGCATTACCTGCAATATTTTCATGATGCATGCTTGCAACAACCGTGGGTCTGTTAGCAAATTGTTGGTCAAGATAAATATCGCACGTTCTCAAATAATGGGCGGCATCTTGCGTATCCATTTTGTATCTGCCACTGATAATTACGATATTGCCAATGCGAATTTGGCCTGTTACAATGTTATTCATTTTGATGTGTAATTAAATTGTTTTGAAAATTTTATTTGTGCATTCTTTCTCTTAATCTTTCAAATTATAATATTGCTTCACAGCCTCATAATCATTATAATCAATTCCTGCTTTTCGTCCATTCCTTATGTCATTTGCTGGAATTAATATAATTCTCGTCTTAAAAATTATATCCTTTATTCCTCCCTTAATTTGATAAATCTGTACTGTTGGTCTATCTTTTCTTATAAAGACACCATATTCATTTGATTGTGGTGTAGTGGCTGGAAGTGAAAGCCAGACTGCATCTGAAAATGCACGTTGTACGTAAATAAAAATAGCCGAATTATCTACTTGGGTTTGAGTTACACCAGGTAAGTCATATGACAAGGAGCCACCAATTTCAATTGTTTTAGTACCATAAGTAAATTGAATTACATTAGCATTTCCTGTTTCACCCTTTGGCCCTTGTGCTCCAGTTTCACCACGAGAACCATTAGCTCCCGTTGCCCCAGTAGCTCCTGTTGCCCCAGTTGCTCCCGTTGCACCAGTAGCTCCATCATTTCCATTAGTGCCGTTTGTGCCTGCTGTGCCATTAGTTCCGTTCGTACCATTTGTGCCAGCGGTTCCAGTTTCGCCTCGTGGGCCTGTGCTTCCTACTGCACCAGTATCGCCTTTCGCACCTGTTGGACCTGCTGGACCAACATCGCCAGTATCGCCCTTACAGGCGTTAATTATAGTAATAGATGCTATTATGATAGCAATTCCGAGAACTTTTATTGAATTTTTCATAGTATTTTTATCTAATCAATTGATTGTTTTATTTTATCTAAACTAATAATTACGCTTCGGTCAATAGACGTTGCCACCAGAAGCTTGCCATTTGGCTGCACTTTTGGATTGTAAACCTCACGTCCTCCACCCCAAGTATTCAAGATAAGTGTTGTTTCGGCATTTCGGAGGTCTATTCTGATAGTAACATTATCTTTAGTTCCGTTAAAGTCAGACCTATCACTAAATGCTTGACTATATTTCCCTACCAGAATATTTCCCTCTCGATAAAGTTCGCATTTACCATAAGAAGTGAATCTTGAACGTGCCACATTTACAGTAGTTATTTCGGCAGATACTCTGCCAAAGTCGTATTGTTTGAGTTCGGACATACTTTGTGCTTTTGTATTCATAACTATTGCTACAATGGTTATGAAAGTGAAAATTACCTTTTTCATTATTTACCTGTTTTCAATTTTTATATATGAGGCCATGTCATTAAAACTCTGAGCCGTCAAATCGACTACATCGTTGGTTATGGTTACACATTTTCCAAAATTTCCACCTACTCCATTGTCATTGTCGCAAATAGTGCATTTTAAAGAGGAAGGAACTTTAATTGATGAAATCTTGTCATTGCCGATTGGGTCAAAATGTCCCTTTGTAACAAAATATTCTCCCACTCCAAAACTTTTCGACCCGCCAGTATAATTGGAATCTTCGTAAACCGTAACGGTTTCTGGAGTTGTAGTAACTTCCTCTTCTTCGCAAGAAAAAATTAGCAATGATAATCCTGCAATTTTAAGGGTGTTTAACATCTTTGCTTTAATTTTGATATTTTTCATTGTTTTTGGTGCGTTTACGTCGCCACGAATTGTTTAAAAATTTAAAAAAGGCTTCCCTGCCTCCGAATCTTGAAAAAGATATTCGGAGGAAAAGAATAAATAATTACATGACTATCTTAATTACAATCTACCAGAGTAAATTTTTGAATATTTGATTTATTAGCGGCATCAGTTGAGGTACTTTCAATAATATATCCTTGTGCATTTACTTTTACATCTGTCATTTTGTCTTTCCCATCAGGAACTAATTTGCCGTCATTATCTGCGTAAAATACTTCAGAAACTGTCCCAATATTCCCTTCTGCAATTTGCCAATCAAAACCTGTCAAAACATCATAAGGCAAGCCATTATTAGCAAGCAAAGTTTCTGGAGATTTTGCCATACCTATGGGTTTTATCACAACTTCAAAGTATTTATTGCCTTGTAAGTCTGCAAAACCACGTTTTGTCATAATGCCATTTGCATCATATTCATAGTAGTTTTTACCTTCAAAATTTGGATCGCCCGTTTCATAAGTAAACTCCGTAATTCTACTCGCAGCATCATATTTGATATTGTTAGTTCCCTTGCTTCCATCAACATAAACATAAGATACCTTTGATATTTTGCCATTGGAATAAGCGTAAGTTTCTGAGCCATCAGCTTTTCCGTCAAGTGTCCAAGTTGATTTTGATAGTAGCCCCGAACCATCATAAGTAAATGTATAAACGTACTTTAAGATTTTCCCTGAACCCGAACCGTCGAATTCACGAACCATTGCCGTAATTTTGCCAATGGCATCATACGTATAAACATGCTTGTTACCATTGCCTCGCTCAATAGTTGAGAGCTTGCACGGGGGAACCACGTCTTCTTTTTTGCATGAAAAAATAAGAAGAGTGAATAATAATGTGAGTAATTTGATTTGGTTTTTCATTTTAGTATTTTTAAAAAATTTAAATTAATTATAGTTAATTAACTGACTATCAATATTTTACCTTTACTTCACCACCACTTTATTAAAATCACTCTGATTATTACGCATTTAGTCTTTCCAAAAAAGCCTTTTTCTTTCTTCTTGAAATTATTACACGGTAGCCATTTTTCATTTGCACAAATTCCTCCTCCCCTGAAATATCAAAGCTTTTAATAAAATTGATATTTATCAAAAAAGATTTGTGAGTTCGGAAGAATTCTGAACATGAGGAAAAGCGTTTTTCAAGAATTTTGAGCGTAGTAGCAACGGTCATTTTACTTCCATCTGTGAGTAAGATTTGAGTATAATTGACATCTGCAGTCAAATAAATAATATCATTAGGAGATATTCGCCTTCTTGAACCTACGGAAATTAGAGTTAATGTTTCCATTTTTTTTGATGTTTACACAACAAAATTGTAGGAAAAACCAAAATCATTTCCGAAGAATGTGAATACGGCAGGAAAAATTATGAAAGTGGTAATAGAATGGCAAAAAGTGGAATAGATGCCAAATATTAAAAAGAAAAGTTTACCCTATTAGCACCATTAAATCAGCTTTTCTACGACGAGAAACTTCTAATTCTTTGCCATTCGACAAAATAACGCTTCCACCATCGCCTCTTAAATATTCTTTTAGATATTGTAAATTGATAATGGCAGATTGATGAATTCTAAAAAAATCAAACTCAAGAAGCATTTCTTCAAAATCTCCGATGGAGCGACTCGTTACAATCGGTTGCCCCTCAACTAAATGTAATGTAGTATAATTATTGTCTGATTCGAGCCAAAGAATATTTTGCATTGGCACAAACAACATTCCTTTTGTAGTATTTACTGTAATTTTATTAAATCGTGCATGGAGGCGAGAAATATTGTTTTTCTTGCGTTCTTCAATTTTTTCAGCTAAACGATTAACAGTTTTAAGCAATTCATGTCTATCAATAGGTTTCAGTAAAAAATCAAATGCACTTACCCTGAAAGCATCAATAGCATATTTTTGATAGGCAGTTGTATAAATAATTTCGGTATTTGTGAGATTAGCTTTTTTTGCAAATGTAATACCATTCATATTGGGCATTTCAATGTCCAAAAAAACAACATCAACATCCATTCTATGAATTTCTTTCAATGCTTCTTGGGGCAAAATATAGGTTTTAACCACCTTCATTTGTGGAACAAAAAGTTCAATTTTTGCCAAAAGTGATTCAATACAAGATACTTCGTCGTCAATTATTATTGCTTTCAATGTCAATGAGTGATGCGGTACGCCGCCCTTTTTGGATGAGTAAATGAGAGAATTAAAAAAAACAAATTAAAATTCCCCCTTGTGTGTATGCTTATTGTGCAAGCCAACGGGGGTGTCCTGACAAAGTCGGACGGGGGATGTTTTTACTCCCCAATAAGTGGCAACTTTATTTCAACTATCGTCCCCTCTTCCAAGTCTGTAATAATAGTTTCCATTTTATTTCCATAAAGAGCTTGATAAGTGCTAATTCGTTCCATCGTAATATCAACTCCCATAGATTTATGGCTTTCTTGTCTTTGTTGGTTTACTACCGAAGAGGCTTTTCTACCGATGCCATTGTCTTTAATTACACATAATAAAGTTCCGTCCAGAATGCTCAGTTTTACCAAAATCTCACCTTTTCTTTCAGTTAAATGCCTGATACCGTGCAAGATAGCATTTTCTACGAAAGGTTGAAGGAGTAAAGGCGGAATTTGGTAATCTTTTTCTAAAAGCTCAGGTTGAATATCAAATTGATAGCTAAACGAATGAGAAAAACGCTCTTGCTCCAACTCAATATAAAGTTTGAGCGTTTCGAGCTCTTGGGCAATACTAATCGTTTGATTTTCTGAGTTTTCAAGAATTTGACGAATCAATTTTGAGAATTTTTGCAAACAATCTGATGCCTCCACAAACTTTTTTCGCAAAATATAAGCATCTATCGTATTCATGCTATTGAAAATAAAATGCGGATTCATCTGAGCCCTGAGAGCCTTTATTTCGAGTTCGTGGCGAACTGTTTGCAGGCGGAGTTGTTGGCGTAGGCGAATTAGGTAAAAGAAATAGAAAATGACTGCTAAAAAGGCAATAGTAACTAAGAAAACAAATGGGATAAACCACCATTTCTGCCAAAAAACATAAGCAACAGAAAATTTAACCTGCTTACTTTGATTATTATTTTTATTGATAAAAGTTAACGTATAATCTCCGCCTGAAAGATTATTGAAATTTATGGTAGAATTTTTGCCAAGTTTTAAAGTATCAAGAGTAGTCATGGGTTCACGAACAAAACATACAAAGTTTGGATTAATTGTATCTTTGGTATCATGAAATGCAATTGTCAATAAATTGGGTTGAACCCAGATATAAATTGGCTTTTTAATATCCCAGAGTGAGTCTTTTTTAAGTATTCTTGTATGAAATTTTGAAATTATTATTGAGGTCGAATCTAAATAGCCCCCTTCTTGAGAATAAGCATCAAAATAAAGAGTCAAACAGAATATTAACAATAATTTATACATTTTAATTCTACTTTGGCACTCTGGAAAACCTATCAATATCAGTTTGTCTTTGCAGGTGTCTAACTTGTATTGCGTTTAACAAACCATCATCAGAGTTGAGTTTATTTAGTAATTTTTTGGCAAAAACGAGTTTAATATCA
>JANNDY010000101.1:0-6647 GCA_031378345.1 Emticicia sp. | reverse complement strand
CTTAATACGCAAATGTTGCCAATACCAATTTGGTTATGATATTTACAATTTTCGTTATCACAATATTGTAACGCTCTATATTTGTCAAAATCTATTTTCATAGGACAAATATACTATACATAAATTAATAATCCAGTACCGTTTTTTGTTTATTAGTTTTTTATGGCTGAAATTAATGATTCAAAATTATAGTATATTTCCAATGGCTTTTTCAAAAATTTGTGTGGTGATTTTTTATAAATAACTGGCTATTTTTACTTTACAATTGGCTCTAAATTTCTTTTACAAAGGTCATATATTTCAAACCCTCAAATCAATACATACTTGTTTGTATTTTTAAGCCACAATAAACTGACTAACTTCTACCCAACGCCTTCTCGAAATCTGAAATTCAACGCCGTCTTTCATCGTTACTTTTTTATTATCAGTATTTAAGTTTTTAATAAAATTCTTATTGACAATGCAGGATTTATTGACTCTAATAAATGCTTCTGGCAGAATCATGTCATACATTGCAAGCGTGTATGACATGATTTTCGTTTTGCCAGTTTGCATTATAAATGAGGTGTAATTGATATTAGCTTCAAGGCGAGTTATTTCGTTGTGGGCTATTTTAAGTAAATTTTCATGTCTTTTTTGACGTTTTCTGAGTATAGTTTTCATAGTGTTTCAATCGATTTCATGGTACAAATTTGTTGTTTTAAATTTGGCTATTCAATACAAATAAGTTTGTATTTCAGCTTCTTTGACACAAATTTGGAAGAAATGATTTAACCCAAAAAATAATAATGATTGAAGTGCTAAAAATGGCAACTGAAGTGTAGCAAAATGGAATTGAATTGTTTTTTACAAAACCATATTCGAATCAATATCCAAGAGAATATCAGTAAACTATGTAGAGAAAAATAGTTTTGCAGAAAATATAACATGTAAAAATTTATTTCAACTTCACTGTCTTTCCAGTTTTTGAAGATTTTACGGCGGCATCTAAGATTTCCATTGCCACCATATTTATTTTCAACGAACCCAAATCATTTTCTGATTTTACTTTGCCTCGTGATACTGCCGCAAAATAAGAAAAAGCGTCATTCATAGGCATTTCTAAGGGTTTTACAGCAATTTTCTCTTCGGGAAGAGCATTTCTTTCACCTTTTCTGATGGTCATTTGGGCGGTTTTATCAGCAAAAATATAACCTGTTTTTCCATAAACCTCAATGTCTTTTCTATCAAAAGGCCAATTCCACGAACCTTGAAAAATTCCCTGTGCTTTTGGGTAAGTTACAATAATCGTTGCTTCATCATCTACATTTGGATAAGTTTCGGGTTTTATTGTTTGCGTAATTGCCGTTACCGAAGTCGGTCTTTCGCCTTTCATTAGCCATGCCATAATATCTGCTCCATAGCAGCCAAAATCAATAATTGCCCCTCCCCCATTTTTCACGGGGTCGGTTAGCCAACTCAAAAACTCTTTGCTTACACCAATCTCTTTTGGTCCACGATGTCCGTCATGGATTACTACTTTTCTAATTTCGCCAATTGCATTTTGTTCGTGAATCATTTCATAAGCCTGATGATTGCTTGCGTACCACGTAGTTTCATAATTTGTCAAAAGCTGAATATTATGTTTTTTTACCAATGCCTCCATTTGTTTTGCATGAGCAAAATTTACTGCCAATGGTTTTTCGACCATTACGTGTACGCCTTTTACAGCACATTTTTGTACGGTTTCGAGATGCTCAATGATACTTCTGAAATCACAAACAGCTTCGGGTTTTGCTTTTTCGAGCATTTCATCAAGGCTTGCGTACCAAAGTGTTTCGGGCAATTTGAATTGTTTCAACAATCTCATCGCTAATTCTTTGTTAGGTTCGGCAAAACCTACAATTTCGACACCAGCTCGATTTACATTATTCAAAATACCTCTCACGTGGTCATGTGTCATGCCTGCAATGCCCATTCTGACAGGTTTTTCTTGGGCAAAAGAAATTGTAACAATCGTAATGAAAAATAGAAGGAGAAGGTTTTTCATAGAATTTAGAGGGTTTTAGAATCAAATTTAAACAAAAAGCTATATCAAATACGGTTTTTAAGAAAAGTTTTCATTAGAAAGTCTATTTTTGCGTTAATAAAATGTGGAACGAAATTTAATTTCGTTCACAGAGAATAAAAATCTGATAGTCAAGTAAATATACTACCCAATTTTTAATAGAAAATTCGACTATTTTATGTCAATAAAAATCCAAAACCTAAGTAAAACTTATGGTACACAACGTGCCGTTGATAATATTTCTTTTGAAGTAAATAAAGGCGAAATTGTAGGTTTTCTTGGGCCAAATGGTGCAGGAAAATCTACCACAATGAAAATCCTGACGGGCTATTTGCCAGCAACTGAAGGCACTGCCGAAGTAAATGGTTTTGATGTACAAAACTCACCAATGCAAGTCAAAAGTAGCATAGGATATTTGCCCGAACATAACCCTTTGTATTTGGATATGTACGTGCGAGAATTTCTCGAATTTGCAGGTTCGCTCTATGGTTTGAAGGGAAAAACTTTGCAAATAAAAGTAGCCGAAACCATAGAAATGGTAGGTTTGAGCATAGAAAAACACAAGAAAATTGGTCAATTGTCGAAAGGGTTTCGCCAACGAGTGGGACTTGCTCAAGCTCTTATTCATAACCCCGATGTATTGATTTTGGACGAACCAACGACAGGACTTGACCCTAATCAATTGGTCGAAATTCGAGAATTAATTAAATCTGTTGGCAAAAACAAAACCGTTATTTTCAGTACGCACATCATGCAAGAAGTAGAAGCTATTTGCGACCGAGTGGTCATTATTAATCGTGGGAAAATCGTTGCAAATAGCACACTTTCCGAACTAAAACAAGGCGGAAAAGGCATAGAGGATGTTTTCCGTGAATTAACAGCGTAGAGAAGGCATGCAAAACTTAATCGCACGGGCGACCCCGTCCTAAAATCTATATCCTAACACCTAACCAATGCTCGAAATTTGTTGTTTTTCCTTAGAATCTTGCCTTACAGCTCAAAAAGCAGGGGCAAATCGTGTCGAACTTTGTGGTGGAATGTTTGAAGGTGGCACAACCCCTTCGGCGGGTTTGATTCGCTTGGCTCGTCAAAATCTCAACATCAAATTATACGTTATGATTCGCCCACGTGGAGGAGATTTTTGTTATTCAGATTCGGAATTTGAGGTAATGAAAGCTGATATTCTGACTGCAAAAAACTGTGGTGCTGATGGTGTAGTTTTCGGCATTTTGAACCCCGATGGAAGTGTTGATAAAACACGAACTTCTGAATTGGTAAATTTAACAAAACCACTAAAAGTAACCTTTCACCGAGCCTTCGATGTTGCCGAAAATCCTTTTCAAGCTTTAGAAGATATAATTGATTGTGGTTGCGAAAGAATCTTGACTTCTGGACAAAAAAATACCGCTATTGAAGGCATTGATTTACTCAAAACTTTGGTCAAAAAATCTCAAAATCGCATCGAAATTATGGCAGGAAGTGGCGTAAATGCACAAAATGCACAACAATTTTTAAACATTGGCGTTCATGCCCTGCACCTCACAGGCAAGGGCATTCAAGAAAGCAAAATGACTTTCCGAAAACCTGATGTAAGTATGACAAACTCCTCATTATCAAGCGAATACGAAGTTTATGAAGCTGATTTTGATAAATGCAAAGCTGTTTCCGAGCAAATTCTTCACAAGAAATAACTTATTTTTTCATCATATTTTCAAACAAAAACACGCCGTTTTTATTGGCAATAATGATGTCTAATTTTTTATCTTTGTTCATGTCTTTAATAGCAATATTCAAACCTGCACCCGAATCATTGTCAATGATATGTTCTGTCCAGTAGGGTTTGTCTTTCTTAAACTCAAAATACATTAAAATTGGGGTATCTCCATCGCCTGCATCTCTGCCGTTGTGTGCCAAAAACCTTTTGCCAGTAATGTATTCTTTTTTGCCATCGCCATTCAAATCTGCCATGATTGATGAGTGAGTTTGTGCCGTAGTTTTACTCATTACATTTGTTTTGAAATTCACTTTTCCTTGCTCCTCAATTTGTTCATGAAACCAAACGCCCAAAGCATGAGCCGAGGCAGTTACTACATCATTTTTTCCATCGCCATTGACATCAAAAACTTGCATGTGCGAGCATGGTTCGCTCAATTTGACTTCGTGAAACTCCCAATCACCAGATTTTAAATCTTTTTTTCCTTCAAACCAGCCGTCTTTTATAACCACATCTTTTATACCGTCCATATTGACATCACCAAAGCCGATTCCGTGTGAAAATCGCTCTGTTCCTGCTACGTGTTCTTTGCTCAACGCAAAGCGTTTCCATTCGGTTTGACCTTTTTTCAGAGGAGCTTGTAGCCAAACAATTTGATTTTTTTTCACATCTCCACACAAAATATCCAATCTTCCATCTCCATCAATATCTATAAACCCTGGCGACTCATTGCCAATGCCCATTGAGTCGGCAATGATATGTTTGTTCCAAATTCCTGCTTTATTCTTTGGATTTTCGAACCAAAAGGCAGGTTTTCCAGGATAATCAATAATTATTACATCGTCCCAGCCATCAAGGTTTACGTCCATTCCTAAGTTTAGGAACGATTCGCAATATTCTTTTCTTGGGTCGAATGTGCGTGAAGGTGACATTTCGTGCTTTGTCCAATTGGGTGCTTCAAACCAATAATAACCTGCCACAATATCCATTTTTCCATCTTTATTGAGGTCGCCAACGGCTACTCCCTCCGAAATGAAATCACGGGTGAGGGTTGTTTTTTTGAAATTTTGAGCAAAAATGTTGCAAGCAAAAAATAGAGTAACGGAGCAAGTTCCAAATAATCTAAAATTGGCTTTACTAAAAGACGAATTTAATTTTCTCATTTTGAAGGTTGAATTATGTAATTGATACGTTTTTATATCTTTACAAATGAGGTCCAAAGTGAAAATCGAACAACCTTTCGACCCATTCACTGTTTTCGAGTTCCAAAATTTGTCTTAATCGCTTAGTTTCTTGCATAAACTCATTTTCATTAGAATTTGCAAGCATTGGTACTTGACATTTTTTTAATTCATTAGCTATTTCATTTGATATTGCAATATTCTTTTTATACTCTCCAAAATAGCTTACGCCTTCTAAAGCCGCATAAATAGTGGGCAAAATGATAACAATACAATTAAGAAAAGGTAATCCAAAATGAGTCGGAATACAAATCTGGTAATGGATGAATTCTTGAAATTCAATCAAAAACTTGATGCTAACAGCAGTAAAAAAGATTTTTTTTATTATACCAAACCAAAACTGTAAACGGTCTTTATATCCATTCAATCGAGGAATCCTCCTTGTTTTATGATAGTTAATTTGGTCTTCTGCCAGTACCCACAATATCCGTTTGGCATTAGAAAGATTGATAGAGGTAGGTGGATTCTGAAACGCATTCTTTTCTATTCTCAAAACCTCTTGATTGGGTAAATTTCTGCTATTCCCAATTTTCGGTAGAGTTACTCCAGCATCTTTATATGATTTTATAGTCCTTAAAACTTCTGCATTACGTCTTAGTTCTAAGAAATTATTTTTAAGAGGTTTTACACGATAAATCAATAAATATGCTGATGTAAAAAGGCAAATAACTTCCAAACAAGCAAGAATGAAGACCCCAACATGAGTCAAATGATTAGGGTAATCTTTAGGAAGATGGTTTTCCGAAAAGTTTAAACCTATAGCAAAAAACACTACTGCATACACTGCAAACCTCAAACCCCAAGCCCAAACTTTTGTAAAATCATTTTTTAGTATAATGGCTTTATTATCATATTCGCTCAAAAGATTTTGTTCTTTGTCTTGTTTATTTTCTCCTCTAATAGCTTTGATATAATGTATTTCTTTGCTTTTTGTACTTGCATAAGCCACAACATCTCCTGTACCACCTTTACCAGCAGCAGGTTGGTTATCCCATACAGCTAAGAGGCTATCGCTTTCTTCTACTAATCTTTTACCTACTGCTAAATATGCTTCATTACGTTCTTCTTGGTTTTCTGGTTTTAACAAACTAACAACCTCGTATTGATTATTATTATCGTTTATTAAATCTTCTAAAACCTTCTGAGATTCTTCACTGAAATCTTTTTTGTATTCTTCTAAATCAAAGGGTAGAATAAATCTAACAGGGATATTTTGCTTGTTGGCTTCTTGTATAAAGATAGTATCAGCCCCTTTTGCCAGAGCCGAAATTGCAACAATATCATTATATTTCTCTTTAAAATATTGCAAACTGTAGGCAATATTTTGCCTTACTTCTTCTTCATTAAGAAGTTGGCAGTGTCCTGTTATGGCGATTTGGTGGTGCATAATACTATTTTATGTTTATTCGGGTTTGTTGATTTCTAACCAACTCAAAACCAAACTTGAATATTCACTAAAAGTTAGTTCATCTTCTACCCACTGTTCGCTTTCGCATAGTTGGGGTATATGGTGTACCCCAATAGTTGGACAAAATAGTTAATTTATTAAAGTGTTAATATTTTTTGTTTAATTGTACTATTCTTAGTTATAGATTGACGTTCATTGAAAACCTGATTTGGAGTGAGGTTTAGTAAAGATTGATGT
>JANNDY010000080.1:0-2395 GCA_031378345.1 Emticicia sp. | reverse complement strand
ATCCGTACTTGGAGTACCCCTAAGTCAAGATAACCTAAAAGTTGCTCGAAAAACTTTGAATCCATCTCAATTTTTTTTAAGATGAAAGCTACAAAGAAAACTTTAAAATTGTACTAAAAACCCAAATTAACGATAGAACCATATTTCTTTTATGGCTTACTACAATCGTGGAAATTGTTATCAAGTTCAAAAAATGTATGATGAAGCAATCAAAGATTATGATAATGCCATCGAATTAAATGAAAAGTCTACTCCAATTTATAATAATCGTGGAAGTTGTTATTTCTTCCAAAAAAAGTATAATGGAGCCATTAAAGACTTTGATAAAGCTATCGAATTAGATAAAAAGTATGCAGGTGCTTATTGTAATCGTGGAAATTGTTATAAAGCTGGTTTCGAAGATTATAATTCAGCCTTTGAAGATTATCAATGCTTTATTCATTTAGATGATGGCGTGATAATTAGTGAAAGGTTATCCACACTTTTACCCTTCTTCCGAGATTACGCCGATGCCCCGATGATTATTCGGCAAATCATCAAAAAAGTACCAGCCTTAGAGGAAAGTATCCATTTTCAAAGTCTTATCGAGGATATTTATCAAAAAACTGAGCCTTTTGAGCAATTTTTTCAGCATCGGCAATCAGAAGCAAATGAAAGAGAATTTCTGTTTTCTCAGGCATTGGCTTATGGGTTTATGGGCGATTATGGGCAACCATATTCTATTTATGAAGCTTTAGACACTCCTGAAATACCTCT
Organism: Emticicia sp.; assembly: GCA_031378345.1. Taxonomy (GTDB): domain Bacteria; phylum Bacteroidota; class Bacteroidia; order Cytophagales; family Spirosomataceae; genus Emticicia. The sequence continues at coordinate 1,639 of JANNDY010000080.1, read as the reverse complement.
CAATTTTGCTCAAAATTATTATTATGCACAATCGGCAAGTATCATTGGCAAAATATATGGCATAACTCCAAATGAGATTTATAATGATGGTATTTCGTACCTAAACGCTTTCACACCAACAGATTTTTATTATTTGGCTTTGCATCATTTGCAGATTGGAGAAACCGAAAAGGCTTTGCAAATTTTTGAAGAAAATGAGCAGTATCTTCCTGCACTTTACCAACAAGTCATCATTTTAAATGCCGAAAATCGGAAAGATGAAAAGCTGAAAATTATTTCAAAAATCAAGGAAATTGAAGCTAATTTGCTTCGAAATGAAGGTTTTTTGAATGATTTTAAACGAAAACTGCATCCAAATGAAAAAGAATATTTGCCAGTTTTTTTAGATTATGCTCATTATTCCGAAATCGAAGCGGCACTCCGAATCATCAACCCAAACCATAAAACCAAAGCTTTTTATTTGGCAATTGAAATAGATTTTAACAAGCTACGGAAGGATTTAGCGAAGGAAAGAGAAAAATCATATTTGGCTGACGTTCAGCAATTTTTCAGTACAAAACAAGCTATCGAACCAAATTTATTGCAAGAAGAAATTGAAGAAACACACGAATATTTGATTCATGAATTTGAGCATATACTCGAAAAATCAAAGGAAATTTCAAAAGAAAAATTAGAGATTGCATTGGCGGTTTTTATTCGCTCTTGGGATTTGGAAGAAAGATTGAAAAAAAGTAAAATGAAAATTTCGGTAGCTCACTACTACGATAAAGTGATTCAGTATTTTTATGCAGCAAATAAAATTGACTCGCTTACTTATGTAGTGCTTCATTATTATATCTATAAAACCAAAAGGTTGATTCATCAAGAGTATTTTGGCGAGAGTTCGCAAGAGGCAATTTTGGATGAAAGTAAAGAGATTTTGAAGGATGCTTTTGTGTATTTTGCTTCTGCCGCAGGTTTGGCAGCAAGTTTTTTTGCTAAACTTTTGATTAGTGGCGGTAAAAATCTCATTGATACTCTGCAAGCCTCAGCAAAAGGTGCAGGAGAAGATTATAGAATTTTTAAAGCCTTTTTTATAGAAAATAGCATAGAAGAAATCTTGAAAGTCAAATCAGATGGTTTTGTAAATTCAGAATCTTACAAAGAAATTAGCCATTTTTATGAAGAAAACAGGTATTTGTTGGCAAAATAAATGCTATATTTTTTATTATACACATAAAACGTTCAATCAACCTGCCTTATTCAAAGTTGATAAGTCAGCACGAACAAGAATATCGTTGAGAATAGCCGATTTTTTAGCCAAAATCTCATCAAGACTTTTAACATTACTTATTTTAGGGCTTTTTTTTGCATTGCCTTTATTTAAAATCGCTGTTTTCATTTTGTATGTTTTTTATTTCTTTGAAATAGCAAATGCTTCATGACTTCCATGAGCATTGGATTGGTTTTTAAAACAATACAAATATAATACTTCAGAAATTGTTTTCCTTAAAAAAACTGTAATTATTTGGCATCTGCCCATTGAAACTGTTTTTCAAAGACAGATTTCAGATTTTGGAAAGGATTTTGGTTTTGTTTTCTGATAGTAGAGATAAAACCTTGAATACGGGCATAGTGATTTGCTCCAGCCACAGTTCTA
>JANNDY010000076.1:0-18534 GCA_031378345.1 Emticicia sp. | reverse complement strand
ACAAAAGGTTTCTGGGCAGTTCAAAACTGGTCAAAATGCCTTTTGTGTCATTCGTTCTGTCATTGATACTTTGCTTAAAAGACAATTAGAGGTACTTCCATACCTAAATTTAATCATCAAAAATCAACCTGTGTGGTAACTTAAATTATATTGAGAAGCATTCTTTTTTTGAACATTAGGAATACTTTTATTTTGAGTTTTTTGCTTCTTTTCTGGCATTTGATGCCCTTCGTGTTGAGCAAAAGTACTTGTATAAAGCATTGATAATAAAATGATTACCTTTTTCATGTTGAATAAATAAGTAAATTTTATGAAAGAGTTTTCATGCTGTAAAGGTGAAGTTCTTTTATTAGAAGAGCATTACAGAATTCTTTGAAAGACTTTCATATTTCACACATTGACCCATTTATTTTTATACATTTTCAAGGAAATTCACTCGGTTTTGGCACTTGGTAAGGTGGGTTTTCGGCAGTTTCTTTTTGCGGATTTTCTTTTGGGTTTTCTTCCGGATATATTTTGGGAGCAATTGGGTCGAGAAGTGGCTCAAATTCTGGCAGTTTTTCAGGGTGCGGAATCGTAATCGGTTCTTTTGGTTGATTTGTAGTTTTCATATCATTTATTTAAAAAATCACAAAGCTCTGTTCATTTCAACAATAAAATAATAAATGGCAAAGCCCACAAAACTGATGATGATTCCCCAAAACCAAGCAGGCGTGGACTGTGGGGTTTCGCTGCCTTCAATCAAAAATTGCTTTTGGTCGCCTTTGCCGTAGGCGTTTATCATAATCGGAATAACACCATCCACAATTTCATTATCCGAAAGTCCTTCTACGGCAATTGATGGCCCATTTCTAACAAAAAAAGGTATTTTCCTTATTCCTTCTTTTCCTGATGGATCTTTGCTTACAATTTTCATAATATGCTCACCATCAATGAGTTTACTTGTGTCCAACTCAAAATTAATGGGTACTGGAAACTCACCAAAAGGCTTCTTTTCTTCATCTAAAAATATAAAAACAGAGCTATTATTTTTCATGGTTTTCTAATTTAGAATTGAATATTTGATATGGTCTGCATTATTCTCATTAGGTTTTATAAGCCATTTGATGGAGTAAATTAAGGTAAAAACAACAATAATTGCCGTAATTCCGATGCTCACATAGTCCCAATTACTATCTGGACCTGCACCATGAACGATGCCTCGCAATGCTTTAGGTTGGTTGCGTTCGCACACTTCGCAGGCAAAAGTTGCAATGTGAAATGTGAGTAAAAAGAATAATAATGTTAATTTTTTCATTATTTTTATTTTGAAGTTGTCGTTTTAACCTTTATGAAATCCATTAGTTTTTTTATCTCATCTGGAGTAACTTCTTTGGCTTTATTTCTCCACGAATTTCTCTCGAAGTTGATGATTGCTGCAATGTCAAACTCTGTAAAATTCATGTTCGTTCCCACACCCGCCATTTGTCCGTATTCATCTCTTGCGTTATAGCCATTCATGATAATATCCACGTACAATTCCAAGTTTTCACCCGTTACTACTGGGCTGCCTTTTAGTGGCGGAAATGCCCCCTTCAAGCCTTCACCGTTGGCTTGATGGCAACTCATGCAGTTTTTGGCATACAACTCTTTTCCATCAACTGAGGCAATTCCGTTTTTTGAATCGGTGATTTTTTCAGGTCTTTTATACAAAAATTGAGGTATTTTTGTATCTTCTGGTAAAGGCATTTGTTTGAGCGATTGTACATAAGCTACCAATTGCAAAGCCTTTTTTGTAGCTACTACTTTGCCCTTTTTGCCATATAAAAACTGTGCTGGGATAGGCACAATTACGTCCGTTTTGGCGGGATTTTCTTTTATTTCAAACAGCCATTCGTAAGCGGGCATGATAGATTGTGCCACTACACTTCGGGGCTGAAACAAGTGCATTAAATTCCAATCTAAGCTGGGTTGTCGGTTGCCTACATTGGTCAAATCTGGTCCTGTTCTGCCCGTTCCCATGAGCGTAGCTGTATTTTGCCACAAACTTGTTCTACCAATATTAGCATAATCTGCCGCCATTCCTGGGCGACTGCCAAATACTTTGTCCATTTCCACATTTCGTACTTGTTGCGAATGACAGCCTACACAACCTTCGGCAATGTAAATCAGTTTTCCCGCTTTGGCATCGCCATCAAGTGGCTTACTTCCTGGCAAAGGCAAGTTGTTATTTTGATTCTGAAAAGCAGGCAAAACAACAGTCAAATAGGTAAGTGTTGCAAATAATAAACCTGCTGTAATGTATAATCTGAGGTGATTGTTGAAAATATTCATGGCTATTGAGGTTGTTGGTCTAAAATTTTGAAGGCTTCGTCTTGCACATCAATATCTGCCACTTCGTTGATGGTCATTTGGTAAAAATTATAAGCAAAAATCAAATGAGAAATAAACATCAAGCTGCCGCCAATGGCTCGCCAAACCCAAAAATCGAACATCAAAACTACACTATCAATAAAAGGTTTGCCTTCCATCCACATCAATCCTCTTAAAGTTGCTCCAACTGACAACGGAATCGAATAAAAAAGTAAGCCTATAAATGCTAACCAAAAATGAATGCCCACCAAATGTTGTGGTGGTTCTTTGCCAGTCAATCGAGGCATAACCACGTAGATACTTCCCCAAAGTGCAAAAGTGATTAAGCCATAAAAACCTAAATGGGCATGTGCAACTGTAAAATCGGTAAAATGCCAAAGTAAATTGGTGAATTTGAAGGCCTCGACCGTTCCTTGCATTGAAACTAAAAAGTAGTAAACCACCGCAATTAAGAAAAATGGCAAGGTATAACTGGTCGTTATTTTGTGCCAATGCCCTTTGAAAGTCATAGCAAAATTGATGGTGCCAGCCACTACGGGAATAATCATGCCCGCACTACCCACAATCGCCACCGTTTGAAGCCACCAAGCAATGGGTGCAAACACAAAATGATGCGTACCGATGATGGTATAAAACAAAATTTGAGTCCAAAATGCCAAAATTCCCAGACTATAAGCATAAATTGGTTTGTTGATTTGCTGCGGAATAAAATAATAAAGCAAGCCCAACGTATAAAGCGTAAACCACATTCCTACGCCTGAGTGCATAAAATAACCTTGCACGATTGTTTCGCTCACACCATCTTGCCAAAAAGGTAAGTAGGCAGTAAGGGCAACAATAATTGTAAAAATGATAGCCGAAACGATGTACCAATTCGAAATATAAATCTCTTTGGTGGTTCGATTTGCCACCGTCATTATAAAATTGGCTAAGGTCAAAATCAATGCTACGGCGAAGAGAGCCATCACGGGCCAAATGTATTCTCTGAACTCGCCACCACCATTATTCATGCCCGACATAAGGCAAATTGTGCCAGAAATGACCATTAAATTGGTGAGTGCGAGGGCAATCCAACCCCATTTGATGCTATAAATTTTGGTATTACTCACAATTGGCACTACATAATAACCCAAGCCAATCATGGCGATAGATGCCCAACCCCAAAACACAATATTGGTATGCACAGGGCGTAACCTGCCAAAACTCAGCCAGCTGGCGTGGTCAATATCGGGTGCAATAAATTTGATTCCCAAATATTCGCCAATGCCCGTGCCGACAACCAACCAGAAAGTTGCACAGCCAAAATACCAAAGTATAAGTTGAGCAATTTTGGGTTCTAAGGCGGGTTTACGAACAGCATTCTTTTTGAGTGAAGTAAAATGAGTTTCGTGTTTGTCTCGAATATTATTCAAAACACCGATAGAATCTTCAGCTTTTATGTTGCCAGAAAGTTCAGTATTAGATAAATTAAAGTCCAAAGCCGCTTCTCTTTTGTCTAATATTTCTTCTAAATCTTTATCATCAATGTTTTTTATATGTTCTGCAAATTTCTGAGCTTCAATTATTTTTCCTTTGTTTAAATAGGTTTTGATGAGGTTATTGGCTTTTATCATAGCGAAAATAACACCCAATAAAATCGGAATAAATATCAAGATGATGGTAATGATGATACCTGGCTGGCTAAAAAAATCTTGTCTGGGATTGTTGAGGTCTTGGGCAAATAAAGGAGAGGACGAAAGTAAAAAAAACAGTAAAACTTTCAGTTTTTTTGGTTTCTCGTCTTTAATATTGAGCTTATTTTGAGCTTTTAATAACTTGAATTTCTTAATTTGACTTTTGGTCAAATTCTTTAAATATTCGGAAAAATGAATTTCAGTTCCCAATTTTTTCCATTCCTCATTTTTTTCAACTTCATTTTTAAATTTGAAATATTGGATTCCAATAAAAACTAAAAGAGGAATAAAAAAAACAAAGAATACTAACCATAATGCCAAAGAATCGCCTTTGTTGGCTATTATATTGGTGGCTTCTTGGGCGTAGCAACTGCTTGATAATAAGATAGTTAGTAAGATAACCAAATGTAGTTTTTGGAGTATTTTCATGTTGGGGCTTGGTATTATTTAATACAAAACTGATACCAACAAAGGTGAATACTCTATGTTTGAATTTGTTACATAATTATAGAAAAGAGTTCTATATTTCACACTTTTATCTTCAAAATGCTTTTGATTTTTTCAATAAAACCCTTTTCTTTTTTTCCAGTTTCAAGTTCCCCAATCAAAAACCCAAAAGGTTTTAATGGCTCAACATGGTCGCATATTATTTTGAAAATTGCAGTAATCGGAATAGCGAGAATGATGCCCGGAATGCCCCAAATCAACTGCCCAAGCACCAAAGCAAAGATTGTAAACAGTGGATTTATTTTTACTTGCGGACCTAAAATAACTGGTTCAAGTACCCAACCTTGAAACGTTTGAACGGCGGCATAAACAATGATAATTCCACCAAGCATTGACATTTCTGCACCATGTAGGGCAGCCACAAAAACTGTAAGAACTGTTCCCACAAGATTTCCAATATAAGGCACAATTTCCAGAAAACCACATAAAATGGCAAAGAAAATGGCATTTTCTACACCCAAAAGACTAAAACCAATGCCATAGAGTACCCACAAACAAACAATCATTTTGAAAAGTCCCAACAAATATTGTTGTGATACATTGGTGGTTGAATGAATGATATTTTCCATTTCATTTTTGTTCTTTTCGGGAGAAAGTTTAAGCAGAAATTGCTTGATATGGCTACGGTAATACAACAGAAAAATAAAATAAATATAGACCAAAACCAGATTGCCAAAAAAACTCGAAATCGAGCCAGCCATCGACTGCATTATATTGCGATAAGAAGGTTGTTCACTTTTTAGAATACTTAATTGGTCTTCAAGTGAAAGTCCATAATGATTGAAAATATATGTTTGAAATTGTGTTCCCGAAGCTATGGCTCGTTGTTGCAATACTTCAACATCTTTAATTAATCCTGACATTTTCCAACCAAAAAGTGTAAATGTTCCACCAATGATAACAATAATGGAAATCAAACAAATAAGTACAGCAAAAAATTTGGGTATTTTTTTGTGCTGTAACCAATTACACAATGGCAAAAAAAGCGTTGCTAAAATTCCACCAAAGCATATCGGCATTAAAAAAGCTTTGGCAAAATAAAGTCCTACTATTACCAAAAATAGTAAAAGTAGTTTTTTGATGATTGAAAGGCTTGAAATTATCATAGTTTTGTTTTTTGAAAATTATTTAGTCATTCATGTTACGCACAAGCCCTTCGGGCTTGACTCCACTTAAAATGATTCCTCTTTTCCACCATTTTAGCATCTCAATCCAAATGACAGAAGCAAAACCAACAGCTATGCAAATGCCCAATTGTGCTAAATTCAAATGCTCAAATTTAAAGAAAGTAGTCAATGGATTTACAAAAAGTAATAGTCCTGTAATGGCAATTGTGATTCCTATTATGAGTAAAATTAGATTGTTTTTATACCTTAAAGTCGTGAAAATTGAGTAATAAAATGAGCGATTGACCAGCGTCAAAAATATATTGGCAGTTATCAAGGTTGTGAACACCATCGTTCGTGTAAGTTGTTCATTATAAGCACTTTGTACTGAAAATTGATAAACAAATAATGTCCCTGCCGTAATCATTAGTCCTTGAATAATACTTGTTGAAAGTTCTTTCCAATTAAAAAAAGTTGTCGTAAATGGACGAGGTTTTTGAGTCATAGTATTTTTTTCCATTGGTTCGTTTTCATAAACAATAGAGCAAGTTGGACCCATGACCAATTCTAAAAAAATGATATGAATGGGTGAAAAAATATTTGGATAAATCCAGCCCAAAGCCAAAGGAATAAAAACGGTAAGAATAATTGGAATATGAATGGAAATGATAAACTGAATGGCTTTTTTGAGGTTGGTATAAATTTTCCGACCCATACCCACTGCATTCACCATTTTCGACAAATCATCATTCAATAAAATCAATGAGGCAGCTTGTTTGGCAATTTCTGTGCCTTTTTTGCCCATTGCAATGCCAATATGTGCCGCTTTCAAGGCTGGTCCATCATTTACACCGTCGCCTGTCATGGCTACGACCTCGTTATTTTCTTTTAAGGCATTGATAATTCTCAATTTTGCCTCAGGAAACATTCTGGTGAAAATTTGTTTTTCGTTAACGGTTTTCTTTAAATCGACATCTGATAATTTCATCAATTCGTCGCCAGAAATTGTTTCGGGCGGCGTTCCGTATTCAAATCCTCTAAATCCTACTTGTTTTGCTATTGATTTTGTGGTTTCGGCATTATCTCCTGTGATGATTTTTACAGAAATTCCTGCATCATAAAAACGCTGCAAAACTGCTTGAATATTTTTTTTTGGAGGGTCATAAAAAGCAATAATTCCTTTAAAATCGAATGGAAATTCTTGTTGAGTTTTTGGGAAGTTTTCGCCAGAAAATTTTGCTTCGCCAACACCCAAAATTCTATATCCATCTGATGCTAAGGCTTTTATGGTATTTTCTATTTGTTTTTTTTCATTAGAAGTTATTTTACAAATATTTATTAATGCCTCCACAGCACCTTTGGTAGCGATGATTCTGTTGCCTGATTTGTCTTCAAAAATATGAGTCATCATTGGTGGTGTCCCGCCCAAAGGGTATTCATGAATTAGTTTAAAATGAGGTCTTTTATCATCCAAAAATGCTTTTGAATAAGCATCATGCAATGCCACTTCCATTGGGTCGAAGGGAATAGGTTCGCTTGCCCACATGGATAGTTTTATGAGGTCTTTTTCATCTTCATTTACAGCATTTTCGGCATCTGATATTTTGTTTGATTTTAGCACAAAAAGTTTCGCCAAACTCATTTTATTTTCGGTAAGCGTGCCGGTTTTGTCGGTACAAATCACAGTGGCACTTCCGAGAGTTTCCACAGTTTTCATTTGTTTTACTATGATGCCTTTTTTCATCATTCTCCATGCCCCCAAAGCCATAAAAGTAGTAAAAGCAACGGGAATTTCTTCGGGCAAAATACTCATAGCAAGCGTAAGAGCTTTGAGCAAACTATCCAATATGTTTTTTGAATGAAAATAATTTATTCCCCAAACTATAAAGAAAATTATCGCTCCAGCAATTGCCATTTTCTTTACAAAATTGCTTATTTGTATCTCTAAGGGTGTTTTATCTTCTTTTATGCTTGCAAGACTTTTGCCGATTTTGCCTAATTTTGTTTCGCTACCGATGGCTGTAATTGTCGCAATAGCTAAACCACTGGCAACGCTTGTGCCTTGAAAAACGGCATTATCAGAATTGTTTTTGTCTTTATAAACAGCCAAAGATTCACCCGTAAGAATAGACTCGTTTGCCGAAAAATCGTTGGAATGTATGATAATTCCATCGGCAGAAATTGATGTTCCTTCTTCGACCATTAGGCTATCGCCCACCACCAAATCTTCACTTATTATTTCTTCAATTTCTCCCGCTCTAATCACTTTACTTTTGGGTTGCGAAAGGTCTTTTAATTTGTCTAATGCATTTCGGCTGCGAGAATCTTGGTACAAAGAAATACCAGAAACCAACAAAATTGCCGAAACCATAAAAATGCCATCACCAATTTGACCACTTATGAAATAAATTGCCGCCGCCACCAATAATAAAAGCACCATTGGGTCTTTTACAAAGCCTTTTAGTGCTTCTAAAAAAGCACTTTCTTGCTTATAATCTACGGCATTTTTACCATGTTTTTCCCTTGAAGCAAGCACTTGCTCTTGACTTAAACCTTTGATATTGGGGTTATTTGTTGGCATAGGGTTTATTTATTTTAACACATTTTTAAATGCTTTTCCCAAATTTTCGATAACATCGGTAATCAACATACTTTCCATACTTTGGTTTTCTAAGGAAATGTCAGCTGCCAAACCATGCAAATAAACGCCTATTTTTGCAGCATCAAAAGGAGCATAGCCTTGTGCTAAAAATGCAGTAATGATTCCCGTGAGTGCATCACCCGAACCACCTTTGGCAAGTCCAGCATTGCCAGTTGTATTCAAAAAAGTCTCACCTGATGTCGTTACAAGCGTTTTGTGTCCTTTTAGCACAATAACTATATCAAATTCTTTAGCTTTTTCGATGGCTGTATTTATTCGTTCGTCTGTGTTTTTATGTACGCCAAAAAGCCTGTCAAATTCTTTTGGGTGAGGCGTAATAATTGTTCCTTTGGCGATTTTTTGCAGCAATTTTTTATTGACTGAAATAATATTTAAGGCATCGGCATCTAAAATGATTGGTTTCTTAAAATGAAAAAGTACATCAACCAATATTTTTTCAGATTCTTGATTAATTCCAATGGCTGGACCAATGCCCAAAGCCGAAAAAGCAGCCAAATCATAATCAACATTTTCGCGAAAAGCAAGCATCGCTTCAGGAATGCTTGTTTGCAAAATAAATCGTTCTTCCTTCGGTAAATTGACTGTGAACAAACCAACGCCCGCACGTAAACAAGCCCTTGACGCAATGACAGCTGCCCCCATGCATCCAGTGTTTCCCGTAATAAGTAAAGCATGACCAAAACTTCCTTTGTGAGTATTAGCTTCTCGGGGTTTTAGCAATGTTTTGACGTATTCTTTTGTAAGAATTTTCATCTTTTTACAATACTTTTATAAATCTGAATCACAACTAATGGTATCAAACTCGCTAAAATTGACACAATCCAAATTTCGGTAGAAAGCTCTACCAAACCTAAAACCAATCGCATTTGCGGCACAACATAGACAAGTACCATCAAACCTGTGCAAATAATAATGGCAAACCAAACGAATTTGTTTTTGGTAATGTCATTGATGAATAAATTAGATTTAATAGAAGCCATATTAAACACATGAAATAGCTGGGCAAAAGCCAAGGTTACAAATGCCACATTATTAGCTACTTTGTCGTTAGTTTTGAGAATTTCTCTACAATAAACTACGGCAATAATTACAGATATAGTAATGACAAAAGCATAGATTCCGATACCTATCCAATTTTTATTTGTAATCATGTCTTTTTTAGGGCTTCTCGGAGGGTTTTTCATGACATTTTTATCGCCTTCCCCCAAACCAAGTGCCAAAGCTGGAAATACGTCTGTTACCATATTCAAAAATAAGATTTGCAGAGGAAACAAAGTAGCTGCTGGGGCAAGAAAACCCAAGGTTGTTACAATAAATATCTCACTCAAATTGCAGGAAACAAGGTAAATAACGAACTTTTGTATATTCTGAAAAATCGCCCTGCCATGCGAAACCGCTGCCACAATTGAAGTGAATTTATCATCTTTTAGAATAATACTTGCTGTTTCTTTTGCTACTTGCGTGCCTCTTAAACCCATCGCAATGCCAACATCAGCTTTTTTTAAGGCTGGGGCATCATTTACTCCATCGCCCGTCATGGCCACAATATTGCCTGCTTTTTGATAAATATCGGCAATGTCCAATTTTTGTTTGGGCGTAGTTCGTGCAAAAATAGCCGTAGAAAGTATCTTTTTCTTCCATTCGGCTGTCAGTGATTTCATTTCTGGAAAATCTTTTCCGATGATTACTTTTTGTTCGTCTTCATCTACTAAACCTACCTTTTTTGCAATATTTAGTGCTGTCAAATGGTGGTCGCCAGTAATCATCACAATCTTGATGCCTGCATCTCGGCAGGAAACTATCGCACCTTTAATGTCCAATCGAGGTGGGTCCAAAAAACCTATCATTCCGACATAAATCAATTCATTCAAAAAATCATCTTTACTACTATTTTTTCTTTCTCGGTAAGCAAATGCCAACACCCGAAGACCTTGTGCAGCCATTTTTTCGGATTCGGCCAAGATTATTTTACTTTCTTTTTTATCTAATTTTTTGAGGTCTTTTCCATATTGTATTTGGCTGCATTTTTCTAATAAATGCTCCACAGAGCCTTTTGCTGCTACAAATTGCCCTTCTGGACTTTTGTGCAAAGTTCCCATGATTTTGGTATCTGCACTAAAAGGAATTTCGGCAATGCGTTCATGTTGTTTTTTAAACTCCTCTGCCGACGATTCTGAAGTATCGGCTAATTGAACGAGTGCAATTTCTATTGGGTCACCTACAAGTTTGTTTTTTTTGTCTTTTTTGATACTCGCATCATTGCATAAAGCTCCTATCAATATCAGTTTTTCAAAGTTTTCTTGGCTGTGTTCAATCTCTCCTTCAGTGAATTTTAATTCTTCGTTTTCGATACTTACTTTTCTATTTTCTTCTGGAAAAGAAAAAGTGTCCACATAAATTTTGTTTTCGGTGAGTGTTCCTGTTTTATCTGTCAAAATCACATTGGTGCTGCCGAGCGTTTCTACCGAAGAAAGTTTTTTAACAATGGCATTTCGTTTTGCCATTAGCAACATTCCATAAGCCAAAGCCACTGTGGACACAATGGGTAAGCCTTCGGGAAATGCGGCAACTGCCAAAGCAATGGAAGTTTCAAAAATCAGCATCATTTTTTTGCCCTGAATAATTCCCGTAATGGCAAATATAGCTGTCATTATCAAGGTTATCCAAATCAATTTTTTGCTTAAAGCATTGAGTTTTTTGTCTAAAGGTGTAGCCGTTTCGACAGCATTTTCGACCAATGATGTAATTGTGCCTAATTGTGTATTTTGAGCAATTCCAGTAATTATTGCTTTTCCATTGCCATTCATCACCGACGAACCTTTGAAAACCATATTAAGTTGGTCGCCAAGTACGGTATCTTTTGAGAGATTTTCAATGTTTTTTTCTGTGGGAAGCGACTCGCCTGTGAGAGAAGATTCATCACATTGCAATTGATTTGCTTCCACCAAACGACCATCGCCCGGAATCATATCGCCCGCTTCCAAAACTACAATATCGCCCAAAGTCAAGTTTTCGGAAGGTATTTCTATGGTTTTTCCATCTCGAATCACTTTGGATTTTATAATATCCATTTCTTTCAAGGCTTGCATAGAGCTTCGTGCTTGCAATTCCATCAAAAAACCTATCAAGGCGTTGATGAAAATTACCGACAAAATAGCATAAGCTTCTAAATTATCTTTAAAATAGAATGAAACCGCTGCTCCGAAAAGCAACAAATAAACGATAGGACTTTTGAATTGTTGAAGGAGAATCAGCCAAATACTTTTTTGTTTTTGGGCGGTGTAAACATTCAAACCATATTCTTTGGAGCGTTTATCGGCTTCGGATCTGCTCAATCCCGATTTGCCATTTGTTTGAAAAATCTCTAAAACTTCGATTACTGAAAGGGTGTGAGCATCGTTGATGGGATATTTTATTTTCATGGCAGATTGGTTTTATTTTTTTTCAAGTTTTTCTTTTTTCTTGAAAAAACGCCTTAATAAAAAGTTGTGTTGTAGAGCTTCGAGGTCTTCGTCGAGTTTTTTGCTTCCTGATTCTAAGTTTTTCAAAGTAATTTTCATCGAAGCTGCTGTTTCTGAGTCATTCAATAAAACGCCTACGGCATTGTCTTTTTGATTGAGTTTATCACTGACGGTTTTTAGATTTGCCGTAAAGCGTGTTACAGAATTTGATGCTTCGTTGAGTTGTGCCAAAGTTGCTTTCACACTTTTATAAACCACCGTATCGCTTGCCAAATCATTGATGGAATTGCCTTTTTTATTTAGTTTTCCTGAAAAATCTTGCAGATTTGCCAATACATTTTTGCTACCTACCGAAACAGTTTTCAAATTGGCAAGCGTTTCTTGCAAATTATCTGCCGAAGCACTTAGTTTTCGGGCAATTGTTTGGTCGTTTAATAGTGTTGCAAGCGTGCCTTCGCCGCTATCTATTTTTTTGCTAATGCTCTTGAAATCTTTGGTTATTTCGAGCAAATTCTTGTTGTTTTCTTGTAAAGTTGCCAACATATCGTCGGTGCTGAGTGATTTTTCGACAGTTAAAAAATCATTTTTTTCGACTTGAGGTTTTGAGGGACTTCCACCATAAATTATTACAATTTTGTTTCCGATCAAGCCATCAGAGCCAATTTTTGCTTTGGCATCTTTATGAATGTGCGATTCGGCAATTTGCTCAATAATCATCGTAACTTGTACTTGCGAATCTCCATAAAAGCTAATTTTCTTTACTGTACCCACTTTTACGCCCGAAAACCAAATATTAGCCCCAGTCTGTAAACCTCCAATATCATTGAAAATGGCATTAATGGTAAAGGTTCTGACAAATGTTTTTTTCTGTCCGCCCAAAGTAAATATTGTTACAACCAATATTACGATGCCGAGAAGAATAAAAATTCCGACGATTACAGGGCGATTATTTTTGAATGTTTTCATCATCATTTATAAAATTGTAGTCATAAAATGTTCTTATATTTTCTTCTTTTGAACTAAAAACTTCTTTGAAACTACCTGTTGTTAAAAATTTTCCTTCCATTAAAATTGCCACTCGATTAGCAGTGTTTTTTGCACAAGTCAAATCATGGGTGATTATGATTGCACTTGTATTGAATTGCTTCTGAACTTTTGTAATCAAATTATTTATTTCAATACTCGTGATTGGGTCAAGTCCAGAAGTGGGTTCATCGTAAAGCATAATTTCGGGTTTTAGAATTAAAGTGCGTGCAATGCCAATACGTTTTCGTTGTCCACCCGATAATTCTGAGGGCATTTGATTGATAGTTTTTGATAGCCCAACTTCATTCAAAACCTCCTCAATGGCATGATTGACCTCGTTTCTGCTTAATTCTCGCTTATTTCTTGTCAATGGAAAAGCCAAGTTTTCTCGTACAGTCATGCTATCGTACAAGGCAGAATTTTGAAAAGAAAATCCTATTTTCGACCGCAATTCCTGCAATTCTTTTGGACTTATTTTATCAACTTCTTGTCCAAATACTTTTACAATACCGCTATCAGGTTTGAGTAAACCTGAAATTATTTTAATTAATACCGATTTTCCACTTCCCGAACGACCCAAAACAGCTAAGTTTTCACCATTTAATATCTCAATATCAACACCATTAAGCACGGTCAAAGTACCAAATGATTTCTTTAAATCTTTGATAGATATGACGGGTTCATTGGTTTCGATATTTGTTTGTTTTTTGAGCATCGCTACTTTATTTACCTTATTGCATTGACAAATTGTACAATAATCATTTCTTCTACAAAAATCAAAAACATTGACACCACAACTGCCGCATTTGCAGCTTTTCCTACGCCCTGAGTACCATTTTGGGCATTATAGCCTTGATAACAACCAGCAACGCCAATAGTAAAACCATAACAAACTGCTTTAAAAATTGAGGAATTTATATCCAAAAATGAGATAGTGCTAAAAGCATTTTTTACGAATGCCGCAAAACTGGTTTGTTCGTTTTGGTGAATATTGATGTAAGAACCCAACATTCCTACCAATCCTGAGTATAATGTCAAGACTGGAATCATAAAAGTTGTGGCTATCACACGAGTTACCACAAGGAATTTGAAAGGGTTGGTTGCCGAAACTTCCATGGCATCAATTTGTTCGGTTACTTTCATTGAGCCTAATTCTGCACCGATATTTGAGCCAACTTTTCCTGCCGCAATAAGTGAAGTTACCAAAGGTGCTAATGCCCGAATAATAGCAATTGAAATGAGAGAAGGCAACCACGAACTTGCTCCAAAAGTTGAAAGCGATGGACGAGATTGCTTTGTAAATACAATGCCAATGATAAAACCTGTCAAAGAAATTAAGGGCAAAGATTTATAGCCAACATTATAGCACTGATTGATGATTTCTTTCCATTCAAAAGGGGAGGAGAAAGCTTCCTTGAAAAACAAGCCAATAAATTTGGAAACGTCATAGATTTCTAAGAAAAAAGCATCTATTTTTCTTGAAATAAGGTATTTTTTGTGGGGAATTATGTCTGAATTTGGCTTCATTTTCAATTTTTTAATTATTCCCCAAAAACCTCTTTTGATAGTTTATTATCTAAATTATATAAGTCATTTCGGAAATTTAACAAACCTTTATTATCAACCCATGCCGTAAAATATGCAATATAAACTGGCACTGTGGGGCGAACAATGATTTCGGTCATATTATCAGTTTCGAGAATATTATCAACTTTTTCTTCGCTCCACTCACTTTCTTTTCTTAATAGATATATTGCCAATCGTTTTGGCTCAGCGACTCTAATGCACCCATGACTGAACGCACGAGCGTTTTCTTTAAAAAGACTTTTGGAAGGTGTATCGTGCAAATAAATACTGAAATTATTTGGAAAAAGGAACTTGATTTTGCCCAAAGCATTGTTTTTTCCAGGCTTTTGTCGGTAATTTCCATTGATAACTTCCATGTTATTTTGCTCCAAATAATTCGGATTTCGTTGAATTTTTGGCAAAATCTCATTCTTAACAATGCTCGTAGGAATGCCCCAGTAGGGATTTAGCACAATTTTAGATAAATCTCCTCTAAAAATAGTTGTTTGATGAACCGTCTTTCCAACGACTACATTCATTGCCCAAGCGAGCTTTCCGTTTTCAAAAACATGAAGCCTGAATTCAGGAATATTAATGAGCAAATAATCTTTTTCCATTTCTACAGGAATCCAACGCAGCCGTTCCAAATTGACCATTATTTGTTTGATTCTAAAATCAATCGGGCGGTTCAATTCTTTGAGTGTTGCTGTGTTTAACTTGCCATTTTCTACTAAACCCATTCGATGTTGAAAATTTTGAACTGCAACTTTTAATGAATCTGTAAAATAAATCGAATTGTCGTTTGCTTTCAAATCGCCAGTTAAAAACAAGTGTTTTTTTGCATTTATCAGACATAAATTACTATCGCCAACAGCCAATAATTTTTCATCTGTAACAACGGCAGGCAATCCACCTTTTTTCTGAATGATACGATATTGCCTAAGTTGCTCCTTCAATCGAATATAATATACATTGAGCGGTTCTTGAATTTTCTCGCAAAAGGCAGACGAAACTAATGAATCAAGCAATATTTGATAGTTTTTCTTTTTGCGAGGAATAAACCAATCGAGATTTCTTGGGCTTTTGGTAGTGCCGCTATATACTTTTTGAGAATACTTAAAAAATGTAGTTGTCAGTAATAGTTCTAATTCTTGAGCAAGATTTTTTTGAGATAAAAATTTCTTTTCGTCTACCACAACTGCCGTCGTTAAATTATTTAAACGAGCATTTTGCAAACTACTGTCGGCAAAATCACGGTTATAATTTTGCAATTGAGCATATAAATTGGGGGCTGCACAAGTAATTCCTTGTTGATTGAACCAACCGAATTGATAATTTCGTCTAATATAAAACTGATTTACTTCACTTTTAAGTGAATCTGAAAAAGGGGAGGAGGCTAAAAAAGTGCTAACAATTGTACTATCAAGCACTAAATCCGTGTAGTTTTTGGAGGAATAGACACTTTCGTCAGCCGATTTATTTGGTTTTTTATTCTTGTTGCAACTTGCCATTATCAAAACGATAAATACGCAACTTAATAATCTAAGAAAGTTGAGGAAGGCTATCCTTTGAGGGAAGCCTTCCTTGAAAAAGGGCATTTTAACTATGGATATAAAGTAAACTTCCATTGGCGAGTACAGGAACTACCTGCGGAATAAGTGATTGTGGTAAAGCTGGACAACCATAGCTGCGACCAAGGCGACCAAACTGTTGAACAAAAGATGCACTTACATAAGCAGCACCATGAATAATGATTTCTCGGCGGCGGGCATTGTCGTTGATACCTTTTTCTAAGCCATTCAAAAGCAACGCCGAACCATGTTTTGGACTTTGAATTTCTTGTCCGACCAAATAAAATCCCAAACTACTTTGGTGAGATTCCATTTTATTGGAGAAAGAATGTGCCATATTTTCACCCGATTTTTGACCATGTGCCACCAATGACGAAAAGAGTAATTTTTTCTTGGCAATATCAATCACAAAAAACCTTTCGACAATTGAGGGCAACGCAAAATCAACAATTGTAATGATTGGTTTTGCAGGATGAAAAGTTTGAAAACCTTCTACTGATGCCTTAAACGCATCAAAACTTACTTTGCCGTTTAGTCCACAATCGGCATAAAGTGTTTGAATTTCGTCAATTTTAATGACTTCTTTTACTACTGAAACTACTGGAGGTTTTGCCAAACAAAGGTTGAGCAATAGGGAAATGACTTTGAAGCTAATGAGCATAATTTTGATGATTTCATGGTTAATGTTATTGTATTAACAGCATAACACATAAAATCATTGCCAAAAATGTTATTTATCTTCAAAAAATCAGTTCAAATACCTCCTCAATACCCAAGCAATTGTTTCATGTTGTTTCATAATTCCAGTCAGAAAGTCGGTTGTGCCCGCATCTTTATTTTTTTCGCAAGCATCAATATCTTTTCTTAATTCAATAATAATGGACTCATGGTCGCCCAAGAGTTCTTTCAGCATTTCTTTTTGAGAAGGATAAACATTGGGCGATTCTTCCAGTCTGGTGTGTTCTGAAAACTCTTTCATTGTGCCGATAGTTTTGCTGCCAAGTTTTCCAATTCGTTCAGCAATTTCATCTATTGTTTCTTCAAGTTCGGTATATTGAGCTTGAAACAATTTGTGGAGTTCCATAAAACTCTCGCCTGATACATTCCAATGAAATTTTCTTGTTTTGATATACAAGGTCATTTCGTCTGCTAAAATTGTTGAAAGTAAAGCAACGCTATTCTGTAAACGTTCTTCTGATATTCCAATTGATGGTTTCATATTATAAATTATTTTGATAAAGTTGGTGTCTCAATAGTTTAGTTTTGACTATTAATAAAAATATATTTTACTCTGTGTAACTCTGTGGTAAACCTCTGTAGCACTCTGTGGTAAAAAAAATACTACACTAAATTAAATTTTCACAACAGTTGGCGTACTATTTCCTAAAAGAAATCCCCAAGGTTTTAAAGATTCGATATGATCTAAAACCACTTTTATAATTGCCGTTAATGGAATAGAAATAAACATTTAGGGAAAGCCCCATAAAGCCCCACCTGCCAAGACAACAATTATGGAAATGAGTGCATTTATTTTTACTTTCGATGCCACAACATTTGGCACAATATAATGATTATCTACAAACTGAATGAGCATATATGCTGCCACAACAAGCAAAGCATAGATGGGCGATTTTGTGGCAATGGCAATGAGTAAAGGCAAAGAAACTGCCATAATGCCTCCTACAAAAGGTATTACATTGATTAATGCCCCCATCACTCCAAACAAAATGGCATATTCAATGCCTAATATTAACAAGGCTGTTGAATCTAAAGTGGCAATAATGAGTGCTTCCAATAATAAACCAATGAGGTAACTTTGAATGATTTTTTTGGTGGCGGTAAGCACTTCGTCCACTTCACTATATTCATTTGCTCTGAAAAGTTTATGAATAAATGCTATCAGATGGCTTTGATAAAATAATATCATAAAAATATATACTGGAATAAGTGCAAGTACAGCAAGGCTACTGCCAGTATTAATGAGTGTATGAGCTATGAATGAACTACTTTCATTGAGAATATCATTTCTTTTTTGTGTAATAATTTGGTCAATTTTGGTGGAACTGATACTCAAATTATTAGTAACCCAAACAACAATTGCATCGGCTAATTGATGAAACTTTTCAACCAAAACAGGAAATGACTCTCCGAATTGAACCATCTGTATACATAGCAAGGTAACGATTCCGATTGTTGCGAAAATAAAAAACAAAAGCGTAAGCGTAATTGCTAAAACTCGATTCATTTTTTTTCTTACTAAAAAATCAACAATCGGACTTAAAACTATTGCCATAATTGTTGCATAAATGATAGGCAAAATAAGCTTTTGGGCAAAAAATAGCATGGCAATAAAGGCAAATATGCCAATAATGATAAGCGATATTTTTGCGTAAAAGGGAAATCTTATATTTGCTTTCATTTAAGAATAGGTTTTAGAAACTGTTTGCTGTTGCGATTTTAATTCACCAATAGGGAGTGTTTTTTAAACTGTGTCAAGCCTAACTTGAGCGAGTTATAAGTTTTGGTTTTTTCAACCAAAACTTATAACTCGAAATCCTCATCAGCGATTCTGTCAGCGAAAATAATACTAATTTCTGACAAAATTTCTTT
>JANNDY010000075.1:0-70205 GCA_031378345.1 Emticicia sp. | reverse complement strand
CCTGAATATAAGCCTTTTATTGCTTCTTCTTGAAAAGATGCAAAGTCAAATGGTTGATTGTGAGTCATAATATTCTATGTTTAAAGTAAAATTAACACTTTTGTGAAATTTTCACTTGACACAGTTTAAAAAATAGCCTCGCCGTGCCACAATTACTTCTGGAACTGTACTCATGCCTACGGCATCTGCTCCTAACATTCTCAATAATCTATATTCTGCTTTAGTTTCCAAATTTGGTCCAACTACACTCACATACGTACCACTATGCACGCCTTCGATACCATTTTGAGTTGCAATTACCAACGCTTTTTCTATCATATCCAACTCATATGGTTCGCTCATGTCTGGAAAACGTTCACCCATAATATTTTTACCCATCAAAGGATTTTCTGGCAAAAATAATGAAATATGGTCTTCAATAATCATTATATCACTTTCTTTATACATCGGATTCATTCCCCCCGAAGCATTTGACACAACTAAACGTTCGATTCCAAGCATCTTCATTACACGTACCGGAAAGGTTACTTGCTTCATCGAATAGCCTTCATAGTAATGAAAACGTCCTTGCATGCATACTACTTTTTTACCATTCAATTTCCCAAAAAGAAGCTTTCCAGTATGAGATTCAACTGTTGAAATAGGGAAATGAGGAATATCTTTATAGTCTATAGAATAAACTATGTCTATTTCGATTGCCAATTTACCCAAACCAGTTCCCAAAATAATACCAAATTGAGGCTTAAAATTATCAATCTTTGATTGAATATAAGCGGTTGCTTCAATAATCTGTTTCATTTTTTAATTTATTGAATTTGATGATACAAGAAAAAAGCATGACCTTATGAGCCATGCTTTTTACCTCTAAAATTCTTTATAAGAATATTATAATGCTAAAGTTCCTCTACGAGCAGCATCAACCAAAGTAGCTTCTAAGCCTTTTTTGTTGATTGTACGAAGAGCTGACATTGAAACTTTCAATGAAACCCAAACTCCTTCAGATTCTAAGAAAAAACGCTTAGTTTTTAGATTCGGGAAAAACTTACGCTTAGTTTTATTATTCGCATGTGATACATTATTACCAACTTGCGTTTTCTTGCCTGTGATTTGACAAACTTTTGCCATTGCCTTATTGTATATTTTCTATGAAAAAATGATTAATTCCTAAAATTGGAGTGCAAAATTACATTTTTTTTTAGAAAGAAAAAAGTATCGCTTAGTTTTTTTTAATTCCATAAGGACAATGGCGGCACAAACTCTTACAACAATACCCTCTTTTGAGGTGATAGGCTTCTGTAAAGACCATAAAACCATTTTCATAGTAGTAATCTTCTTCTTTATTTGTTTTTTCGATTGTCCTTTGTTGATTTTTTTTTCTTAAACTCAATTTTCAAATGTTTTCAATCTTAACATCAATCGTGCACGTTTTGTTTCAAAAAAAATACAGATATAAATTCTTCATAGAAAAACAAAAAACAACTCTCATTTGAAGAAATTGCTTTGAAATGAAATATTTTACCTACAAATTCAACTTTTTCAATTCTTCCACAGCATGATTTGCCGCACGAGCAGTGAGTGCCATAAATGTCAAAGACGGATTTTGATTGCCAACTGAAGTCATGCAAGCACCGTCGGTAACGAACACATTTTTGCAAGAATGTAGCTGATTCCACTCATTAAGGAGTGAAGTTTTTGGGTCTTTTCCCATGCGTACGCCGCCCATTTCGTGAATATCCAAGCCTGGAGATTGATGACTGTCAAACATATTGATGTTTTTGCAACCTCCTTTTTCTAATATTTCGGCAGCTTGCACATGAAAATCCTTCATCATTTTGATGTCATTTTCGTCATAATCTACCGAAGTGATGAGCTGTGGAATTCCCCAAACATCGGTTTTGTCTTTGCTTAGTCGTACATGATTTTCTTTCTTGGGAATCGTTTCGCCTTGCATTTGAATATAAACGCCCCATTTTTCGCTCGGAACTGTCAAACTTTCTTTCCAATCTGTTCCAAAACCTTCCTTGCCAAAACCTTGCTGCCAAGAACCTTTTCCTGCCGAAAAAGCTACCATATATCCTCTCTGAAAATCTGTTTCTTGCAGCTCTACATTTCTGAATGAAGGCATAAATGCCGCAGTAGGTCTACTTCCATAATAATATTGGTCGGCATAGCCTTCAAAAGTTGCTCCACCCTGCCCACGATACAAATGAAAAGCCAAATAATGACCCATCAAGCCATTATCATTTCCGATGCCATTTGGGAAACGATTTGAGGTAGAATTCAATAAAAGTAAGTTAGTATTGAGAGCAGCGGCATTGACAAAAATGATTTTTGCTTTGTATTCAAGTACTTCTTTTGTGTCGGTATCAATTACTCTTACGCCAGATGCTTTACCAAGCTTTTCATCAAAAATTATAGAATGAACGACCGAATTTGGACGAATTGTAAGATTTCCAGTCTTTGCTGCCCAAGGCAAAGTCGAAGAATTTGAGCTAAAATAACCACCATATGGG
The DNA here is from genome assembly GCA_031378345.1 of Emticicia sp. Classification (GTDB taxonomy): domain Bacteria; phylum Bacteroidota; class Bacteroidia; order Cytophagales; family Spirosomataceae; genus Emticicia. The sequence goes on along the minus strand of JANNDY010000075.1, from coordinate 67,692 downwards.
CAACCACGTTCGCACAAACTACGGGCTTGACATTGCCCACGCCCTTGCTCAGTATGAATATCATTTGGCTTGGTCAAATGTGCACATCGCCCAATAATTACTTGTCGGTCCTTATAGTTTTTCTTGACACTTGTTTGAATGTGTTTTTCTACGCAATTTAATTCCCAAGGTGGTAAAAAATCTCCATCAGGAAGGTTTTTTATGCCATCTTTATTGCCCGAAATTCCTGCAAAATGCTCGACATGGCTATACCAAGGAGCTAAATCTTTGTAACGAATGGGCCAATCAACCGCAAAACCATCACGGGCGGGAGCTTCAAATTCGTACTCGCTCCAACGCTGAGTTTGCCTTGCCCAAAGCAAAGACTTTCCGCCAACTTGGTAGCCACGAATCCAATCAAAAGGTTTTTCTTGAATGTATGGATGCTGCTCATCTTTTACAAAAAAATGCTTGGTGGCATCGGAGTAAGCATAGCAACGATTGACAATTGGATTTTTCTCAACTTCGGAAGGAATATCTTTCAAACGATGCTCAAAATCCCAAGTATTTTTCAAGGCAGTTGGATAGTCTTTTATATGTTCGACCATGCCTCCACGCTCCAAGACAAGCGTTTTTAGACCTTTTTCGCATAATTCTTTGGCAGCCCAGCCACCACTTATGCCCGAACCTATGACGATTGCATCGTAGGTAAATTGCTTGTCAGCATCAATATTGAAGTTCATTTTTAGTTAGTTGAAGGAAAGCAAATTTATGAAAAATCAGTAAAAAAACAAGTCTTTTTTACTGACTATATTACTTCATTGTTTTTGCAATTTTCTTGGTTGGTTCAAGTATTTACAAATATACAAATCTGTATATATGCAAATTTGCATATTCATAAAACGTTATCATTAAAAAAAAAAAAATCCTGCGAGTATAGTTTTCAACTTGAAAGATAGCTTGAAATTCATTGTTAATGTTGGAGAAAAAAAACCTTTTGAAAAAGAATGAAAACAAGATGAAATCAAATATTCAGAATATATCCATAATGAAAATATATTTTTTTATCCATGTTCGTTAGAAGATTTCGAGGGAATATATGAAGTTGAAGATGAGCAACAACTTATTGAAACTTTAAAAAATATATTTAAAGAAGAGAACTCCAAAAGAGTTATTAGTTCTTTAATTGCTCAAAATAAATCAGAAGGTTCTGCTTTTTAAAAACTTAAAAATCCCATCAAATTTCACCTTGATGGGATTTTTAGAAACCTATTTTATCAAACCTCGACCACCTCAATATTCTCAAAAACTATCTCACCTTCGCCTCCAAGTTCCATCATCACAACCGAATCTTTTTGCACTTTTCCTGACAAAATCTCTTTTGAGAGTTCGTTCAAAACTCGGCGTTGTAATACTCTTTTGAGTGGTCTTGCTCCGTAAGTAATGTCGTAACCTTCTTCGCCTAATTTATCTAAAACCTCATCAGAGGCTTCCAAAGTGATGTTTTGCTCTGATAATCTTGTTTGAATTTGCTTAAATTGAATCTGAACGATGCTACGAATATTAGCTTTCGTCAATGGGTCGAAAAGTACGATTTCATCAATTCTATTCAAAAATTCAGGTCTAACTGATGCTTTTAGCAAATCCATTACCTCATTTTTGGCTTCTTCTTTATAATATAATTGCCAGCCTTTTTCATCGCCATTGCTTGCCAAATATTTATCTTGAATAATATGACTACCGATATTTGAAGTCATAATAATAATCGAGTTTTTGAAATTTGCCGTGCGACCTTTATTGTCAGTCAAACGCCCTTCATCCAAAACTTGCAACAAAATATTCCACACATCTGGATGAGCTTTTTCTATTTCGTCCAATAATATTACGCTGTATGGTTTTCTTCTCACGGCTTCGGTCAATTGTCCGCCTTCATCATAACCCACATATCCTGGAGGGGCTCCTACCAAACGACTTACGGTGTGGCGTTCTTGATACTCGCTCATGTCAATTCTTATCATGGCAGTATCATCATTGAACAAATACTCGGCAAGAGCTTTTGCTAATTCCGTCTTTCCAACGCCTGTACTTCCCAAAAACAAAAAGCTACCGATTGGTTTTTTTGGGTCTTGCATTCCTGCACGAGAGCGACGCACCGCATCAGCCACCAGTTCGATGGCTTCCTCCTGCCCTGCTACTCTTTTGCGAAGTTCATCTTCCAAATGAAGCAATTTTTCACGCTCACTTTGAAGCATTTTTATGACAGGAACACCAGTCCATTTTGCCACAATTTCAGCAATATTTTCGGGAGTTACTTCCTCATTTAAAAGTGTATCTGGTTTTTGGTCATTGCTTGTTTGAATTTCGTTCAAACGTTCATTGGCTTCAACTAATTTACCGTAACGAATTTCGGCAACTTTTCCATAATCTCCTGCACGTTCGGCTTGGTCGGCTTCTAATTTTAGTTGGTCAATTAGTTCTTTCAAAGAACGGATTTCGTTGAGTGAACCTTTCTCATTTTCCCATTTTGCCTTCAATTCGTTGCGTTTTTCGCTTAAATCGGCAATATCTTTGTTCAAAGTGGCTTCTTTTTCACGGTTATTTTCTCTACGAATGGCTTCTCGTTCAATTTCAAATTGCATGATTTTACGATTCAATTCGTCCAATTCTTCGGGCATTGAGTCCATTTCCAAACGCAATTTTGAAGCTGCCTCGTCCATCAAATCAATGGCTTTATCAGGCAGAAATCTATCAGAAATATAGCGATTTGACAACTCAACGGCAGCAATTACGGCATCATCTTGAATCCTTACGCCATGATGCAACTCATATTTATCTTTGATTCCACGCAAAATCGAAATCGCATCTGCCACATTTGGCTCATCAACAATAACAGTCTGAAAACGTCGTTCCAAAGCCTTGTCTTTTTCAATATATTTTTGGTATTCGTTGAGTGTCGTTGCTCCAATAGTGTGCAATTCGCCACGAGAAAGAGCAGGTTTTAGCAAATTTGCCGCATCCATTGCACCTTCGCCACCTGCACCAGCTCCCACGAGCGTATGAATTTCGTCAATAAACAAAACTATTTCTCCGTCCGAATCTGTAACTTCCTTAATGACTGCTTTTAGTCGCTCTTCAAATTCACCTTTGTATTTTGCACCAGCAATCAACAAACCCATATCAAGCGAAACGATGGTTTTTGATTTTAGGTTTTCGGGAACATCGCCCGATACAATTCTTTGAGCCAAACCTTCTACGATGGCTGTTTTTCCAACGCCAGGTTCGCCCAAAAGTATTGGATTATTTTTTGTTCGGCGAGATAAAATCTGCAAAACTCTGCGAATTTCTTCATCTCGCCCAATAACTGGGTCTATTTTGCCTTTTCGAGCCAAATCATTCAGATTTTTGCTATATCGAGAAAGGGCTTGGTAAGTATTTTCGGCATTTTGGTCTTTCACAGTGCTATTTCCTCTTAATTCTTTGATGGATTCTTTTATTTTTTTTTCTGTTAAGTTGTTGGTTTTCAATAAGTTAGCAATGGAATCTCGTCCAGAAAGCAAACTTAAAAGTAAAATTTCGACACTTATAAATTCATCACCAAAATCTTTTATCAAAACATTGGCTTTGCTCAAAGTTTGTGTGGCATCATTGCTCAAATATGCTTGTGCTGTTCCGCCCGAAACTTTTGGATAAGTCGAAATGATTGTTTCTAATTTCGACTGAATCGTTTCAAAATTCACTTCCGATTTTTTCAGAAGAAAAGTAGCGGTATTGGCATCTTCTTCCAAAATTGCTTTTAGAATATGCCCAGTTTCGATGCCTTGTTGCCCGTTGGCTTGGGCAATTTCGGAAGCCTTCTGAATTACTTCTTGGGCTTTAATAGTATATTGATTGAAGTTCATAGTTTGCAGATTATTTGTTTCAAAATAGTCCTCAAAAAGTGTGCAGAGAGTAGTTTTTCGGAAAAAATGACCGAAAAGTATGAATTATGTAAGAAAAATATAGACAAAAAGGCAGTTTTTGGATTCAAAACAAAAAAAGAGCAAGACAAATGCCTCGCTCTTTTCTATAAACTCACCTTTATAATAATATTTTAGAAAAATCTCGAAAATGCTACAAAAACAAAAACAAAAACTGATGCCCACATTGGTACACGACGAGCTTTGTAAATGGCTACTTTGAATACTTTCAAGTACTCTAAACGCATCCAAATGCCGACTGCCAATAATAAGAAAAATGTAGAGCTGGCAAACTTAAATGCCATTACATGGGTAGGCTCTGGTGAAAAATATAAAAATATATTTACCAATAAAAGTAGGACTCCTAGAAGACCAAATACTTTAAAAGACCATGTGTAAGTTTCTTCGTCTATGTGATTTCTCATTATTCTGTTGTTTTATGATACAAACATAGTATATTTTATTGATATATGTCAAGTATTTTCTAATATATTTTGTCTATTAATGATAACACCAAATAATATTTTGCGTATATTCTTTTTTTATGAAATTTAATTATTGGAATAATACAATTATATTTTACTTAATGTGTATTTTTAGGTTTTAAATTTTGTGAAAATTGAAATTATTTGATTAAAAACAGTAAAAATAGGTTTAAAATTAAATATAAAATATTTTTAATTAAATATAATTATTCTAATACATACAAAAACAAATTATATTTAATGAAACTTTGAATACCATATTTTTTGTTGAAAAAACATTAATATTAAGTTTTATATTATTTTGATTTTATTATGAAAGTAGAATTAGTAAGAGTTGATGATGCCTTTCATTTTGAAGCATCTGGAGCATCAGGAGTTACCAATCATATTGATGCAAATGTTGATATTGGTGGGCATAATTTGGGAGCAAGACCAATGGAATTGCTTTTGATGGGTTTGGGTGGATGCACAGCCATTGATGTTATTTTGATTTTGAAAAAACAACGCCAAACCATTGAAGATTTACGTATTTCTGTAGATGGGCATCGTGAGAAAATCGAAGGAACAGAAATGAGTCCTTTCCGAAAAATCAACGTTCATTTTGCATTCAAAGGCAATTTAGATTTGGTAAAAGTTGAACGAGCCATCAAACTTTCGATGGAAAAATACTGCTCAGCTACGGCACAATTATCACCAAGTTCCGAGATAACTCACTCATTATCAATCAATTAGTTTGGTATAATATTTGAGTATACAATTAAAAGTCCGGTTTAGTTATCATCTAATAAGTAAAAATAAAGACATGAAAAAAATCATTATAGTTTTCGCATTAGTAGTTTCGGCAGGAGCTGCTGTTTATGCTTTCGACAAAGAAAAAGGAAGAAAAGCACGTAAAGAAGCTGCAAAAAAAGAAATAAGTTGCTCGAAAGAATGCACAAAAGATATGGGTAAAGAATGTACGAAAGCTGAGGAAAAAGCGTGTAAAAAAGAAAGTAAATCTTGTTGCGAGAAGCAATAGTTTAGTTTTCAGTTGCCAGTTTTTAGCCTTCAGTCTTACATTTCGGAAGGCATCGCTTAGAGCGATGCCTTCCGTTTTTTATTTATTCTCCTTATATTTGCAAAAACTCATATTTTTCCCATAAATGAAACAATACCACGACCTTCTTAAACATATTCTCGAAAACGGCACAAAAAAAACCGACCGAACAGGCACAGGTACTATTAGTGTTTTTGGCTATCAAATGAGGTTCAATTTGCAAGAAGGTTTTCCATTGGTTACAACCAAAAAAGTACATACAAAATCTATCATTCACGAACTTTTGTGGTTTATAAAAGGTGAAACAAATACAGCATATTTGAAAGAAAATGGTGTTTCGATTTGGAACGAATGGGAGGACGAAAATGGCGATTTGGGTCCTGTTTATGGTAAACAATGGCGTAGCTGGGCTGGTCCAAATGGAGAAGTAATTGACCAGTTGAAAGAAGCACTCAATCAACTGAAAAAGTCGCCAGATTCTCGTAGAATCATTGTTTCTGCTTGGAATGTAGGTGAATTATCGCAAATGGCTTTGATGCCTTGCCATGCTTTTTTTCAGTTTTATGTAGCCGAGAACAAACTTTCTTGCCAATTATACCAACGAAGTGCTGATGTATTTTTGGGCGTTCCATTCAATATTGCTTCGTATGCTTTGTTTACGATGATGGTTGCACAAGAATGTGGACTCGAAGCACACGAATTTATCTGGACGGGCGGAGATACTCATATATATTCAAATCATTTGGAACAAGTTGATTTACAGCTTTCTCGTGAACCCCGAAAATTGCCAAAAATGATTTTAAATCCAGCAATAAAAAGTGTTTTTGACTTTAAATTTGAAGATTTCAAACTTGAAGAATATGAGCCATATCCTGGCATAAAAGCTCCTGTGGCGATTTAAACGAAAATCAAAAGACAATAGTCCACAAAAAATCCTGATAAAAATTTTATCAGGATTTTTTTATTGATGTGTAAAAATACTACATTCTGAACTTTACAATTTATACTCAAATCGCTCCTTTCACAAAGTCTAATATTCCTCCAAGTTGTTTTTTTACTGCTGGTTCGGCAGCTTTTGCTGTTATTCCACCTTTGCTGAGGTTGCCTACGCCACTCATTGCTGATGAAAGTAATCCCCCTAATTTATCTTGAGATTCGCCTCCTAATGCAGACATTCCAACTTTCATTAAACCTAAGTTTTTTGTCAATCCGCCTACGTTTCCTAATAAACTTGACCCCCCCAACATACTTTCCATGCGTTTGGCTGCCAATAACATTTTTATCATATTGACTGCTTTTTTAAAAACATCTCCTTTCAGGAGTCCACTTTTGAGCATCGGAGCAAATTTTTGTAAAGTACCAACCTGACTCAAAAGTTTGTCTTTAAAACTTCCTTTATCTGCACTTGCTTCTTTTTCCAAAGCTGCTGTTCCTGCGGTCAAAGATTGCATAGAAATTTCAACATTTCCTGCTTCTTGTGCCACGATTGCTTTATCTAAAAGCACTTCTGCATCTTGTGTAGAATCTTGTTGTATTATTGGAAAAGCGTTTTCTGCGTAAGAATTATTTGTCGAAAATACGCCCAAAAATGTTACTGAAATGCCAATTACTAAGTATTTTTTCATGTTTTTTTTTATGATTTTAGTTATGACTGAAATTTGCTTAAAATAGTTACATTTTAATTCATCTTTAATAGAGGTATAATTTAAAAAATTCATCATTCACCATTAACCATTATTTTCTAATCACCGCCCCTAAATCTTTTTCATAAGCGGCAATGAGGCGTTGCATTGATTTGTCGATCACTTCGTCGGTTAGAGTTTTTTCTTTGTCGAGGAGCGTGAAACTTACCGAATATGATTTTTTGCCTTCACCCAATTTTTCCCCAGCATACACATCAAAAACATTGATATTTTGCAATAAATTTCGCTCTGTTTTGGAAGCAATTGCTGAAATTTGTTCAAAATTTACTGTCGAATCAATCACTATTGACAAATCACGGCGAACTTCGGGAAACTTCGGAATTCCTGCAAAAGCTACTTTATCAGAATATTGTTTTAATAAATATTCCCAATCAAAATCTGCATAAAAAACCGCTTGTTTTACATCTGCCAATTTTGCCAAAGAAGTTTTTACTAAACCCAAACTCACCAAAGGTTTTTTGTTTAATAAATAAGATAAGCCATATTGAAAAATGTTTGAATCAGCTTCCTGAGTATCAAATTTGCTTACTTTCATGGCTTTCAAAACTTGCTGAACAGCCATTGCTAAATCATGAAAAGCAATTGGTGTACTTGGATTTGCCCAAGTTTCGGACTGACGATTGCCCGTTAGCCAAAGTCCTAAATGCTTGCTTTCCTTATATTTATCTTCTTTTTTATAATAACTTCGTCCAAATTCAAACAATTTCAAATCCTTCTGACGGCGATTGATATTATAAGCCATTGACTCCATTCCAGTCAAAAGTAAACTTTGTCGCATCACCGAAAGCTCTTCACTTAATGGATTTAACAATTTAACTTCCTCACCTTTTGCAGTTGCTGTAAGTGCTTGATTATAAGCGGGTTTAGTAATAGAAAGTGTCTGAATTTCGTTGAAACCATTTCCTGCCAAAAGCTCAATAATCTTGAATTGTAATTTATCAATATCTTTCTCTGGGAAACTCGACAAATAATCTGTTTGAAGGCTTTCGGAAAGTTCGATGCTACCAAAACCATAAATTCTGAGGATTTCTTCAATCACATCTGCTTCTCTCGTAACATCAACTCTGTAAGGTGGAACACTCACTTGCATTTCATTTCCATCATCGCTAATTACCTGAATATCAAGACTTTGTAAGATATTTTTGATTAAATCTTTATCTAAGTCTTTACCAATTAAGCGACTAATATTTTTATATTTTACACCAAATTTGAAGTTTTCAATAGGATTTGGATAAACATCAATTACGTTGTCCAAAATTTCTCCACCTGCTACATCTTGCATCAAAAGTGCTGCCAAACGAATGGCAAACGGTGGCATATTTGGATCAGTGCCACGCTCATATCTGAACGAAGCATCGGTTTTTAGTCCATGAAAAGTGGCAGTTCGACGCACCCAAACTGGACTAAAATAAGCCACTTCCAAGAAAAGATTTTGAGTAGTTGGCTTAATGCCAGATTTTTGACCACCAAAAACTCCTGCAATTGCCATTGGCCCATGGTCATTACAAACCATCAAATCGTTGCCCGAAAGTGTGCGTTCAGTGCCATCGAGGGTTGTAAATTTTGTTCCTTCGGGCGGCGTTCCGCTTTCAGGAACTCGTACTACAATTTTATGTCCTTTTACTTCGTCAGCATCGAAAGCATGCATCGGTTGCCCTAATGTATGGCATATATAATTGGTAATATCAACAATATTATTGATAGGATTTAAGCCAATTGATTGTAAAGCATTCTTCAACCAAGTTGGCGATTCTTGCACCGTAATTCCACGAATTTCTAAGCCACAAAAACGTGGACAAGCCTCATTATTTTCTATAACTATCTGAAAATCAGACTGTTGTGAAGAAGTTTTGAAGTTTTCAATCGAAGGCATTTTTATTTCACGACCCAAAACCGCACGTAAATCTCGAGCTACGCCCAAATGCGAAGCGGCATCAGCACGGTTTGGTGTAAGTCCAATTTCGATTTGAAAATCTGGTTCGAGGCTGAAATATTTACTGGCTGGAGTTCCATTTATTAAATCTGTATTTAACACCAAAATTCCATCATGTGAAGTGCCAATTCCGATTTCATCTTCGGCACAAATCATGCCCTCAGAAGGGTGTCCGTAAACTTTTCTTTTTTCAATAACAAAACTCTTACCATCTGCAAAATAAACGGTCGTTCCAAGAGTGGCAACAATCACTTTTTGCCCTACACGTACATTTTCTGCCCCACACACAATGCTCGAAGGAATTTCTGTGCCAATATCAACAGTTGTAAGGCTCAACTGCTTTTCTTTAACCATAAAAGTTTCGCAAGTAAGCACTTCGCCCACCACAAAACCTTTAAGTCCACCTTTAACCGACTCAATTTCTTCTATTCCTTCCACTTCCAAACCTGTGGCGGTCAATAATTTACCAATTTCTTCTGCCGATTCGTTTATTTCTATCAGCGTTTTTAACCAATTGTATGAAATTTTCATTTACTATGCTAAGAAAACAACCCCCTCCCAACCCTCCCCGATAGGGAGGGCTAATTAATTAGGAATTAAGTATATTTATAATTTATTCTAAACCTTCTGCAAAGGTAATGCTTTTTGCTTATTTCTCTATACTACCGAAACGTATCCGTTGGCTAAGTTTTATATTATTCTGGTTACTTTGGCATTGAGTTTGAGTCGTGGGCGTTTTTATGAAATTTAGTTTTTTTATACTCTTCTATGATTTCTTTGTTCAAAACCTTTCAAATGTATCCGTTTGCTAAGATTATGTTTGAAAGTGATTGATTGGCACATCTTTGGTAAATCACTATTTAAATTAATTACTGTTTTCCCTAAAAATGTTACTCCCATGAATAGTTTTTTTCAAAATAAGCTACAAAAAAGTCTTTTACTTAGTTTAACTTTATTTACAAGTACGGCTTTTGCACAAGAAGCAAAAATGAAATTTGCTTCAAATACTTCATTTAATGATTATCAATCTGGTGTTTCTCGCATCGAAAAAAATAATAAAGTAGGTTTTGTCAATCGAAAAGGAAACGAAGTTGTTTCTGCCAAATATGACAATGCATATGACATCAGTGAAGGACTTGCCGCTACTCAAAGAAATGGTAAATGGGGCTTTATTGATAAAACTGGCAAGGAAATCATTGCTTTTAAATATGATGAAGCACAAAATTTCTCGCAATCATTGGCTGCTGTAAGGGTGGGAGAGAAATGGGGATTTATTGATAAAAAAGGGAAAGAAAAAATAGATTTACAATATGAAGATGCTCTTAGTTTTAGCGAAAACTTGACATTTGTAAAGCAATATGGCAAATGGGGCGTAATTGATGCCAAAAATAGATATGTTTCACATCCACAATTCGATAAAGCTGAAAGTTTTTCGGAAGGCTTGGCTTGTGTTGGTCTTGAAGGAAAATTTGGATATATTGATAGAAAAGGTCTTCAAATTATACCATTTCACTATAAATCTGCCAAAAGTTTCTCGGAAGGAAGGGCAGCCGTAAAAACTGACAACAAAAAATGGGGTTTTATTGATAAAAATGATGCCTTGTTTGTAATTGATATGTTCGACGAAGTAGATAATTTTACAGAAGGACTTTCGGTAGTTAGAAACAAGCGTAAATGGGGAATTATTGACAAATCGGGCAATGAAGTTGTTCCTGTAATTTATGATTTTATTGAAGGTTCGTCTGAGGGAATGTTGGTGGTGAGTATCAAAGACAAGTTTGGAATAATGGATAAGTCTGGCAAGGAAATTACTGCCTTAAAATATGACAATGTTTGGGGGTTTTCGGAAGGAGTTGCAAGAGTTTCTATCAATAATAAATATGGTTTTGTTAATAAGACTGGCGAAGAAATTATTCCTTTGATTTATGATGATGCCTATAATTTTTCAGAAGGAATGGCTCGTATCAGCATCTTTGGCAAAAATGGATTTGTCAGCAAAAAAGGCAAAGAAGTTTTCCAAGAAAACCAAACATTTAGCAAAGGAGATTTGACGAAAATAAATAAATAAGTTTTAATTGAGTAGTTTTTGAAGAGCGAAATATCGAGAGATACTTCGCTCTTTTTGTTTTTGTTCAATAAACCAATTAAAATTGGTTGCTATAATAATTAATGGAATTTGGTTTTCAGTATACGAATAAATTCGGCCTTCGAAATTCGTAAAATATATCCCAAATGTGAATAAAATTCACTATCTAAAATCTTCCGAAATCAGAAATCCCAAATCCGACATCAGATCACTTATAATATTCTCTAATTTGAAAAAGAAAATACCCACTTATCAAAAAAGTAATAATAGCATCTATAAATTGAAAATGCAATAAATCACTTACCAAAAACAACATAAAAGCATAATATGACCAAACCCAACCTTCACGTTTGCGGTCGAATAATCCTTTGATTGAAAGCAAACTACAAATTAAGCCAGCAACTGTAAAGATGGTAGCTAATCCCCACATAGGATTCGACGAAATTGTAGTAAAAATAGAAGCAAAAGCTGTAAGTCCAATTGCCAAGACTGTCAATGGGACTAAAATAAGCATAATGTAAGGACTTACTTTTACGATAAAATCTTTCCATTCGGTTGGAAGTTGAAACGGGGCTTTGCTTGTAAAAAGAGGCAATAATTCTTTTTCAAGAGGTTTGTCAGGGTTGATATTTTCCATTGTTAAAAAGGGTTTTTGGTAAAAAAAAATGATTTTAAACAATGAATGTAAGTAAGTTTTCTAACAAAATTCAAATTTGTAGGTTAATATTTGGTGAAATTTTACTGAATGGTAAAGTTTCTACATTTTTAATTTATTCTAAAAAGGAAACTTTTCAATAAATCCTGCGTCATAAGTACCTTGTTTCTAAAGATAATTTTCAACTAAAATTTCAAAACTCAAATATTTTTGAAATTTTAACTCAGAATCATTTCTTTGACAAAGCATTTTTCAAAACTTTAACGTTTCTTTGTACTACAATTTAATAAATTGGAGAAAATAGTCTTTACGTACTCAACCTATGTTAGAAAAAATAAAAAATACCTTTGAAATTGTTCAAAAATATTGGACAATTGGCTCTACAAAAATAAGTGATGCTTGGTGGTGGTTTTTAGATAAAACATATCGCTTGCTTTGCAAGGTTTTTGGTGAAGAAAAAGTAGAAAGTGCTTTTGTGAAATTTTATCTTAAACTCGATGAAATAAAAAATTACTTTAACTCAAAATTTGATGTCGAGGGAACACACTTTCCACTAATTACAAAAATTTATAAATATAGCCTTAGAGCCTTCATTGCAGGACTAATTTATATATTTTGTATCGAAACAAATTTCTTGTGGCTTTGTGGCAGAATGCCAAGTATTGAGCAATTGACCGACCCAAAAATCTCACAATCTTCAGCAATATACACGGCAGATGGCGTTGAAATTGGTAAATATTTTACCGAAAACCGACAAACCATTGACAGCTCACAAATGTCGCCGTGGCTCTTTAAAGCTCTCATTTCCACAGAAGACAAGCGTTTTTACCAACATTCGGGCATTGATTTACAGTCTATGGCTGGAGTTGCAGCTGGTATTTTTTCGGGTGGTGAAAGAGGTGGCGGAAGCACGGTTTCACAGCAATTAGCCAAGAACTTATATAATACACGTAAAAGCGAAATGAAAGGCTTATTGTATTATATTCCTTTCGTAAAAACCTTAGTTTATAAGACCAAAGAATGGCTTACTGCCATTAGATTGGAGCGAAATTTTGCCAAAGGTGAAATTCTGACGATGTACCTCAACACGGTTGATTATGGCAATAATGCTTACGGAATCCGAACTGCCTCTCAAACTTATTTCAATAAAGAACCTAAAGAATTGACTGTTGATGAAGCTGCCGTTTTGGTAGGTTTGCAGAAAGGAACGACACTTTATAATCCTATTAGAAACCCTAAAAACTCATTGAAAAGACGAAATACAGTCTTGCAATTAATGGCAAATAATGGAGATTTGAAGCAAGAAGAAGTTGATAAATTAAGCAAAACAGAGATAAAATTAGACATAAATGTCCAAGATTCTTATGATGGACAAGGTAGCTATTTTAAGGTAGCTTTGGCAAAATGGGTAGAAAATTGGGCAAAAAAGAACGAAATTGACCTTGATTTGTACAGAGATGGCTTGAAAATATACACAACAATTGATTCGAGAATGCAGACGCATGCTGAAAATGCAGCGGCGATTCACATGAAAAAACTGCAAAAAGAATTTGACCACGAATGGAAAGGCAAAAACCCTTGGACTTATGAAAATGGTCAAGAGATTCCCGGTTTTATTGATACTGTTGCCAAGCGAACCCCAATTTATAAAAAACTGCAAAAGAGGTTTAAAAATGAGCCAGATTCGGTGCATTATTATATGTATGAAAAGAAAAAAAATGTGAAAGTTTTTACTTGGGAAGGTCAAAAAGAAATGATGATGAGTCCTGTTGATTCAATTATTTATTATAAAAGATTTTTGCAAACTGGCATGATGTCAATGGATCCTTATAGTGGTTTTATTAAAGCATGGGTGGGCGGCGTAAACTACGATTATTTCAAATATGACCACGTAAAACAAGGTCGCCGTCAGCCCGGTTCTACTTTCAAACCTGTACTTTATACAGCCGCAATTGATGGCCCACTCAACCTTTCACCTTGCGACAGACGCACTGACAAGCCTTTCAAGAAAGAATGGAAAGAAAATGGCGTGATAAAAACTTGGGAGCCAAAAAACGCCGATGGCAATTTTACATATTCAAATATGTCATTAAGGAGAGCAATCGCAAAATCGGTAAACTCAGTTGCTGCCCAACTTGCCGACGAAGTAAAGCCCAAAGTAATCATTGATTATGCACGAAAATTAGGAATTACAGCTCCGCTCGACCCTGTTTTGTCTTTAGGAATTGGCACTTCTGATGTGTCACTCTACGAAATGGTTGCCGCTTACGGCGTTTTTGTTAATAATGGCACTTATGTGGACCCGATGTTGGTTTTCAAAATTGAAGACTCAAAAGGACGAGTTTTGTATGAATTTGAAACAAAAAAACGAGAAGCAATTCGACCAGAATCTGCCTTTTTGATGCAATACATGCTCCGTGGAGGGGTGGAAGAGCCAGGTGGTACTTCAAGAGGTTTGTTTGAACATTGCGGTGAATTATTTAAAAATGGAGGGCAAGCTGCAGGGAAAACTGGCACAACTTCTAACTATTCGGACTCTTGGTATATGGGTTTTACCAAAGACTTAGTTTGTGGTGTTTGGGTTGGTGGCGACGACCGAAGTATTCACTTTCGCTCACGAAATGGTGAAGGGGCAAGGTCGGCAATGCCAATTTTTGGGAAATTTATGCAAAGTGTTTACACTGACAAAAAATTAGGTTATAGTCCCGGCCCATTTCCAAAACCGAGTGGCGTAATCAAGAAAGATTATCAAGGCTGTTCGTATGGAGGAGGCGAAAGCGTAGAAGTTTTCTCAGATTCGACAGTGCAAACAGCAGACAGTACAAAAAAACCAAACAATGAAGGTAACGAAAGAATGCCCCCAATTGAACCAATTGAAAGAGATACATCAAAATTAAAGATTACCATTAAATAAATTTAATTTCAACAAAAAAAGTAAAATATATTTCTAAATAGCTTATTATCAAGTGTTTATAGCAAAATTTCAAATGGCATAAATCTTTATAATAAGCTATTTCTATTATTATTAAACAGTATTACAACCTTTTACCGACCTTTAGGGTCTTAACTTAGAATAGATAAGAACACTAAAGAATTTTTCCCATGACATTAAATTTGCCACTCCACAACTCATCAATCTGTTTAGTTAGAAAAAAAATTGTGAACCCCGCAGAAGTGCTTTTTTTGAAAGCCGTTGTCAATTATACCGAAGTTTTTTTACAGGGAGGTGAAATAATGATTGTTTCAAAAACCTTGAAAGAACTCGAAAAAAGGTTTATTCCCTACAATTTTTTTCGTACGCACAAATCATTCATGGTAAACCTAAACCACGTAACTGGTTATCAAATCCATGAAGGGCTTTTAGTGCGATTGGAAGAAGCATTTGAAGTAAATTTATCTCGCCGCAGGAAAGAAGATTTTTTGAAAACTATGAATGATTTTCCAAAGAAATCAACTCGTATGATCTGAAACAATTAACCATTTTCCTTCAATTTTCTTTAAAATTAAAGTAAAAAAACCTCCAACATCGCCTTTTTCGGGACGTGTAAGATGCCATTTTCCCAAAACCCAACAAGTAGTATCTGAGAAAAAATCAGTTTTTTGAATATCGAATTTGAGCGTTCCCATCGTTGCACGGTCAGGGTAATTTTTGTTGTATCTTGCCAAAGTTGCCTTCCAGCCATATACAACGCCTTTTGAACCAATAAACATCAACGAATCTGACTGCCAGTAATCTTCCATAAAGGCTGGGATATTTCCAGAATTCCAATTCATATTTTGTCGAATCAATACGTCCAAAACTTCTTGGCGATTGGTCGAAGTTTGAGCCATAGTTGAATATGAAATTGCCAAAAATGATAGAATTAATAAGTTTTTTTTCATAGTAGGGTAAATTTGAGTTTATTTTCCGAAATCGAATACTATCTTTGCACGAAAGCATAAAATTATTAAATTTTCGTGAATAAACAAGCAATTTGGTTTATCATAAATCCAATTTCTGGAGGCAAAAAAAAGCACCAAAAAATCATCCAACTAATTGATAGTCAATTAGATAAGATAAAATATATGCCAGAAATATACTTTACCGAATATGCAGGACACGCAACAAAAATTGCAGAAGAAGCAGTAAAAAATCAAATACTTTTTGTAGTTGCCATTGGTGGTGATGGCACTGTAAATGAAATTGGCAAGGCTTTGATTAATTCCAAAACAGTTTTGGGTATCATACCGACAGGCTCTGGAAATGGTTTGGCAAGAGAATTAGGCATTTCGATGAATCCTACGAATGCAATTGAAGTTATAAATACACCAATCAACAAAGTAATTGATGTTTGTTTTATAAATGAAATTCCTTTTTTCTGCACAGCGGGCGTAGGTTTTGATGCACATTGTGCCGAAGTTTTCTCGAAAAAAACAAGTCGTGGATTTTGGAATTATGTAAAAGTTGGCTTTACTGAGTTTTGGAAATACAAACCTTTAAAGTGCGAATTTGCAGGAAATGATTATGAAGTTTTTAGTTTGACTTTCGGAAATGCTCGGCAGTTTGGCAATAATGCTTTCATCACGCCTACTGCTATTATTGATGATGGTTTTATAGATTGCACTATTTTGCAACCTCCAAATACATGGCAAGCATTACAAATGATTGCCCAATTGTTTTCTGGAAATATTCATTCCTCTGAGCTTTCAGAAAATTATCGAAGTACAAAATTTAAACTTAAAAATGAAAAAGACTTCTTGATTCATTATGATGGCGAACCACTACAAGTAAAAGCTAAAGATTTGACTATCAGTATATTAGAAAAAGGTTTAAGAGTAATGATATGAAAAATAAAAGATTGCGTGAAGGAGTTGTCTATTCAACAAATCCCGATTTTACATTTGATTTTGGAGAAAACGAAGAGCAAGAAATTTTGCCTGCACAACAACAAAACTTTAAGATTTGGTTGGAAAGAAAAGGTGGAAATAAAATTGTTAGTAGGGTAGAAGGCTTCATTGGAAAAGATGAGAACTTACAAGAACTAAGAAAAAAACTCCAAAATCTATGCGGAAGTGGCGGCACTGCTAAAGACAACGAAATTATGCTTCAAGGCGATCACCGTGAAAAGATTTTAACATTTTTAATAAAAGAAGGCTATAAAGCAAAGAAAGCGGGAGGATGAGTTTAGTTCTGAGTGAAGAGTTCTGAATTCTGAGTTATTGCTTCACTCACTCAATCTCACAATCACTAAATCACTCATTAAATATGACCGAACACATAATAAAAGTAGAACGCACAGCACGATATTATACATTGGGCGAGTTGAATGAAAATACCAAAAATATTTGGTTTGTAGTGCATGGGTATGGGCAGTTATCACAATTTTTTATAAAGAAATTCTCGCAAATAACTGATAGTCAGACATTTATCATAGCCCCCGAAGCTCCAGCAAGGTTTTATTTAGACGAAAATTATAGCCGAGTTGGTGCATCATGGACTACTCGTGAGTTGCGTGATGAAGAAAAAGCTGACAATAATAATTTTCTAAATCAAGTCTATGATAACTTGCTGAAAGGCTACGATTTATCAAAAATTGAGGTTAATATTTTGGGCTTTTCGCAAGGCTGTGCAACAGTATGCCGTTGGGTGGGAAATGGACATATCAAATGTAATAGGCTTTTGCTTTGGGCGGGATTTTTCAGCAATGGAATTAGAGAAGTGATTGAACCTGAACAACTGCAAAACATCGAAACTTACTATATTTATGGCGATAAAGATGAATATTTAGTTGCATATCCCGAAATTTCAGAGAAATTTCGTGCAGGAATGATAGCTGACATTAATCCAAAAGTGATTTGTTTTGAAGGAAAACACACCATTGATGAACCAACTTTGAAGGCAGTAGTTGAAGAATTTAGAGTGTAGAGTTATGAGTTTATAGTTATGAGCTTTTTTCATGTTACATTCTAAACTTTTAACTCTACACTTTTTTCAAAGATGTGGCGTATCAAATTTTTGTTTTTCAAAAGCCTGGCAGAAAGGTTTTAAATTACACTCGCCACATTTGGGTGTACGAGCTACACATACGTATCGTCCATGAAGAATTAACCAATGATGAGCAACTGCAATTTTATCTTTTGGAATATGTTTTACTAATATTTTCTCTACCAAAAGTGGTGTTTTGGCAGTTTTTGGCACTAAACCCAAGCGATGCGACACTCGAAAAACGTGCGTATCAACTGCCATTGCAGGTTGATTGAAAATAACTGAAACAATCACATTGGCAGTTTTTCGACCAACTCCTGGCATTTTTTGCAAATCTTCAATTGTATTTGGCACTTCCGAATTAAAATCGTTGACTAAAATACGAGCCATTCCAAGTAAATGTTTGGCTTTATTATTTGGATAACTTACGCTTCGGATATAGTCAAAAATCTCATCAGAGGTGGTGGCAGACATGCTTTCAGGTGTAGGGAAACGAGAGAAAAGTTTTTTAGTAACAATATTTACACGCTTATCGGTACATTGTGCTGACAAAATTACAGCTACCAACAATTCGTAAGGATTTGTATATGAAAGTTCTGTTTCGGCTTCGGGGTAATTTTCTGAGAAATATTCGACGAGAGCTGTAAATCGTTCTTTTTTTTGCATTATTACTTCACGTTTTTCCTTCTATTTCTTTGAAAATCTTCCAAAACAAAACCACCTAAGCCATTGAGTCCACTATAATAAGCTCTGCCATTATTCACTTCTGTAAATTGCTGCACAAATTGCTTCAAATATGGGTCGGTGGCAATCATAAAAGTCGTAATCGGGATTTCTAAACGGCGAGCTTGGGCAGCAAGAGTCAGTGTTTTATTCACAATTTTTCGGTCAAGACCAAAGCTATTTTTGTAGTAATTTATGCCCTCTTTTAAACAAGTTGGCTTGCCATCGGTAATCATAAAAACTTGTTTGTTTTTGGTTTTTCTTCTACGCAATAAATCCATTGCCAACTCCAAACCTGCCACCGTATTTGTGTGAAAAGGTCCAACTTCCAAGTAAGGAATATCTTTGAGTTGAATTTGCCAAGCATCATTACCAAAAACCAAAATATCGAGTGTATCTTTTGGATATTTTGTGCGAATCAGCTCCGCCAAAGCCAAAGCAACTCTCTTTGCTGGCGTGATTCTATCTTCACCATACAATATCATTGAGTGCGAAATATCAATCATTAAAACGGTCGAAGTCTGAATTTTTGACTCGCGATTGACCACTTCCAAATCACTCTCTAAAAGCATAAAATCATCAATTCCGCCATTAATTTGGGCATTTTTCAAAGATTCTGTCATAGAAATTTGGTCGAGTGTATCGCCAAACTGAAAGGCTCGAATATCGCTACTAAGTTCATCACCTGAGCCAGTATAAGGCGTATGATGGCTGCCACTCGACTTGGTTCGCTTCAATTTTCCGAAGATTTCATCAAGCGATTGTTTCCTAATACTCTGCTCACTTTTAGGTGTCATTCTGTACTCGCCTTCTTGTTTTTCTTCTGTGATATAGCCCTTTTTCTTCAAATCATCAATAAAATCAGCCATTCCATAGGCATCATTGGTGAGTTGGTATTGTCGGTCGAGGTCGCTCATATATGCCAAAGCCTGACTCACATCGCCCGCAGTGATGAGCAATAATTGTTGAAAAATATTGAGTAATTGCTCAAATTTATTTTCACCCTTCATTTCGGGTTTGAACTCTGAAAATCTGAAACCTTTCATGGAATATAATAAGTGAATGTTTATCGTTTCTATTTAACGATTATTAAGGATTTAAAGTTTTCAGAATTGGAGTAATAAACAAAAAAACGTGTGAAAAATAAAAAAATATCAGTAAAGACCGATAATCAATTATTTTCAACACGTTTCGATAGTTTTTTCAAATTTGGTTTTACCTTCCAAGCCACCAACCAAGCCAAACACCACACAAACCCCAGCCAGCGAGGGCATCAATTAGGTTTGGGATAGTTTTGGTTTCGTACCAAATCTGGAAAGTATAATCAGTTGTTAAATAAGAGATTAAGCCAAAAACCAAGCAAGTAATCAAAGTTGTTTTGAAATCTGAGTTATTTTTTAGTAAAAACCAACAAAGCAAAAACACGGCAACTATGTCAATCAGAAGCCCTCTGACCATATTTGTTGTCATTTTATCATTCATTCCCATTGCTTTGTGAAAACGAATATCTGCCCAAGGTTTTCCAGCAGATGTTGCCATTGCTTTTTCGGTTTCTTCCGCAGAAGTGCCAGCAGGAACAGTCGGAAGAAAGTAATTGCCTTCATCAAGGTTTTCATCAAGATATTTCAGAATTTCTTCTTGCTTTGGTGTGTAAGTTTGCATCGGACGGTGCAAATCAAGAACTGTCCATGACAAAAATTGCCACATAAAAAGAATGATGCCACCAACTACGGCAGCAATGATAGTTTTTTTCATTGTGATTTTTAAGGTTAAAATGAGGAATTGGTTTTGCAAAATATCAATTCAAATTAAAGGTTTTTCAAGAAAAAAAGCAAATAAATTGCATAAATTTACTTTAAAATATAATTTATTTGCTTTTTTTGAATGTAAAAAAAGAATTTTACGTTTTAACATTAGACGAATTAAACTTAAAGAATGATAAAAAAAACACTTAAATATACATTTCTGGGAGTTTTTTTCCTATTAATTATTTTCTTAGTTTACAACTACGATTCTACGATTTATGCTTACCGACAAGCACGAGGGCAGTTGACAATTATCATTAATACTCGTCCTGTTTCGGAAGTTTTGGCAGATAAAACTTTTCCTGATTCATTAAAAACCCGAATAAGATTAATTCAAGAAATCAAGCAATTTGCCGTTGATTCTTTGGGGCTGAATCCTTCCGAAAACTATACTACTTTTTATGACCAACATCAAAAACCAATCCTTTGGGTAATGACCGCCTGCCCTCCTTTTGAACTAAAAGCTAAAAAATGGGATTTTCCGATAATTGGTACTTTTAGTTATAAAGGGCATTTCGAGAAAAACATTTCCGATGATGAAATTTCTGCATTAAAAAAGGCGGGTTTTGACACTCAAATGAATGAAGTTTCGGCATGGAGTACGCTTGGTTATCTGAAAGATCCGATTTTGAGTTCGATGCTCGAAAAGTCGGAAGGACGTTTGGCTGCACTTATTATTCACGAACTTACACATGGTACGCTTTTTGTTAAAAGTAACTTAGAATTCAATGAAAATCTGGCAGATTTTGTTGGAGATTATGGAGCAATTCGTTTTTTGGAAGCAAAATTTGGCAAAGATTCTAAAGAATTAGAGCGATATCAATTCTCAAAAAAATACAATGATGCATATTCCCAACATTTGATTAGAGGAGCTAAAAAATTAGATAGTTTGTACAAAAACTTTCAAGCAAAACTAAGTATTAAATCTAAGAAAAAACAAAAAAATGAATTAATATTGGCTATCATTAATGCAACCGATACGTTACTTTCTAATAGTTTTCAGTCAAAATTGATCAATCGCAAAAAATGGTCATTGAATGACAATAATTTGCCAAATAATGCGTATTTCATTGGTTATCTAACTTATCAAAGTAAGCAAAATCAGTTTAAAAATGAGTTTAAAGATAAATTTAAGCAAGATTTTGCTCAATATTTGAAATATTTAAAACAATTATATCCGACAAGTATAGTTTTCTGAAAATTAGCTTTCAAGATATTTACAAGAATGATTTTTCTAAAAAAAATACTATCGGGCGGCGTTCCGTCGGGCGGCGTTCCGCTTATCGTTATTCTATTTGGCTTGTCTTCATTTGTTTTTGGCGACTCTTATCGCTATTTACCAAATACAAGTTTTAAGGCAGGAGAATATTTTGAATACAAAGTAAAATTTGGTTTTTTACCCATCGGTGAGGCTACTGTTGATGTAAGTCCGCAAATATTTTCGGTCAATAATCGTCCTTGCTTTCGAGTAAATATTCTGGGAAAAACAACAGGTTTGACCGACCTTTTTCATATTCGAAATACTTATCGCTCTTACTTAGATACCTCTGCACTTTTGCCTCAAAAATTCTTGATGAGTTTGCAGGAAAATAATTATAAAAAAGACCAAACTATTACTTTCGACCACATTGCAAATGCTGCAATTCGTGAGCAAAACAAAGAAAAGAAAAACTTTAAACTACCCGATAATGTGCATGATGTAGTTTCGGGTTATTATTTTTTACGAACAATAGATTTTTCTAAAGTAAAACTTGGGGAGGCCGTTTCGTCAAATATGTTTTTTGATGATGAAATTTATACGATGAAAGTAAAATTTAATGGCAGAGGTGTTGTCAAAACTCGTTTTGGCAAAATAAATGTCATAAAACTAAATCCTATTTTGCCCCCAAATAAAATGTTTGAAGGAGAAGATGCCATCAGGATTTGGGTTTCGGACGACCAAAATCGTGTGCCTATCAGAATTGAAATAGATTTTTCGGTGGGAAGTGCCTCAATGGAATTGAAAGAATATCGAAACACAAGATATGATTTTGATTGGAAATGAATCAATCGGGCGGCGTTTCGCTTACAATTTGCAATTATCAAAAAAGCCTCTCAGAATTACGCTGAAAGGCTTTTTTGATAATATTTGTTACTTATTAACGTCTTCCGTTTCGGCTATTTCCACGATTAGAGTTGCCATTTCCACCACGATAATTACGATTGCTATTTCCATAATTTCTTCCACCATAATTTCTACGGGAGTTGTCGTTATAAGAATAATTCCTACGAGGAGCAACATACACCCTCACCTGTGGACGATAGCCATATCCATAGCCATAATTAGGGCGACTGTAATAGCGATTATTATAACCATTATTATACCTGTAGCCATAACCACCGCTGAAACAAGATGACAAACTAATTGATAAAAGAGCAAAAACTCCTATCAAGGTAAATAAGCGAAATTTTGATTGATTTTTCATATTTTATACTGTTTTTGTAATAGATGATAAAAATTATTGAAAGGTTGCATCCTAAACATTCGTTAGACAGTTTTATTTGTATTTTATCTCACTTTTTGAATTAAAATTTAATTAAATTGCAATTTCAAACGTTTTTATTCTTTAATATTATGAATTCATTTGACAATACTATGTTTTCTCGATTTCTCATTGCATCATTATTGATAACGGTTTTGGCTTGTACAAAAACCGAAACACCAACACCTGTTGATACCATTTGGGAGCCTTCTACAATTGATGGACAGTTTGTATTTAATACCTTCAAAAGTGCGGGCTTGGGCGGAAGTAGAGGCAAAATACAAAAGTGGGCAAAAAGCGAAGTTTATTATTATATAGATGTATCTAATGTAGCAACAAATGCCATTTCAGAAGTATCTGATAGTGTTTTTACACAAATCAACTTAAATACACAATCAACAAAATTTATCAAAACTACTGATGAATCGAAGGCAAATATCAAGATTTATTCGGGAAGAGATACTGAATTTGAAGAAAAATACAAACTAAGTTTACAAGGGGAACTGGCAGTTGGCGGAACTGCTTTTATAACAATCTCAAGCACAAAAGACGAGTTAGAAAAAGTAGTAATTTGGGTGACGAGTGTATTTCCAATCTTAGATAGACGATTGGTTACTCGCCACGAAATTGGTCATGCCATTGGTTTTTCGCACGTACCCACCAAACGCTCAATTATGTGGGACACCATTGATTTGGAATACAACCCAAGAGATTATACCGATGTTGATAAAAGTTATATCAAAATTCTCTACGATTCTCGCACCAAAGCGGGCATGACACATGAAGAGTTGTTTCCTGTTTATAAGGATTATTTGAAGTAGAATTAGCGATTGTTGCTAAATAAAGAACAATCATTACTCAAAAACTTTCTTAAAATCAATTTCAATATTCAAAACAGTATCTTTCAAAAGTTCGGTATCGTGAAAAAAGTTGTAATGATAAGGGCTATCATAAACCAAAACGGCTTGCAGATTTGGAATAACTATCCAGCAAGATTTTACACCAAAAAAAAAATATGGCTCAAGTTTTTCGACCATTTCTTTGGTGCTTTGCGAAGCCGACTGAATTTCTATAGTCAATAATGGGGCATCTTCACGCCTTGAAGGTCATTCTTGAAATCAAGTGGTTGTTGGGGATATACTACTAAATCGGGCGTACTACCCAAAGGTTTAGTGTCTAATGTTACTTCGCTGGCAAAACGAAATTGTGTCGGGTATGCAAGTTTTAGTTCAAATCCTAAATTAGCTTGAATTGCTCCATGAATTAGTGTTGGTAGTGGTTTTCTTCTTTCTTTTTCATAATTGGAAATTTCATTTTCTACCCCGGTTTTTACTAATAATTTCATTATTATTCAGTTTTTTTCTTCAAAAATAATGATATTTTAAAATCTACTATGTAAAATTCCCTTTTTACTTTAAACAATTCAACCAAAACTCCCTTTTTTCTCCTAAATTTGAACTAAAATTAACTTTCATTTTAGCATTTTAGAAAAGTGGCACGACCGTCGAAAGAAGAATTAGTAAAGCAAATAAAGGAAACTCCCTTAAACCGACAATATAACCAAATCAAGTCAAAATATCCGGGGGCGATGTTGTTGTTTCGGGTTGGTGATTTTTACGAAACTTTTGGTGAAGATGCCATTCGTGCTTCAAAAATACTCGGAATTGTACTCACTCGCCGTCATAATGGTGGAGCTCAGGAAGAATTGGCAGGTTTTCCGCACCACTCGATTGATACCTATTTGCCTAAGTTGGTGCGTGCAGGTGAGCGTGTAGCTATCTGCGACCAACTCGAAGACCCTTCAACTGCCAAAGGAATTGTTCGTAGAGGAGTTACAGAATTGGTTACTCCAGGAGTTTCGTTCAACGACAATGTGCTAAACCATAAACAAAATAATTATTTAGCTTCTATTCATTTCTCAAAACCTGACCATTTTGGTATTTCCTTTCTTGATGTTTCCACGGGCGAGTTTTTAACTACCGAAGGAAGCACCGCTTATATTGATAAATTGCTGCAAAGTTTTGCTCCGTCGGAAGTGCTTTATTGCAAAAAATATCGTACTGAATTTCAATCTATTTTTGGCGATAAATTCAACGAATTTACTTTTGAGGATTGGGCTTTTAAATACGATTTTGGCTATAATTTGCTATTAAATCACTTTAAAGTAACAACTTTGAAGGGTTTTGGCGTAGAAAACATGCCCGACGGAATTATTGCGGCAGGAGTAATTTTGAGGTATTTGGCAGATACCGAACACCGTGAAATGGGGCATATTTCTCGCCTCACTCGCCTCGACGAAGACAAATATGTGTGGCTTGATAAATTCACGATTCGGAATTTAGAATTGGTTTTTGCCCAGCACGATGGCGGCGTTCCGTTGATTCAAGTGCTTGATCAAACCATCACGCCAATGGGTGCAAGATTACTCAGGAAATGGTTGGTTTTGCCACTAAAAGAAAAGTCTTTGATTCAAGAAAGGCTTGATACTGTTGAGTTTTTTGTGAAAAACGAAGAGATTTTAGAGCAACTCACCAGTCTTTTGAAACCGATTGGAGATTTGGAAAGATTGATTTCAAAAGTAGCAGTCAGGCGAATAAATCCACGTGAATTAGTGCAGTTGAAAAGAGCATTATTGCAAATCGAACCCATTAAAAAACAATTAGCTTTGGGCGGACAAAAGTTTGCCGTTTTGCAAAAATACATCACACAACTCACTGATTGTCAGTATCTTATAGATAAAATAGAAAAAGAATTACGTGATGAAGCCCCTGTTGTAACCAACCAAGGTAACATGATAAAAACAGGTGTAGATGCCGAATTGGATGATTTACATAAAATAGCTTTTTCAGGAAAAGATTTTTTGATAGAAATACAAAATCGTGAAGCTCAACGAACACAAATTCCATCTTTGAAGATTTCATATAATCGAGTTTTTGGTTATTATTTAGAGGTTTCAAACGCCCATAAAAACAAAGTTCCACCCGAATGGATTCGAAAGCAAACCCTTGTGAATGCCGAGCGATACATTACTGAAGAATTAAAGGTTTATGAAGAAAAAATCTTGACAGCCGAATCAAAAATCTTTGAAATCGAATATCGGATTTTCAATGAATTGGTGCTGACTGCTATTGAATTCGTAGCACAAATTCAGCAAAATGCCAGAGTCATTTCTATACTTGATGCTCTCTCTTCGTTTGCCAAAACTGCCCGAAAAAATAATTATTGTAAACCACAAGTAACTGATAGTAAGGTACTTAATATAAAAGAAGGACGACACGCAGTAATTGAGCAACAGCTTCCTTTGGGCGAAGCCTATGTACCTAACGATTTATTTTTGGACGACCAAACCCAACAAATTATCATCATTACGGGACCAAATATGGCTGGAAAATCTGCCTTGCTTCGTCAAACTGCACTGATAGTTTTAATGGCACAAGTTGGAAGTTTTGTTCCTGCCGAAAGTGCCGAATTGGGAATTGTTGATAAGATTTTTACTCGTGTTGGTGCAAGCGATAACCTCTCTCGTGGTGAGTCAACTTTCATGGTTGAAATGACTGAAACTGCAAGTATTTTGAATAACCTGAGCGACCGAAGTTTGATAATTATGGATGAAATTGGACGTGGCACAAGCACTTATGATGGTGTAAGTATTGCGTGGAGCATTGCAGAATATTTGCACAATCATCAAAAATGCAAGCCGTGGACACTTTTTGCGACTCATTACCACGAATTGAATCAATTGGCAGAGGAATTTGGCAGAATCAAAAATTTCAATGTGGCGGTAAAGGAATTGGAAAATAAAGTTGTATTTTTACGTAAACTCAAAGAAGGTGGCAGCGAGCATAGCTTCGGAATTCATGTAGCTCAAATCGCAGGAATGCCACAATCGGTAGTTCTTCGTGCCAACGAAATTTTACATCACCTCGAAAAAGACCATATCAAAGAAAATAATAAAGAAAAGATTAAAGAAGCACCTAAAAACAACTTTCAACTAAGTTTTTTTGAACCACAAGACCCAAAAACTGAAGAATTGAAAGCTAAACTAAAAGCCCTTGATGTAAATACAATTTCGCCAATTGAAGCTTTATTGAAACTCAATGAATTGGTGAAATTGGTTTAATTACCTATTTTTTTACAAGAAATATTTTCCCTCTTAAAAACCTAACCCTTATAATGTTAAACGCTAAGAACCTTACAAAATTCCGTTCATTTCTGCTATTATTTATCTTCTTCTTTTCAGGATTTGCCGCTTTAGTTTATCAAGTAATTTGGCAACGTTGGTTAGTTTTTTATACTGGAATCAGCTCTGTAAGCATCAGTTTGATAGTTTCGGCATTTATGGCGGGGCTTGGGCTGGGCTACTTGGCTGGTGGTCAATTGGCAGATAAAGTTGGCAAAAATCGCCCAATATTATTGTTCGTTTTAGCAGAATTAGGCATCGGAATCTTTGCACTTTTGAGTAAATACATCATTTATGATTGGCTTTATCAATCCAATGCTTTGGAAGGTGGCTCTAATTTTCAAATATATTTAATATTATTCTTGGTTTTACTTTTTCCAACATTTTTGATGGGACTGTCGCTACCTCTATTATCTAAAGCATTTGCTGAGAAAGATTCCGAAAATCAAGCAATTTATATCAGTTTATTATACTTTACGAACACACTCGGAGCTGCAGCGGGTACTTTGATAACAGCATTTGTTCTAATTAGATTAATTGGTTTTGAAAGTGCCGTACGATTAGGAGCATCGTTCAACTTCTTATGTGCAGCTATTGCAGGTTTGATTTATTATTTTGAAACAAAAAATGATAAAAGTAACAAACTAAAACCATTCGAAAATACATCCCAAAGTGAAGCAAATTTTTCTTGGAATCGAAACTTTCTATTTTGGATTGCTCAATATGCTATTTCTGGTTTCATGGCAATTTGCTTCGAAATAATATGGTTCAGAATGATAGAAACTATGATGAAATCATTGGCTCTCACATTTTCAATTATTCTCACAATTTACTTGGCAATGATGGCTATTGGTACTTTTGCTGGTGTACGTTTTGGTAAAAAATTCAAAGGGAATCGCCTCAAATTATTCCTAAATGCACAATATACGCTATATATTTATACAATTGGCTCGATTTTGATACTTCAATGGGCGGTATCAGATATTTCAGCTTTAGGTTTTTTATTCGAATATTTCAAAAGTTATGAGGCAGTGTTTAGTCCAAAAATTATCCTTTCAACAATGCTTATAGTGCCACTTTTTTTAATGGCAGTTCCTACATTTATTATGGGCTTTAGTTTCTCGATTTCTCAACTAATCATTCAAGATAAATTTGAAGAAGTTGGGCGAAAAGTCGGCTGGCTACAATTTGTCAATATCGTTGGCTCAACACTTGGTGCATGGTTTGTTACCTTAATTGGTTTCAATTATCTCGGCACGGCTCTAACTATCAAACTTATAGGATTGATAGGTATAATTTATGTAATTGCCATGCATCGCAACAATTTCAACAAGCCATTTTCAAGAATTTTCATGAGTTTTGCACTCCTTCTCACTATATTTTTCATTCCTTCAAATGAGAATTTTTGGATGAAATTGAGTGGTATGACCGAAAAACAGCGATTTATTGTCAAAGAAGATGAAACAGCTTTATCATTTATTAAACTTTTGGGCGACCAATCTTATGTTTATGTCAATGGACTTGGACAAAGCATGTTTCCATATAATACCGACAAAATTCATATTACTTTAGGAGCTATTCCATCCTTAATTCATGAAAATCCTCAAGATATTGGCATCATTGGTTTGGGTTCGGGTTGTACACTTTTCAATGCTGGCGGACGTGCTGAAACTATAAATCTTGATTGTTTTGAAGTAATTGTCAATCAGCCTGCAGCAGTTTTTGAATACATCAAACGTTCCAAAGATTCTACAGCATTACGTTTAATGAACGACAAACGAGTAAACCTAATCATGCAAGATGGACGTTATTTTTTGCATCGAAATCCCAAACTTTATGACATTATTGAAGCAGATGCTTTAAGACCAAAGTCATCCTATTCGGGTAACTTGTATTCTGTCGAGTACTTTCAATTACTCAAATCAAGGCTAAAAAAAGGAGGAATGGCAATCACTTGGGGAGCTACGGGCAGAATTAGAGAAGGTTTTGCGAAGGTTTTTCCCTATGTTTATGAAATTGATAGTTTTATGATAATTGGTAGTAACGAAGCCCTGTATTTTGATAAAGAGAAAATTCTAAAACGTTTAGAAAACCCATTTACTCAAAACTATTTTTCTAAAGCTAATATCAATATTAATGAAGTATTAATGAAAGTTTTGGAAACAAAAAAAGTATTACAAAATGGCTCTACAAAGAACACCAAGAGGTTTAACTCTGATATGTGGCCCAAAGACGAGTATGATTTTGGCAGAGTTTGGGCAAAAATTTTAGGTGAAGAAGAATCATATCAATAGATATTTATGTAATTTTGATTTTATTATTCATTGATAATTAAAAAAACATGGCATCATTTAATATTGATTTCCCTGGAAATTCCAACGAATTTGTAGTAAACGCAAACTCTGCTATCAAGAACAAAGGTGGTATTTTTGATGGGAATGCTTCGGCAGGTTCTTTTAGTTTGCAAACTTTGGTCGGAGCAGTAAAAGGCACTTATCAAGTAATTTCTGCGGCAAATAGCCCTCAAACTAAAGTGGCAATTACGATTACAAAAAAGCCTTTTATTGTGCCAATGAGCAAAATTCAAGAGGTAATAGCTACTTATTTTTAATTGTATCACAATTTTTCAAATTGTAAATGACGAATGCAACAATTCAGAGAATTGTGCTACAAAACATCTATGAAAAATCTTTTTCTATTCTCAATTGCAATATTGAGCCTCATTTCTTGCCAAAATAATTCCGATAAAGCACGTAGCATAGTCGAGAAAAGTATCGAAGTTCATGGTGGAAAAAAGTTTGAAAACTTTACGGCAGAATTCGATTTTCGTAAATTTCATGTCAAATTAATGCATGAAAACGGGAGATTTCAATATGAACGCATCTCAAAAGATAGCTCAAGAAATGATATTTGGGACATCATCAATAATGAAGGGTTTTTGAGAATAATCAATGGAAATCAAGCAGGATTGTCTGAAAAAGACATCAAAAAATACACAAATGCGGTCAATTCGGTAGCATATTTTGTACTTTTGCCTTATAAATTGCAAGACAAAGCCGTCAATTTGGAATATTTGGGAGAAACTACTTTGGCAAACATAAAATATGATAAAATCAAGGTTTGGTTCGACAAAGAAGGCGGAGGAAAAGACTTTGAAGATATTTTTTGTTATTGGTTTAACCAAGAAACGCACACCTTAGATTATATCGCTTATGCCAACGAAGGACCAAGATTCAGAAGATTCAAAAACCGTCAAACTGTAGGAGGAATTGTATTTCAAGACTACGAAAACTTTGCTATCACCGACACTTCTTTCGCTACTAATGAATATGATAAAGCATTTTTGGCAGGGAAAGACTCCTTAGTTTCGCTCATCGAGCAGAGGAATATTGTTGTGAAGTAATTTCGTCAAACCTTTCATTCCTGACAAAAAAACGTTTTTCATCAAATTCTCCAACAAATTTGTATTTTTTGTCAATAATTTCTTTCAGTTTTGGTATGGTTTCAAAACCGCACTTTTCACGGGTCATAAAAGTTGCTTTTTTTGTATGAACATCAACGAAAACTGGAAACGGTTTTTGCTCAAATTCCTTTACATATTCTTGCTGAAAAAGTCTTTGAAGCGAGTC
The DNA here is from genome assembly GCA_031378345.1 of Emticicia sp. Lineage (GTDB taxonomy): Bacteria > Bacteroidota > Bacteroidia > Cytophagales > Spirosomataceae > Emticicia. The sequence continues at coordinate 37,035 of JANNDY010000075.1, read as the reverse complement.
TGTGTACATCCCCCAATGAGAATTACTCCATCGAATACCTTGTTTACGCTTTGTTTCTAAATACAAAACACCATCTTCTCCCCAAATCACCAAAGCTTCATTTGGTTTTGAATATTTAATTATCTCATTTCCAGTTGAAGAAATAGGCAATGGACGTTGAGGAATATCAGCAGAAATGAAATTATTTACAAAAGGATAAATCAAAGTTTTTGAAAGAATAATTCCCAAAATCAAGGCCAGAAGTACAATAGAAGACCTTTTCTTTGAAAAATCTAAAAAATCATTTAAGAAAAAAGCATACAAAAACACCGTAGGGAAAATAAGCAAAAGAAAATAATGATGAAAAAGAAAACCTGTTTTATAGACACAGAAAATTGAACTTACTAAAAAAACAAAAACAAAAATGCTTTTAGGGGTTGGTTTGAATTGTCTTTTTATCACCAATTTATAAAACAAAATAATCAATGAAAACAGGGCAATGATGCGGATTATTATATTAGTTTTATCAAATAAAGACTCATAAATATACTGAATTACACTCTTTGTACTACCATAACTAAGGTTGTTTTGTATATAAAATATCCAAATTTTATCAACGAAATCGTACTTATAAGCAATTAAAAAGAAAGAAAATGGCACTAACAAACCTCCAAATGTTAGCCATAATGCTTGTTTTTTAAATTCACCATTCTTCTTTTGATAAATTAACCAATAAGTTGCAAGCGTTAAAAATGCACTTATTGGAATTGCCTGTAATTTTGTAAAAATAATAGCCCCTGCAATCAATCCAAAAAGAAAAACTTTGTAGGTTTTGACATATAATTGAGCATTCATAATTGCATAGAGATATGCCATCAGGCTTAACAAAAAAATAGGTAAATGTTCACTACTAAAATGGATAAAGTCGTAATAACGGGTAGTGCTTAAAAAAGCAACCGCTGGAAATATACTCAAAAAAGCAACAGTAGCAGAAAATAAAGTTCGTAAAGCCAGAAAATAGCATATTATGCTTCCAAGAATTAGTAATATGCCTATAATTCGTGCGGAAATATAGTCATAAGGTTGATTAAATACTTCGCAAAAAAAGGTTATTATATAAAAATTTAGGGGGCCACTCGTACAACCATCAACTGTTTCCCAATAAAGAGCATCTTGAGCGAGCGTCATTGCACCTACAATAAACACACTTTCATCTAAATTAAAAGCCTGATTAAAAACAATAGCAGGCATCCTCATCATTAGTACTACTAATAAAAAGGCAATAATAGTAATGAAAATAAAAATATTTTTCTGGCTCATTTTGGGATTCCAAAATGAGTATAAAGATAGGCTTCCAGCAAAAATTAAAAGCAGATTGCCTAATGCAAAATAAAGCATCGGTGAATCATCGAAGGTAAACATTTATTCAATCTTTATGGCTAATTTTAAAAAATCATGAAAAAAATAGCCTAATTTAAAAAAACTGTTCTTAAAATTAGGCATACTTGAGCGTTTCTACATTTCAATTACTTCCAACAGCAATTTTATTTGCATCTAAACTTGAATCAAAAAACCAATAGTTTACCTTAAAAGTTTTTTGTGAAAATGGCCTTAATGATAAATCTGGAGCCATTTCTAATACCTGTTTTATCTCAAAAACATAATTGTCGTTGTTACGTGCTTGAGCAACCAATTTCGCTATTGACCCATTTCCCGGAAGCACAACACTTACAATTTTCTGCCCATTTCTGATAAGCGATGCATCAATCAAGGTAACAGCGAGCTCTCGATTAGTAATATCATCAAAAGCCTTCAATTGAATCTCTTTATCTTCACGGGTAAGAGTTTGGTTGGCAGGGTGAAGTTTACCATTAACAAACAATTGAACTTTAATTTTTTTCTTTTCTGAATCGTTTTGTGCATAAAGATTAGATACAAACAAACATAGCCCAACAAGGGCAAGAAAAGTGAGTTTTCTCGACATAGTAGTAATTTTTATAAGGTTCACTCAATGAAAAAAACCTAAATGTATTAGGCTTATCAAAATTAAAAAAAATATCAATACATAATACATAGATGTACATTTTATTTTTTAATAGAAATAAAAATTAAATCTTTTCAGTTTCAAATTTGAGTTTCTACACATTCTCATTGTTTTATTGTACTTTTCCAAGAAATTGAAAGATTAGAAATTGGAAAACAAATTTTCTATATTAACTTTGTCCTTCGATAGTTATGCCAAAAGGTCGCTGAGACTAATTTTGCAAGAATCGAAACCCCTTCAAAGAAAAAATGCCTAAAAATCCCAATCTCAAGTCAATTCTTATCATAGGCTCTGGTCCTATTATCATTGGTCAAGCCTGCGAATTTGATTATGCTGGTTCGCAAGCTGCAAGGTCACTCAGAGAAGAAGGCATAGAGGTGAGTTTGATAAACTCAAACCCTGCCACCATTATGACAGACCCTCTCAATGCTGATTTTGTCTATTTAAAGCCCCTTGAAAAGAAATCAATCATCGAAATTCTGAAAAAACACCAAGAAATGGGTCGCCCCATTGATGCTGTTTTGCCAACGATGGGAGGTCAAACTGCTTTAAACTTAGCTATTGATTGCGACAAAGCGGGTATTTGGAAAAAATATGATGTCGAATTAATTGGTGTCGATATAAAAGCAATCGAAACAACCGAAGACCGAGAAAAGTTTAGGCTAAAAATGATCGAAATTGGTGTTGGTGTTTGTAAAGGCCGTACTGCTCGTTCATTTTTGGAGGGCAAAGAAATTGCCCAAGAAATAGGATTTCCACTGGTTATTCGACCTTCTTATACATTGGGCGGCACAGGTGGAGGTTTCGTACATACCGCCGAAGAGTTCGACAAAGCTCTCAATAATGGCTTGCACGCATCGCCTATACACGAGGTTTTGGTTGAACAATCAATTATGGGTTGGAAAGAATTTGAATTAGAACTTTTACGTGATAACCTTCAAAATATAGTCATTATATGTACCATTGAAAATTTTGATCCGATGGGTGTGCATACTGGCGACTCGATTACTGTTGCTCCAGCCATGACTTTGCCTGATACTGTTTATCAACGAATGAGGGACATGGCAATCAAAATGATGAATGCCATTGGGCAGTTTGCTGGTGGTTGTAATGTGCAGTTTTCGCTTAACCCCGAAACTGACGAAATCATTGCCATTGAAATCAACCCCCGTGTTTCTCGTTCTTCGGCATTGGCTTCAAAGGCAACTGGCTATCCGATTGCTAAAATTGCAGCAAAAATGGCAATTGGTTATAATCTTGACGAATTAATAAACCCAATTACAGGCAGTACCTCAGCTTTCTTCGAGCCAGCTATTGATTATGTAATCGTAAAAGTACCACGTTGGAATTTTGATAAGTTCCCAGGCTGTGACCGAACATTAGGTTTGCAAATGAAATCGGTAGGTGAAACAATGGGCATTGGTCGTAATTTCCAAGAAGCACTTCAAAAAGCCTGTCAGTCGCTAGAAATTGGCAGAAATGGATTAGGGGCTGACGGAAAAGAACTGAAGGACCAAGAAGCCATAAAAAAATCTTTGGCAAATCCTTCATGGAATCGGTTATTCCATGTTTATGATGCCTTCAAAGCTGGACTTTCATTCAAAACTATTCAGAATTTAACAAAAATTGACAAGTGGTTTTTGCATCAAATCGAAGAATTGATTATGCTTGAAAAAGAAATTGAGCAATATTCGATTGATGATATTTCTAAAGAATTATTGCTAACTGCCAAGCAAAAAGGCTATGCCGACCGCCAAATAGCTCATGTTTTGAATTGTAAGGAAAGCCAAGTTTTCAATAAACGTATTGAGATGGAAATTCATCGAATATACAAATGTGTAGATACTTGTGCCGCAGAATTTGAAGCAAAAACGCCTTATTTCTATTCAACTTTTAGCACTTCACTTGATAATTTAGACAATGAATCAATTAGTTCTAACAAGAAAAAAGTAGTTGTGTTAGGTTCTGGACCAAACCGCATAGGGCAAGGAATTGAGTTTGATTATTCTTGCGTTCACGGAATTTTGGCAGCAAAAGAATGTGGTTACGAGGCAATCATGGTCAACTGTAACCCTGAAACTGTTTCGACCGACCCTGATATTGCTGATAAATTATACTTTGAACCAGTTTTTTGGGAACATGTTTATGACATCATCAAGCACGAAAACCCAGTGGGTGTAATTGTGCAATTGGGTGGACAAACTGCCTTGAAAATGGCTGAAAAACTTACTAAATATGGTATAAAAATCATTGGAACGTCTTATGATGCCCTCGATTTGGCAGAAGACAGGGGTCGTTTTTCACAAAGATTAAAAGAAATGAAGATTCCTTATCCTTTGTTTTCTACTGTCCGAACTGCCGACCATGCCGTTGAAGTTTCTCGTGAATTAGGTTTTCCTTTGTTGGTTCGTCCAAGTTACGTTTTGGGTGGACAAAGCATGAAAATCGTTATCAACGAGCAAGAATTGGAGCAACACGTGGTGAAAATCTTAGGAGATATTCCTGATAATAATATTTTGGTTGACCATTTTTTAGAAAATGCCATTGAAGCAGAATCTGATGCGATTTGTGATGGCGAAAATGTCTATATCATTGGCATCATGGAGCATATCGAGCCAGCAGGCATTCACTCAGGCGACTCCTATGCTTTGCTTCCAACATTCGATTTGAGTGACAATGTGATAGCACAAATTGAAGATTATACTCAAAAAATAGCTATTGGTTTAAATACGGTTGGCTTGATAAATATTCAGTTTGCAATAAAAAATGAAATAGTTTATGTAATTGAAGCAAATCCTCGTGCTTCTCGGACTGTACCTTTTATATGTAAAGCTTATCAAGAACCTTATGTAAATTATGCAACGAAAGTAATGTTAGGCGAGAAAAAAGTAACCGATTTTGACTTCAAACCAATCAAAAAAGGTTATGCGATAAAGATCCCAGTATTTTCTTTCAATAAATTCCCGAATGTAAACAAGGAACTTGGACCAGAAATGAAATCAACAGGTGAAGGGATTTATTTCATTGATGATTTGACCGATGATTTTTTCTTGAATATTTATTCAGAACGGAATTTGTATTTATCAAGATAAAAAAACTATCACTAAATAGGAGTTCGAAAACCGTCATTCAAGATTTGTATGACGGTTATTGTTTTTTAAGGAAATAATTACTTATTTTTGAATAAAAAAATCATGCTCACCAACATCGAACATATCGGCATTGCAGTCAAAGATATTTCAGCTTCTAATGAGCTATTTACAAAGCTATTTAATATTGTACCTTATAAATCAGAAAGTGTTGAAAGTGAGGGAGTTACGACTTCTTTTTTCAAAATAAATGGGTCAAAAATAGAGCTTTTAGAAGCTACAAAACCTGAAAGTGCAATAGCAAAGTTTATTGAAAAAAAAGGCGAAGGAATTCATCATATCGCGTTTGAAGTTAATGATATTTTGTCAGAAATGCAACGCCTTGAAAAAGAAGGCTTTGTACTTCTCAACAAAGAACCAAAGCATGGTGCAGACAATAAATTAGTCTGCTTTCTACATCCAAAAGGTACAAATGGAGTCTTGATTGAGTTGTGTCAAGAAATATAAATAAATATGTAGTATCTTAAAATTAACATGGGGTGAGGGTGATTGCTGAAAAAGGTGCGGAGATGGTGTTGGCTTAAATTTACCTTTGTTAGAATTAAAAAATATAATATTTTGAACATGAAACCCCTTTTCCTTACATATTTATTTTTTCTGGGATTTACAGCAAATGCCTCTTTATTGACCGATAGCGTAAAGGTTTTAGATTTTAAACCCTATAAAATCGACTATCCAAGTTCTTGGAGATTAAAGGCAGGTTGTGCTGCTAATGAATGTTCAATTCTCGCCCCTGCCGACACACTTACATTGCAAGATGCTTATACTGAAAGTATCAATCTTACTTATAATCCACTACCGTCGGCAAATTATACTGTTGATCAATATGCAAAGTTTTCGATAGATTATTTGCCAAAAGTAGTCAAGAACTTTAAGGTCGTAGAAAAGAAACGACTTAAACCTAATGTAATCAGACTGACATATACTGGAGAAAAGGACACATTCAAACAAACTTGGCGACAATATTACTACGTAAAATCAAGCAAGGTTTATATTGTTACTTTCTCGGCAGAAACGCAGAAGTATGATTATTATGAAACAATTATCGAATCTTTTCTCAATAGTTTTATGCTGAAATAAGGTTCACCCAATCACCAAATTCAAAGCCATCACAGCAGCCAAACCAGCAAGCGAAACGAGGGTTTCCATGACTGTCCAAGTTTTGAAAGTATCAATCAATGTCATATTAAAATATTCCTTGAAAAGCCAAAAACCTGAGTCGTTTACGTGCGAAAAAGTCATGCTTCCTGCACCAATACTGAGTACCATCAAGTGCGGTTCAGTGTACGACGAAATGAGCAAAGGTGCCATAAATCCTGCCGTAGTAATGCCCGAAACCGTTGAAGAACCTACCGCAATTCTGATAATTGCCGCCATTCCCCAGCCCAAAATAAGTGGGTGAAGAGTAGAATTTTGCATCATATCGGCAATATTTTGGCTTACTCCCCCATCTGTCAAAACTTGCTTCAATGCCCCTGCACCAGCAAAAACCAAGAAAACCATTGTTACATCTTTCACGGCATCGCTCAAAAGTGCTGCTACTTCTTCTATCTTTTTGCCTTGTTTTATTCCGAGCAAATAAATTGCCAATAAAACCGCAATCAACATACTTACCACAGGGTCGCCGATGAAAATTATTGTTTGTCGAAAAAAGGCATCTTCGGGCATAAAAGAAAGTGCAATCGTCGAAAAACTAATCAAAATGATTGGCAATAAAACCGTAAAAAGGCTATTGAAAGCCGAAGGCATTTGGTCTTCTGCAAGTTCGGGAGCAATAAAAGCCAAATTTGGCAAATGCGTATATCTTTTCAAAGTCATGCCAAACAATGCCCCCGACACTAATATTGCAGGAATTCCGACTATGATTCCGTAAAAAAGAGTGAGTCCAATATCAACATTAAATTGCTTGCAAATTGCCAAAGCCGCAGGGTGAGGAGGCAAAAACCCTTGTGTAACCGAAAGTGAAGCAATCATCGGAATGCCAATGTAAACAGCAGAAATTTTATACCGATAGGCAACCGTAATAACCAAAGGCGTAAGAAGCAAAAAACCAACTGCAAAAAACAAAGGCAAACCAACAATAAAACCTGTTATCAAAAATGCCCAACGGACGTATTTTTTGCCTACAAATTCAATCATTTTTGTCGAAATACGCTGTGCAGCACCACTTTGAGCAACTAATTTGCCGAGCATTGCACCCAAAGCAATTATTGCCACAAGCGACCCAAGTGTACTTCCAGCACCTTGTTGGATAGCATTTAAAATAGACTTTGGCTGCATATTTAAAGCCAAACCGACGCCCAGTGAAACTATTAGGAATGCTAAAAAGGTGTGAATTTTGAAGTAAGAAATCAAAAAAACAAGTACCAAAAGTCCGATGGCTGTGATGAGTAAAGGCATGATTTTATAGGGTTGAATTTTATGCAAAATACAAACATTTATTGATATTCTATTCAAGGAAATATTCAACCAAAAAAATTAACGAATTTTAAACTGACATTCTGTCAGTATTGTTGTAATTTTGTACCACAATTTGGAAAATTGTGTATTTCAAAGAAAGTTTTCAAAACAAAAAATGGAATTAGTTACTAATAGATTACAGATTCTCAACGAAGAAGATAAAGCAATACTTGATTTGCCTCGCATCAGCGAAGACGAGCCATTTGCAAAAACGGCTTCACGCAAACTTTACATTGAAAGCTACGGCTGCCAAATGAATTTTGCTGATAGCGAAATCGTTGCTTCGATTATGCGAGAAAATGGCTTTGCCACCACCTCAAAAATCGAAGAAGCCGAACTGATTTTGCTCAATACATGTGCCATCAGAGATAACGCCGAACAAAAAGTCAGAAATCGTCTGCAGCACCTTGTTCCCTTCAAAAACAAGCGTAAAAATGTCAAAATAGGCATTTTGGGCTGCATGGCAGAGCGTTTGAAAACCAAATTATTGGAAGAAGAAAAGATAGTTGATATGGTTGTTGGTCCAGATTCTTACCGAGATTTGCCAAACCTTATCAGCGAAGTAGAAGATGGACATAAAGCAGTAAATGTGTTTTTGTCGAGAGAAGAAACTTACGCTGATATTACGCCCATTCGACTAAATTCAAATGGTGTAACTGCCATGATTAGCATTATGCGTGGCTGTGACAATATGTGCAGTTTTTGTGTTGTGCCTTACACTCGTGGGCGTGAGCGTAGCCGTGATGCTTATTCGATTGTGAAAGAAGCAACCGATTTGTTTAATCAAGGTTATAGAGAAGTTACGCTTTTGGGGCAGAATGTAGATAGTTATAAATGGCAGTCAGCAGTTGATGGTCAACAGTCCACAGTAGTTACTTTTGCAAATTTGCTTGAAATGGTTGCTCAAGTTAATCCAGATTTGAGGGTTCGTTTTTCAACTTCGCATCCAAAAGATATTACTGATGATGTGCTTTATACCATAAAAAAGTATGATAATATTTGTAATTACATTCATCTTCCAGCACAAAGTGGCAGTAGTAGGATTTTGGACTTGATGAATCGTACCTACGACCGTGAGTGGTATATGGGAAAAATAGATAGAATCAGAGAGATTTTGGGGCAGGAATGTGGCATTTCGCAAGACATGATTGCAGGATTTTGTACCGAAACCGAAGAAGACCACCAACAAACCTTGTCGCTGATGGACTATGTTCGTTATGACTACGGTTATATGTTTTCTTATTCGGAAAGACCAAATACACCAGCCGCTAAAAAGCTAAAAGATGATGTATTGGAAGAAACAAAAAGCCGTCGTCTTGCCGAAATCATTGCTCGTCAGCGTGAACATTCGCTTGAAAGAAACCTACTTTGTGTAGGTAAAACTTATAAAGTTTTGGTAGAAGGTTTCTCAAAACGCTCTAACGAGCAACTTTCAGGCAAAAATGACCAAAATAAAATTGTAGTTTTCCCGAAAGAAAATTTCCGCAAAGGCGATTATGTAAATGTTTTGATAACAGAATGTTCGTCAGGAACTTTGATTGGAAAGGCTTTATAAATACATAATTTGTAAAAAGATATGCTAAAAAAACTTTTCACTGAGCTAAAAACACGCAAATTCGATATACTTTTTGAAGTATTTTCACTTTTCATGGGGTTAACCGCCGCCCTTTGGTTAGACGATTACCGAGATAAAAAGAAAGAAAATGAATTTAACAAGAAAATGATTCTTGACATTAGAGGTGAGTATAAAGACATTGCCAAAATAGAAAAAGAGGTACAAATCAACTCGAAATTTGTGGATACATTACATTTTTTTGCTTACAAAACTTTTGCAGAAATTGAAAATCTACATCTTTACAATGCCCAATTATTAGAAAAAATAAAAAATGAACAAAATGGCGAATTTTCTTTTGCAAATATTATGGCTTTGACAAAAGGTAACTTCAATGATTCATCGGTTTTAAATGCTTCGTGGGAATTACTTTCTAATCAAAATACCACGAGTATTGATTATGAACTTTTAAAAATCCTAAGTAAGATAGAAGGTTCAAGAAAAGTAGTTGAATTTCAAACAAATAGGATAACTTCCAGATATAGCCTTTACAAACCACTTAATAAATATGATGCTATAGAAATGTTAGATATTTTAGGAAATATACAGTCTTCAAAGTCTTATTTGCTAAGCAATGTTAAAGAGTTTTTAGAAAAAACAAAAAGTTATGAAACGAAGAAATGATTTGAAATTATGAAAAAAACAACCTTATTTTTAGTTTTTCTTTGCTCAATTATAGCTTGTTTTGGGCAAATAAACCAGCATGATATACTTGTAAAAAAGGCAGATTCTCTTTATAATGCTAAGGATTTTAAAGCATCAGCTTTCACTTATTCTGCAGCTTTCAAGGCAAATGGCTGGAAATCGACTTCCAGGAATCGCTATAATGCTGCCCGTTCATGGGCATTGTCAAATGTTGCCGATAGTGCGTTTTACAACCTGAATCGCATTGCAAGCATGACGAACTACAAAAACTATGGGCAAATCACTACCGATACCGATTTAACTTCATTACATTCGGACGTGCGATGGAATCCTTTGCTTGCATTAATAAAAGCAAATAAAGACAAAGCCGAGGCAAATTTGAATAAACCGCTTGCCCAACAGTTAGATAGCATCTATGTAGAGGACCAAAAGTATAGGAAAGAACTTGATGGAATTGAAAAACAATTTGGCTGGAATTCTAAAGAAACTGCCGCACATTGGGCAATAATCAAAATAAAAGATTCTCTAAATGTAATAGCAGTTAGTGCAATTCTTGATAAATATGGTTGGCTTGGTGATGATATTGTAGGCGGACAAGGTAATGGAGCAATATTCCTTGTGATTCAACACGCTGACCAAAAAACACAAGAAAAGTATTTACCCATGATGCGTGAGGCAGTCAAAAGCAAAACAGCAAATGCTGGTAATTTGGCTATGCTCGAAGATAGATTGGCATTGAAGCAAGGAAAAAGACAAATTTATGGTTCGCAACTTATCTCATTCGCTGGTGAACCATCCGTTTTTCAACCAATCGAAGATGTTGATAATGTTGATAAAAGGCGAGCCGAAGTAGGACTTCCGCCTTTGTCAGAATATGCAACATACTTCAATATCAAATGGAACTTAGAGCAATATAAAAAAGAATTACCTGCATTAGAAGAAAAACTTAATACAGGGAGAAACGCACAGCCGAAGAAATAATCAAAAACTCCCTTTTAAGGGGTAAGGGGTAATGACCAACAACACAGAAATACAATCAGTAAAAAATCGCTTTGGCATTATTGGAAATGCACCGCCGCTGAACCACGCTTTGAGCGTGGCGATTCAAGTTGCACCTACCGATTTGACGGTGCTAATCAATGGCGAAAGTGGTAGTGGAAAAGAATCTTTTTCAAAAATAATTCATGCACTTAGTTCTCGAAAACATGGCCCTTTTATAGCCATCAACTGTGGTGCGATTCCCGAAGGGACGATTGATTCTGAGCTTTTTGGTCACGTAAAAGGTTCTTTTACAGGAGCAATTGACGACCGAAAAGGCTATTTTGAAACAACCAATAGTGGTACGATTTTTTTAGATGAAATTGCCGAATTACCTATTGGAACGCAAGCCAGATTGCTCAGAGTGCTTGAAAATGGTGAATTTATCCCCGTAGGTTCATCGAAAGTTAAGAAAACCGATGTGCGTGTAGTGGCAGCAACCAACGTAAATTTGTTGGATGCCGTAGAGCGTGGACGTTTTCGTGAAGATTTGTATTATCGCCTAAATACTGTACCTTTATATGTGCCAGCTTTGCGAGAGCGTGGCTACGATATTGAGTTGCTTTTTAGGAAATTTTCAACAGATTTTGCCGAAAAAAACCGTATTCGTCCAATAGATTTGACCGAAAGTGCGAGCCAATTATTGATGAATTTTCGTTTTCCTGGAAATATCCGTCAGCTAAAAAACATTGCCGAACAAATCACAATTTTGGAAGTTGAACGCTTGGTTTCTGCCGAAATTTTGGCAAAATATCTTCCACGAAATCAATCAAGTGGCTTGCCAGCCTTGCTGAAAGGTTTGAACGGCGGCAGCGATAGCAATTTTTCGGAACGAGATTTGTTATATAAGGTATTGTTTGATATGCGAAAAGACATGACTGATTTGAAGAAATTGGTGCTGTCATTATTGCAAGGAGGGGCAATAAATGCTGATGTGGTACAGCAAAACCAAGACTTATTTAATGGTATTCATAAAGAAGATAGTGTAGCCTTGATTCCTCAAACACCTTATGCTCCGCCAATACAAAACAACTATCAAAACTATCATCAACCAACTGATAATCAAGGGTTTATAAAAATAGACAACCTTCAAGACGATCGTTTGAACGTAGAAGATATTTCGCACATTACTGAAGAAAATACGTTTTCTTTAGAAAAACAAGAGAAAGAAATGATTGCCAAAGCTCTGAAAAAGAATAATTATAAACGCAAATATGCGGCTCAAGATTTAGGAATTTCAGAACGTACTCTTTACCGAAAAATTAAACAATATGATATTGAAGAGGATTAGTCAATTAACAATTATCAATTATCAATTAACATGGACTACTATCAATATACGTAGAATTGTTAGTTTTGCATTGATAATTGTTAATTGTTCATTGATAATTGGCTGCAAAATCTACTCTTTTACAGGCACGACGCTTTCGAGTGAGTTGAAGACCATTACGATTCAAAATTTCGTAATGAATACTGCTGGTGGACCAGCAAATTTGACACAGACAATTACTGAAAAACTAAAAGAGTATTATCAACGCAATACGAGTCTTAAACTAAAACCCAACGATGCTGATTTGCTTTTGGAGGGTTCGGTAACTGGTTATGAATTGACACCAGTTTCGGCGACATCGAGCGATAAGGCAGCACTTAATCGCTTGACTATCAGGGTAGAAGTTCATTTTGTAAATAGTAAAGATGATGAACAGAGTTTTGAAAAAGAGTTTTCTTTTTACCAAGATTTCCCGCAAGAACAAACCCTCACGCAAGTTGAAGGTACTTTAGTCCCTAAGATTCTTGAACAAATAATTCTGAATATTTTCAATGATACCGCAGCACAGTGGTAGGTTTTAAATGGTAAATAATGAATGATAAATGATGAATAATAATGAGGTTCAACTCATAAAGCATTTATCCATTCATTATTCATAATTCAAAAGCATTATGTTAGATAAAAACAACTTTATTGACTTTCTAAACAACCCGCAGGCATTGTCGCTCAACGATATTATGCTTATGGAAAATGCGACCAAAAAATACCCGTATTTTCAGTTGAGTTATACACTAATTGCCAAAGGGATTTATACGAAAGCCCCCGAAATTGCACAAGATGCAGTTAGAAAAGCAGCGATTTATGCTTTGAGCAGAAATGCTTTGCGAAAAGTTATTGAAAATGACATGGATTGGAATATAACTGCTTCTTCAAAATTTATAGATTCACCAACTGATAATAAATTTTCTGAGATTGCTATTGAAGATGAATTGAACCGAGAAAAGTTAGAAGAAGAACTGATTGTTTCTATTGCAAAACCTGCCTTACGCAATATTCAAGATGAACAACTGGCACTTATCGAACAATTTATTAAGAAAGAACCACGCATTCAACCAATCAAAAAGAATGACGGTGGCGAAGAATTTGAAGACTTGAGTGAGCGAAGTACAACCCTCAATGCTGCACTCGTAACAGAAAGTTATGGTAAAATTTTGGCTCGACAAGGGCGTTTTGACCAAGCAATAGAAGTTTATCAGAAACTTATTGTGAAAAATCCCGAAAAAATGACTTACTTTGCGGAAAAAATAGCAGAATTACAGCGAAAGATGCTTTAGTTTTCAAGGAAAAAATCAAAAATATTATTCATAATTAATCTATTTATTGAAAAAATGTACACTACAATTTTAGTTTTAATGGCAATAGTTGCCATCTTGTTAGTTTTAGTTATTTTAATTCAAAACCCAAAAGGTGGTGGAATCTCAAATGAATTTAGCGGTGCTGGCTCGCAAATGTTTGGCGTGCAACGTACAGGAGATTTACTTGAGCAACTCACTTGGGGATTTTTTGCATTCATTATCGTAGGCTCACTAACAGCTGGTATTTTCCTTGACAAAACAGGAACTGCTGCAACACCTGATGATGGAATGAATGTTGAAAAAGCATCTCGGACAGCTCCTGCAGCAGCACCAGCCGCTACTCCAGCACAGAGTACACCTGCTCCAGCAAATACTGCACCAGCTGTTCCAGCTCCACAACCTAAAAAATAATTTTTTAGAGATAAGAAATACTACAAAAAAAGGTGAAGACATTTTAAATGTCTTCACCTTTTTTGTATAATAGTTGCTCAGAATGCTTTTTTTTATATTAAAATTTTCTTATAAATTGAAAACTAAACGTCCAAAAATGTAGCGACCATTATAGCCACCTTGGTTTGGTTGGAATAATAAACGTCCACGGTTAGAAGCATCACGTCCCGAAGCATAATCTACCAAACCATAAGCATTACGAGGGTCAATAAATATTTGGTCTGGATAAACATCAAACAAGTTATTTGCACCTATTGTAAGGTTTAATGCATTAGTTATTTTATAACTTACCGCCAAATCTGTAATCCAAACTGGCTTAAATACTTGGTCAATTTGAGCAGTGCCATCGCTATTGTATAAGAATAATGGTTGTGCAACACCAGCAATATTATTTGAAGTATTCCAGTAAGTTCCGTCTGGTTTTTTAGCTTCTGTATAAGCATTATGCACATATTGTGCCTCTCCAAAACGAACCGTACGGAAAGAAAAATCAAATTTGCCTACTGAATAAACTGAACTTAAATTAATCTTGCTATTTGGCTGCCAAACTTCAATTCGAGAGATTTGCTGACGGTCGAATAATAAGTTTTTGAACCAAGTACCAGGGTTAGTTGTCGAAACATTTTTCTCTGGACTATCTATCAAAGGTGTGCTATTGATGCCTGTTACCTTGTTTTTGTTGAAGTTCATAGCAAGCGTAATGTTCAAACTACCTTTACCAACTTTATTTTTGCTATTGATTACAACATCTATGCCTTGTGTGCGAGTATTGGCGGCATTGGCAAAGAAATTGACATTATTTACACCAATATAATCGGTAGAGGCAAAGCCTAAAAGACCACGAGAAAAAGCACCAGAATAAACTACACGGTCTTTGATTTCGATTTGATAAGCATCAACAGTAAGGGTTGTTGTCTTTGCAATACGGGCGGTAACACCACCAGTAAAACTCACCGAAGTTTCTGGACGAAGGGCATCTACACCAATAACTTTTCTTGCAATTGGGTCATCATTATTGACAGTCAAAGTGTTTGAAGGTAAGCCACTTACAAACTGTGTACTGATATTGCTGAAATATCTTTGGTGCAATGATGGAGCTCTAAAACCTGTACTTGCCGAACCACGTAAAGATAAACCTTCCACTAATTTTAAGCGAGCAGAGATTTTTCCACTAAAATTTGAGCCAAAATCGCTATAATTTTCATAGCGTCCTGCAATGCCTATTAATAAACGATTAAATACTTCACCTTCAACATCACCATAAAGCCCTAAGTTTGTACGAGATTTATTGACTTCATTACTTGGCTGAAAACCTGGAAATACTTGAGCACCAGGTCCAGCAACAGCACTACCTGCCGCTGGTCCACCTATAATAAGTGGTGCAGTTGGCACGCTTTTCACTGTTCCACTGTACGAAGCCAATTCTCCTGCTTCAATTTGATAATGGTCTCTACGAAATTCTGTACCAAAAGCTATATTTAAACCACTAATGCCACCAGCCTTTTCATATAATCTCGAAAAATCAAGGTTAGTTGTGTTTTGGTCGAATTTCAATGTACCAGCATCAAATTTTGTTTGTTGGTTATCGCCATTGGCAGCCGTCGCATTTCCTGAGCTACTTACAGTGAAATTAAAAGTGTTTCTACCAAAAGTATTTGCCAAGTCCACATTCCATGCACCCAATTTGGTTTTATAACCAAACTGTAATGATTGGTCTCCAATTGTTGATTCAATGGCAGGTAAAAAACCATCGGCATAAAATAATGTTCCATCAGATTTCAAAGGTTGTTGCGACCTCGACACAGGCACACGGTTATTACCAAAGCCAGTTCCAGTACGGTGTGTCAATCCTCCCGAAAAATAAAACTCAGATTTTGCTCCAACAGGGATTCCACCATTAACAAAAACACCTAAGTTTTGAGCTGACGAGTTACCAAAGACCATATTTCTACGATTGTACCCTCTCTGACCTGCAAAAGAAGCATCATCTGCAATGATTTTTTTACGGAAAGTAGTTGCATCTTGTCCCGCTGGCGTTCCTGGAAAACCACCTGCGGTACCCAAGTAGATTGTTGGAGCATTGTCATAACCACTTCTATTTGTAGTTCCGTGAGCATTATACTGTCCAGAAACTACTACATGACCACCTTTTCCTACTTTAAAACCTTTCGATAAATCAAATTGTAAGACTTGTCCGTCAGTGATTTTCAAACTTTGTGCATCTTGTCCTCCATTAACATTTGGAGTATTCCATTTCATGTTGGTAACATTTGTTCCTGATGTCAATGAAGCAGCAAAACCATCATAATTTTTCTTCAAAACTACGTTAATTACACCTGCGATGGCATCAGAGCCATATTGAGCAGCAGCACCATCACGCAAAACCTCAATACGCTCGATGGCAGCAACTGGAATTACGTTCATATCTGTACCTACTGAGCCACGTCCAACTGTACCATTAATATTCAAAAGTGCAGTTGTATGACGACGCTTGCCATTGACCAAAACCAAAACTTGGTCAGGTCCTAAACCACGCAACGAAGCTGGGTCAATATGGTCAGTTCCATCGGCAACTGTTTGGCGATTTGAACTAAAAGAAGGAGCAACATAATTAAGGATTTGCCCTAAATCTACTTGCGAAAAACCTTTTAATTCTTTCGGAGAAATAATATCAACAGGCACCGGCGAGTCGGTGTTTGTACGAGCGGTCGATGAACGAGAGCCAACAACTGCAACTTCAGCTAATGCAGAAGTCGATTCTTCCAAAACTACATTGATGGTACTATTTTCACCAACTTTGATGTCAGTTTGTTTGTAACCAATAAACGAAATAGTCAAAGTTTCTCCTTTTTCTGCATTAATCCTGAAATTTCCATCACCGTCAGTAGTAACCCCTTTTTTTGTTCCTTTAATAATAACACTTGCTCCAGGAATAGCCTCACCGCTTTTTGCGGTAACTTTTCCTGTAATCGGGTTTTCGATTACTTTTGGGACTAAAGTTTCATTATTGAGAGAAGCCGTTTCGGTCTGGCGAGTCAGTATAATTTTGTTGCCGTTTACTTTATACGAAATTTTCAAAGGCTTCAAAAGAGACTCAAGAACGCTTGAAAGTTTCTCTTGTTGGGCATTTAATGTAACAAAACGGTCGCTTTTAATCAATTTTGAGCTAAAAATAAACTTTACATTAGCCGATTCTTCAATTTTGTTTAAAGCATCTGTTAGGTTTTGCCCCTTTAATTGTAGCGAAACTTCACGGTCTAATACCTCTTGGGCATTGCTCGTGTGGGCATAGCCCAAACCAGTAAAAAGTAGCCCCAAGCACAGTTGCAGAAAGCTCAATTTCATGATTTTGGTTAGTAATAATTTTGATTTTGTAGTAAATAACATAGGTTTTAGATGATTTTTAGTAATAAAATAATTAATTGGTTTTTATATTGTTGACTTTAATTTTTACAACCTTTACTACTGATAACTATCTGACCATCAATGAGTTGGTACTCGGCTTCGATGGCATTACAAATCAAATCAAGTTTTCCATAAAGTGGTTCGTCTGATAATGAGGCAGTTACAGGGCATTCTTTCAATAATTCTTCGTCATAGACAATCGAAATACCGTATGCTTTTTGAATCGTAGAAAAAACCTTGCTTGCCGATACATCTTTAAATTCAAAATTATATTGTGGCATTTCCGAAAGCATCTCTGGTTTCTCAACCAATGATTTTGAAAAATTACTTTTTTCTTTATCAAAGTTTATTTGTTGATTTGGTATGATTACAACACCTTCTAAAATTTTGACATTTGTACTATTTTGTACTTCATTTAATTTAAAAACAGATACTTTTCCAGTGCGAACGATTACTTGAATATCCTTTTGACCTTTGTAAGCCTTTATGGTAAAACTTGTTCCTAAAACCTTAGTAACCAATTCATTAGCAAAAACAAAGAAGGGTTTTTCGGCATCTTTTGCTACTTCAAATAATGCTTCTCCATCTAAATAGACTTCTCTTTTATCTCTTTTAAAATTTGCAGGATAACTCAAACGGCTACCTTTTTGAAGCAAAATTGAAGAGCCATCAGTCAATGTAATTAATAAAGGTTTGTCCGAAATATTCTCTTTTTCAATCAACTCTACTTGGGCATTGGCAACCAATTCTTTATAGATAAGCGATTTTGAATCATTTTGTTTGAAAAACCACCAACCAGCACTCATCAATAAAAGCAGTGATGCCGCAGCAAGCCATTTTCTAAAAATAGGATTATGATAGCTAACTTGAATTGAAAGAGTTTCTTCTTCTTCGAAGCTAATATTGCTATTAAATGTATTGAATTTAGCTTCAATTTGTTCACGATTCCATTTTAAAGAAAGTTTGTCAAGCATCAAAAATGCCTGTTGCACTAATTCTTTTCGTTCGGGGTGAAACGCTACCCAATCTTCCCATTCCAAAATATCAGCTTCATCGTATCTGAAATAATAATTCAAAAAAAATTCGTTTACTAAAAGTTCATCAATAGACATTAATACCTTACTTTTCATGGGAAATTATATTTGTTGTACGTAGAAAATAAGTCTTCTATAAATACAGAGGAGGGAATTCAGAAAATCTTCCTGATTTTTTGAAATATTTGTGAGAATATTTTTTTATAGGAAGGCTTCGCTATAAGAGAAGCCTTCCTTCGTAGCTATAAAATCCCCCTCAATTTCTTAATTCCTTCGTGAAGCGTTTTATAAATACTATCAGTTTGCAGACCAGTTTTTTCGGCAATTTCTTTGAAGCTGAGTTCTTCAAAATATTTTAAAACAATGATTTCTTTTTGGCGGGGCGAAAGTTGTTCAAGGGCGAGGTGAAGCTGTTTTTTGAGGTGCACATCAGATTCTTGTTTTATCAGAATCTCTTCATAAGATTGCGTAGAAAGAATATATGTTTCGGCATCTTCCCAATTCACTTTTTCGATGCTATTTACTTTTTGTAGTTCTTTGAAGATACGTTTTTTGAGCAAACTTATAAGATAAGCCTCAAACGATTGAATATCGCTCAGTGTACGGCGATATTTCCATAAATCGCTGAATATCAACTGAATAGCTTCTTCGGTGATGTCGCTATCCAAGCACCATTTCAGTCCGATTCTGTAGAGTTTGTTATAATAATTATTGAACAAATACCCCAATGCTTTTTCGTCATTTTTGCGAAGTGCTTCCAAAAGCAAGCCATCAAGATATAGTTCATTTTTATCCATATTCCAAAACCAAAAACTCTTTTTTAATTGAGATTTTAAGTTTTTTTAAGTCCCTCTCCTTTTGGAGAGGGATTTAGGGTGAGGTGATTTTAAACAAATACCAATTTCTTCATATAAGCAGCATCACCTTCAACGGCTTTCAACGGAGTTGTATTATCAAAACGCTCCTGCTCGACAATGAAATATTCAACGCCATTTGCTTTGGCTGTACTCAATATTTTAGGAAAATCAATTTTTCCAGTACCCAAATCGCACGATGCACTTACATCGTCCAAAACCATCACTTCTGCCTTGTTTTTTCTGAGTTCTGCCACCTTTTCATCTTTATAAAGATCTTTGATATGGCACAATTTGAAACGATTACTGTATTTTTTCAACCATTCTTCTGGGTTTTCGCCAGCTTTTACTACCCAAAACATATCCATTTCAAAATCAACCAATTTAGGGTCAGTTCCATCAAGCAATATCGTTTCGGGCATAGTGCCGTCGGCAAACTTTTTGAATTCAAAATTATGATTGTGGTAAGCAACTCGTAAACCAGCTTTGTTAGCAATTTCACCTTGACGATTCAATCCTTCCGCAGCTTTTTTCCATTCATCTTGTGTTTTAAGGCTACCCAAAAACGGATTTATCAAATATTTCATACCAATACTTGCCGCATCATTAACCAATTGGCCGAATTCTTTTTCGGTTTCTTTTTTCATGGTATAGTCAGGATTACAATGCGTGCTGACGATATTCATGCCGAGTTCGTCCATGTAAGTTTTGAATTCTTTGGCAGTCATGCCCCAAAACACCCCCTTTTCGCCTTGGAAGCTTTCGATTTGTTTATATCCATAACTTGCCAAAGCCTTCAAAGTTCCTTTAGGGTCTTTTAGCATATCTTCTTTGACAGTCCATAATTGTATGCCAAAATCTTTTACTGATGGTTCTGATATTATTGATGAAGTTGCTGTTGAGTCGCTTGTTTTTTCTTCGGTTTTTGAAGAAGGGGTGCAAGACCATAATTCGCTGACTATCAATGGAGTAGCTGCGATAAGTCCTGTCTGACGTAGGAAATTTCTACGATTTAATTTCATGTTTTTTAGCATTAAAGGGTTCAAATTTTAAATCTACTTTGAAAAGAGAATGGTAAATATAATATTTAATCAGCGATATGATTTTATCAAGGCTCATTTTTTTCTTATTTTGTACTAAGATTTTAAAGATTGATATGATTAACAAGATTAATGCTATGTTTTTTAAAGATTTATAGCATAAAAATATTGGCGAGTCGCAAAAAACAATTTATGTACGCAAAAGTAATATTAAACGCAGGAAAAGAAATAGCAGTAAAAAGGCTGCATCCTTGGATATTTTCGGGAGCAATTGCTCGTACTGAAGGAAATCCAACCGACGGAGATGTAGTAGAAGTTTTTGATAAAAAACTCACTTATCTTGGCACAGGACATTATTATAAAGGAAGTATCGCAGTTAAGATATTTTCTCATATTCAAACTGAAATTAACGAAGTATTTTGGTTGGAAAAACTTCAAAATGCTTTCAATCTCAGAAATACACTTCTTTTCTTGGAAGAAACTGATTCAACAAATTGTTACCGACTCATTCACGGAGAAGGCGACGGTTTTCCTGGACTTATTCTTGATTTTTATAAGGGAATCATCGTTTTTCAAGCACATACGATAGGAATGTGGCAAGAAAAAGAAAAAATATTAGCTGGATTAAAGAAAATTTATGGTGAAAACCTTTTGGCTGTTTATGATAAAAGCAAAGAAACCTTACCAGATGTTTTTGCTAAAACGATTGAAAATTCATATATATTCACTCAATCACTAAATCACTCACTCACTCATTCGATTCCCCACGAAGTTTCAGAAAATGACAATAAATTCCTAATTGATTGGGAAACTGGACAAAAAACAGGTTTTTTTCTGGACCAAAGAGATAATCGTGCATTATTAGGACAATATGCTAAAGGTAAAAAAGTGTTAAATGCGTTCTGTTATTCGGGCGGATTTTCGATTTATGCTTTAAAAGCAGGAGCAGAGTTTGTGCATTCGGTTGATGTATCGAAGAAAGCAATCGAACTCGTAAACCAAAATGTAACTCTAAATTTTGAAGAATCCTTCAAGCACGAAGCCTATGCCGAAGATGTAGTGAATTTTTTGAAGAAAAATGAGCAAACCTATGATTTGATTATTCTCGACCCGCCAGCGTATGCAAAAAATATAGCCAAACGCCACAATGCAGTACAAGGTTATAAAAGATTAAATATAGAAGGAATAAAAAGACTTGCCAAAGGCGGAATTTTGTTTACTTTTTCATGCTCACAAGTAGTTGACCGAGAGCTTTTTTATAACACAATTGTATCGGCGGCACTCGAAGTTGGCAGACAAGTCCGAGTGTTGCATCAGCTTACACAAGGTGCCGACCACCCAGTCAATCTTTTTCACCCCGAAGGCAGTTATCTGAAAGGTTTGGTGCTTTATGTGGAGTAATTACCGCCGAAATAATTTCAAAAGTTTAGCAACTGCACTACTAATTTCTTTGTCATTGTCCATCAAATCATTGACCGTTTGAATGGCATGAATCACAGTGCTATGATCTCGTCCTCCAAAATGATAACCAATTGATTTCAATGAAAGATTAGTGAGCTCTTTTGCCAAATACATAGCTACTTGACGAGGCAAAACAATTTCTCTCAAACGACTTTTTCCCTTCAAATCAGGTATTCTGACCTTATAATGCTCAGTTATGGCATCAATTATTGTATCAACTGTAACTTCACGCTCCGAATCTTTCACCAAATGTCGGAGTGTGATTTTTGCTAAATCCAAGTCAATTTCTCGACGAGTGAGCGATGCTTGTGCCAAAAGTGAAATCATTACACCTTCCAATTCACGCACATTTGTATCTACACTATGAGCCAAATATTCAATTACTTCGTAGTCAATAGTTATGCCTTCGGCTTGTACTTTTTTCTGAATAATGGCAATGCGTGTTTCAAAATCTGGGGTTTGCAAATCTGCAGTCAAGCCCCATTTGAAACGTGAAAGTAAACGGTCTTCTACACCTTCCAATTCTCTTGGTGGGCGGTCAGAAGTCATCACGATTTGCTTTCCCGACTGGTGCAAATGATTGAAAATATGGAAAAAAGTTTCTTGGGTCTTTTCTTTTCCTGCCAAAAACTGCACATCATCAATAATTAATACATCAATTTGCATGTAAAAATTCATGAAATCTTGCAAATTATTATTTCTAATTGAATTGATAAATTGGCTGGTAAATTTCTCGGACGAAACATATAAAACAAATTTATTGTTCGACTTATTTTTCATATAATTGCCAATTGCCTGCACCAAATGCGTTTTTCCGAGTCCAACGCCCCCATAAATCATCAAAGGATTGAACGAAGTAACACCAGGTTTTGAAGCAACAGCAAAGCCCGCAGCTCTTGCCAAACGGTTACAATCGCCTTCTATATAATTATCAAAAGTATAATTTGGGTTTAGGTAAGAATCAAGTGTGAGGGAATCCAAATCTTTCATAACGAAAGGATTTCTCACCACATCTGCATTATGATTATCGGGTTTGGCATATTGCGGATTATTTACTGGAGGCATATTTATCGCAATCTGAGGCTCATTTTTCTGCCGATTTCCGCTATCAATAATTATCGAATACTCCAACATTCCATCTCGACCGATGGCATAATCCAATGATTTTCGTAGCAAATGCACATAGTTCTCCTCAAGCCATTCATAGAAAAATTGGCTTGGCACTTGAATAGTCAGTTTTTTTCCTTCTAATTTTGCAGGAATTATTGGCTCGAACCAAGTCTTGTAACTTTGTTCAGAAATACTTTCCCGAATCATTTTAAGGCAATTCTGCCACACGATGTCCACCTCGCTTTGCACAGTTATTTTTGGAGTTATAGGAGTTTCTAAGGTAGTCATCAATTATAGTCAGATTCAAAAGGGTTGCAAAGATAACAAAATTTTTGAGCCAAACGAGAAGTGAAATTTGAGATTTTTAATGTATTATCAAAGTAATTGTCAAACTATATTTTTCCAAATTTTATTTGTCTAATAAAAGTACAAATATTAATTTTACATTTGCTATTTAATTGATACTTTTATCTTTGAAAAATACAATTTTGCTATGAGCCAAAAATTATTTGAAAATTTCCCACAAATCTCGAAAGAAACATGGTTAAATCAAGTTTCAAAAGACTTGAAAGGAAAAAATTTTGACGAAACCCTTGTTTGGCATTCGCTCGAAGGTTTTGATATAAATCCATATTATGCCGAAGAAGATTTGCAAAATTTGCCAATAACGGCAATTCAAGAAGCTCAGAAAAGTAAAGTTTCTACCAGTTGGCAAAATCGCCAATTGATAAAATACACAAGTTCAAAAGTGACTAACTCGCTGATTATAAGTGCTTTAGAAAAAGGAGCTAATGCTGTAATTATTGATTTTGGGGGAGTAGATATTTCTGAAAAGGACATCATTAGGCTCTTAAATAATATAAAACTTAGTGAAACACCTTTATATTTCAAATCTCAACACAATGAGGCTTTACTGATAAATCTTCAAAATTTCATTCATTATCAACCAAAGGGAGGTTTTTCAACAGATATTTTGTCAAAATATTTTTCAATTGAATCAAAAATCATTGATAAAGCTACTTGGCAAAGTACAAAAAATATTATACAGAAAACTACTCAATATCCAACTTTCCGAACAATCACTGTCGAGTCACATACTTTTCATAATGCAGGAGCAAATGCTGTACAAGAATTGGCTTTTACCCTCGCTTCGGCTGTTAATTATTTAGACAATCTCACCAATCTTGATTTGTCTTTCGAACAGATAATTTCAAAACTCGAATTTTCTATTTCAATTGGTACAAATTATTTCATCGAAATAGCAAAACTAAGAGCTTTACGCTATATATGGACTAAAATACTTGAAAGTTATAATTATCCTTTGCCCCAAACTCCATGCCCAATTCACTGCCAAACTTCCAGTTTTTATGATGCAAAACTTAGTCCATATACCAATATGTTGCGGGCAACAACCGAAGCAATGTCGGCAATAATGGGCGGCTGCGATTCGCTCACAGTTTTGCCTTGTAATAATGTATTAGAAACTGAGCAAAGTTCTGACCTTGGCGAACGAATCGCAAGAAATGTATCTATTATAATGAAAGAAGAGGCTCATCTCGACAAAACAAATGACCCTTCGGCTGGTTCTTATTATATTGAAAGTTTAACATATAAATTAGCCATATCAGCATGGAACTTATTTTTGAAAGTAGAAGATTTAGGCGGAATAATCAACGCTTTTGACCAAGGTTTTATTCAAGCAGAAATTGAAAAATCATATCAAGCGAATGTAAAATATTTGCAAGATGGCAAAATAATGGTTGGTGTCAATAAATTTAGAATGGAAGAGGAAAATCAAGAAAAAATATTCAAAAAGGTAGTTTTTAATCAAAATATCTTACAAAATAGAAGAATTTCTGAAGTTTACGAGTAAACTCAGTGATAGAATGATAGAGTTTTGAATGATAGAATTTATTTCATTTAACTTTTTTCATTCACTCTTTCTAACATTCACTCATTCACTCATTGATTAATGAAAGTAACAGGTTTTACAATAGTTCGGAATGCACTCAAATATGACTATCCTGTTGTTGAGGCAATTACCTCAATTCTTCCGATTTGTGATGAATTTGTGGTTGCTGTCGGCAATTCGGAAGATGGAACTTTAGAGTTGATAAAATCCATAAATTCAAGCAAAATTCGTATCGTAGAAACAATTTGGGACGATTCTCTCAGAAAAGATGGGAAAGTTTTAGCACTTGAAACAGATAAAGCACTTATAGCCATAAGTACCGACACAACTTGGGCGTTTTATATTCAAAGTGATGAAATAGTGCATGAAAAATACCATGAAAATATCAAGAATGCCATGAAAACTTTTGAAAATGAACCTTCGGTTGAAGGCTTATTGTTCAAATATTTGCATTTTTATGGCTCTTATAAATATGTAGGCGATTCTCGAAGTTGGTATAGAAATGAAATCAGAATTATCAGGAATACCCAAAAAGTAGTTTCTTATAAAGATGCACAAGGCTTTCGCAATAAAGATAATACTAAACTAAAAGTACGAGCCATTGATGCCTACATTTATCATTATGGTTGGGTAAAAACTCCGAAGAAAATGGCAGAAAAAGTTCGAGGAGTAAGTTATTTTTGGCATACCGACCTAGAACTTGACAAAATGCAAGCACCTAATCTTGACTTCGATTATTCGGGAATAGATTCTTTGACACTTTTTGAAGGAACACACCCAAAAGTAATTCAGCCTCGCATTGAACGCATGAATTGGGCATTTGATTTTGATATAAAACAAAAAAAATACTCCTTGAAAAAACTATTTTTAATGAAAATTGAACAATTAACAGGTTGGAGAATTGGAGAATATAAAAATTATAAGAAAATATGAGTGAAGAGAAAAACAAAAATAGCACCAGTAACTTTGCCAAGTTTTCTCAAATTGGATTTCAAATGGCAGCAACAATTGGTGCAGGAGCATATATCGGACATTTTATTGACGGCAAAATGGAAGGCAAAATTCCAATTTTTACAATCATTTTTTCACTTTCAGCCATCGGAATATCATTATACATCGTAATCAAGCAATTGCCAAAAGAATGATTAGAACACTTATATTTTCTGGAATATTAATAATTGTATTTTTCTCAGCCAAATATCTTGGACTTGACTATTTGTTACACCCCAAAAAGTGGTTAATTTTAGGTTTTTTTGTAGCATTTTCTTCTTTATTTCATCGCCTCATTGAGATAGGTTTTCGTGATAATCGTGAAAAGTTCATTCCTTTTTACATATCTACTGTTGTTCTACGCTTAATTTTGAGCGTTGCATTCATTTTTATTGAAATATATTTAGGGCTGCTACAGCAACGATTATTCATTTTAAACTTTTTTGTACTATATTTATTTTATACATCTTTTGAGATTTGGAATTTAAGTCGTAAATTGCGGCATAATTCAGAAAAGTGATTTTCATTGACAGAATAATTATACAAATATGTTGCGTTCAATTACAAGTAAACTCATTTTAGTTCTCGCATTTTCGGTTTTTTCGTTCAATTTTTCTTTTGCACAAGAAGAAAAACACGAAGGAGAAACTAAAGAAAAATTCAATATCAGTGAGATGATTTTTCATCACATCAAAGATTCTCACGAATGGGAATTTGCTCACGGATTTTCGATTCCACTACCAGTAATACTTTATACAAAACAACATGGCGTTGAAGTTTTCTCTTCAAAAAATTTCTACGAAAATGGCAATGTATATAATGGATACATCAACTTACACGAGCATATACATCGCTTAAATCCACAAGGAGGCTTAGACGAAGAAGTAAAAGTTTGGGATTTTTCAATCACCAAAAATGTTGCTTCGATGATGCTAAGTGCAGTATTATTAGTCTTGGTTTTTAGTGCTGTGTCTAAAGGTTATACTACTAACAAAGGAAAAGCACCAAAAGGCATTCAGTCTTTCTTTGAGCCAATAATTGTTTTCATCAGAGATGAAGTAGTGAAACCAAGTATTGGGAAAAACTACGAAAAGTATTTGCCTTATATGCTTACTTTGTTTTTCTTTATTTTGTTCAATAATCTATTAGGATTATTGCCCGGTGGAGCAAACGTTACAGGAAATATCGCTGTTACATTAGTTTTGGCAGTAATTACGTTCTTGATTACAAATTTTGGAGCAAACAAAAACTATTGGTCGCACATCGTAAGACCTCCAGGAGTTCCGCTGGCATTGTTTCCGATCATGTTACCTGTCGAAATCGTAGGAGTTTTCATGAAACCAATGTCATTAATGATTCGACTTTTTGCTAACATTACAGCAGGACACGTAATTATTTTGAGTTTGGTTGGTTTGATTTTCCTTTTCAAAAGTGTAACTGTTGGCTTAGGAGTTACAGTTTTTGCTACATTTATGAATGTTATCGAACTATTAGTAGCTTTCTTACAAGCTTTTATCTTTACTTTACTTTCATCAATGTATATTGGCAGCTCTATTGAGGACACTCACGAAGCTGACCACGGGCATTGATAAAAAATGGTGAATGGTTAAAGGTGAATGCTGAATTTAGATTGAAAATTCCAACACCTAATTCTTACCCCCTTTTTACCTAATTTTGCATTTTTTTGTTTTACTTTATATAAATTGTTTAAATCATGTCTTTATTACAAATTCTTTTACAAGCTGCCGCTGATAGCGGTCACGGACTCGCAGTAATGGGTGCAGGTATTGGTGCAGGTCTTGCTGCAGTTGGTGCAGGTATCGGTATTGGTCGTATTGGTGGTAGTGCAATGGAAGGCGTTGCTCGTCAACCAGAAGCTGCTGGCAAAATCCAAACAATGATGCTTATCATTGCAGCCCTTGTTGAAGCAGTTGCCCTTTTTGCAGTGGTACTTTGTGTAATTATTGCTACGGCATAATTCGCAATCAAATCAACAAATTTTTCTTAGTTTCGCATTAGGCGTACTATTTAAAATTAAAAACCTCACGAGCTTAATAAGTTTGTGAGGTTTATTAAAAAATATAATACCAAATAATTTTTATATAAAAATGGATTTAATAACACCAGCGATTGGTCTGATAGTTTGGATGACTATCATTTTCGGAGTTTTATTCTTTTTACTAAGCAAATTTGCTTGGAAACCTATTGTAAGTAGCTTAAAAGAGCGTGAAGATTCAATTGATTCTGCACTTCAAATGGCAGAAGAAACTCGTGCCGAAATGGCAAAGCTAAAATCTGACAACGATAAAATTATTGCAGAAGCTCGTGCAGAGCGTGATAAAATGATTCGTGATGCCAAAGCTGTTGTTGATAAAATGATATCCGATGCGAAAGAAAAAGCAGTTGGTGAAGGAAACAAAATCATGGCTGATGCTCGTGAATCTCTGCAACAAGAAAAAGTTGCGATGGTTGCTCAAATGAAAAAAGACATGGCAAGTTTCTCAATTGAAATTGCTGAGAAAGTTATTCGCAGAGAATTGGCAGATAAAAAAGCACAAGAATCATTGGTCTCAAATTTAATTGCAGAAGCAAAGTTGAATTAATTACGTTCTCTAAAACTAAGGTTCATCAACTTTTTGCGAAGTCGGTGCAATCTTTTGCAAAATATATTAAACAAAGTTTGTTTTTTTTAAACACTTAGTTGTAAATTTGTGTTATAGTACTACAAAGCAACTAAGAATTCGTTCAAAACACAATGGCAGATTCAATAGTTGCTTATAGATACGCAAAATCATTGTTTGATTTTGCAACAGAAAAAAAAGTCGTTAGTGAAGTAAATAACGACATGGTTTTGTTCAAACAAGTTTGTGATGAAAACCGTCAATTTTTAGTAGTTTTGGGCAATCCGATTGTTCGACACCATACAAAATTGGCTATCTTGAAAAAAACTTTTGAAAAAAACGTTCATCCTGTGACTTTTTCAATTTTCAACGTCTTAACTAAGAAGAATAGAGAAAATTTGATTTATTTAATTGCTGAAGAGTTTGACAAACTATATAATCAGCAACGAGGTATTCAGAAAGTAACAATTACAACAGTTTCAACTTTGACAGATACGCAACGAATAGCGTTTACAAAATTGGTAACCGATGCAACAGGTAAAGAAGTTGTATTAGAAGAAAAAATAAATGAAAGTTTAATCGGCGGTTATGTGTTGAGTGTAGGTGATACGCAAGTTGATACCTCAGTGAGAAAAAGATTAAATGATTTGAAGCTATCATTAGTTTAGATAGACATCCAGCGAATTAGATTCGCTTTGCAAAGTATTAGTTTTCATGGCTATAAAGTTGAGAAATCCCCCGCCCATTAGGCGGGGTTTTTTCTTATATGTCAATGAGAGATTATGGGTCAATCGTTAAAGTTGGGGGAAAATTAAAAAAATATTTATTTTGCAGAAAAAAATGACTTGGTAACGAACCTATTACAATTCATACTACCAGAAGTATTATTGGAATACTTTAAATTAACTGATACTCAAAAAACGTTTGATACTTTGTGTTATGGCGACTCACTTACATTAATATGTGGCTGCCCAAATGTAACAATCTCTCTTTGGACTGAAAATTGGTTTGATATTCATAGCTTATGGGAATAGTTGCAAAATTGATACTTTTGCCAGCATTTTTAATGACTTTGGACAAGAAAAGGAGTAAATAGTATATATTATCACCTATTCAAAATCAGATCTTTTAGTTTGCGTAGAATGAAAACAATTTGGAGTAAATCTTCGGCATCGGAGGCATCAAAAAGTTTGTTTAAGCAATATTCTTTTCCATTAAGCACTGTAAAATACCCAATTCTGCTTTGTAACCAACAACCATAAAGAGGCTTTCCATCATTGTTAAGTTCTAGTGAAAGTATCATTGCTGCTTGCATTTGACCTTCTGGGTCATTATTATCTGACTTTGAACGCTTAAATTGCGGAACGCCGCCCGCTTGAAGAAAAAATTTGGAGCATCAGGTCACCCAGAATTTTTAGACGATGCTACCATACAATCTGTTATAACAGAAATTTTTATTTCTTGAACAATTCCAATTAATGGTCTTTCATAAAAAATCTTCATTTTTTTCAACATTCAAGTTCGCCATTCGAAAAACTAAGCTAATAAATTGGACCGCCGACCCGGTTCATTTTAAGCTCATCTTCATTCCAATTACGAACATTATGTTAAAGTTCCGAAGGTAAATCCTTTAATAAAGATTTGTCCACAACTGATAATTCAGTTGGCTTGGCGTTCACCCAAACATCTAATATTGTACAATTTAAATCGGTTGAATATCAAAGGCTTCTAAAACTTCTTCAATTGAATAATGATTTAACTTTTTCATGTGCTAATGTTTCTATTTTGATTTATTCAAACAATTTTCATCTATTCAAAATCAAGTCTTTTAGTTTGCGGAGAATGAATACTATTTGGAGCAAATCTTCGGCATCGGCAGAGTCATAAACTTTGCTTACACAATAATCAGTTCCATTGAGTATTGTAAAATACCAAATTCTACCTTGAATCCAACAGCCATAAATTGGTTTTCCATCTTTGTTCAATTCTTGGGCAAGTATCATAGCAGCAAGCATTTGCCCCTCTGGGTCATGCCCATCTCCAAGTGACTGCTTAAATTCCTGCATAAAAAAATAAGGAGATTTAGGTTGTCCAGAATTTTTTGGAGAGGCAAGCATACAATCAACAATAAGTGAAATTGTAATATCATTTACTTTTCCTGAAAATTTTCTTTCATAAAAAGTTGATATCTTGTACGGAACTTCAAGTTTTGCAATAAAAAAAACAAAACTAATAAAGTTCATTTTTAATTCTTCTTCATTCCATTCGTCCCACTTTATTTCAAGTTGTTGTCTTACTTCATCAATAATTTGAAATTCAAAAGGGGTAAATGA
The DNA here is from genome assembly GCA_031378345.1 of Emticicia sp. GTDB lineage: Bacteria > Bacteroidota > Bacteroidia > Cytophagales > Spirosomataceae > Emticicia. The sequence goes on along the minus strand of JANNDY010000075.1, from coordinate 6,273 downwards.
TGCATTTTCTATTTTTACCCAATCTTTTAAGATTTCACAGTTTCTGTTTTTTTCAATTTTAAAAGTATCAATTACTTCATAAATTCGATAGTGATTAACTCTTTTGGGTGAACTATTTGTATGCTTTTCCATATCCTATTTTTTAAAAATTTAGAATTTAACTACAAAGATAACAATTTATTCAATACAAATATTCTACTTCCCACCCCCCCTTTCAATAAGTTTATTAACAATTTTGCGTACCAAAAAACATAAAAACCTTCTTTGGCATAGCCTTTGGACAAAGTGATTTTCTGCTAAAAATCTTCTTCATTCTACATTCATTTGTGCTTCATCACTTACAATTATTTCTTGTATTATGCATTACGCTTGAGATTTTCAGAATAACTTTAGAGTAACAATACACTTTTGGCATTAAATATGTTAAAAGTGTTTTTTTTAATCTTTCATCTCTATTTTTTATGTATAATACCTTTCAATAAGATTTGAAACTATTTAATTCATGTTGGCATATTAGTTGGTTGCAATTTGGTGTTAAATAAATCCTCTTGAGGGTTCAAATTATTAACAACACTTTCCAATATAAAATGAAAACAATTTTTCATCTCCGCTTTTCTAAATATTTATACGCTTTACTACTATTTTTAGTAGTATTTTTCCAAGCACTTGCTGGAGACGAACCCATACCTATTGGTTCGAGAATTATAAATATGGGTGTTACGCCACAGACAGCAGCCAACGGACTAAAACCTTATGGTTTGGTCTATGCCTTGTTAGATGCTGGCGTACCGATAAAATGGTCAATTAGCCAATCCAAAACCTTTGATGGAGTTGATTTTACTTATAACGGAACTTCCTATAAGGGAGGAACTTTTATAATTCCTGCCCCTATTTCAGCGGCTACCACAAACATCATCAATATTTGGACTGCTCAGGGCGTTCAGGTATCTGCACCTACAACCAGTGCATTTACAGCCCCTATCAATACTACGCTCAAAATGGCTCCTCGAATAACCTTAGATTCAAAGAGTGGGGGCATAGCTCAAGGGTTTATTACAGCCGCAGGAATCCCTGCTGCTTTTTATTATTTTAAAGACCCCCAGTTATTGACTTGCTGCGATGATGTTTTTGCAATGCCTCACGCTGACCCCACTTGGGCAACACATAGCAATCTTTATACATGGAACTTAACTTGTAAGGGTTCAATCTGGGCAGCTTGCCATGCAGTAAGTGCATTGGAAAACTCTTTTAATCCAGCAGATAGAACTAAGCAATTAAACTTCTTATCAAATACAAATGCAGCCCCTACGGGCGGTGGACCTTGGTCAACTTCTCCAGGTAATGCCCTCAAACTTTGGGGAGTGCATGATGACGGTAGCATACCACCACCTTATAAAAAAGATTTTGCTATTGACCCCGTAATGCAATTTATGGGACAGACAGATGCCGCACAGTCAAACGGTTCTGAACAAATATATATGCCTGTAATTGGTGGTTCATGGAGAGCCTCTACCAAAGTTTCGGTTTGGGATGATTCGCAAGCGGATGTTCCTACTTCATCTCCAGGAAAAGCGGCAAAGATGGCTTACGGTCGAGGCTTTGGCGACCCAAATAGAGGGCAGGTAATGTATGAAGGCGGACATAATGCTTCTGGTTCTGCACCCGATAATATTGCTGCCCAACGTGCATTCTTAAATTTCGTGTTGTGGGCTGGGCAGGATAAAGCCTTCAAAGTAACTGCTAATAATATACCAACTTCGGTACCCGGCGGTGCAACCGTTTCGGCTATGAATGCGAGTTTAGTTGCATTAGTACCTTCGGGTCCTTATACTTATAAGTGGACATCGGGTTGCGGCGGAACATTTACTAATGCCACTGGCACTTTTAATACGCCAGCAGATGCAGCAACAGCAACTGTTACAAACTTTACAGCTCCTGCTGCACCATCAAGTTCTTTTCCTTGTGCCATTACTTGCCAAATCATAGATGCTTGTGGACGAAAGGTTTCAGAAGTTTCAGTTCCTACTATCCAATCATTGCCTGCTCCGCCTGTGGCTGTTAGAGATTTCAAAACAACTGCACCGGGTACAGTAGTTACGGTTAGCCCACTATCAAATGATACTGACCCTAATTTAGACCCATTAACTGTTACAAAACTTTTCGGAAGTTTAACCACTGCCAATGGTCAATTTGCTTTGGTTGGCAATCAAGTTTTGTATAAGCCAAATCCGGGCTTTATCGGTCTTGATTCAATCAAATACGAAATCTGCGACCCAGGTCCACTTTGTTCGACTGCTTATGTGGTTATCAATGTTGGTGAAGCACCAAGTCCGTGCGGTCCAGGAAAAGAATTGGCTGTAATCGGAACGGGCTACGGAGTGGCTGTATTTGCTCAAACAGGTACAATTTCAGACCCACTAAATGCACTCGGTAGTTTTAATAGTAAAGGTACTAAATTAGCAAAAGCCACCAATAGCACCATTACGATTGATTTAGGGTATGCTGTTTATAAAGATGATAAAATTGTCCTGAAACTTGCATCAGGTGACTCGAAGGGTACTACATTTGTTGTTACTTCGGGAGCAACATCAGGGACACTTGCTGACCCTGTTACGATAAAAAATATAATAAAAGCAAGTTCTTTTGGGACTTATAATTACACTGTTCTTCAAGATAGTGTCCGATTCATCAAAATTTCAGTAGCAAGTACCAACCTATACGATAGCTACGTTGATGGAATTTCATATCCGATGCGAGGTTGTATTCCCAAATGCTCGGCTTCTGAAAAAACGATTAAATCTACCAAATATGCTGCGAGTGTTTTCTCACAAACTGGTGTCAGTTCACCTACTAATGCCTTAGGTTTGCCTAATAATAGTGGAGCTGAATTATCAAAAGCAAGCACTGATGTATTAACCTTAGATTTGGGTGAAGTTGTGCCAAAAGGAACAACGATTTTAGTTTATTTAGCCTCAAAATCTGCTACTACAACCACCACAGGGGTAACTTTTCCTGTATCAAGTTCGTTAGACGGCGTTACATTTTCAGGGGTGGTAAGTCACGCAATTACCTCGTATGCACCACAATTTACCGCCTGTAAATACATTGTTACACAGGCAAGTGGCATCCGTTATTTGAAAATAGCAGCAGCCTCTGGAACACAAGACGGAGCAGTTGATGGCATACTTTTTACTTCGGTGAAATGTCTTCCAGTTAGTCCCGTTGCCAAAAACGACACAGTCAAAATTTGTGAAGATAATGCCTATGCTTTCGACCCACGAACCAATGATTATGACCCACAAAATTTACCGCTTTCGGTCAAAATCACATCTGCACCTACAAACGGTTTGGCAACGGTTGATATTTCTGGTAAAATAACATACATTCCAAGTAAAGATTTCAATGGTTCTGACCAAATAAAATACCAAGTATGCAATACCGCAGGTTTTTGCTCAGAAGCAACAATTTTCATTACAATTCCAGATGATGGCTGTGCAGTAGGGACTTATAAACCCACTACTTTTACGCCTCAAACAGCCACAATCACTGTCGGGGAAGATACTTGGCTTGACCAAAATAACCCCGATAAAAATAATGGTATTAATAAAAAACTATTGGTATATACAAAACCAGGAAGTTTAAATAGAACACTTATCAAATTTAACCTTGGTACTGGTTCTATTCCTGCCGATGCAATAATTACATCTGCAACATTGAGGTTGTATCAACTAACTGATAAACCTGAAACCATTAATGTTTATCGGGCAACTACGCCGTGGACGGAAGGTTTATTTGATAACGGAACAGGCGATCCAAGTTGGAATGAAGTAACTTCGGGCAATAAATGGTTATCTGGCACTGGTGGCGATTATGATTCTACACATTTGGTCGTTTCAAAACCTATTGTAGCAGTAAAAAATGTTTATGTTGATTTTAATGTAAGTAGCTTAGTAAAACAATGGATTGATGGCGGATTGCCCAACCAAGGGTTTTTACTAAAAGCAGCAACTGAGGGTGGCAGTGCGAGTGCTATTGAATTTGTCAGCACGGAAGAGACTTCCAATAGACCACAGTTGGTAATTAAATATCAATTAATTGATTGCACAACATCGGCTTGTACCATCATTCCAAATTATCCCCCATTAGCTTATGTAGATGATACTTGTACAAAATATAATGCACCAATCTTAATTGATGTAGTAGCCAACGACAAAGACCCTGATAATAATCTTTCGGCAACCACACTAACTGTATTAAGCGGTTTAAATGGTTTTCCGAAAGGTGGAACTGCCTCAGTATCAGGAGGAAAATTACTTTATACACCAAATACTGGAAGTGTAAAAACAGATACAGTTTACTATAAAATCTGTGATTTAGGTACTCCTTCACTTTGTGATACTTCTTTTGCAGTTATTTGTATTGTTAATGTTCCGATTATAGCCAACAATGATGCGGGAACCACACCAGCGGGAATGCCAATATCAATTGGTGTAACAGCAAACGATATTGACCCATTAGGAGGTCCAACAACCTTAACCGAAGTTCCGCTTTGTCCACCAGCAAATGGTACAATCGTGATTCAAGGCGATAGCATTGTTTACACCCCAAATAATGGATTTACAGGCATAGATGAGTTTAAATATATCATTTGTAATAATAATTTCACGCCAATATGTGATACAGCAAAAGTTACGATTACAGTTTTAAATAGTGCTCCAATTACGGAAAATGATACTGTTACAACAGCCGCTTGTAAACCGATTTTGATTGATGTTTTAGCGAACAATGGCGACCCCGAAGGAAATAATTTGATGGTAATAAGTGTTCAAAACTTAACTCCCTCGACGGCAGGAACAATATCGTATTCGAGTACTAATGTAACATTTTCGCCAAGTGCAACAGCCACAGGGCAAATCAGATTTACCTACACTGTCCAAGACGATGGAATTACTCCCAAACAAACTACTGACACAGTAGTGGTGAACATTGGAGCCCCGCCAATAAATAATGCACCGATAGCTGTCAATGATACAACTGATACAATTTCAGGGCAACCACTTTACTGGAACGTAAGAGACAATGATAGTGAACCTGATGGAGAAAAGTTAAATATAAAATTGCCAGTCTCGGTCAAAAAACCAAGCAATGGTACGGTATCACTCACGCCAAATGGCTTGATTCAATATATCCCAAATCCTGGATTTGTAGGAAAAGATACCCTCGAATATCAAATTTGCGATACACTTGCAGTATCGCCAGGATGTACGCCAAGAGTCAATCTTTGTAGTATTGCCAAATTATTCATAACTGTTTTCCCTTTGCCGATAGAAGCATTACCAGATACAGCTTCGGCATTAGTGGGAGTTCCTAAAAAGCTTTTCATTTTAGCAAATGATAAAAATCCTGATGGAACAACTGCGAGTTTAAGCAAAGTTACAGCCCCAATTATTACAAATCAGCCTGCAAAAGGAACAGTTGTGGTAAACTCAGATGGAACTATTGATTATACGCCAAATGCAGGAACATCGGGTTCAGACACACTTATTTATACAATTTGTGATGTTTTGAATCCAACAATTTGTGATACAGCAAAAGTTATTATAAAAATAATTCCAATCATCGTTGCAAATCCAGATGGAATTGTACCAATAGCAGCAGGTGTTTCGACAGATATTCCAGTATTGAGCAATGATAAAAATGCCGATGGAACACCAGTGGTAGATTTGTCTAAAATTTCACCACCAACGGTAACAACTGCCCCTACAAAAGGAACTGTAACGGTCAATCCTGACGGAACGATAAAATACACACCAAATGCAGGAACAAGCGGAACGGATACTTTCATCTATCAAATTTGTGATAAAGTATTGACAACTGTTTGCGATACAGCGAAGGTAACGGTCAATATTGCACCAACGCCAAAAGTGAAGATAGTGAAAACGGCATCAATGGCAGGAACAGGAGCAGTAGGCGATGTGATTACTTATACATTCACGGTAACAAATACAGGCAACGTAGCTTTAACAGCCTTGACCATAGCCGATGCGAAATTAAATTTAACAGCTTTGGCAGTTAGTCCAAGCAGTTTAGCACCAGCGGCAACAGGTACAGCAACGGCAACTTATACAGTTACGCAAGCAGACATCAATGCAGGTGAAGTGAAAAACACCGCAACTGTAACAGTCAATCCTGACGGAACGATAAAATACACACCAAATGCAGGAACAAGCGGAACGGATACTTTCATCTATCAAATTTGTGATAAAGTATTGA
>JANNDY010000051.1:0-28587 GCA_031378345.1 Emticicia sp. | reverse complement strand
ATACATTTCGTACCTTAGTGCTGCAATTTCAGCTTTGTTGATTTGTAAAGTGAGCATTTTTTTGATTGTTTTGTCGCATCAAAGTTGCTCACTTTTTTACTCAAATAAAATGTGTGTTTTTACCCTGTTTAAAGTATATATTATTTGCGAAAAAATTGCCGCTAACTCTTGCCGTACCATTGACATCTAATCGATATTGAGGTGTTATGGTGTTGATGCCAACATTACCTTGCCCATAATTGATGGTATTGGGCAGGGCTTGGTTATTTCCCCATTGCGAAACTGAGGTTTTCCAATTTGTGCCATCGCAAACCATCATCAAAGCCGTGGAGGTATTATAATACATTTTGCCTTGGTCAGTCATCGTACATGCTGGTGCGGTAGCTAAGTTTGGCATAATAAAACCATCGGGAAGCATCGTGCCCGATTGTGAAAAAATGTTGAATGATAAATGTTGAATGATGAATAAAAAGAATAATTTTTTCATGGTTTGATATTTGTTTAAGGCTTCGATAATTATTTTTTGTTTAAATGATGGGTCAAAATTGTAGGTTTCAAAAGAATAAATAAAAAATTTCTGACTGGAGTGTAGTAAAAATCCAATGAATGGTAGGAATTTGCAAATGAGTGGAAAATAGCGTTTTTATTAAAAATTTATTTGTTAAAAACTTGTAAATTTTTTTTTCATCAACACAAGGATATAATAGCCTTTTTAAGAAATTAAAGCTAAAAACCCGCTAAAACTGAATGTTTTATTCAATTTTGGCGGGTTTATGATGATGTTTTTATGATAAATATTTTACAAAGAATGGTTTACTTCTTTAAAAAATGAGTCAATTAGAATCCGAATAACCAAGGTAAATTTTTCTCGACTGGTCTTATTATTCAACGCTGCTTTTTCCGCTACCAGATTTAGAATTAATATTCATACCCATACTTTCGGGTTTGTTAAATGCTTTTGGGTTGAAGTATTTTCCTTTCAACTCAGTAGGCTTCATTTCTTCGGTTTTCAATGTATTTTCATTTTTTGCCCACGCATCGTTTCTGACACCTTTTACTTCCCAACTGACCTCAATATTTGGTTGGGTTGTTGTGATTTCAAATTGATTTTTCTCAATTTTTTTGCTGATATAAGCCTGTGAAGGCGAACCAATAGTTGTCAGTTGATAGCGAGGTGAGGTATTCAATGCTTCAAAATAATTAGGAAGAACGATGATAGCTTTGCCATTTGCATCAGTTGTGGCATTTCCGTTATAAAAATTTTGCATTTCTGGGCTTTCAATAGAAAAATGCCTTAATATTTTATTTTCAGGGTCTAATGGGTGGTCAATCGTAAAGGCTTTGGCTGTTCCTGTGATAGTTCCGACTACTTGAAGTGCCGTTGTCGGGGTTGTTGTACCAATGCCAACTCTACCTGTTGAATTTGCGATTGTAAGTCTTGCACCGATACCTAATTCATTAATTTCAAAGTCGTTTGTAACCTCTACATTTCTCACATTCCACTGCCCAACTCCATTAACATAAAACCGCAACGCAGCATCTTTATTAGTTGGTACATCTAAATCTATAGCACTCCAGTTCGAATTTGATTTTAATAAAATACCTTGATCCCCCCCACTATGAATAATATTCAAAGGGGCAGTTGGTGTAGTTGTTCCCATTCCAATAAATCCAGTGAATGAATCGATAAATAAACGTGAAATACCCCCAACCTGACCTATATCAAAATTATTTGTGGCATTTGTACCCAAATACCATTTAAAAACCCCACTTTTAAAAAAACTTAATTGGTTTTCCCCGTTGGCTCCATCCATGTCTATACCCGAATAAGAGCTTGAACTTTTTACTCGAATTCCAACACCTCCACCATGCAAAATATGGAGAGGGACAGTAGGCGATGAAGTGCCAATACCTACTTTTCCAGCCAAATTTGATAGATAAGTATTGCTTCCAGAAGTTAGCCAATCACTTGATACACCACCTGTTGCAGGGTCAATCCAAGTTGTGCCATTGCAATACAAAACTTTTTCTTGGCTGGTGTTATAAATCATTTTGCCTTTGTCGGCTACTGCACATGTGGGGCTTACTGCCAAACGTGGCAACTGCAAAGAGTTTGGGTCAAGGCTAATAGATTGGGCGAAAATGCTGATTGATAAATGTTGAATGAGGAATAAAACGAATAATTTTTTCATGGTTTCTAATTTTGTTTTTGTTTGAATGATGGGTCAAAATTGTAGGTTTATGAGCAAAGAATAAAAAATTTCTGACTGAAGTGTAGTAAAAATCAAATGAATGGTTGGAATTTGACTTTTAAGTGAAAATGGGCTTATTGATAAAAAAGCCCAAGCAAAAATCTGAACAATCGAGTGAGTAAAAAAGGGTAAGTAATCAAACAAATCACGCCACCAAAAATGCCAAATGCGAGTGAAAGAATCCAGCCATCTTTCCAGTCTAAAATGGCTTCTTGGGGGTTTTGGGGCAGATATTTTATTTTTATTTGTTGCCCAATTTGGTATGGGCAAGGTGTAAGAAAGGTTGTAGAATAGTATTTGATAACCTTGTTTTCTTGCGTAACAAACTGCACCACAGGAGCTTGTGCTGTTGAAGCAGTTTCGCCAGTTTTTCGTGGTTTTTGATAGATTTCTACTATAAAACCATCAGTTTCGATGCCTTCCTGCACGATTTTGTACTTACTTTTTCCTTCCCGATAAGCGATGGTAAGAAAGAGCGTACCTGCCAAAGCAAAAATTATTGAGAAAATGATTTTAAGGTTCATTTTTTTGAAAAAAATAAACCGACTAAACCAAACGCTTGAATATATACGTTAGGTTTTGGGTCGGTTTGAGTGATGAAAAAATTTGATTATTTGATAATAGTAAATCTCAAATTTGCTGTTGAAACATTGATTGATGCCGTTGAGATATTGCAATATTTTACTTTTATTACATCTTCACCCGGAATCACAGCAGCCACATGCAACGAACCAAAAGCACTTTCTATATTCAGATTCACAGTATCGTCCGAGCTCACTCCCATTACATTGTAAGTAATTTCCCCACATCCACTCCCTGGCAAACCAACAATAGTGGCTCCCGGTAGGTAAACCTTCAAAAATTTGCTGATTGTATTTCCTCCACCTATTGTAAAGCTGCTTCCCGTAACAAGACCATCAGCGGCAGTCGTTCCTGTAACATTGACGTTGCCGTCTACGTGCAGTTTTTGTGTGGGAGTAATATTGCCGATGCCAAAATTGCCATTTGTTGCCAATATCAATTGGGTACTTCCTCCATTTGTTGTAAATCGTAACGGATGGTTTGTATGGGTTTGTATCCAAGCATTCGCACTATTAACGTACGTGCCAATGCCTATTAAATTATCAAGGCTACGGTGATTTAAGCCAGTACCATCCTTATGTAGTTTGATTATTTCATTGGTACTTTGACTTGAGGGTGTGATTGTAACTGACTGCCCAAATGAACAAGTCGAGATAAATAGTGCAAAAGTGATAAGTTTTTTCATAGTTTTTAATTGTTTATACCGATTAAAATGAAGTTTATCTAATGATTGCCACTTTCATATTGACTGTCTGAGCAGCCGTAGAAGTGTTTCCTAAATTACAATACTTAACTTCTAACTGATTATTATAAGCCCTTACATTGGCAACGACAAGATTTGTAGATGATACACCTTCCAAATTTAGCATTACTGCATCACTAAGTGCTAAGCCAGTGGCAGTATATAGTTGAAGATTACAGGTATTTGAGTTCAATGCTGTAACTGATTGACCAAATAAACTAAGCTCTAAAAATTTTGTAATAGTAGCTCCACCACCAATCTGAATTGTTCCGGCAGATGTAGCCCCTGTGCTGTTGAAATCACTTGAAAAGTAAGCATTTCCAATTATATGAAGTTTATAGGTTGGGGTGGTTGTTCCAATTCCAAAATTTCCATTGGTAAGCAAAATCATTTGAGTTACCCCGTTATATGTGGCAAAACGTAACGGATGGTTAGTATGAGTTTGTATAAACCCTACTGTCGAGCTACCATAAGTACCTAAACCAATTGTACTATTACTACTACGATGGTCAATGCCAATGCCAGTTTTAGTTATTGTCAAGATTTTATTGGCGTTTGTTGGCTCAAGTGTAACAGACTGCCCAAAGGTGCAGTTTGAAATAATTACTGCGATAAGAATAAGTTTTTTCATGGCTTTATTTGAATATATTAAATTTTATATCTAGGGTTTGAATACTGCTATTGGTAGTTCCATTATTACAGAATTTGACCTCAACAGCATTTGCTAATGGTAAAACACTGGCAATGACGATATTACCCGGCAAAGCACCTACAACGCTCATCGTTACGATGTCGGTCGAGGAAACACCTGATGCAGAGTAGTTTTTAGTACTACAAGTTTTAGCAGTTAAAGCTGGAGTCGTTTCTTCTGGAAGATAAGCCTTAAAGAATTTATTGATGGTACTTCCACCACCAATAATGAGAGAGCCAACCGAAACCAAGCCATCACTATCAAGATTGCCTGAAACATAGGTATTGCCTTGCACAAATAGTTTTTGTGTTTGTGCGGTTCCTGTGCCGATTGCGAAATTACCATTTGTAAATAATCTCATTTGTGTAGGACTATTATCTGTCGAAAAACTTAGCGGATGATTGGTATGAGTTTGGAAATATGCTTCACCATTATTGATAGATGTTCCTAATCCAGCAGTATTTGTAGCATCACGATGGTCTAAACCAATCCCGAGTTTTTTCATTTCTAAGGTTTGGTTGGCAATTGATGGGGCTATGGTAATGGATTGTGCAAAGCACCCGCCCCACAATGGAACTGCCAAGAGGAGGGATGTTATGATAAAAGTGATAATGATTTTTTTCATGGCAGATATTTTTTAAAGGCTTAAATAATTTGCTTTCTTGTTCGATGGCTCAAAATTGTAGGTTGAGAAACAAAAAATATATTTTTTCTGAATGACTTGCGGAAAAAAGGAAATGAATGGTAGAAAGTAAAGGCTGAATTGTTTTTTTACGAATTTGATTAGAAAATGCTTCATTTTGGCAAGATTTTTCAAAAAAACACTTCATTAACAAACTTCTACACTTCAACTACTGATTGCGACTATTCACTCAATTATAGTTTTTGGTCAAAAAATAATCGCCCAACTTTGTATCGTCAAAACAGACAAAACAAAAAAAGTCATAGAAAACTAAAAACATCGTGGCGACGTACGCAAAAAATATTATGAAAAAGCTAATTTTAATTATCGCAGTAGCACTTTTATCAACAACAGTACAGGCAGAAGACAAGAAAATTGATTACAAAGAAAGTAATCTTGGTGTGGCAATGTATGAGAGCCAAAACACCAATTCGATGAAGTTGAATGTAAACGTCAGCAAAGACAAAGGTTTGAAGGCAATGGTCAAGTTGCTTAATAGTAAAGGGGATTTAATTTATGTCGAAGTAGCCAACAAAAAATCAACAAGTGCCAATTTGAGGTTCGATTTGAACGAAGCACCTATCGGAACTTATTATTTGGAGGTAACAAGCGGCGATAGAATCATCACAAAAGAAATTATAAAAGGTCAGAATACATTGAGTTATTAAAAGATTTTGTTTGAAAGTTTAGGGGATTAAGCAAAATAGCTTTACCATTTGGTGAAGCTATTTTTTTGTAAAACCATTCGATACCTAATTTCTACTTATGGATTCCCATTTTCAACCTTTCGATAGCTTTATGTTGCATTCTAAATTAATAATATGATACTTTGAATTGGCTATTAGCTTTTGGCGGTTAGCTTTGGGCTTTTTTTACAAAACAAATGGGGCTGGTTATGAAGGCAATAATAATTGAAGACGAAAAACTGGTAGCCAACGAATTGTGCATGGAAATTGCAGAAATTGATGCCACCGTGAAGGTTTTGGAGGTTTTGCCGAGTGTAAAAAAAGCTCTCAAATGGTTTTCCGAAAATCCAGAACCTGATGTGGTTTTTGCCGATATTCAATTGGCTGATGGCGTGAGTTTTGAGATTTTTGAAAAATGCCTGCTTTCTTGCCCAATCATTTTTATTACTTCTTATAATGAATTTGCAATTCGTGCTTTCAAGGTCAATGGAATTGATTATTTATTGAAACCCGTCGAGTCGGCTGAATTGAAAAAAGCCATTGAAAAAGCCAAGAAAATAAATAAAAATATAGTAAAACCAGGCTTAGACCTTAATCTTCTGGTCGAAATGCTCAAATCTGGAGAAACTGCAAAGCCCGTTTTTAAAGAACATTTCCTTTGTAACCATCGTAATTCTTGGGTACCTATCAAAGTGGAAGATATTGCCTATTTGGTTTTTGATAATGTAATTTATCTTTTTACGAAAACCAATGAAAAATACAGTTTAGACTCCGATTCAATGGACGAGGTTGAGCTGATGCTTGATTCTGAAAAGTTTTTTAGGGCAAACCGCCAATTTATTGTAAATAGACAATCTGTACAGCGAGTGTGGGGCATCGAAAACTCAAAAATGATAGTCAAACTCAAAGAGCCTTATCAAAATACTGAAATTGATTTGAGCAGACAAAAATCTCCAATATTTAAGAAATGGCTGGAAAAGTAGAAAATAAATGTAGAATGATGAATGTAGAATGTAGAATGAAAAAAGATACTTCAAAAGTTTCTAAATTTATCATTTTCCATTTTCCATTCTACATTCTTTGTTGCTTTGGGGCCTATGCCCAAACGCCTCAATCACCCTTCGTTTTCAAACAATTTACTTTTGATAATGGCACTATGTCGAATGTAATCAACTGTTTTTTGGAAGACAAAGATGGCTACCTGTGGATTGGAACTGGTGATGGATTGAGAAGATTTGATGGTGATGAATTTTCTGTTTTGAGGCACGAAAAAGATAATCCAAAATCACTCGTACATAGCGAAGTTTTGGCTTTGTGTGAAGATAAAAACGGAAGGATTTGGATTGGAACGCAGGAAGGTGTAGGGTATTTTGACAAGAAAACAAACCAGTTTTTCAACCTTTCGGCAGTTAATAAAACTGATTTTGTGTGCATGAACATCGTGTGTGATGTTAGCGGTAACGTTTGGTTTTCTATACGAGATAAGGGGATTTTTAAATATTCAGAAAAGACAAAAAAATTACAAAATTTTAGCAATAATCCTCTGGATAATACTTCAATTACGAGTAATCGAATTGTAAGAAAAGGAATGGTTCTTGATGCACTTAACAGAGGGATTTGGCTTGCTACGACAAAAGGAGTAAACTTTTTTGAATTTTCGAGTCAAAAGTTTTACCATAAAAATAATAATCCAAAACGCCTACCAATACTTGAAGCTGAAAACGTTTATGCACTTGCCTTAGACGAAAAAAAGCTCATTTACTTCGATATAAATGAGCATAAAATAAAATTTTTTGACCTTGAAAAATACCGTATTACGAAAGAAATTACGCTTAAAACCAACACTAAAAAAGATGGATTTGAAATTGTGTCAATAAGTGCTGATAAACAGCATAATCTGTGGTATTGTTCTTGGGCAAACAATGCTTTTTATTATGATGTAAGTTCTGGAAAAACTTATGATTTGGTAAGTGATTCGTCAAGACCTACTTCAATTGCAGCCATGGCTTTTTGGGATATATTTCAACATAAAGATGGTAATATTTGGATTGGTACTAACAACGGCATTTCAATTACTAATCCACAAAATAATTTCTATGAAATGTATAATCTTGCCGAATTATACCCTCCTTTAAAAGTCCCAAATCAATTATATACTTTTACCGAAGATGCAGAAGACAGCACTTGGTGGTTAGCGGCTACGCAATACAATTTTGTTCATTTCTTTCCCCAAACCAATCATTTAGAAGCATTTAGTATTCCCAAAACCAAAAAAAATCTTAGTACATTTATCAGGGCAATTATTGTGCATAAAAATGAGCTTTATATTGCTACCACACAATCATTCCATCTTTTCAACAAAAAGACAAAAAAACTCGTAAACCTCCCTTTGCCAGATAGTTTAAATCAAGCTTCGATTACCCACGTTACGCAGAAAGGAGATTCTATTTGGTTTTTTGGTGAAAACAGTACCGCTTTTTCTTACAAAATAGCCTCCAAAAAATGGTCATACTATCCTATTTTGGTTAAAGCCAAAACAGAAATTAGTTGTACCGAAATAGATAATAACGGAGATTTATGGATTGGAATATACAAGGTAGGATTAGCCAAGTTTTCAAACAAAAAACAAAGATTTGAACTCGTAAATTCTTCTAATTATATTGATTTCAAGAAGGTTGGCTATACCGGAATGCAAAAAGATAAGGAAGGAAATTTATGGTTAGGTTCTTATGATGTGATAAAGTTCAACCCTAAAACAAGGTCTTTTAGTTCGATATTAGACATCAATTTTATACAGAGTTTACTCATGGCAAAAGATGGCAAAATCTGGATAACGGCTTTCAATGATTATACCATTTTTAATCCAAAAACGCTGCAAATTATCACAAAAACGATACCGATTGAAAAAAAAGATTTACAATGGACTAACCGATTATACTCACTCTTAAATGGTCAGATTATCTCAGTATTGAGAGGGGATGTCATAAAAATTGACCCAACAAAACTAATTCCATCTTCAACAAAAGACAAAATATTGATTAGTAAAGTCCAACTGTTTGATAAAGAAATTATGCTTCACACAAATCTTTCAGAGATAAAATTAAGTACAAACGAAAGCGTTTTTGTGGTTTTTTTTTCAAGTCTGAAACCACCTGGTGAGAATAAATATAAATATAGTTATAAACTTTTGGGCTATCAAAATGATTGGAAAGTAAGCCAAAATAATTACATACCTTTCTCAAATCTTGATGGTGGAGATTATGTTTTTCAGGTGAAAGGCATAGACAATAATGGCTACGAAACACCAATAAGCACCTTGAAAATTCATATCGAAACGCTTTTTTATAAAAGTAAATGGTTTCTATATTTTATAATTTTTGCTATTATTGCCTTGGTTTATGCTTTTGTTCGTTACAGGGCAAATCAGAGAGCAAAAATACATTTGTTGCAGGTAAAATCCACTCGTTTAGAAAAAGATAAGACCGAGATTCAGTATCAAAACCTAATAAATCATCTCAACCCTCATTTTTTGTTTAATAGCCTCACTTCGCTGAAAAGTTTGATAAAAACACAGCCAAAAGATGCTGCAAATTTCCTGCAAAAACTGTCATTGATTTACCGCTATATTTTGCAAAACAAAGACAAAGAAGTGGTGAGTTTGGAGCAAGAATTGGCTTTTGTAAGAAATTATGTTGACCTTCAAAAATCCCGTTTTCAGGAAGGTTTGCAAATAAATATCGACATCAACGAAGAGCATCTTTCGGCAGGAATTGTACCTGTTACACTCCAAAATCTCTTTGAAAATGCCATCAAACACAATACGCTGGAAGAAGATAAGCCATTGATTATCAATGTTTTAATCGAAAATGATTATTTGATTGTGAAAAATAATTTACAGAAAAAAGATTTTGTCGAAACCTCCAATAAACAAGGATTGGAAAGCCTAAAAAACTTGTATAAATACCTGACCGACACCCCTTTGGAAAGCATAGAAACCGAAAAGTATTTTGTGGTAAAAGTGCCTTTGCTTTGAGTCTTTCTTCAAACCACCTCCACTTCTTCGCAAGCCTCAATCATGGCATTGGACAGCGTAACATAGCAAAGTGTCCAAGACGTTTTTACTTCTTCATTCCAATTTGAGCCAAGTCCTTGTTCGAGTGTCCATAAAAGTGCTGCTCCCACGGGCTGATAATGCTTTGCGTCCACGCCATATTTGATGTGTCTTTTTGCCAATTTACCTACTTCTTCAATAATACTTTCGAGATTATCCAATTTACTGATTACAAAAGAAAGCATCGAAATGAGTTTGCGAGATTGCTCTGGCATGTCATTCCGAAACATCGGGCGAACTTCGGGAGCAATTTCAAAAAGACGGTTATAAAACAATTCGCCAACGGTTTCGGCTGGAATCTTTGCTACTAAGGCAAAGCTGTTTTTTACAAGTGAGATTTGATTATTATTCATGGCTTTTATTTCTTTAAACTGTTTATGATTTGTTTGAATGTGGGTCAAAATTGAAAGTAATATTTCTTCAAAAAAAACTTTTCCTTTCCAATAGTCAAAAAAGGACATCGAATAGTAAATCGTAGCCTACGAATGGTAAAAGGTGTTTTTGACAAGGAAATATGGCATATTTTGTCAATTAACAATTAATAGCTTCGACCCAAAACCATTCCTTCCGCACTTTCTACCATTAGATTCCTCATTTTGTTAGTTCGATTACCTTTATTTTTTTGGTTTCTTTTGATTGATTTATTTTGAATCGAAATCAAACAGCGGCGTTCCGCTCAAAGCCATGAAAAACCTTTTATTTCTCACCTTTTCAGCATTATTTTTATTAAATTTCAATGCAAAAGCTCAAATTTTTGCCACTCGCTCAACCAATGAGAGCATCAGTATTACCACTGCGGGGATCAGTAGCAAAAATGCCTCGCCCACATTATCCACCACCAACACTGGTCTGGGTGAAGATGCCCTCAAATTGGCAACTATCGTTATTTACAATACTGCCATTGGCTATAAAGCTCTTTCAAAAGTAACTACTTCGGCTGGTCAGGCAGGCAATTTAAATACAGCCGTAGGTAACTTGGCTTTGTTGAATAATACTTCTGGGTATCAAAATTCTGCTTTGGGCTATTTGGCATAGACAAATAATACCACAGGATTTAGCAATTCAGCAATGGGCGTTTCGGCTTTGGTAACCAACACGGCTGGATCTTCAAATTTGGCTTTTGGTTATAGAAAGAGGATTCTTGAAAATTTGAAGTAAAAGCGTCTGAATTAACGGTAATATAATGACATTATCAATTTGATTTTTCTCAACAATTTTAAACATAGAAAAAAATGAATATTCAAAACAATACAATTTTCATCACTGGTGGTACCGATGGCATTGGACTGGGCATAGCAAAAGCCCTTTTACAAATGAATAATCATGTAATCATTGGTGGAAGAAATGCTGAAAAATTAGCTAATATCAAGACCCAATATCCTGAAATAGAAACAATTTTATGTGATGTGAGCAATGAGGCGAGCTTAATAGCCTGTGCAGAATTATTGAAAACCAAACATTCAGCTTTGAATATTTTTATCAATAATGCTGGTGTTATGAACCCTTTTGATTACACAAAAGGGAATTTTACCAATCAAAATATTGACGCTGAGGTATTTACAAATTTATTAGCTCCAATGAAATTGAGCCATTTGCTTTTGCCGATATTGAGCCAAAATAAAAATAGTGTGATTATGAATGTTACTTCTGGTTTGGCTTATTTGCCTATGCCTTCTGTGCCAATTTATTCAGCTACGAAAGCAGCCCTACACTCTTTTAGTATTTCGCTCAGAGCACAATTAAAGTCGCAAGGAATAGAAGTATTTGAAATTTTACCGCCAGTAGTGGATACTAATATGCCCAAAAAATTTACAGGAAAAGGTAAAGTTGCAAAGGGTAAAAAAATGTCTGTTCAAAAATGTGTTGAAGTTATAATAAATGGCTTAAAAAGCAATCGTTATGAAATCAGAATAGGTGATAATAATCTTTTATATTGGGTAAGTCGCCTAATGCCTAATGTTGCTCAAAATATTTTGAATAAGCTATAACCGGATTTTAGATGAAAGGCGTGTAAAATGATTACGAAATTGAAAAAAAATGCAGAAAGAGGGTTCTTAAAAATTTAATAAAACAAAACAATTCATCAAACAAAAGCCATGAGAAAAATATTATTATTATTCATTAACTTATTGATAATCAATCCATTAAGTTTCAGTCAATCAGTTACCATTGTTCCAACAAATCCTTTAAATCCAACCAAAGGCACAATGGATTTTAACAATGTCACCAACCAATTGCAATATTGGAACAGTGCAGCATGGATACCCATTACCAATGCCGCATCTGGCACGGGCTGGGCTTTGAGTGGAAATCATATTTATAGTAGTAATACAGGTTTTGTAGGAATAGGTACAACTACTCCATTACACAAATTATCGGTAGTAACTCCTTCTAATTTTTATGGACTCACACACTCCAATGGAAATATTACGATGGGTTCGTGGCTAACGGCCACCACGGCACAATTTGGTACAAAATCCAATCATCCATTAGAGTTTTTTACCAATAATGGCTCGGCACAAATGACGATTCTACCAAATGGAAATGTGGGTATTGGCACGACAACACCTACTGCCAAATTAGAAATTGTTGAGAGTGGTATTGGACCAGCTGGTTTATTAGTAAAAAACACTACCAGTTTCTCAACAATTGACATTGATGCTGTGAATGGAGATGCGGCTCTAAGATTTTTTCATAATGGAGCTTATAAATGGAATGTGAGAAACTCTCCTCAAGATAACTTCCAAATATTTGATAGCGGTGGGGCGTCTTCAAAATTCATGATTGAAAATGGAACAGGGAAAATAGGTTTTCGAACAGCAAACCCTCAATCAGATTTGCATATAAACCCAATTGGTGCAGGAAATATTTTGATAGGTACTGATAAAAATACTGGTGGTTTTACAAATCTCGAAATGGGCATCTCTGAACAAAGTAACGGATATAGTTATATACAATCAACGAAGGCATCGGGTACTTCTTATGGAACTTTACAATTAAATCCTTCGGGGGGTGATGTAACAGTTGCTGGCTATGTTGGTATTGGTACAAATACGCCCTTTTCACCACTTGATATTCAACAACCGGGTGGTAATAATGCGGCATTTAGGATACTTTCATCTGGTCATACGTGGGGCTTTCAAGGGCTTAACAACTTTGTCTTTCTTCATAATGGGCAAAATATTGCTGCAATTGACGGAGATGACGGTGATTATATTTCGTATAGTGATAAACGGCTAAAAAAGAATATTCAGGAATTCAGCCCAGTTCTTGACAAAGTGTTGAAATTAAAAGCAAAAAAATACCATTTTATTGGCTCAGAAGATTCGTCGAAAAATTCAATGGGTTTTATATCTCAGGAAGTATTTGAATTATTTCCAGAATTAGTAAATTTCTCTAAGAGGAGTGCAGAAGACTCGACCATGTATCTTGGTTTAAAGTACAAAGGTTTTTCAATAATTGCAATCAAAGCCATACAAGAGCAACAAGTAATCATTGATGAATTGAAAGAAGAAATGGAAAAATTGAAGGTAATTATAGCAGTTATTCAGCAGAAAGTGAAGTAAATTTAAAGCATCAAAATCAACAATTTAGTTTCTGAAATAGAGGAATTAAAAGCCATCCCCAAAAGGCATTTTTGAGTTTGAAATATTTTCAAAAAGCAAGCCTAAGAAAGCACCAAAATACAATCAACAAAACAATCAAAACTATGCCAAAACTATTATTATTCGGAGCGACAGGTAATTTAGGAAAGGAAATTGCAAAAGAAGCAAAACAACAAGGTTACGACTTGTCAGTGGTTGTCAGAAATAAGCAAAAAGCGGAACAATTAGCAAGCGTTACAGATAAATATATCGTGGTAGACATTACAAACCCAATTTCATTGACCAATATATGCAATGGCTTTGATATTATAATCTCTGCATTAGGAAAAAGTGTATCGCCTAACGACAATAGCAAACCCTCATTTAATGATATTGACCATGTGGCAAACGCTAATATTCTGAAAGAAGCTAAAAAAAGTGGGGTGAAGAAATTTGTTTACATCTCAGCATTTCATGCAGAAAAATATTTGCATTTAGAGTATTTCAGAGTTCATCACGAATTTTCGGAGCAACTGAAAAAGTCTGGAATCAACTATTCAATAATAAAACCACCTGCCATATTTAGCGGATTTTTGGATATGATTGAAATGGCAAAAAAGGGGCAATTAATTAATATTGGAAGTGGGGATAAAAAAACAAACCCAATTTACGAAGCAGATTTAGCAAAAGAATGTGTTGATTCTATCAAAATTGAAAACGCAACGATAGAAATTGGTGGCTGTACAATTTACACGAGGCAACAGTTAAATGAAATCATACAAAATGAGGTTTGTCCTACAAAAAGCACAAAACATATCCCGCTATGGCTTTTCAAACTTTCGTTGCATGTTATGAAGGTTTTCAAAAAAAATATGCACGACAAATTTGCTTTTTTTACTGCTGTTATGCAAGAAGACACAATCGCACCTCAAGTAGGACAAATGAGATTTGAAGAGTATATTAAATTGAAAAACATTAACTAACGTTAATTTATTGTTTGGGTAATTGGATTGATTTTTCACCAATCTTGTAGCTTAAAAGCTTATTTTGATTGAATTGAAGAAAAAATATTTTACCATTCAGTAAATTTTGAGTGTCAATTTTGTTCAAATTAAAATCATTCAATAGATAAGTATTTACCTTTGTATTTCTACTGCTACGTGTATAAATATTTCCAAAAGAGTCTTTCCAAAATCTTTTCAAAATCATCATTAAAAGCCATGAAAAAACATTTTATTCTAAGTATTTTTTACCTTATCCCCTTCACTATTGTTGCACAAATATTGCCTAATCCGATAATATTTTGTACGCAAGTACCGCAACCTTCTGGCTTTGGCACGTCGCTCGAAACCTTTGGAAACCATCAGGCAAGTACATTTTCAGCTCCACGAGGAGGCGATTTATACATTCGATATACCGATGGTTCACTAAAAAATCTGACACAAACAGCTGGTTTTGGACAAAACGGTATGCAAGGAGCAACTTCCATTGCTGTGCGAGACCCTTCGGTGCATTGGTCAGGCACAAAGGCAGTTTTCAGCATGGCGATTGGTTCGGCAACAGTACGTTATCAAGTGCAAAATTATGTTTGGAAAATCTATGAAATTACAGGTTTAGGTCAAAACGAAACGCCCATAATTACGCTCATGCCTAATCAACCAGTTGGCTACAATAATATTCAGCCAATTTATGGAACAGACGACCGCATTATTTTTACTTCGGATATGCCACTTGGCGGCATTGCTCATTTGTATCCGCAACATGATGAATACGAATCTTCGCCCATTGTTTCGGGAATTTGGCGGCTCGACCCAAAGGCTTGTTCGGTAGCAAGTGGACTCGAAATGCTTACGCATTCGCCCTCTGGCGACTTTACACCAAGTATTGATAATGCAGGAAGACTCCTTTTTACAAGATGGGACCACCTGCAAAGAGACCAACAAGCCGATGCCGATATTTATAAAATTTTGAATAATACGCCAAACCCTTATCTCTACGGCAATTTCAATTATGCTGATGAAACTTCTAATGCTGCAAAATCATCAATTTTGCCCGATATAGAAATTTTTCCAGAGCCACGCCCCGGGCGAACCGATTTACTGAATCTTCCTGCTTGGGCAAATACAAATCCTCAAAATTTTAATATTTTCAATCCATGGATAATGAACGAAGATGGCACAGAAATGGAAATTTTGAATCATCTTGGCAGACATGATATGCACCAATATATTACGCCAAATTTTACGAATGACTCAAAAATCCATGATTTTTATACACCCATAAGTCCTACACCGATTCGAGCAATGTTTCATATTCAAGAATCGCCCGTTACGGCTGGACTTTATTATGGCACAGAAGCACCCGAATTTGGTTCGCATGGTTCGGGCATGATTGTTTCGGTAAATGCTCCCCCAGGAATGCACCCCGAACAAGTTACTTTTACCTATATTACTCACCCCGATACTCGAAATCCCGATAATACTCCGAGCGTAAATCATTCGGGTTTGTACCGAAATCCTATGCCACTTTCTGATGGACAGGTGCTGGTAGCTCATTCAAATTCTACGGAAGAAGATGGAAATATCGGTACATCTACTGCTCCTCTCAGCAAATACGATTTTAGAATACGTCTTTTAGAACCTGCAGGAAATGGTTATTTAAAAGGAAATACGGCAATCACAGGTGCTGGAATTACGAAAAGTGTTTCGTGGTGGAGTCCTGACGAACTTTATAGTTATAATGGTGTACTTTGGGAAATGTATCCTGTGGAAGTTCGGGCGAGAGCTTTACCTGCCACAACTACGCTAAATATCGAAACCGTTGCTCCGTCCGAACAAGCTCTTTTTGCTTCGGCAGGCGTAAATTTGCACGATTTTCGTAAGTTTTTGAGCAGAAATAACCTTTCTGTGCTGGCAATAAGAGATGTTACGAGCCGTGACGACCAAGACCAACAGCAACCTTTTAATTTGAAGGTTTCAAATACAACCCATCAAACTGTTAGTAATAATCCAGCTCAGGCTTCGCCCATTTATGAAGTAAAACACTTGCAGTTTTTTCAAAATGATTTACTTCGGGGAATTGGTGGAATAAATACGCCAAAGGCAGGAAGGCGTGGCATTGCGAGATTTCTGCACGACCCAACGGCAATGACTTATAATCCACCAACGACTGGTAGTCAAGGTAGTGCCAACATTCATCCCGATGGCTCGGTGGCGATAATTGTTCCTGCAAAAAGGGCTTTGTCTTGGCAATTGACCGACGATAATAATAAAGGAATTGTGCGTGAAAGGCTTTGGTTGAGTACAAAATCGGGGGAAATTAGAACATGTACATCATGTCATGGCGAAAGTACGCTGAATCAAGCAGGAAATACTTCACCAAGCAATGCACCACAAGCACTGACAACTTTGCTCAATCATGTGAAAAATATTGATAGCGATAATGATGGTTTTAAAGATATTTATGATGCTTTTCCGAATGATAATACAAAGCATATTGCCGAGGCAGTGAACGAAAAATTTACAGCAAATTTGGCAAATTGGATTAACCAAAACCTTGATAATGACGTAGTTACGTGGACAATTCAAAGTACAGTTTGTCATCAAAATTCTGCCATGATTGATAATAGTGCGGCCGATAATACAGGAAAAATAGATAGACTTAGAAAAGTGATTGACCTCACAAACTTTGATGCTGCACAATTAAATTTTGACGTTGCTTATGCTCGTTATGATGCCGTAAAATTTGATAGATTGAAAGTTTATGCGGTTTCGTGTACAGGTACACAACAATTGATTTATGACAAATCGGGCGGCACTTTGGCAACTGTACCCGACCAAACCACTCCTTTTACGCCCACAGATTGCAATCAATGGCGAAGCGAAACTATTAATTTGTCAGCTTTCGCGGGAAAACCCGTTGAGTTGATTTTTGAAGATGTCGGCGGCTTCGGCAATCGCTTGTTTTTGGATAATATTCTGATTCAAGAGTTAGGAATTCCATGCCCCAATGCCCAAACTTTTTCGGGAAATATTACCGCAGGAAAATATGATGTTGGCAGTACAATTATTACCCAAAATGGAGGAAATACAAGCATTTTGACAGGAACAAATGTAACGCTAAATGCAGGGAAATCAATTACGCTTTTACCAACTTTTGAAGCACAAAGTGGCAGTGTTTTTAAGGCTTATATTGGTGGTTGTGGATATTAAACATTCAGTTTTGGAGCTTTAAACAAGCTCCAAAACTGAACAATTTTCACCTCGCCCCAAGCACCTCACTTACTTTCGAAACACCGTTTTCGTTGAAGGATTCGATAGCAAAATAATATTTTTGACCAAGAGTCAAGGCACGCAATTCGAGCGTTGAAGGCTCATCATTCCAAACTTGGTAAGTTTGATATAATTTGTAGGGAGCAATTCCCCACAAAATATTATAACCAACGGCATCAGGTACTTTTTGCCAAGAAATATCTGCATTTCGCTCATCTTTTTGGCGAGTTACAGTCAATTTTTGAGGAATTTCTGGCAATTTATCAAAACTATTTCCAAAAACACGAATGTCACTAATTGCCAAATTAGGCATCGGCACATAAATATTTTCAAACTTTATATATCGAGCTTTTACAGGTTTTTCCAATTCTTCATAAGCATTTGGGCGGTCTCTTTTTTCGTTAGAATTATCAGCAACTTTAGTCCAAATCTTGTTATCGAGCGAAGTATAAACTTTAAATTGAATATAAACTTTCGGCAAAGCACTGTCATAAATATCAGATTTGTAGTCGGTATAATTTATCTGAAAGGCTTTTACTAAAGCCTCTTTTTCTAAATCAATCGTTAGATTTTCGCCTTTTTTATTGGTATTTGCTACCCAAAAAGTCCTTGGATTTTCGTCAGTAACCAAATTTGCAGAAAACTTGGTTTCCTTCTCAGATGAAGCTATACAAGGCTTTTTATAAGAAAGTAACATCCAGCCAGTAAATAATTCATCGCTTTTTTGCCATTTTTTTGTAGGTAATTTTTGCGGAAAATCTGCAAATCGAGTATTGGCAAACATCAATCCGTCCTTGTCAAATCCCGCAGGAACCATTTCGATTCTTCGTTCAAAATTCCAGTTTACGGCAATCCAAGGCGTACCAGTATTCCAGAAATTTCCATACAAATCCTGAAACGTATTGCCATGCCCCATGCCCGTCATAAAGCCACCTGGTTTGTACGAAATAGGGTTGTTTGGAGCATAAGTAAAAGGTCCGAGTGGGTCGTCGCTTATATATGTTCCGTTGGCATAAACATTAAATTCGGTACCGGGAGCTCCATATTGCAGGTAATATTTGCCATTATTTTTTGTCATCCAAGCCCCTTCTGTGAATGGCTTTATGGTATCTCGGTGGTTACGGCCAAAGCGTTCCCAACCATGTAGTTCGGGGTGCAAATAAATCAATTCTTTATAATTATTTTTCGATTTGTAAGTCAATTGCTTGGATTTGTCTAATTCTGCACCAAAAATTGGGTACAAATTCGACGAACCCCAATACATAAACCAACGGTCGGTGTCGTCGTCGTGAAACAAAGCAGGGTCCCAAGGTCCAATGTCTTTTGGGAGCTGTGGCAGCCAACGATTATAAAAATGTAGTTTGCCATTTTCGGGCGTTGTTGTATAAAAAATCGGTCTTTGCTGAAATGTAGATTGAAACAAATACAAAGTATCTCGCACCGAAATAGCCGCAGGGGCACACATATCTTCCATAGGCCAGCGACTTGGCACAATATAATGCCAATTTAGCAAATCTTTCGACTTCCAATAACCGCCTTGAATGGTATGGAACAAATAATATTCGCTGGGGCGACCCTTCGATTTGTGGGTAATAATCACAGGGTCGGCACCTGAGCGATAAGAGATTTTTTCGTTGGTTTGCTCCCAATTATATTGATAATTTATATCCATCGGGTTGCAGAAAGTCTGTTGCTTAAACGCCTTTGGTTTAGCAATATTTAGCTGCGGATTTTGGGCGAAAACGACATTAATTGTAAGTAAAAATAAAAATATTTTCTTCATTGGAGAGTTGAGTTTTATAGAGCAAAGATACATTTTTTGTAAAGAAACGAAAAGTATTCCTAAAGAAGGAGAATTGGGTTTATGCCCCAAAGTGAAATTTATAAATGGTTATTAATTTGTAAGGGAATTTATTTAATCTCTTTTTTTGTGGCGTTCAATTTGTATATTTGTTACAAAAAAACAAGTAGCTGCAATTAGCAGCAAATTTTATTCAAATTATGGATTACAAAAGTCTTGTAAAAAATCTTGGATTTTATCCAAAAGAAAATGTCTCAAATATTTTCAGAAAAGTATTTGCCGAAAATTATATTATTGAGATAGATTTTGAAAAACAAACATTTTTTTATGGCGGAAAAATAAAAGTTTATGAAAAAGATTTTCAAAATATTACAAAGCCAGAAGATTGGGTAGTTCTTGAATGTGTTAACCGACTACTTGAAAAAGGCTACAAACCTGATAATATTTCTTTAGAAAAAGTATATCCTGCAGGTCATGGATTTTCAGGCAGGTTAGATATTTGCGTAAGCCATGATGATGGTTCTGAATACCTTTTAATTGAATGTAAAACTTACGGAAAAGAATTCGAGAAAGAATTTTCTCGAATGAAAAAAGACGGAGGACAATTATTTACCTATTTCAAATTTAGTAACAAAGCAGATATTATTATGCTTTATGCTTCTGAATTGAAAGGCAATGAGATAATTACAAAAAATGAAATCGTAAAAATTGAAGAAGAATACCGAACAGGTGATGTAAAAGATTTTTACGAAAAATGGAATAAACTTACCAAAGACAACGGCGTTTTTGACTCTTGGGTAAAACCATATAATTTTGAAAGTAAAGCCTTAACTATCAATGACTTAGTAGAAATTCGCCAAGAAGACAGTAGCTTTATTTTTAATCGATTTCTTGAAATTCTTCGTCATAATGTAGTTTCTGATAAAGGGAATGCTTTTAATAGAATTTTCACCTTATTTCTTTGTAAAATATATGACGAAAAAGACAAAGAAGATTCAGATATAGAGCTTGAATTTCAATGGTTTGAATCTCCTTTTACTTATGATGGTGTTTATTACGAAAAAGACAATCACATTAGTTTTCAGATTCGACTGACTGATTTATATAAAAAAGGCATGAAAACGTTTTTGGAGAAAAACGTAACTGATTTTTCAGAAACTGATTTTAATACTAAATATTCATATCTTACTCAAGACCAACGGGCTCCTATATTATTAGATATTAAAAAACTGCGGCTGGAAAAAAACAATGAGTTTGCAATAAAAGATGTTTTTGATGAGGAATCTTTTTATGACAATGCGGTAGTGGTAAAAGAGATTGTTGAATTACTTCAAAATTTTAAGATTCGATATACCAAAAAACAGCAATATTTATCAGATTTCTTTGAGCTACTTTTAACCACAGGTTTAAAACAAGAATCTGGGCAGTTTTTCACACCCGTGCCTGTGGCTCAATTTGTCATTAAAAGTTTGCCTTTAGATAAAATAATTGAAAATAAATTACAAGAAGGCACAAAAGACGAATATCTACCTTATATTATAGATTATGCAGCAGGAAGCGGACACTTTCTTACTGAAACAATGCACGAAGTGCAAAGAATAATTAACAAAAACGAGTTTAAAGGACTAAAAGCCGATGTAAAACGATTCTTAGAAATGTCAAAAGTCTATCATTTCGATTGGGCTTTCGATTATGTATATGGCATCGAAAAAGATTACCGCCTTGTAAAAGTTGGTAAAGTGGGTTGTTATCTTCATGGCGATGGCTTGGCAAATGTGATACATTCTGATGGTTTGGCTCGTTTTGACCACAAGGATTATAAAGGAGTTTTAAAAAAACAAGACAAAGATTTTCCGAAAGAAAACAAACAGTTTGATGTCATTGTCTCGAATCCGCCCTATTCCGTTTCTGCTTTCAGAAATAATGCTTCTAAATATTACAATCAAAATGAATTTGAATTATATGAAAAACTCACCGACAGTAGTTCTGAAATTGAATGTTTGTTTATAGAACGCACCAAACAATTGCTGAAAGATGGTGGCGTGGCAGGAATTATTTTGCCAAGTTCTATTTTGAGCAATACTGGCATATACTCAAAATCTCGTGAAATAATTTTGCAGTATTTTGATATTGTGGCAATTACCGAATTGGGCAGCAATACTTTTATGGCAACAGGAACAAATACCGTTACGCTGTTTTTAAGAAGAAGAAACAACTATGAAAGCATCAATCTCAAAATTGCTGTTGCTAATTTCTTTACAAATTTGCAAGATGTAACCTTAAACGGCATCGAAAAACCTGTTACAAAATATGTAAACCATGTTTGGGAAGGATTGGCTTTTGAGGATTATGTTTCTTTATTGAAACGCTCACCAAATAAAGATCTTACCGAACACGAAATATACATAGAATACAAAAAGAAACTAAAAGCCAAAAACGACAAAGAATTTTGGACAATGCTTTTAGAAAAAGAAGCTGAAAAACTCTATTATTTTATTATTGCTTACCCACAAAAAGTAGTATTGATAAAAAGTGGTGAAAAAGATGCCGAAAAACGTTTCTTGGGTTACGAATTTAGCAACCGCCGTGGCAGTGAAGGCATACACCCTATGCAGCGAGGCAAAAACATTGAAGATTGCACCCAACTTTTTGACCCAGAATCTTTTGAAAACCCAACAAAAGCAAGCACTTATATTTACAAAGCATTTGCTGGCGATTATGATTTTGAGATTGACGAAGCGATGCAAAACAACGTTTCTCGCCACAATTTGGTTGATATGCTAACTTTTGACCGAGTGGAATTTGAAAAAAACATTTCACTTTCTGTTAAAAAAAAAGTAGTTATTGACTCTAAATATCAACAAGATAGAGTTGAGAATATTTTTATAGAAATCAAAAATGGAAAGAATGTAACACAAAGTGATGAAGTTGGTGATTTTAGGGTTTCAAGAATTGAATCAATAGCAGATGCAACTTTTAATATAAATGCTACAAAATGGACAATAGATAAAGTCTCTGAAAATGATTTTTTACAAAAGGGAGATATTTTATTAAGTCATATCAATAGTGTTGAGCATTTAGGGAAAACAGCTTATTTCAATTTAGATGAAAAAATTGTTCACGGTGTAAATTTGTTGAGATTTAGACCTGATAGATTAAAAGTTTTACCAAAATATGTTTCTGAAATTTTTAAAGTAAAAGAGTTTATTTTTGAAATGCAGAAGTATGCAATTAAAGCAGCAAATCAAGCAAGTCTAAATTCTGCTAACATTAAATCATTAAAAATCCCACTTCCACCACTTGAAATTCAAGAAAAGATAGTTGCTGAAATTGGAATTTTAGAAGCAACAGAAAAGAATGCAAAAGAGGAAGTGGAGAAGTTGAAAAACTCAATTTCTGATTTAATGGAGTTAAATTCAAATTCTAAAATTGAAAAGTTAGAAAATTTGGCTCTTATGATAAAAAGAGGGAAGTCTGCAAAATATGGAGATTCTGAAATTCAAATTATCAAATCAGGACAAGCACGAGGTTTGAAAGAGTTTGATTTTTCCCAAAAGCATTTCGTGATTAAAGATTTTATTTTAGATGAAAGAAAATTAGAAAAAAGTGATATTCTTATCAATTCTTCAGGAGTTGGTACTGCTGGAAGAGTTACATTATTTAATTTAGATGGTGTTTTTGTTGTTGATAGTCACGTTACTATTTTAAGACCAAATAAAGAAATTGTTTTACCAGATTTTGTTTTACAAAGTTTAGCAAAAATTGGTTTTAAAAATATTGAAGCGATGGCAATGGGTCAAAGCGGTCAAATTGAATTAACTATTCCAACTATTCAAAATATAAAAATCCCACTTCCATCAATTTCTGAACAACAAAAAATAGTTTCAGAGATTGAAAAAATAGAAGCAAAAATAAATGTTTTAGAAACCGAAATTTCTGAAATTCCAAAGCAAAAAGAAGCTGTTTTGAAAAAATATTTATAACCAAACTTTCAATTTGTTTTTATTATTGGGATTTAATAATGAACTATTACCATAAAAAACGGGAGAATTCGAAAATCCATAATCGTAGAAAATTTATTAGATTATTCCGTTGGCTGTAGCCTATAATAATCGATTTAGAAATCGGGTCGCCGAAGCGGTCGTTCCACAAAAAAAAGCCCATCATTTCTGACGGACTTCTCAAAATATCTTTTATTATTGTTACGCTTTTGCTTCTACAACTTCCTCAGCTGCAACTTCGCCTACAACTTCTTCAGGAATAAATATTTCAGGCATATTTTCTGAAAGAATATTGTACCAACCAATTATTTTTTTGACATCAGAAGGGTAAACTTTCTGACGGTCAAAATCAGGCATTATTGTTGAAAAAAGGTCAAATATTTGGTTATTTGAAGCATTTTTGAAGTCAAATTCTACTTTTTCGCCGTGCAATTCACGTGCTTTCAACAAAATATCTCCCAACGGAATTGATTTGTTTTGGTCTTCGGTATAAATCGAAATGTCTTTCAAAACCGACACACGGGCATTTGAACTCACCATTTCTTTTTGTTTTTTCTCGTCAAGTGTTTCAACGATTACACCGCCACGTCCAGGCTTTAAAATTTTATACAAACCACTTTTTCC
Source organism: Emticicia sp. (assembly GCA_031378345.1). Lineage (GTDB taxonomy): Bacteria > Bacteroidota > Bacteroidia > Cytophagales > Spirosomataceae > Emticicia. The sequence continues at coordinate 4,560 of JANNDY010000051.1, read as the reverse complement.
AGAAATGTGGGCAATATCTCTTAATAATTCCATTTAAAAATATATTGATTTTAGTTTTTTATAGCAAATAAAATGTTGAACGAAATTATTCAAGATTATGGAAATACATAATTGTCTGACAATCAAGTATTTATTCGTCAATCGTCATTTGAATAATTCGTCATTTCTAACTAACGCTGCAATTTACGAAATTATTTCCCAAAAGTCAGATTTAGCTCTTCAATTGCTTTCAATAATTCGTCACGACCTGTTCGTCGTTCGGCAGAAGTAATAAAATATTGAGGTATTTTTGTCCAACTCAAAAGCATCGTTTGTTTAAAAGATTCAACATTTTTTTCGGCAGTTACACTTCCTACTTTATCGGCTTTTGTGAAAACTAAATAAAAAGGAATGTCTTTTTCACCCAAAAAATCCAAAAATTCTATATCAACTTTTTGTGGTTCGTGCCGAACATCAATCAAAACAAACACACACAAAAGATTCTCCCGATTGACCAAATAATCACCAATCATTTCGCCCCATTTATCTCGCTCGGCTTTTGGTGCTTTTGCAAAACCATAGCCCGGCAAATCAACCAAAAACCAACTTTTATTTATCTCAAAATGATTGATTAATTGTGTTTTTCCAGGAGTTTGTGATGTTTTTGCCAAGTTTTTGTTTGCCACTAACATATTTATCAAAGAAGATTTTCCAACATTTGACCTGCCAATAAAAGCATATTCGGGCTTTGTTGGGGGCGGACATTTTTGGTATTCGGCGGCACTTGTAATAAATTTTGCTTCTATTAATTTCATAACGAAAAAGAAATTTGAGTGCAAAGGTAAGCATTTTATGCTAAAGATTTTCGGTAAATGCCTTCAAGGTGATAGTTGGCTTGCCGAGTTCTTTCCAAGTCTGTTGTGCCTCAAATTTTTCAGGATATTTGTTCAAAGCCTCAACAATATTATAGCCATAATTGAACTTTTGGCTGAACAACCCCATTAATTTCATGACAAACATCGGTGCAGTTATGATATGAAGTTTTTCTTTTTTGTAATGTTGCATAAAAACTTTCGCAGCTTCATCTTGCGTAAATGCCTCTAAACCTTGCACTATATATTCACGATTTTCATTTGGCAAAATTTTGAACGAATTGACCACTTGACGGGCATAATCTTCGGCAGCAATATAGTATAATGGATATTTAGATTTTCCTCCCAAAGCAATCATACTGCCTTGTTTTGATTGGTAAAAAATACTTTCCATGAAAGTGGAAGGGTAAAAAATCGTATAAGCAATGCCCGATTCTTTGATTTTTCGTACCGCTTCTTTCTTAATTCTGAAAACCCACCAATCAAAACCATTCATGCCTTGATACAAATGAACGAGTGAAGAAAGATAAAATAATTGCTTGATATTCAGCTGTTTAGCAACTTCTATAATCAAATCAAGACCCTCGTTTTCGGTGTGAAATTCTAATTCTTTTTCAGTTTGCTTTACCGAAAGACTCAAAAACACCGCTTCATGTCCTTGCATGGCAGCTTCAATATCAGCACGGTTTTGTAAATCGCCATTGATGATTCGAGCTTTTGGAAAAAGTTTCTCAGCCAACGTTTTATCTCGAACCAAAAGTGTTATTTCAAAACCGGCTTCAATGAGAGCTTTGGTAACGGGTTTGCCAAGCAAACCCGTCGAGCCAATGATTAGTATTTTTTTCATTCAATTTCCAAATTAAGGAACGCTTAAAAAATAACCCCGTTAATTTAATTGTCTTTTTCGCCAACTCTGCATCAAAAAAACCTCATTTAGCTCGCTAAATTTCGCCTTTTTTTGACTTGATTTGACAAAAAATCCTTCATAAATTTTGAACGGACTTATTTTTTAAGCGTTCCTAATCTTTTATTTCATCTTTTATCTGCACTTCTGTTACAGTACCATATTTCTCTACAATCTTCTTTATTTCTGCCGATTTTCCTACAATTACAAACTGTAATTTATCTTTCGGGAAATACGTTGCAATGATTATTTTTGCTTTTTCCATAGTCAAACCATCCACATTTTTTTCAAAATTATTGATAAAAGACTCATCGAAATTGTACCAAAACATTTGGGTAAGTAATCCTGCTAATTGCCCAGCGGTTTCGTATCGAGGAGGAAATTGACCCTTTACATAGTTTTTTGCTGATGCCAATGAGTTTTCGTCAATGCCATTTTTGTGCAAATTATTCAGTACTTCTAAAGCTTTGTCAATGGCCGCTTCAGTGGTTTTATTGGCGGTAAAGGTCGAAATGGCAAATGTTCCACCATTTTTTAAAGGTGAAAAACGGCTACTTGCCCCATAAGTTAAGCCCGTATTTACACGAAGTTCATCATTAAGCATTGAAGTAAACCTTCCACCAAAAAGCGTATTTACGACATCAATTGCTACAAAATCAGGGTTATTACGACTAATTCCCATTGCTCCGATATTAAAAGTTGTTTCACGGGCATCATCTTTATTTATCAACAAAACACTATTGGTCGTAGGTTTTACAATTATTTTTACGGCAAGATTAACTTGTGGTTTTGTGCTTTTTTTCCATTCTGAAAACAATTTGGTAAGCATAGCTTTCATTTCGGCACTATTAAAATCGCCTACCAAAGCAATTGCCGATGATTCGGGCAAATAATTGTCTTTATAGAAAGTTTTGATGTCTTCAACAGTCAATGTACTTACTGTTGATTTTTTGCCTTGAATCACGTTACCATAAACATGACTGCCATACATGAATTTATCAAAATAAGCAGGCAAAACCGAACGTGGACTTTCTTTTTGTTGGTCTAAATTAGTCAACAATCGTTTTTTTTCTTTTTCAAATTCTGTACCATCAAAAATTGGGTCGAGCAAAACTTCCTTGACAATTCCCAAGACTTTTTCTTTGTCTTTTGCAGCAAATTTTGCCGAAATCCCAGCCGATTCTTTCGAGGCAAAAGTATTGACACTCGCCCCGATGAAATCTAATTCTTCATCTAATTTTGCCTTCGGATAAGTCTTTGTGCCGTGTTTGAGTGCTGTTGCTGTCAAAGAAGCAAGCCCCGCTTTAGTGCCATCATAAATTGCTCCTGCTGGAATAACAATTGAGACATTCATCACAGGAACTTCTTTTTGTTCCATCAAATAAACTGTTAGTCCATTTGGTAACTTGAATTTTTCGTACTTAGGCAATTGGTAGCCTTGTGCAAAAATATATGTGCTACTTAGGCAAAGAACTGCCGCATTAAACACTTGTTTTATGTATTTGTTCATGATAATAATTTAATTAGATAGCTTGGAAATACTTATTTCCAAATTGACAAATCTTCAAATTTTCAAATTAAAAATTATTCTTCAGTATTTGCCTTTAAAACACCTACTGTACGATTACTTTTAGTGAAATATTTTTTAGCAACATTCTTGATGTCTTCAACTGTTACTTTGTTGAAAGCAGCGGGGGCATCAAACATTTTTTTATAGTCGCCAAAGAAAACTTCATAAGTGCCAATATTATTCGATTTACCGTTGATTGTTTCTATCTGTCCATAAAACTCCATGAGTTTTTGGTTTTTGATTTTCTGTAATTCGTTTTCCGAAATACCATCTTTCTTTATCTTCTCAATTTCCTCGTAAATGGCTCTTTCTAAATCATTTTCATTCACTTTTGCTGCCGAAATGGCATAAACACCAAATAAAGTTGGGTCGAAACTTTCGCCAAAATTGGTAAAAACTTGCGTAGCCATTTGCTTTTTATCGACCAATGAAGTGTATAAACGAGAGGATTTTCCACTGCTCAAAACATCACTCAAAATCGTTAAAGCATAATATGATTCATCTTTGGTTGCTGGAATTTTGTAGGCAATCATTACCGAAGGCGTAGAAACATCTTTTTGAACCAAAATTCGTCTTTCGCCAGTTTGTGGGGGCTCAACAATCATTACTTTTGGTGGCTCTGGCTGAGCAGATATTGGTTCGATGTATTTCTCTGCCAATCTTTTTACTTCGTCAAATTTTACATTTCCCGAAATAACTGTTACGCAATTATTGGGTGCATAATAAGTCTTGAAATAACGCTCTAAATCTGACTGTTTCCAGTTTTTCATGTCGTCTTCATAACCGATTACGGGCCAATGATAAGGGTGTTCTTGAAAAGCAGTTGCTTGTACCGATTGCGACAATAACTCCCACTTTGAGTTTTCGAGACCTGTGCTGCGTTCGCTCAATACTACGCCTCTTTCGCTTTCGACCATTTTTGGGTCAATGCTTAAGGTCGAAATGCGGTCGCCTTCCAAGTCAAAAATCACTTCTGTGGCCGACGATGGAAACCAGTTGGTATAAACTGTTACGTTTTCGGTGGTATAAGCATTATTTGCTCCGCCATTAAACTCCATTGTTCGGTCAAACATTTTTGGGCCAAATTTTTTCGCTCCGTTGAACATCATGTGTTCAAAAAAGTGAGAAAGTCCCGTAATGCCTTGGTATTCGTTTCGACTGCCAACTTTGTAAAACAAATACATGTTGGCATTGGGAATGGAATTGTCTTCAATCACCAGAAACTTCATTCCATT
>JANNDY010000115.1:0-9834 GCA_031378345.1 Emticicia sp. | reverse complement strand
ATACGCAAATGTTGCCAATACCAATTTGGTTATGATATTTACAATTTTCGTTATCACAATATTGTAACGCTCTATATTTGTCAAAATCTATTTTCATAGGACAAATATACTATACATAAATTAATAATCCAGTACCGAAATCCCGATGCAATCATAAAGTATAGAGAAGAAAACACTGCTTTTATCATTGACGCAAAAGCATACAGCAACGGCTACAATCTTGGCATTGACGACAGAGCAATTAAGGAATACATCAATCATTATTGCCCGAAATTGCAGAAAGAGGGTTACAAAAAAATCGGGTTCATAATTGTTTGCAATTCATTCAACTCAAACCTTGACAGTTTCATTAACGATATCACATGGAACACAGACATCAAACGATTTATTCTTTTGACCTCTGAGGCACTACTCTACTTGCTTGCATACAAAACCAAAGATAAACTAAATCTTTCTTCAATGATTGAGAGTTTTGTGAGCTTTGGAAATGTTGTTACTGCACAAAATGTAATTGAAGAATTTGACGATATCTAAATTTAATCTTCCCCTGTTAGGCTGATTTTAAAATCAGTCTAAGTGTCAGCCGTTGTTACAACGGCATTTGCGAATGTGTATAAAAATACGGAATTAAAAGATAATGTCGCAAAAAATGAAACCGCAACGATTGTTATGGTTTCATTTTTTGCGACAATAAGTTAATAGTTCCGTAAAAATACATTAGTTCTGCCTACCAACACATACCAATAAAAGTCAATATGTTCTAATTCAAATCCAACTCTACTTGAATCGCTTTTACTTTTGCCTTCAAAGCCTCCAAAGTAGCATCAAATTCGTCTTTTTTCTTCAATTTGGCTCTTACACCTACATAAAACTTGATTTTGGGCTCAGTTCCTGACGGGCGACAAGTAAATTTCGTGCCATCGGCGGTGAAAAACTGCAACACATTTGAAGATTCAATGCCCAATTTTCCTGATGGGATTTCTGTTTCTATGCCTGTTTTCAAATCTTTGGTAATGAGCGATTTATAATCATCCATGCGAATAACTTTCGAGCCAGCCAATGATTTTGGTGGTTTCGCTCTGAAATCAAGCATCATTTGTTGAATTTCTTCTGCACCAGTTTTTCCTTTTTTAGTCAAAGAAATTAATCCTTCGTAGTAAAAACCATTCTTTTGGTACATTTCTGCTAAGAAATCGAACAAAGTTAAACCTTCGTTTTTGGCGTAAGCGGTCAATTCTGCAATAATTGCACAACTTGCAATGGCATCTTTATCACGTACTTTGTCGCCAATCAAGTAGCCATAACTTTCTTCACCACCACCAATAAATGTCTGTTTTCCTTCTAACTCTCTGATAACTTGGGCAATATATTTGAAGCCTGTAAGTGTATTATAGCAATTTACGCCAGCTTTTGTAGCCATTTCGTCAATCAAATCGGTTGTTACGATTGTTTTTGCTACAAACTCATTTCCTGTGAGTTTTTTTGCTTTTTTCCATGCTTTTAGCAAATAATAGATAATCAAACTTGCTGCTTGATTTCCATTCAATAATTGCCATTCGCCTTTTGGGTCTTTTACCGCCATTCCTACACGGTCGGCATCGGGGTCGGTCGCAATTACTAAATCGGCATTGATTTCTTTGGCTTTTTTCAGAGCCAAACTCATCGCTTCTTTTTCTTCTGGATTTGGATAAACCACCGTCGGAAAATTGCCATCGGGCGTTGCTTGTTCTTCTACAATATGAACATTCGTAAAACCTAATTGTGCCAATGCTTTTGGTACCATTGTGATTCCCGTACCGTGAATTGGAGAAAAAACAATGCTCAAATCCGATTGTTTTTTTATCATTCTTGGATTTACGCTAATGCTTTTCACGGCTTTCAAATATGCCTTGTCAAGCACTTCGCCAATCATTTTGATGCGTTTTTTTACGCCTCTAAACTTAATATCTTTTACATTAGTAATGGCATTTACTTCTGCCACGATATTTTTGTCGTGCGGAGCAACTACTTGTGAGCCATCTACCCAATAAACTTTGTAGCCATTATATTCACGAGGATTGTGCGATGCCGTGATAACGATTCCACTTTGGCAACCCAACTGACGCACCGTAAACGAAAGTTGTGGCGTAGGACGAAGTTCTTTATACAAATAAACCGTGATACCATTTGCCGAAAGAATATCGGCAGCTACACGAGCAAATTCTGGCGAAAAATTACGACTATCGTGGGCAATGGCTACTTTTATTTCTTGGTTGGGGAAGGTTTTATTTAGGTAATTTGCCAAACCTTGCGTAGCAGCTCCAACGGTATAATTATTCATGCGATTAGAGCCAACGCCAATTTCGCCACGCATTCCACCCGTGCCGAATTCGAGGTTTTTGTAGAAAGAATCAGTGAGTTGATTTTCATTTTTCTCATCAATTAGTTTTTGAATAGCTGCCTTTGTATCGGCGTCATACTTGCCTTTTAGCCAAGTTTTGATATTTTTTTCTGCGGTTGTATCTAATTTGAGGCTATTTAGCATGGTTTTTCTACGATTTTGTTGTTTTTAAAAACTTTTGAACAAATTAAAGCAAGTTTTTGGTTTTTTTCAAGAAGGAGTGAAATTTTACTTCGTCATTGTCCAAGCATAAGAATAATTATTAGCTTGAAAATTCATTTTGATTAATTTTTTTCTTAATTTTGGATATAAATATTACTGAATATGGTCATAGAGAAAGAACAAATTGCGATTCCGAGAACTTTAGAAGAGTTCATGGCTTGGGAACCAGAAGATGGTTTTAAGTATGAATGGAATGATGGGGAACTCATAAAATTTACAGGAATGAATAAAAGACAGGTTAAAATTTACGATATCCTTCTTGATTTATTCATTGAGAAAGGGTATAAAAAAACAGGTACTTTTGTAGCGGAGTATGATGTGATGCTGACAGGAATACAAATGCGAAGACCTGATATTGCTTATCTTTCAAAAGTTCAAATAATTGAGGCTGACAATGGCGAAGACCCAATTCCTGAATTTGTCGTTGAAATTATCTCTGATAATGATAATATAAATAAAGTCGAATCAAAAATTAAGGAATATTATAAGGCTGGCGTAAAAGTAGTTTGGTTAATTTTTCCCGAAGAAAAAACTGTTCATGTTTATACTTCTCGCCGTGATGTAAAAATTTGTATTGAAAATGATATTTGTTCGGCAGCACCTGTTTTGCCCGAATTTGAGATTGGTATTGATGTGTTGTTGGGGTGAAGTATTGGTTAATTTATTCATAAAAAAAGCTCCCATTTGACAGATTCAGATGGGAGCTTTTTTGTAAATAACAAGTAAAAATCATCAATCTATTTTCACCACTTTTTTACTCAAAATTTTCTTGCCGTCCATAATTCTGACATGGTAGATTCCTGTCGAAATTCCTTGCAAACTGATGGTTTCTTCGTTGCTTTCTATTGTTTTCTGAAAAAATATAATGCCTTTACTATCAATGAGTTGAAGCTTTTGATTGGCATTTATTTGTTTGTCAAACTTCACCGTAATTTGCTCGGCAGATGGATTTGGAAAAACTTGTAAAGACTCAAAAATAGGCTCAACGGCATTGATAATATTGACAGTGATTTTTAGGGAATTCGAAGAAGGAATCCCCTCTCCACAAACATTGCTCACCGAACTAATTTTGTATTCGGTCGTAGCGTTGGGAGAAAGTTTTATGGTCGGAGTTAGCTCATTAAAGTCTAAATTTTGTCCGTCAGAAAGTTTGAGTTTGATAGGTACATCGCCAGTCAGAGCCAATTTTATGTCGGCAGATTTATATTGGTCAATGGTGGTTTCTTTTGTGTCGAAGGCAGCAGAAGGCAAAGGCTTGATTGTCAAAACCGATGTACTAACCGACTCCGAAGCAGGACTTATGGAAACAACTTTTATCTTGTAACCACTACCAGCAACAGTATTGGCAGGAATGGTAGCTTTTAGGTTTGTCCCATCAAGCGTTGTAACTAATTCTTTAAAATTATTACCTTGATTATCAGACAGTTGTAAAGTGTATTTTGTACTTGCCGCTGGTGGCGAGCCTTCATAAGTAAACGGTACTGTGATAACTGTATTGGGGCAAACCGATGCGGTGGCGATTGCTCCTGCTTTTACGGCTAATGGACCAAGTACGTTTACTGTAAAATCTATGGTTTCGCCCCAAAACATAGCCGAGCAAGCATCAGCATTTACATCTAAGGTATATCCTGCTTTTATTCTGACACTATATTCGCCCGATAGATTGGTTGTACTCAAATTAAAACTGAAATTTTTGGTAGTAGGTGTTGCCCCTTTTGTGTTGGTAAAATAAATCCGTTCGTTATTATCAAACACCCCATTTTTATTTACATCTATGTAAGCATATATATCATAAGGCAGATTTATCGAATATCTCATAAGTCCATCAATCGTATAACTGGAATTGGTCTGCATTACTATGGTTTTTGTTAGATACGCATAATTTGAGGGATTCAAACATGGGTTAATGGTCTCATCGAGATTAGTACCCGCAGATTTTATAGTCGAAAATTCGGGGTATCTAACATCGTCGGCACACTTAGTATTCATGCCAGGAATACAGTATTTTTTTGGTGTTACGGCTACTTCCCATACACTACTATAAGCATTTTTTGAGTTGCTTGCTTTTACACGATAATAAAGTTTTGGTATGTTTTTAGTATCTATGTCAAACAATTCATCAGAAAACGAATTAGCATTTGCTGCATAGCCTTTTATAGCCGTAAACTCACCCGTGGCTGAGGTGGCACGTTCCAAAATATATCCTGTTTCGTTGTTTGCATTGTCTGTAACGCTCAACCAAACATTTCCCCCGTTATAAGCAATCGAATTAAGTAGGGTAACGGGTGCGACTTGCGTATCGGGTGCATCGAATTTACCATAAGTGTTATTTGTTTTTCGTAAGGCAAGAGAGGCGTTTATTCTATCAAATTGTCCTTGTGTAAATCCTTTTTGACAATAATTTGCATAATACGACATGATGTTTGATTTATCAGTGGTATAGCTTTGTCCATTTGCATCTTTCAAGGTTGATAAAAATGTACCGCAAGTCTGGAAATCTGGACTACCAGTAGGCAAACTACTGTATGGGTCGGCAGGTGTATCACATACTAAATCACCAGCCGTTGAGCAGTTTGCACCCGTGCCACGAGTAACTAATTCCTTACCGCCAACTGAATCAAATGTATGATAAAGTCCAAAAAAATGCCCTAATTCGTGGGTCAAAGTATAATCAGTCTGATTTGAAGTACCCCCAAAATGCTGAGTATCCATAAATACCCTATTTGTATTGTACTTTGAAATACTCGTAGATGTTGGTAGTGGGGCGTACCCTGCTGGTAATACAATACCATTTACACCATTATCTAATTTAAGTGTTCTTGCCAAAAATAAATTGATGGCATTCGGGATTTCATGGGCTTTGCACAGTTCGTCTTCATCAGCATTGTGAGTGAAGCCATCAACAACAAAATTGGTAGAACTTCTTCTGGTGAAATTGAGTAATTTGGTGCTTTTGATATAGTTGATAGTGCCTGTAAAGTAGAACTGAATATTTACACTTTTATATATAGCATTAGTGGCCGCTAATGATTCATTAAAAGACCTTGGATTGAAAAAGAAAGGATCAGGCAAATCACCAGCATCATTGACCACCACATGAACTTTTATCGGAATATAAACAGGGTCAGCAGAAGGGCGAAGGTTTTTAGGATTACTCTGATAGTTTATTATGAATTTTTGAGTTAATTCAACTTCCTCCACAGAATGTGTTGCAGTACCACACTCAATATGGTTTTGTTGCGAAAATCCGAGTATTGAAATCGCAAAGAAGGATAAAAAATAGTATATTTTTTTCATTGTTTTAAAATTTATAAATACTTGATTATTAATCCAATTTTATCATTTTTTTATTCAAAACTTGTTTGCCATCCATGATTCTGACGTGGTAGATTCCTGCCGAGATTCCTTGCAAATTGATTATCTCTTCATAGTTTTCAATCGTTTTTTGAAAAGTTATAATTCCCTTATTATCAATGAGTTGTAGTTTTTGAGTTCCTTTTTTGAAGCTATTTAATTTAACCGTAATTTGCTCGGCAGATGGATTTGGAAAAACTTGAAGGTTTTCAAAAGTTGTTGGTTCGTTGGCATTAATAACATTGACGGTGATTTTCAAGGCAATCGTTGATGCTACACCCTCGCCACAAGTATTGCTGACCGAACTGATTTTGTATTCGGTTGTTTCGTTGGGAGAAAGTTTGATTGTAGGTTTCAAATCATTCAAATCAAAATTCTGACCATCAGTGAGTTTGAGTTTTATTGGTACATCGCCAGTCAAGGCAAGTTTTATATCGGTCGATTTGTATTGGTCAATGGTTACATCTTTTGTTTCAAAAGCGGCAGTAGATTTTGCTTTGATTGTCAGAACAGTCGGGCTGATAGATTCCGATACAGGGCTTGTACTCAGCAATTTTATTTTATAGCCAGTTCCTGCCAAAAAATTTGCAGGAATGATAACCATAAAGGTAGTAGCATCATAAGTGCTGCCAGGCAAATCTTTGAAATTGTTGCCTTGACTGTCTGAAATTTGTAACTTCCAACTGTTATCGGTTTTTGGTGTTCCATCTTTGGTATAAGGTATTGTTATTTGAGAACCAGCACAGACTGTTGCAGTTGCAATCGCACCTGCATTTACTGCAAATGCACCAGCTACATTTATTGCATAGTCTATGGTTTCTCCCTGCTGCACCCCTGCACAAGCATCTCGCAAATCTGTTACAAATCCAAACCTTAGTCGGAGAGTATAATTTCCAGAAAGGTCTTTAGTAGAAAACTTAAAGCTAAAATTTTTGTCAGTCGGTTTATTTGTGGCGGTATAATTTGTAGCATAAATTCTTTCATCCGAATCGTATGTTCCGTTCCTGTTCTTGTCTATCCACGCATAAATATTATGATAGGCTTGAATATCATTTTGTACCGTACCCTCAATGGTATAGTCAATATTTGTTTGAAATGTAAAGGCTTTGGAATTAGAATAGCTATAATTTGCAGTTGAAAAGCAAGGAGCATAGGTTTCGTTTAATGTAGAACCAGTTGCTTTTACAGCCCTAAAAACCATATTTGCATTTGTTTCTCCACATTTAATATTTGTGGCAGGAATACAGTTAAATTTTTCTTTTGGCTTTACTTCAAAAACATTACTATATGCACTTTTGCTATTGCTTGGTCTTACCCTATAAAAATAAGTTGGAGCTAAACCACTATCAAAACCCACTTGTTCATCTGAAAAACGAGTAATATTTTCCGCAATACCACCGACTGCCACAAACTCACCATCTTTTGAAGTTGCTCGTTCTATGATAAATCCAGTCTCATTATTAGAATTATCTTGTATAAAAAGATACATATATCCACCATTATAATTGTTTATGGCTGTAATTGTTGGTGCTGAAACCTGAGTTTCTGGGGCATCAAATTTACCCAATGTTGCAGAGGTTCTCCTGAGGGCAAGCCCCGCCAATATTCTTTCATATTGCCCTGTTGTGAAACTATTTTTGCAATAATTGCTGTAATAAGTCATGATATTTGTAATATCAGGTTTATAAACATCTCCGTTGGCATCTTTATAATTGGGTGGCAATTCACACAATTGTTTATCAGCATTACTGACTTCGTTAAATGGGTCGGCAGGTGTATCACAAAGCAAATCACCTGTGGTTTCGCAGTTTGAGCCTGTGCCACGTTTTACTAATTCTTTTCCACCAATAGCATCAAAAGGGTGATGAAGGCTAAAATGATGACCAATTTCGTGAGCTAAAACTGGGTTTTTCAAATCGCCATAGCCACCAAGTGCTAATGCGGTCATGACAATTCGATAGGAACTCAGTTTTGTAACAGAAGTTGGATTTGGAAGTTTAGCATAAGAAGTCAACAAAGAACCATTTACCGTTGAGTTATTAACAAAAAATAAATTAATAACATTGGGTATTTCGTGAGGTTTGCAAAGCTCTTCTTCAACAATATTCTCAGCATAACCATCAACCAATACTGATTCCGAACTTTTGATATTGATATTTATCAATTTACTACTTTTAATAAAGTTGATAGTTCCTGTAATAAAAAATTGAATATTGGCTTTTTTATAGACGGCATTCGTAAAAGCAAGTGATTGATTGAACGCTTTTGAATTAAAAAACGAACTTTTTACATCGCCATTATCGGGTACAACTACATGCAATTTTATCGGAATAAAAACAGTTTCGGCCGACGGACGAAGGTTTTGAGTATTACTTTGGTAGTTTTTTATGAAATTTTGAGTAGCTTCAATATGTTTTGCCGAAGGAGTGAGAGTACCACATTCAATTTGGTTTTGTTGCGAAAAACCATATAAACAAAAAACTAAATTGATAAATATGATTATAGATGTTTTTTTCATGATAGTAAAGGTTTTGATTAGTTTGTATCCGCTTTGTTTTTTTGAACTGGTAGATGATACAAAGTAACTATGACTTCGTACGCTCTTTCTGTTGATTTATGCCTTAAATCGCAGTAGCGATAAAAAGAAGCAAAAGCCAAAAGCATAAATCCGATAAATAGCATACCATTGTTGTCTTTTATTACATTTACGAGTGCGATAAGAATAAACGCAATAACTAAGCTTCTGAAAAATTTAGAATCTGCTTCAAACTTTTTTATATCAATTAATAATTCAGGGTGATTAGCCATTATATAATGCTGAGCCCATTTATAAGTATTCACAATCTCTGTTTTGCAATATTTTTTTTCATTTTCAAGTAATTCACCTTGTACTTCAATTCCAATTTTTGATAATTTAGTTTTCCAATCTTTTATATCAATTGACTTATCTCTGATAAAGCGTGCTGTATGGAAGCATATATCATTATTCTTTTTGAACCAAGCTCTTGCATATTTGTCATAGTAGGAATCAAGTTTGGACGCGGTCGCAAATAGTAAATTGCCCACAATGTAGGCGAGCATCAAAAACAAAGCGACTTGTTCGGTCTCTCCATTAGGTAAATAAAATATTGAGAATGTTTTGCAAGAGGTATCAGGGGCATAGCCATAGCAAAACCAAGTGAATAGAGAGCCTGGCAATAAGACAGAAAAAAAGTCTGTAACGCCAATGAATATGTCTGACGGTTTCATAGTTTTAATAAGTTAAATAATTGATAATCAACTTGTTACTCCAATACATAAGCCACCGAAGCTCCACCAGTTTTTGGGCTTTCAGTAGTTCGACTTAGTTTCAAAACAGTCGTCGAAGCCTCCGAAATAGCATATTCTATCGTACCATTTGAGTTAGAGGGTAAGGGCGATAATCCTTTCAGTACGAGGGTTTTATCGCTCATTACCTCCCAAGTGCCTGTGAAGCTATTGCCGTCAAATTCGGTCAAAATGGCTGAGGATACACTGCTCAAATCCAACTTAAATTTGCTGTACGCAGGTTTGGTATTATTGCTGCCAGTTTTGGCATAAACCACTGTACCAGCTTCGGTAACTTGGTTGGCAGTCCATGATTTTTTTATTTTTTCGGCAACAGTTGGTTCTTTTACAACAGGTGCGGGTGTTGAAGTGCTTTTCTTACATGCAAAAAATGTTAGTGCGAGCAAGAGGAGAGTGAGGTTTTTCATATTGAGCCTGTTTAAACTTTTATTTTTTTACTAATTTTACGTAAGAAAATGACTGAGAATGCGATAAAATGTAATGAAACCCAATTTCTAACTGAAAATTCAAACCTCACTAACAAGGCTTTAAATCCATCAATCCACGCATTT
>JANNDY010000113.1:0-63346 GCA_031378345.1 Emticicia sp. | reverse complement strand
CTTAATACGCAAATGTTGCCAATACCAATTTGGTTATGATATTTACAATTTTCGTTATCACAATATTGTAACGCTCTATATTTGTCAAAATCTATTTTCATAGGACAAATATACTATACATAAATTAATAATCCAGTACCGGAGTTTAAGACTGCATTGGCTTATTAGTCTGGAAAAATTAGATAAAATTACTCTTTCAAAACAATGCCATTGGGTTGATTTCCAACTATTATATCTTTAATTTTTGTATGATTTATGGCATCAATTACTGAGACTGTATTCGCTTTTTGGTTGACTATAAAAGCTTTTTTCTCATCTTTTGAAAAGCTGATAGCATGAGCATCATCACCTGTTTCTATGGTTCCTTTTAAAACCCAAAGGTTATTCTTTCTTTCAAAAAAAGCCACCTTGTTTTCTCCAGCTTGGCATACCCAAAGTTCATTAAGTACCTGATTATAAGCAATTTGACTCGGTTTAAAATTCAAATCAATGGCCTCAATAGCATTCAAAGTTTTGGTGTCAATGATATTTATTGACAATGAAACTTTGTTTTCGACATACATTTTTCCATCATTTCCTGACCAAACATTAGTGGGATAAGCATCAACTTTTATTGTTTTGGTGATTGCTTTTGTAGCTACATTTATGGCATAAACAAAACTACTTTCTCCCAAAGCGATATAGGCATTTTGTCCATCTTTTGAAAAAGCAATTTCACTTGGGTCGGCACCCAAGGTTATTTTGTTTTTTTGAATTCCTGTAATGGCATCAAAAACATATAATTCACCAGTATGAGTTGATGTTGCCGTCCAAATTTCATTGCCATCTGGACTAAAAACTGCATTAAAATTGGCGTTTGACAGAGCTATTTTTAGTAAAGTTGTTCCTGTTTGTGCATCAATTACAGCAATTCCCCCTTTTTTATCAGTGGCATTATGCAAAAAAGCATGACCTAATGTAAAATCAAATTCGGGCATAGCAACTGCCAATTTTTTTCCATCTGGAGATAAATTGATGTGGTGAGGAAAACGACCTACATCAGTCAATTGAATAATTTTCTTTTCTATTAATTCTTGTGTATTCAAAATTGAAATAGTGTTACTTCCGCCATTGACCACAAACGCTTTTGGATAATCTATTTCTACTGGTTCAGGATTTGGGACTTCCTTTTTTTTGCATGAACAAGTAAAAAATATAACACATAAAGTATTGATAATAAGGTATTTATGTCTGGTAAATGTATTTGAATAAAACTGCATAATTTTAAATAGTATTTCTATTATAACGTATTTTATAATCTTAAAAATACAATTTTTATGGTTTTTAAATTTACAAAAAACAAATTCTATTCTAAGATGTTGCGGTGTAACGTCTCTACAATCTTCCTCCTAATTTATACCTTGTTCCAATATAAATTACTCGCCCAATGACTGGTCCCCATGCACTTCCTGCATCGAAACGATTTCCAAAAGGGTTGTCTGGTGTAACAATCGGATCTTTTTGTGTGAAATTTGTTAGATTTTCTCCACCTAAATAAATATCCCATCTACGAAATGAACGAGAAACTTGAGCATTTAAATTGATAAATGCTGGAGCAAACTGAATCGGCATTTTCTCATAACTTGTATGCAAATAATTTGGTGCTAAGTTGGGAACTCTTCGAACGCCATTGTATTGCAAAGTTGCATCAAATTTCCATTTGTCATAGGGTAGGGCATAGCCAACATTAAGCAAAACCCTATCTCGTGGAATAAACATTTTCTGAACCGTAATTTCTTGGTTTAATGATTTGCCTAAAGTTTGCCAAATATCAGCATATCGATAAGCAATTTTGAATTCTAATCGAGGAGTAGGAACTAAATTTAGCTCAATTTGTGCTGAATTTGCGTAGTTTTTGCCTTGCGAATTATAGAAATAGATAAAGTTTGGATGCTCTGTATCACTGATTAATTGATTTTGGAAATTGGTTCGAAAAACATCAATAATCAAACTTGATTTTCCAAATGTTTTAGTCAAACTTAGCCCAAAATTCCATGAAACTTCTGGTTGAATTTCTTCTAAAAATCTTACTGTTCGTGAACTTACTAAATTTCCGAAATATTCAGCAAATGGATTGGCAGTTCTGAATCCTTTTCCCGCTGATAGACGTATGGCAGTATTATTTGTTGCATTATATAAAATGTGCAATCGAGGCGTAAAAATAGTGCCGTACAAATTGTGAAAATCAAGGCGAGAACCTGCAACAGCAGTCAATTTATCAAGATTTTTGTAAGTATATTCAAAGAAAGCCCCCGGTACAACTTCTGTTCTTTTGTAAACCAAATCAGCATATTTTTCGTCATATTTATCATAAAGGAAACTTATTCCAGTTTTGTAAGTATGATTGGTATTGCCAAAAATATCTTGGTAAATTAGATTGCTATAAATCGTTTTTTGCTTTCCGTCGTAAGGTCTAAAACCAAATTGTGATTTTGAATCGTGTATTATTCCACTTAAAATTAAGCCAAGACCACGATAGGGTTTATCTTGGTACAATTTTGCTGTTTTTGAAAAAAACTCGGCTCGATTTGTATTATTTTTAAAATGATAAATTAAGTCATCGAGCGAAAGAGGATTTTTATTGATTTGCCCACCAAATCGCTCATCATGCAAGAATTTTATGCCAAATTGAGCCATCATTTTGTCAGATTCAAATTTCCAACGATTAATAAAATTGGCTTGTGTGTATTTGGGCAAATCATAAAAATTATCGTTGTTTTTATCAAGTGTGGTTTGCATGGTTGAGCCATGAGTTAATAAACCAACTGACCAACGATTGGCCTTTTTGAATTTGTGTGCTAAATTTAAGTTGATTTCACCTCTTCCAAAACTGTTCAGATAAGTATTGAGATAAATTTTTTCAGCCAAATCGGGCTTTTGTAGCTCTACATTTATTTGTCCAGTCATTGATTCGAAGCCATTAATAACCGAACCTGCACCTTTACCCACATCAATTGATTGTACCCAAGTTCCAGGAATATAATTAAGTCCGAATGTACTTGCCAAACCCCGCAAAGATGGAATGTTTTCAACGTTCATCTGCACATAAGTTCCTGCCAAACCCAAGAGTTGAATTTGTTTAGCACCAGTTACAGCATCGGCATAACTTACTGATACAGAGGCATTTGTCTCAAAACTTTCTGACAAATTACAACAAGCAGCTTTTGCCAAAGCCTTCGATGTAATGATTTCAGTATGAATCGCTGACATTCTATCAATGGCTGTTGAACTGCTTCGTACTACTACTTCTTGCAGTTGGTTTTCTGATTTTAAGTAAATCTTCAAATCGGTTTCGTTAGTAATTAAAATGGTGTCAGATTTGTAACCTACAAAGCTGATAATGAGCTTATTAGCTTTCGCACGAGCAATCGAAAACTTACCATCGGTATCGGTTGTAGTTACTATTTTGGTTCCAAGCCAATTGACTGTAGCACCAATGATTACTTCTTCTTTTGCGTTGTTTTTATCTAAGACTATGCCTGTCACATTTTGGGACAAAACATTTAAACTTGATAATAGAAAAATTATGCAAAAGATTTTTTGTGTATGTATTTTTATTGTTTTCAAAATATGTTGTCCAAGTATTATCCTGATGTTTTGATTCTAAATTTAACTGCGAGTTTTTATGATAAATGGTTGCCAATTATTAATAATTTAGCATAATTCCTAAACCAAAGCCCATATCACTGTCATAATGAGTTGTGAAACCTAAGTTTTTATCTGCAATATATCTAAAACCAGCCATGTATTCTTTGTCTGAATTGACCATAAAACTCATTCTTAGCCTTTTCGCAATAGGAATATCTTCACGCATTAATTGTATTCGTATATTTCCGTCCTGATAAATTTCAGTTTGTAGTTGCACCATCATTGGAAGAGTATATTGCACTCCCAAACTAAATTGCTGTCTATTATCTTTGGTATTTATTTGACCAAAAAGATTCTTTTCACCAATAGGCTGGTCGTTTGAGTTTCTTTCGAGCGTTCTATATCGCCAATCAAAGCCTATAAACGGCATCAGCCATTGCATTTTTCCTATATATCTACCCAAATGCGTTTCTACTTCATAACCGTGCATGTCATGGTAGCCAAGTCTCCATTCAGTTCCCAAGTTCCAACGTGTATTTTGTATCATCAGCATACCATCGTTTCCATTGGTAGCAAAATCATTTTCAGCCATTAAATGGAATCTTTTGTCGTCAGCTTTTAGTTTTCGATAGGCATATCTTGGGTTTAGAATCAATGGATTCGGTGCTTGATTTTCATAAGAAAATACCCTACCCATACCGCTCATCATGTGGTATAAAATGTGACAGTGAAAAAACCAATCTCCCTCTGCATTGGCATTAAACTCTAAGGTATCGGTCTCCATTGGCATAATATCAACAATGTTTTTCATAGGCGAATGGTCACCCTTGCCATTTAATAACCTAAAATCATGACCATGTAAGTGCATCGGATGTCGCATCATTGAGCCATTATAGATGGTAATCCTTACATTTTCTCCCTTTTTGATCATTATTTTGTCTGTTTCAGAAACTACTTTATTATCCAAACTCCAAACATAACGGTTCATGTTGCCTGTTAACTGAAATTTCAGCTCTTTCACTTGAGCTTCTTTTGGCAATGTTGTTATTTCGGGTGCTTTTAACATGGCATAGTTAAGGGTCTTTATGCTGGAAAGAGCATTTGAATTGTATTGATTCCCACTTTCCATACCCATCATTTCGCCATCACCTTTCTTTTTCAAAGCACCAGTTATCTCTGGGTACATTACTACGTTCATATCCATTTGGTTTAGGCTCATACTCATGCCCATGTCGTCAAGATTGCCATCCATTTTCATCATGGAATTCATCATTTTCATGCCTTCAAAATACTTTAATCTCGCCATTGGTGTTATCAACTGCTTGATGCCATTACCAATGAACATTGATGCTGAATTAGTTTTATCTTCGGTCGTAGCAGTAAATTCATAAGATGTATTATCGACTGGAATAGTTACGATTATGTCATAGGTTTCTGATACTGCTATGATTAATCGGTCAACCTCAACAGGCTCAACGTCATTGCCGTCAGTTGCTACTACTTTAAACTTGCCTCCTGCATAATTTAGCCAAAAATAGGAAGATGCACCACCATTTGAGATTCTTAATCGTACCTTATCTCCCCCTTTTAGGAGTTGCCCATCAATAGATTTGAGATCTGATTGATGGGTTCCATTCATAAAAATACGGTCGTAATAAACATCACTCACATCCATTGCCAACATACGTTTCCATTCGTTTTTTAGTTTCGTGTTCAAATGGCCTGCTTTGGCAGCTTCACCATAACTTTGTACAGCATTCTTTTTTATAGCAAACCAGTCTGTTGCATTGTGCAGCATCCGATGTATGTTATCGGGATTATAATTAGTCCACTCACTCAAAACAATCGGAAGAGTTGGCAAGTCGTCAATCCCTTTCCTAAAAGATTTATCATCCTCTTTTTTATTCATCACAAAGTTACCGTACATTCCAATTTGTTCCTGCAAACCACTATGGCTGTGGTACCAATGCGTACCATGCTGAATAATCGGGAAAGTATATTTGTGGGTAGTGTTTGGTTTGATGGGCATTTGAGTCATATTGGGAACTCCATCTTCTTTATTTGGCAAAAGTAAACCGTGCCAGTGCAAAGAAGTTGACTCATTCATCTCATTATGAACATATATTTCGGCAATATCACCTTCTGTAAAAGTGAGCGTAGGCATCGGTATTTGACCATTTACAGCAATGGCTCTTTTTTCTTTGCCAGTAAAATTTACGAGTGTATCACGCACGTAAAGGTCATAACGAACTATTTTTTGTGTTGATTTTGCTTCATTAGTTGATGATTGATGCTGCTCATGTTGAGCTAATAAAGTGTTTGTAATCAATATTAAAAATAAAATATTTAATAAGTTCTTCATAAATTTTATGTTACATATTTTCAAAATCAAATGCTACACTCAAAAACTCCCAACTCAACTTTACTGTTCCTTTTTTATCATTTTTGGCAATTACTTCATACGTGAGTGCCTCTGTAATTTGCTTGTTTTTCTTAGGTTTTACAGTCATTCTGATGATATCATTTTCTTGCTTATAATCATCGGCTAAGTGCATATCCCAAGTTTTACTCAAAATCAAAGTCCAAGATTTTTTGTTTGGAATCGTGAAAAAACCATACTTTCCTTTTGGAATATGCTTGCCCTGAATCATGACATCTTGCGAAAAATCTATCCAAGTTGCTTTGTGGGCTCCCGATGACCAAACTTGATTATAGGCAACCAAACCATTCCAAATTGCTCGACCTCTCACACTTGGCGAACCATAATCTATATGTACGTGGTTATCGCCAACCATTGCCATTGCTACCATTTTGGGGCTTTTTGGTTTGGCGGCAGGTTTTGTTGAATCTACTTTTGGTTGATGGTTTTCGTGTTGGGCGAAAGATATATTTGCCAAAAACAGGCAAAAAGAAGCAATAATTAAGTTTTTCATTGAAATATTTAGTTTAACGTGTTGTTTTTTTTCGACTAACAAAAAATAAAGTAAAACCTGTTGCAATAGTAAATAGACCAAAAACAGAAAAAGCTCGTAGCAACCAGTTCGATAAATTATCTCTACTTTGGTAATCCATTGTGTGGAGCATCCAAAGAAAATCAAAGATTCGCCATTTGTTGTTTCTAAACTTTTGTACTGTTCCTAATTCACTGGCAACGTAAACAGTTGTGCTTGAAGGATGTTCAAAACTTACAGCATAAGCTGGCAAAGGTTGCTCACGGTACTCGTGATGCCCGTTTGTACTTGTCAGATATTCTACATTTTTTACTTTTGCATCATTTGAAAAATTCTTTTGAGCAATTTCGATGGCTTCATTTTTGGAAAGTGCAGGGCGAAGTTCACCAGTTTTTGCATCAGCCAATTGCGTTTTTTTATTTCTATCATGTTCTTTTGAATAAACAATTTGATAGACTGGCTTTCCTAAAACCTGAATCAAATGAATGTCAAAGATGTAATTGACTGTATCTCGTTCTTTGATTTTTTGGATAATATCTTGCGGATTTGCCAGCGTCAAATTTCCACCAAGTGGGTGAATATGTGCCTTTTGGTGGTCGCCATGCACTTCATCCATGTCAGACCAGCTAAAATATAGTCCACCAATTGTCCAAAATAAAAACTGAACTCCCAGAATAACACCAAACCAACGGTGAGTTTTCCTTAATTTTCTTTGAAATTCTCCTTTTTTCATTCTTTAATAAGGGTATTATAATTCCGTTATATTTTGATGTTTCGTAATCTTAAAGAATTGGTAATAACTGATACTGAACTAAAACTCATGGCAAGTGCAGCAATCATTGGCGAAAGTAAAATGCCAAAAAACGGATATAAAATGCCAGCCGCAATCGGAACCCCTAAAATATTATAGATAAATGCAAAGAATAAGTTTTGCTTGATGTTTTTCATCACAGCATGGCTTAAATTTTTAGCTTTCACAATACCTTGTAAATCACCTTTGACTAAAGTAATTTTTGCACTTTCAATCGCAACATCAGTTCCTGTTCCCATCGCAATGCCAATATCCGCTTGTGCAAGTGCAGGTGCATCGTTGATACCGTCGCCTGCCATAGCCACAATTTTTCCTTCTGCTTGTAATCGTTTTATCTCTATTAATTTGTCTTCGGGTAAACATCCTGCCCTAAAAGCACTTAAATTCAATTCGTCCGCAACCGCTTTGGCAGTGTTTTCATTATCACCAGTAAGCATAATTACTTCTATACCTTGTTGCATCAATTCTTTTATTGCCGCTTTACTTGTGGCTTTTATCGCATCCGAAATGGCAATATAACCTACTGCTTTTTTATTAATGGCAATGTATGAAACCGTCTTTCCAGATTTTTGTTCTACCAATATTTTGCTTTCTAATTCCTCCGAAATAACTGCTCCGACTTGTTCCATGAGCTTTTTATTACCAAGAGCAATTTGTTCATTATTTGTTGTTCCAGTAACTCCTTTGCCTGTAACTGCTTCAAAATTATTGATTTCTAAGAGTGAAATGTTTTTTGATTTGGCAAAATTTACAACTGCCTGTGCCAAAGGATGCTCGCTATATTGATTGAGTGAAGCAATTTTTTGGAGCAAGATTTCTTCATTGTTTTCCAATGAAAATACTTTATCTACTGAGGGTTTTCCTTCTGTAATTGTGCCTGTTTTGTCGGTAATCAAAACATTTACTTTATTCATGTTTTCTAATGCCTCAGCATTTTTTATCAAAACACCCGACGATGCTCCTTTTCCAACTCCGACCATCACCGACATAGGTGTAGCCAAACCCAACGCACATGGACAAGCGATAATCAAAACGGCAATCGCATTAATAAAACCATAAACCAAAGCTGGTTCGGGACCAAATTTTAACCAAACAAAAAATGTAATGATTGAAATACTTACAACTATTGGTACAAAGTATTTAGAGATTCTATCGGCAATTTTTTGAATTGGAGCTTTTGAGCGACTTGCATCATTAACCATTTGAATGATTTGAGCAAGTAGAGTTTCTGCTCCAACCTTTTCGGCAATCATATCAAAAGTTTTATTGCCATTGATTGTACCTGTACTTACCGCATCACCTACTTTTTTGTCAACAGGAATTGGCTCGCCAGTAATCATAGATTCATCGATACTACTTTCGCCCTTGCTGATTTTACCATCAACTGGGATTTTATCGCCTGGTTTTATTCTTAACAAATCACCTTTCTTTATTTCATTGATAGAAATTTTACTTCCAAATCCATTGATTATAATTGTTGTTTCCGTTGGAGCTAATTTTAATAATTCTTTGATTGCTCCGCTTGTACGACTGTGTGCTTTTGCTTCTAATAATTGTCCTAATAAAACCAATGTCAGAATAACAGTTGTTGCCTCAAAATACAAGTGAACCGTGCCGTTTTCGCTTTTAAAGTCTTCTGGAAAGAGATTTGGAAAAAGCAAACCAACGACACTGAACAAAAATGCAACCCCAGAGCCTATACCAATAAGGGTAAACATATTAAGATTTCGAGTGATAATTGATTTCCATGCACGAGTAAAAAACATCCAACAAGCATAAAATACTACAGGAAGACTTAATACAAATTGTATCCAATTCCATTGATTATGACCAAAAACTTTCATTAATGGATTGTTTGGAATCATTTCGGTCATTGCAATAATAAAAATAGGAATGGTAAAAACCAAGGCTATTTTCATTTTACGAAGCAAATCTTTGTATGTTTTGTTGTCGTCATTTTCAGTAGGTTTCATTGGTACTAAGTCCATTCCACAAATTGGACAAGCACCAGCTTCATCTTTAATGACCTCAGGGTGCATCGGACAGGTGTATTGAGTTTTTTGACGAGCAGAAACTTGTTGAACTAAATCCATTCCGCAAACTGGACAATCGCCTGCTTTGTCATACAATTTATCGCCTTCGCAGTGCATCGGGCAGTAATATTTCCCACTACCATTTTCAATGACAACTTTTTTTGGCTTTTGTATTTCTTGTAATATAATATTGCCATTGTTATCATATTGTGCCTCCTCAATGCCATAACTTCCTGCAATTGCCAAAGTATTTTGTAGTTCAGTGGTGAGGATATGTTTTTGCATCGTAATCGTTGCAATTGGTGGTTCTAATGTAACAACAGCAGAAATACCCTCAATTTCGTTGAGTGTTTTTTCTACTTTTGTACGACAACCATTGCAAGTCATTCCCGATATTTGATATGTATGAGTCATTATTTTATTTAAGATTGTTAAAATTATGACACAAAGGTCTTATTTAATCTAATTATGAATGTTACATAATTTTGAGAATGATTTATAAAATTCCTAACTCATTCTAATGAAACAGGATAAAATCCAAGTTCAAAAACTCGGATTTTATCACTATTTCGCTGCTACTACATATCTTTTGATACAGTTTTTAATTACTTAATCGTTTCCACTACGCTTCCACAAGTCATCATCATTGAGCCATAGTATGGATTTCGTACTTCGTTTTCTTTGCTCAACCAATTTGCACCTTTTCCACCATTTGCCATTGGGCAAAATTGGTAATAAATAGGGGTTTCAGATTTGGCTACCTTCATCAACGCATAAATATTTGCTGTGAGCGAAATCAATGTTTTTCTTTGGTCTTCAATCTTTTTGCTATCGGCAATTTTCTTCGCATCTGTCCCTAACGCTTTCATTACTTTCATCCAAACCATGTGAACTTCCATTGGAAGTTCATTCATTTTTATTGCCGAAAGTGATGAAGCCAACTCAGCGGCTTTTACTGAAGCTGTTTTTGCATCGGTTTTTACTAAGGCATCTTTTACAGCAAAATAATTTTCAAAAACTGCTTTAAGTTGATTTACTTCTTCCTTCAAGGCTACCTTTTCTTCAATAGCAACTGCTTGTATCGGCTCTGCTTTGACTTCTATTTTTGGTGTTTCAACTGGTTTTTCAGTCATTGCTGCGTGGTTGTGCATTGAATGGTCTTCTTTTATTTCCGTTTTCGGTGCTTCGACTTTGGCAATTGGTTTACTAACTCTGTCGTATTGGCAACAACTTTGAAGTTTTGAATAGGCTTCACTTGGAGCCAAAAACTTGTCACTATCGTAGCCAGCCAATGCAATACGTTTTAAAATTTCGTCTTGATTTGTCTTTTTTGCATCATAATTGAGCAATGCCAATTTGGTGTCTTTATTCCAATCTACTTTTACGATGTTCTTTAAATTACCTGCTTTTTCTATGCTTGCTTTACACATATTACAGTTGCCATAAATTTTAACGGTTTCTGCTTTTTCGTTTTTGATTTTAGCGAAAGAAATGGTGTTTGTTAGCAATACTAAGGCTGCTACCAATATTTTTGAAATACTTTTCATTTGATTTAAGTTTTTAGTTTTGATTTTTATTTATTTAACTTCTAAATTGAGCATCATGCCGTCGTCTTCATGTTCGAGGTTATGACAATGGAAAACAAATTTTCCTTTTTGCTCAAATTTCATAATTACCTTTACTTTCTCTTTTGGAGCAACCAAAACAGTGTCTTTCCAACCTTTTTCATGTGGAAAAAGATTATTTCGTCCGCCTGTACGTGAAACAACTTGAAATTGTACGCCATGAATGTGCATCGGATGTGCTTCGTCTCCTGTCGAATTATCAAACTCCCAAGTTTCAGTAGCACCAAAATTTACGATTTCGTCAATGCGGTCGGCTTTATAAACTTTTCCATTGATTTTGTGCATTCCGCCACTCATATTCATCATATCCATCGTTAAAGCAAAAGTTTTGTTTTTACTCGAACCTGTTATTTTAGGAACAGAAATCAACGATGTTGGTATTTTAAAAGTGTCAGTTTCTTGTGTTTTGACAATGAAATTCATGATTTTATAAGCCTGAGTTCCTTGTGAAGTTCCCATTGTAGTAAAATATTCATTAGTCAAATACACTTGTTCTCCGACTTTCATTGCCGAAAAATCAATCAAAATATCTGCCCTTTCGCCTGTGCCGAGCATCAAGTTTTTGATTTTTTCGGGTTGCGATAAAATTCCACCATCGGAACCGATAATATAAAAATCTGCTCCATTGCTCAGTGTTAAGTTGTAAATACGTGCCGATGAACCATTCAAAATTCTAAATCTATGATAACGAGTTGCCACATTTAGGAAAGGCTTGTGCGTGCCATTGACCAAAATCGTATCGCCCATATAACCAGACATTACTTCCATCATCGTTGGAGCATATTTGATACTTCCGTCAGTATTAAGGCGTTTATCTTGAATAATTAGTGGAATTTCGTAATTACCACTCGGTAAATTCAATGCTTTTTCTTCGGGACTTTCTACAATGAATAATCCCGATAAACCTTGTGTAACTTGCTTGCCCGTAAGACCATGTATATGAGGATGATACCAATTCGTTCCAGCTTGTTGGTTGATAGTAAATTGTGCATTAAACGATTCATTGGGCATCACCATTTGGTCAGGGTGTCCATCCATATTTGCAGGAATCACCAAACCGTGCCAATGAACATTTGAGTGTTCTGTCATTTTATTTTGAATAACAATACTGACATTTGCCCCTTTTTGTACCCGAAAAGTTGGTCCTAAAATACCATTCTGATAGCCGTTCATTCGTGCTTTTTTGCCAATCAAAAGTTCATCTTGGATGTTTTGAGCTACCAAAGTGCTTGGATTAGTAATAGTCTCAGGAATTTTCAACGCGGTGATAAACTCTCCATCAGTTACGCTTGGAGCAACAGCTGTGCCATGGTCCATACCTGCCATACATGATGAAAGTAAACCCTCACCAGTTGCTAAGGCAAGTGAGCCAAGGCCTAAATTTTTGAGAAATTGAGTTCTGTTCATTATTTGAAAGTAGGACTAATGGAAAATGTATCCTTTTCTTACTTTGTTTAAGAGGTTGTTTAAGTTTTTTTTTGATGGTTAAAAATGATGCTTTTTTGACTTAATTGAGATAAAAAGTGTGAAATTTTGCGGGCAAAATGAGCAATTTTTAACGAAAAGTAAGTTAAAAAGTTGCATTTTTAGCCCAAATTAAAAAACTTAAACAACCTCTAAGTTTATGTTCAACAAATTTAGAAGGTATTTCTAAGGTAAATGTTACAGAATTTTAGATGATTGTTACATGATTATTGACTTTATCAAGTGGTAAACGATTTTTGGATTTTTGGCGTTTATACTCACTTGGCGTGATGCCTACAACTTGCTTAAATTGGTTCGATAAATGAGCCACACTGCTATATTCTAAACTCCAAGCTATCTCTGAAAGACTCAGTTCTCCATTGAAAAGCAGTTCTTTTGTTCGTTCAATTTTTTGTGCAATAATGTATCTTTCGATGGTTGTTTTTTCAATTGTAGAAAATAACGTGCTTAAATAGGAATATTCATGCCCTATGTGCTTTACAAGAAAATCGGAAAAGTTTTGAGATAGAGGCTTGTCGTTTTTTTGCCAGAATGTATTTCATTGATAATCAAACGTTTAATATGTTCGACAATCGCTAATTGATGATTCTCAATTAATTCAAAACCGTCATCTTGGAGTAGATTTTGAACTTGTTTGTAGTGATTATCGTCCAGATTACCTTCGATTTCTACAAAGCCTAAGCCTATATCAGATACTTTCAAACCGATATTTTCAAGGTCTTCTCTTACGACACGGACACAACGGTCGCACACCATATTTTTGATGAGTAATTGCATGTTAGTAAAAGTAATAAATGAAAAATTCGGCACACGACAAGTCTGCTGATTTAAGATTTCATTAATACCTTTGCTCAGATTAAATACGACTGTATAAATGCAAGGATTTCTCGCCCTGAAGGTGGAACGGCAGAAGATTTATTAGAAGAAGATATATTTTCAAGAATAGTTTCAACGATAGTTTTAGCAAATGTAATTGCCCTTGTTTTTACCCAATCTAAGGCGTTTTGAGTGAATTTTGCAACTAATTGAGAGGCTGATGATGAATATGCTACATTTTCATACTTCTCTTCTTCACTACAACATTTACTTTTCTTGATTGTAGTTTTTTGATGATTGGGAGTTTGTTGTTGGGTTTTTCCGCAACAGGCTGTACCGTTTTTATGAAGAGAAGTTTGCTTACCTCGCACGGTACATGAATGTTCAACCAAGCCAAAGCCTGTACTACTAAGCAGTACAATGACTGCCATCATAACATTGAATGTGCGAAATAATATCTTTTTCATTAGAATTATAAAATCAAACCATGAAATTATTTACAAATGTATCAAAATCATATCGAGATTTCCAAATAAAATCATTGAAATTTAAGCTAAACGGCTGCCATTTGGCACTTTTCGCTCGATTTGCGACAAAACAACTTCTCCATCGTCTAAAATGAAACCAGTTGTAAGAACCTCTGACATAAAATCAGCAATCTGACGAGGAGTGAAGTTAGTAACGCAAAGCACTTGTCTGCCCAATAACTCTTCTTTGGTATAAAGTTTAGTAATCTGAGCAGACGAGCGTTTGATACCAATTTCTTCGCCTAAATCTATCAAAAGTTTGTAAGAAGGCTTTCGTGCTTTCGGAAAATCATTTACTTCTATGATTGTTCCTGCCCGTAATTCTACTTTTTCAAAGTCTTGCCAAGAGATTGTTTCGTTCATATTTTCGATGTTAGAGTTTCGATATTAGATGTTCGAGTTGAAAAAAACAACATCAAACATCTAACATTAAGCATCAATATTTACTTCAAACTCCCAACCATTGCTTCTGGTTTTACCCAAGCGTCAAATTCTTCGGCTGTCAAATAACCTAAGCTAATAGCAGTTTCTTTCAACGTTGAACCATTTTTGTGAGCTGCTTGAGCGATTTCTGCAGATTTATAATAACCAATTTTAGTATTTAAGGCAGTAACAAGCATCAACGAATTATTGACGTGTTTTTTAATATTTTCTTCGATTGGAGCTAAACCAACCGCACATTTATCATTGAACGAAACACAACCTTCGCCAATCAAACGAGCGGAATGTAAGAAATTAAATATCATTACAGGCTTGAAAACATTCAGTTCAAAATGACCCATAGCCCCACCGAAATTGATGGCAACGTCATTGCCCATTACTTGTGCAGAAATCATTGTAAGTGCTTCACATTGCGTAGGATTTACTTTTCCTGGCATGATTGACGAACCTGGCTCGTTGTCTGGGATGAACAATTCACCAATACCTGCACGTGGGCCAGATGAAAGCATTCGCACATCATTGGCAATTTTCATCAAACTAACTGCTACTGTTTTCAATGCTCCGTGAGCTTCTACAATGGCATCATGTGCTGCCAATGCTTCAAATTTATTTTCGGCTGTGATGAATGGAAGACCAGTTAATGTTGCAATATGTTTGGCAACCAATTCCGAATATCCTTCGGGAGTATTGATACCTGTTCCTACGGCAGTTCCGCCCAAAGCTAACTCAGAAAGGTGTGCAAGTGTGTTTTTGATTGCTCTTAGTCCGTGGTCAAGTTGCGAAACGTAGCCCGAAAATTCTTGCCCAACTGTCAATGGAGTTGCATCCATGAAATGCGTACGACCAATTTTTACGACATTCATGAACTCTGCTGACTTTGCCGCCAAAGTATCACGCAATTTCTCAATGCCCGGAATAGTCGTTTCCATCAACATTTTGTAAGCTGCAATGTGCATCGCTGTCGGGAAAGTATCATTCGACGATTGCGATTTATTTACATCATCATTTGGATGAAGGAATTTTTGATAGTCGCTCAATTCTCCACCTTGTAAAACGTGTCCACGATAGGCAATTACTTCATTACAATTCATATTAGACTGTGTTCCAGAGCCAGTTTGCCAAACAACCAAGGGAAATTGATCGTCTAATTTTCCAGCCAAAATTTCATTGCAAACAACCCCTATCAAATCGGCTTTTTCTTTTGGCAAAACTCCCAAATCATGATTTGTCAAAGCTGCACCATGTTTCAAATATGCAAATGCCTTAATGATTTCTTTTGGCATTTTATTAATATCTTGGGCAATTTTAAAGTTTTCGATTGAGCGTTGTGTTTGGGCACCCCAATAAACATCAGCAGGTACTTGTACCTCGCCCATCGTATCTTTTTCTATTCTGTATTGCATGATTTTTTAATTATTGAATAAGAACGTTTTGAATAAATTGATAGTTTTTGCAAAATTAAGGTAGTTTTGAATATACTATTGAAAAACTATAATAATTTTACGAATTTTAAACAAAAAAGCACGACCAAAGCCGTGCTTTCAATAAAAAATATGTTTGAAATTAATTTAGACGGTAAGGAACAATCAAATTAAATTCAGGAATTTCGACATGAAATTGTTTTCCATCAATCAATCGTTCCATTAAGTACGACCCAACCATTTTGCCAATTGAAGTTTTGAGGTTACATCCCGAAACATATTCGTGAACTTCGCCAGGTTCTAAAACTGGTTGAACGCCAATCACACCTTCGCCTTCAACTTCTCGCACAGTGGCATTTGAATCAAAAATGAACCATTGACGGCGTAATAATTGGACAGTATTTTCACTATTATTCTCAATCCTGATTCGGTAGGTGAAAACAAAATGTTCTTGTAAAGGGCTTGAATAAGAAGGCTGGTATTCAATAAGTACACTTACTTTTACGCCAGCGGTTACGGCAGTAGTTGTCATAGTTTTTGGAATAGCGTTATGCAATTAAATTTTGCAAGTTTTTTAAAAACAATTTGGGCTTATGACGAGCAAATTACGGTCATTGTAACTTATTTTTGCCTATATTTTCAAAAAACTTGTTTAACGGCTACATAAAGGTTTATTTTCACTCATTTAACGCACTAAAATTACGAAATATTTTTTAATACAAATATATATTTATCATTATGGATGTAAAAATTGACGAAAGCTGGAAAAAACGTTTGAAAAATGAGTTTGAAAAACCTTATTTTTCAAACCTGATAGATTTTGTAAAAATAGAATATCAAATTGGGGTGTGCTATCCTCCTGGGAAACTTATTTTTAATGCGTTTGATAAATGTAGCTTTGAAAATACTCGTGTTGTGATTTTGGGACAAGACCCTTATCATGGACCAAATCAAGCTAATGGATTGAGTTTTTCGGTTAATGATGGTGTTAGATTACCTGCTTCTTTGATAAATATTTTTAAGGAATTGAATGAAGATTTAGCTATTCCTTTTCCTAAAAGTGGAAATTTGGAGCGTTGGGCAGAGCAAGGAGTTTTGTTACTAAATTCTACACTTACAGTGAAGGAAAGTATGGCTGGTTCGCATCAAAATAAAGGGTGGGAGCAGTTTACCGATGCAGTTATCAAATGTATCAACGATGAAAAGGCAGGTGTAGTGTTTTTGTTATGGGGGAAATATGCCCAAGATAAAGGAAAGATTATTGACACATCAAAGCATTTTGTACTGAAATCAAAACATCCTTCGCCCTTGTCAGCTAATTTTGGTGGTTGGTTTGGGAATAAGCATTTCAGTCAAGCCAATAATTATTTAAGGAGTAGGGGAGTTGAAGAAATTGAGTGGTAGTTTTTAATGCTTAATGCTAAATGGTGAATGTTTAATGAAAGAAATTGTAGTTTCAATAATTTAACATTCACCATTTACAATTCACCATTAACGAATTATCGAAAACAATCGACTCCAACGAATTTTGTTTAAGAAACTTCCGTCTTTGTCAATCGACATCCAAATAAATACTGCTTTTCCTACGATGTGGTCTTCTGGTACAAATCCCCAAAAACGAGAATCATCTGAGCCGTGGCGATTATCGCCCATCATAAAATAATAATCTTGTTTGAAAGTATAAGATGTGATAGCTTTTCCGTCGAGTATAATCTTACCATCAACTTGTTTAGCATCTTTATTTCCATCAAAATAACAAATAACGCTTTTATACAAAGCATAATTTGATTCATTTAATTGAACAGTTACACCTTTTTTAGGAATCGTAATTGGACCAAAATTATCTCTATTAAAAGGAAATAATCTTGAATTTTGGGGAAAAGTTGGATTACTGTAATAAGTAGAAGTATCACCTTTTTCTTGCATACTTGGCGTTACACTTTTTACAAAATCAAGCCCTTTCATGTCTTTTATTGCTTGTGGTGTGGCGGTAACATAATAAATGGTTTTATCAGTCATTCGCATATCTTGCTGAAATTCCGTAATGTCATATTTCTTGAAAATCTTTTCATTTACCTGAGTATTTGTTTCAATGGCATATTCCATTTGAGATTTTTCGGGAGTCTCAAACGCTTTTCCATTAATAAAAACTTGTCCCATTTTTACTTCTAAAACATCGCCAGCGATAGCTACGCAGCGTTTTATGTAATTTGTGCGTAAATCAACTGGGTATTTATCATAGCCACCAAATTCATCTGGACGAGTTGGACAGCCAGGATAATTAAATACAACCACATCGCCATTTTTTACTGAAGTAAAACCTGGTAAACGATATTGAGGCAATTGAATCAATTCAGAGAACGAGGGTATTTCGGTAAACCAAATTTTTTGGTGTGTAAGTGGCATTTGCAAAATGGTTTTTGGCGTACGAGAACCATAATGCAATTTACTTACAAAAAGAAAATCGTTTATTAAAAGGCTTTTTTCCATCGAACCAGTAGGAATTGTATATGCTTCTAAAAACATCCATCTGATTAAAGTTGCTGCGACGACTGCAAATAATACCGAATCGAGCCACTCTCTTATTGCTGATTTTTTTCTTTTTGCTACTTTTTCTGTTGTTTCTACTATTTCTGCCATTGAATTTTTATTTAGCTTTTAGCACTTAGTATTTACTATTGGCTTTTAGCGATTAGATATAAATTTGTTATTTTACTTAAAAATAATTAATTGCTAAAGGTTGTTAAAACCCATTAAATCTTTCATTCCAAATATCCCTTTCTTATTATTGAGCCATTCGGCGGCAATAACCGCACCTAAGGCGAAACCATTTCGGCTATGAGCAATGTGTGAGATTTCTATTTGGTCAACATCTGAAATATATTTTACGGTATGAGTTCCTGCGACTCGTCCTTCTCGTGAAGACCAAATTGGAACTTCGTTTTCGGTCGCAATTTCGTTATTTACCCATTCGTTTTTGCTTGAAAGATTGTCAATAATGCCTTCTGCCAAAGTTATTGCTGTGCCACTTGGAGCATCTTTTTTCTCAGTATGATGAATTTCGTTGGTCGAAACCTTAAATTCTTTGTAAGGATTCATCAATTGAGCTAATTTTTTGTTTAATTCAAAAAACAAATTCACACCAATGCTATAATTTGATGCGTAGAAAAAAGCAGCTTTGTTTTCAAGACACAATTTTTCTATTTCAGGTTTATGTTGAAGCCAACCCGTTGTACCACAAACTGTTGGAAGACCAAACTCCATGCAAAATTTTAGGTTTCCATAAGCTGATTCTGGTGAACTAAATTCTATGACGACATCAGTATTTTCTTTATCAATTGATAATAATTCAGTCCTATTATTAACATCAATTTTAGCCGAGATTTCGTGTCCACGTTGCAAAGCAATTTGTTCAATTACTTTCCCCATTTTCCCGTATCCTAAAAGTGCAATTTGCATACTTCAACGTATAATTTTGTTTGATTATTTAAAATAAAGTCCGACTTTTACACCAACGGCATTTCCCAATGATGAAGTTTGAATATTTGGTTCAATTCGCAGTGTAATATCTTCACTCATATCAAAACCTTTCAAATGTGCCGACACATTTGCTTGAATTGCCTGTAAAGTCCAACCCAATGCCATACCAATATAAGATAAATCTCTTTGTCGGTGATAGGCTTTTACGGCAGGTTCAACTTGTGCTTGTGTAAAAGGACCTCGACCATTAATTGTAACTTCTTTTACTCCATCAACTACAAAATTCGATAAATATCCTTTGTAAAATTGGTATTTATTATTGTTCCACCAAATTGTATAAATACCACCACCCGCACCTGCATAAATTATCGGAATAATCCAATATTGTTTGTTGGTGGCTTGTCCCCAACCGGGCAAAATTAACGAACGAAGCAAGGCTTTTCTTGGGATATTGGCTTGTTTTGAAGAATCATATAAAAAGAGTTTTTTCAAACGGATAATATTCCTAATTCCAAGTTTTTTTACTGAATCAATTACAGTTTTTTTTGCAGTTTCAATTTCTACCCTATGCTTTTCTTCTATACTCCGACCATCAGAATATCTTCCTAATGAATCAATTTTTTGAGCATAAGTTATATTTGAAATAAAAAGAATAATCACCAAAATCCTAATCATAATCTTTAAGTTTTGGATAATAAACGAAAATTATATTTCTTAAAATGCTTATAACCAAGTATTTAATATTAATTAAGTAAAAAGATGTTTTACTTTTATATTGATAACCGAAATGAAATCGCTACCTCGAACCATTTCGCTCCACATACTCATCATTCAGTTACTTTGATGGCATTCAATATTTTATCTAATTCTTCTTTTGAAGTAAATGGAATCTTGATTTCACCTTTATGGTGGTCATCGGCTTTTACCAAAACTTTTGTTCCAAAATAGCTTTGTAACCTAAATTGCAATGACGAAATTTCCTGTTTGATTGTTACTTGACGAGTGCTTTTTGTTTCTTCAGGAATCACCAAAGCAATTCTACGAACTTCATCTTCAACCTTTCTTACCGACCAATTTTCTTCTACAATTTTATTGAAAAGTTTGATTTGTGTATCGTGATTATCAATATTTATTAAAGCACGAGCATGTCCCATCGAAATTTCAGTATCTCTCACTGCTGCCTGAATTACATCTGGAAGTTTCAACAAACGCAAATAATTATTGACTGTTGTGCGGTTTTTGCCTACACGTTCGCCCAATTCTTCTTGTTTTAAGTGAAATTCACTTAATAATCTGTGGTAACTAAGGGCAATCTCAATTGCATTCAGGTTTTCACGTTGAATGTTTTCGATGAGTGCCATTTCGAGCATTTGTTGGTCATTGGCAGTACGAATATATGCAGGAATTCTGCTCAAACCTGCCAATTTCGATGCCTGCAAACGTCGCTCTCCCGAAATTAATGTATATCTTCCTGGACTTGATTCTTTAACAGTAATAGGCTGAATAATTCCCAAAACTTTTATTGATTCAGCCAATTCTTGCAAAGCCTCTTGGTCGAAATGTGTACGAGGTTGGAAAGGATTAGTTTCGACAGATTCTATCAAAATCTCGTGCATTGAACTCATCGCTTCCATTCTTCGAGGTAGAGGAGTTTCTGAACTTCTTTCTAAGCCTCTTTCTGACCCAGAATCTGAAAGTAATGCTCCCAAACCTCTCCCGAGTCCGGTCATTTTCTTTGGGGTTGCTACCTTTGTTTCCATATATAGTATGATGAAAGTTGAGATTTATAAAATCTTTATTCCATCTTTATAAAGTAATTTCTAAAAATAAATTCAAAAACAAGTTCTATAAAGAACTGATAGTCAATTGGTTATGTAGTATTAGCCATTTGCCATTAACCGTCTTGTCCCAGTTTTCCATTTTTTACCAGAATTTCTCTGGCAAGATTCAAATAACTGATTGCACCCTTGCTATCTGCATCTTGTGCAAGTGCAGGAACACCATAACTTGGCGATTCGGACAAACGGATATTTCGAGGAATAAGGGTTTGGAAAACCATATTCCTAAAATGGGTCGTTACCTCATGCACCACTTGGTTGGAAAGCCTCACTCTCAAATCGTACATTGTCAATAATATTCCCTCGATTGTCAAAGCTGGATTTAGTCGTTGTTGAATAATTTTGATGGTATTCAATAATTTTCCAAGACCTTCTAAAGCAAAATATTCGCATTGAACAGGCACAATGACCGAATCGGCAGCGGTGAGGCTATTAATGACAATCAAACCCAAAGAAGGCGAGCAATCTATGATGATAAAATCATACATATCTTTTACGTCCATAAGCGATTCTTTCATTTTTTCCTCACGTTTTGGCAGATTTATCATTTCGATTTCTGCCCCAACGAGGTCAATATGAGAAGGCAACAAGTCAAGAAACGGAAAGTCGGTTTGAATAATTATATCTCGAGGACGTATATCATCAACCATACATTCGTAAATGCTGTTTTCGACCTCTTTTGGATTGAAACCTAAGCCCGACGTAGCATTTGCTTGTGGGTCAGCATCAATTATTAAGGTACGGAACTCAAGTGCAGCCAAGCTGGCAGCCAAGTTTATTGTTGTTGTGGTTTTGCCTACACCACCCTTTTGATTGGCAATTGCTATTATTTTTCCCATTGCTTGTGGTTAGAGAAAATCACTGCGTCAAATATCCGACATTTAAGATTAAGAAACAATTAAATGTTCCACGCTGTGGAAAAATGTTCCACGATGTGGATAACATTGTGAGGAAATTACGAGTTACGAATTCCGATTTACGAATGGTTCCCCGTTATGGTTATGAGTGGTTTGTGGTGAATTATTTATGTTATTAAATTATGTCTTTAAAATTCGTAATTCGTAATTCGTAATTCGTAAATTTGCAAGATGCGTTATTTAATAGAATGTTCATATAAAGGTACGGAGTTTCATGGTTGGCAAATCCAAATCAATGCAATGTCTGTGCAAGAACAAATCGAAAAGGCTTTGTCGGTGCTTTTGAAGCAAAAAATTGAGATTGCAGGAAGTAGTCGAACAGATACAGGCGTGCATGCTTTTCAACAATTTGCACATTTCGATAGTAATGCGGAAATTCTAAATGTGGATAAATTTAAACAAAGCCTCAATGGAATTTTGCCAAGAAGTATTGCCATCAAGCGAGTTTCGCTCGTTACTGACGATTTTCATTCTCGTTTTGATGCCACATTTCGACGTTATCAATATAGAATTATTCAAGAAAAAAGCCCTTTTTGGAATGATATGTCATGCTTTATTAAAACCAATTTAGATTTGGATTTGATGAATAAAGCTGGTGAGATTTTATTGCAACACACTGATTTCCAATGTTTTAGCAAAGTAAAAACTGATGTTTCACACTTTGATTGTAAGATTGAATTTGCTTATTGGGAACGCCAAGAACAATTTTTGTTGTTCCACATAAAAGCTGATAGGTTTTTGCGTGGAATGGTTCGGGCAATTGTCGGAACGATGATAGAAGTTGGTACTGAACGAATGACTTTGGCGGAATTTGAACAAATTATTTTATCAAAAAACAGAAGGAATGCTGGACAGTCTGTGCCGCCCGAAGGCTTAACTTTGGTGGAGGTGGGGTATGGATTAATTAACAATGAAGAATTAAGAATGTAGAATTAAGAATGTTTATTTATGAAAATAGAAATACAAAAAATAGCTACAAACCAAGATTTGGAAGATATAATACAACTTTTCAGAGAATATCAAAGATTTCTACAAGTTGATTTGTGTTTTCAAGATTTTGAGAAAGAATTGGCACAGCTTCCTGCCAAATATGCAGAGCCAGAAGGTGCTATATTTTTGGTAAAAGTTGATGGACAACCAGCTGGCTGTGTAGCACTTTGGAAATTGGAGGAAGGCATTTGCGAAATGAAAAGGCTTTATTTAAAACCTGAATTTCAAGGTTTGGGTTTAGGCAAGCAATTGACTGAAATTATAATGGAAGAAGCTAAAAATAAAGGCTATAAAACCATGAAACTCGATACGTTAAAACGCTTACAGGCAGCCAATTATATTTATCACACCTTGGGTTTTGCTGAAATAAAACCTTATAATTTTAATCCAGAAGTAGATGTTGTTTATTTTGAAAAAGAGTTAAATTAATGGCAATAATAGGCAAAAGTATACAAGAAGCAATAACGCTACTGAAAGCCAATGAAGTAATAGGTTTTCCAACAGAAACCGTTTATGGCTTGGCAGGAAATGCGTTTAGTGCGGAGGCAGTTACAAAAATTTTTGAAGTAAAAAATCGCCCAACTTTCGACCCTTTGATTGTTCATACGTCAAGTATTGAGCGAATTTCGGACTTTGTGCGTGAAATTCCTGTAAAAGCTCAATTGCTTGCCGAAAAATTTATGCCTGGTCCTTTGACTTTACTTTTGCCTAAAAAAGAAAATATTTCAGATTTAGTTACCGCAGGTTTAGAAACAGTTGCCGTTCGAATTCCGAGCCATCTTTTGGCTTTCGAATTATTACGAAACTTAGATTTCCCATTAGCAGCTCCAAGTGCAAATCCATTTGGATATATTTCTCCAACTTCTGCACAACACGTTGATAATCAACTTGGTAGCAAAATAAAATACATATTGGATGGGGGAGAATGTATGGTCGGAATCGAGTCTTCAATTATAGGATTTATCGGAGATGAAATTATCGTCTATCGTAAAGGTGGATTAGCAATTGAAGACATTGAAAGTGTAGTTGGAAAAGTACAAATTCAAGAACATTCGTCTTCTAATCCACAAGCTCCAGGGATGCTGAAAAGCCATTACGCTCCGAAAAGTCAATTATCAATTATCAATTATCAATTGGATTTTTAGGTTTTAAAAATTCCCATCCAAATATTCCTCGTGAAAATCAAATGATTCTTTCGCCTTCGGGAGATTTTCGTGAAGCTGCCAAAAATCTTTTTGCCTATATGCGAACCTTAGATGCAAGAAATTTTGATTTAATTTATACCGAACTCCTACCTGAAATTGACTTAGGACGTGCAATTAATGATCGAATCAGGAGAGCTTCGACACGATAATCTTTGAATTATTAATTCTCCTTAATCACAAACTCAACTCTACGATTTTTTATTCTATTTTCTTCAGTGTCATTTGGTGCGATTGGTTCTTCTTGCCCCATACCAGTAACCAAAATTCTACCAGCGGCAACACCTTTATTAAATAAGTAATTTGAAACTACAGTTGCTCTAAAGTGCGAAAGATTAAGATTTAATCTTGGGTCGCCATTATTATCTGTATGCCCAATTATCTCAATTTTCATTCTTGGATTTAGCTTCATAGTATTCACTAATTTGTCCAATTGAGGATATGACTGAGCCTTAATTTGAGAACTACTTTGCTCAAAATATACATTACTTAATCTAAATCTTTTGCCAATCCCCAAGTTTTCAAACACCTCAACTTTTACTTTAAAATCATCATCAGTTATTACTGTGGCGTTATCTATATAAGTTTTTCTCTCTGGTTCTTTCTTTTCTATAGCTTTTTTTAGAACAATTGGTGGAGTAACTGGTGCTGGTTTTTTTTCAACAGGTTTTGTATTATCTGTTACTTTTACATCAATTGTTTTTTCAGGTTCTGGCTTTTTTTCAATAGGCTTTTCAATAATTTTTGGTTCTATTTTTGGCTCAGGTTTTTTCTCCACTTCCTTTTTTACCATAAAAATATCTCGCTTGAAATCTGAACTTGCAGCCAAGTTTGCCACGTCAAGTTTTTCGGCATAAAGTTCATATCCTGCTGCTTCTACTTCAATAGAATAGGTTTTTTCAGGACTTAAATTTGTTGAAAAATCTTGGCTTTCAATGGTATATTTTGCTGTAACTGTTTGATTATCAGTATCTAATACTTTCATTTTTACGTTCGGTACTGGCTGTTTATTTTTTGAATCAAGAGCTTTTAAATTGAAACTATAAAACTCTTTTTTCATTTCAATAGTAAGTACATTGTTTGCCGCATTTGCAACATTTACAGCATCTTTATATGTTTTATAACCATTAGAAATTACTTCTAATTCATATTTTTTATCTTGTGAAAGTATCGCTTTTAGCCTTGTTCCTCCAGCGGAAGTCGTTCCAGAAATGATTTCACCACCACCAGAAAGTTTAAATTCTGAAACAATTGACTTTTTACTAAGAGCATCTACTGGAGCAAAAACTATTTCATTTGTAGGTACTTTTTTGATTTTTAATTTGATAGTTTTTGAACTTGTGCTTTTTAATAATGAACCTCTAAATGCCAAATAACCCTCTGCTTTTATTTCTACGCTATAAGATTCATCGTTTTTCAACTCTGCCAACCACTCAGAAGCAAGCGGATTTGCTGTAATTGCAATAGGTTCATTAGCAGCATTAAAAACTCTAAGATTAGCATTCAATACATTATTTCCTTTGTCTTCGTCCAAAACATTAAGTTTATAGCGTTCAATTGCATTTTTGAATAAAGGAATTTCTTGTTCAAATAGATTACTTGCTGCCAAATCTTTGGCATTTATATTTTGAATTAATTTTTCATAACCATCAGATTCAGCAGTTACTGCATAAGTATTTCCAATAACTAAATTTGCCTTAAAACCATTTTTATCTGCCTCTATTCCAACAGGTTGAGAAGTAGTAATATTTAAAATAGCGATTTTTGCACCTAATATTGCTTGTTTTTTAAGTGCGTCAGTAACTTTAAAAAGAAAAGTATAAGCATCTTTTTGTAATTCTAATACTTTATTTGATTCTAATTCCTTTTGTGTTTCATCAAATTGGATATTTTCGCTCATCGTTTTGTAACCATCAGCACTTACATCTAAAATATACTGTTTCAATGGAAAAATATTTACCTTAAATTGATTGTTGGCATCGGTTTTTCCAATTAGTGGCTCTTGCTCTGGGCGAATCAATTTGTATTGAACAATTACTGGTTTTTTTGTAATGGCATCAATGGCAGAATAAAACCTCGTTTGAGAGACTTTCTGCATATTTATTCCAATCAATTTGCTCGAACTACGCTGCAAAGTACCCGTTTGTTTGATGTAATCATTGGCTGTAACTTCTATAAAATAATCTTTTGTTTTTTCTAAAATAATTTTCCACTCACCTGTTTTTGGATTGAGTTTCACATCCATTTGTTTTTTGTTTTCATCAAAAAGTTTTACAACAGCACCCATAATCAATTGTTTGTCCTCACCATCAGCCACCAAAATAACATAATCATCAACGGTGCTTTCAAGAATTATTTTGTGAGTTAATTTTCCAGCAGTAAGATTTTCTAAATTTAATGGTAAACTTTTGGTTGCATAGTTTGGAAAACTTGCTTCAATTTGATAAATGCCCTTTTCTGAAGGTTTAAATTTAATATCAGCATCAGCTGTTCCTTTTATTTCTTGTGTATTGTCTTTAGATGTTATTTTAAATGTTGCAGGAAGTCGTTTTCCAGATAATTTATCGAAAGCACCAATTGAATAAAAAGACTCAGATTGTAGAGTAATTTTATATTCTTTTTGAACATTAGCTTTAAGGTCAGTTTTTAAAGTTGAATATCCTGGAAATTGTGCTGTAAAAACATATCTTTTTGACGGATTTAATTCAACATTTGCCTCACCTTCAGGTAAAATATTGTCGATAATTACCTGATTATCAGTCTGATTCGTAATATTTAAACTTGCACCTCTTAAAATTTTGCCTGTGTCATCACCAACTATAAGAATCTTTACGCCACTTACTGGTTTTTCTAACCTAATTTCTTTATTATATGAACGTGCAGGGTCGCCAATTTCAAAAGCAAAACTTTCGATTTTTTGTTTGTGCGTGCCACTTGTTACTTCAACTTTATAAAGGTCAGCTTTGGTAATTATTAACCTATAAAAAGGTACTTCCTTTGATGTTTTTCCAGTTAAAACTTTTTCATTGACAGTAATTTTAAAAGTAGCATCAACCAAATCGCCTGAAGCATCATCAATTGCTTTCAAAATCAAGTTTGCAGAGGGTTGTGGTTCCATGTCAAGAACCACATTGAAACCTTCTTTGTCTTGGTCTGCAGCCATTACTTGGATTTTTTCTTTGGTATGATACCCTTCCAATTCGGCCGTAATTTTGTAAGATTCACCACTATTTACAATGACAGTAAAACGCCCATCATTTTCTTTTAATGGAATAGCTTTGCCACTGTTTATAGCAATTACAGTGAATTTTGGACGAAGTTGTATACTTGAACGTTTGTCTTTGGCAGATAAACTCAAAGGAATTTCAACCAATTTTTGGGTAGCTTTTTCTTCTTTGAATGGAAAGTGATTTTTTGCGAATGAAAGATTCACAGAAAAAATCAAAATAGTAATAATTGTAAAAATCCTCATCATACTTTTATGGGAAACGCTTCTTCTTTGTTACAAAATTCAGAAAAAATCTATACATTTTAACGGTTTTAACGAAATGAATTGTATATTTTTTTTAAAATATGTTTTTTTGTAAATGAAAACTCTTGATACACAGTCAGTTCTGATAGATTTACATTATTTGCCATGCCTCGAATTCTTTAATGTTATATTAAAATTCGATGAAATTATTCTTGAAAGTAACGAGCATTTTGCCAAACAATCTTATCGAACTCGATGCTATTTGCAGGGTGCAAACAAAATTGAAATGCTAACAATTCCAGTTATAGAAGGGAATAAAAAAACAATAATCAAAGATGTAAAAATAGATTATAGCCAAACTTGGGAACGAAATCATTGGCGAACGATTATTGCCGCTTATGGAAAATCACCATTTTTTGAGTTTTTTTCAGATTATTTTCAGGCGATTTATCAAAAGAAACCTGTTTTTTTATGGGATTTGAATATCGAATTTCTGACACTTTGTCTGAAACTCTTGAAGCAAACCAAGACAATTTGTCATACTGATAATTATGATAAAGTAGTAAATTTAAGTGTTTTTGATGCTCGGTCACTAATAAATGCCAAAAAAAGCTTTGAAAGCAATAATTTTTATATGCCAGTAACTTATCAACAAAATTTTGGCAACGAATTTGTACCAAACCTTTCTATTATTGATTTACTTTTCTGTCGGGGAAACCAATCTTTAGAAATATTAAAAATATCTTCTAAGTTTTGAACACACTTTATTAATAAACCGTTATATTGCAGTATAGAATTAATGAGTGAATGTGAGATTGCTGAATGAGTGAATGGAATACCATTCTGAAAATTCATTTGACAACATCATTTTTTTTCAATATTCACTCATTCACCAATTCATTCATTCAAAATTAATCTTGATGGAGCCTAAATTTTCACAAAAAGTTAAAGAAATTATCACCCTTGCCCGTGAAGAAGCACTTCGACTTGGGCATGATTATATCGGTACAGAACACTTGATATTGGGAATGATACGTGATGGAGAGGGTATGGCTTTAAATTTATTGAAAGATTCGGGTGTTCAACTTGATGAACTTCGTGTTACTATTGAGCAGGCCACCAAAGGCACTGCAACCAATAATATCAAAAATTTAGCAAATATTCCTTTAACACGGCAGTCAGAAAAAGTATTAAAAATTACCCATTTGGAGGCAAAAATCTTCAAATCGCTTACAATAGGCACTGAGCATTTACTTCTTGCGATTTTGCGTGATGGAGATAATCTCGGTGGACAAATTTTACAAAAATTCCGCCTTAACTACGAACAAACTAAAGAGATGCTTGAATACCAACTG
Source organism: Emticicia sp. (assembly GCA_031378345.1). GTDB lineage: Bacteria > Bacteroidota > Bacteroidia > Cytophagales > Spirosomataceae > Emticicia. The sequence goes on along the minus strand of JANNDY010000113.1, from coordinate 34,355 downwards.
ACAGGTCAGAAACCAGTTATGGAGCGTCCCGAAACTGACGACGATGATGAGCGTATTTTCGGTGGAGGCACTGGCGGATATAGTTCTCAACAGAGAGCAGACCAAAAAGCTCCCGAAAAATCTAAAACCCCTGTTTTAGATAATTTTGGTAGAGATTTAACAAAATTTGCCGAAGCTGGCAAATTAGACCCGATTGTTGGGCGTGAAAAAGAAATTGAGCGAGTTGCCCAAATTCTTTCAAGACGAAAGAAAAATAATCCAATTTTGATTGGTGAGCCAGGTGTTGGTAAAACTGCCATTGCTGAAGGTTTAGCTTTGAGAATTGTTCAGAAAAAAGTGTCAAGAATACTATTTGGTAAGCGAGTTGTAACGCTTGACTTGGCTTCGTTGGTTGCTGGAACGAAATATCGTGGGCAATTTGAAGAGCGAATGAAAGCTGTGATGAATGAATTAGAAAAATCGCCAGATGTCATTTTATTTATTGACGAAATTCATACAATTGTAGGTGCTGGTGGTGCAAGTGGGTCTTTGGATGCCTCAAATATGTTTAAACCAGCTTTGGCTCGTGGCGATATTCAATGTATTGGTGCGACAACTTTGGACGAATATCGTCAATATATTGAAAAAGATGGAGCTTTGGCTCGTCGTTTTCAGATGGTAATGGTGGAGGCAACTTCTATTGATGAAACAATCGAAATATTGACTAATATCAAAGATAAATATGAAGACCATCACCATGTAACTTATTCACCAGAAGCTATTGTTGCAGCGGTAAAGATGTCGGAAAGGTATATTACCGACCGATATTTGCCCGATAAAGCAATTGATGTAATGGACGAAGTTGGAGCAAGGGTGCATATTAGCAATATAAATGTTCCGCAAGACATAGTTTTCTTGGAAGAACAAGTTGAGTTGATTAAAAAAGAGAAAAACTCTGTTGTAAAAAGCCAACGCTATGAAGAAGCTGCCCAACTTCGAGATAGAGAAAAGAAATTATTGGAGCAACTCGACCGTGCCAAAACGGCTTGGGAGGAAGAAGCTAAATCGAAACGTTATTTGGTTACAGAAGACCATGTGGGTGATGTTGTTGCTATGATGACAGGAATTCCTGTGAAACGTGTGAACATGAATGAAGGCGAGAAAATCTTGAAAATGGGAGATTCGCTTCGTGGTAGAATCGTTGGACAAGATACTGCCGTTGAGAAACTGGTAAAATCAATTCAACGCACACGAGTTGGACTGAAAGACCCAAGAAAACCAATCGGTTCATTCATTTTCTTAGGACCAACGGGCGTTGGAAAAACAGAATTAGCCAAAACACTTGCCACGTACTTATTTGACAAAGAAGATGCCCTCATCAGAATTGACATGAGTGAGTACATGGAGAAATTTAGCATCTCTCGTTTGGTGGGAGCTCCTCCAGGATATGTTGGCTATGAAGAAGGTGGACAATTGACAGAGAAAATTCGTAGAAAACCTTATTCGGTAGTACTACTTGATGAGATTGAAAAAGCTCACCCAGATGTTTATAATATATTGTTGCAGGTTTTGGACGATGGTGTTTTGACTGATAGTTTAGGTCGCCGAGTTGATTTCCGAAATACCATTATTATTATGACTTCCAATATTGGGGTACGTGATTTGAAAGATTTTGGCACAGGAATTGGTTTTGCAACAAAATCTCGAACAGACAATCAAGATGAAATTGTGAAAAGTACCATTCAAAATGCTTTGAAGAAAACATTTTCTCCTGAGTTTTTGAATCGATTAGATGATGTAATTGTATTTAATTCTTTGACTCGTGAAGATATTCATAAGATTATTGATATTGCTTTAGGTCGTTTGATTGCTCGAATTACAAATATTGGATATAATATTGAATTGAGCGAAAAAGCAAAAGATTTCTTGTCAGAAAAAGGCTATGACCAACAATATGGTGCAAGACCATTGAACCGTGCTATTCAGAAATACGTTGAAGACCCACTTGCAGAAGAGATTTTGAAAGGTGAAGTGCAGGAAGGCGACACGATATTGGTTGATTTCAGTGGCGAGGGAGAGGTTTTGTCTTTTGGTAGAGCTAAGAAAGAAGAAATTGTAGAAAATAATTTGTAGTACAAGGTTATATCTTGTAAATCTCAGTAAAAAGCACGGCAATCAGTCGTGCTTTTTTATTAATTTTGCAGCATGATTTACGACTATATTAAATATTTATTCATAGCTAAAGACGAATATTCGCTCCATTCTCCATTTTTGTTTGAATTTTATACCAAAATTGTTAAAACTAAAAATCACAAATTAGAAAATTATGTAGCAATAGAAAACTTAAGAGAACAACTTTTACATGATGAAAGAATTATCCAAATTACTGATTTTGGAGCTGGTTCAAAGCTAAATTTATCGGATAAAAGAAAGATAAAAGATATTGCTAAAAACTCTCAAAAATCGCCTAAACTTGGGCAGTTTTTGCATCGAATTATTGAGTTTTATGACTATAAAAATATTTTAGATTTAGGAACTTCGTTTGGTTTGACAACCGCCTATTTTTCAATACAAACTATTGATAATCAAGTAATTAGCTTTGAAGGCTGCCCTGAAACTGCCAAAATTGCTCGAGAGAATTTCAATAAATTATCTTTAAATAACATTGAAATTATTGTTGGCAATATTAACCAGACTTTGACAAAAAAAATGAAAGAAATTTCAAGTTTAGACTTTGTGTTTTTTGATGCAAATCATCGTTATGAACCAACAATTAGATATTTTGAACAATGTTTAGAAAAAGCCCACGAAGGAAGTTGTTTTGTTTTTGATGATATTTATTGGTCTGACGAAATGAAGCAAGCTTGGCAATATATCAAAAATCACCCCTCTGTTACCGTTTCCTTAGATGTGTTTTGGTTGGGAATAGTTTTCTTCCACAAAAAGCAAGCGAAACAAGATTTTGTGTTGAAATTATAGCTTTTATTTAGAATATTTCTAAACTAATATGTTTTAATATTTGTTGTTTTAGTAATCGAAAGAAAAAAATAAAATATGTCAGTTTTAGATATAGATAAAATACGTAAAGATTTTCCGATTTTAGATGAGAAAATTAACGGAAAAGACTTAGTTTACTTTGATAATGCCGCCACTACCCAAAAACCTTCGGTAGTTTTAGAGGCATTGGCTAATTATTATGGGCATTACAACGCCAATATTCACCGTGGAATACATTTTTTGGCTGAAAAAGCAACTGCTGCCTTTGAAGATTCTCGTACATCGATTCAACATTTTTTGAATGCAGAGCATCGTGAAGAAATAATATTGACCTACGGAACAACCGATGGAATCAACTTAGTTGCTCAAACTTTCGGGAGGAAATTTTTGAAAGAAGGTGATGAAATCATCATTTCTACTTTAGAGCATCATTCTAATATTGTACCATGGCAAATGCTCTGTGAAGAAAAAGGCTGTATTTTGAAAGTTATTCCGATTGATAATAATGGTGATTTGATTTTGGAAGAATACGAAAAAATGCTTTCAGAAAAGACTAAATTTGTGTCGGTTATTCATGTTTCTAATGCTTTGGGAACAATAAATGATATTAAATTTATCATCGAAAAAGCTCATGAAGTGGGAGCTAAGGTGTTGATTGATGGAGCTCAAGCTGTTTCACACTTAACTATTGATGTACAGGCACTTGATACAGACTTTTATGTTTTTTCTGCCCATAAAATCTTTGGTCCAACTGGAATGGGAGTTTTATACGGTAAAAAAGATCTTTTGAATTCGATGCCGCCATATCGTGGAGGTGGTGAAATGATAAAGGAAGTAACATTTGAAAAAACTACTTATAACGAACTTCCTTACAAATTTGAAGCGGGAACACCAAACATTGCCGATGTTGTTGCCGTGAAATTTGCCATTGATTATATTAATGTACTGGGTAAAGAAAATATCGCTGCTTACGAAGAGAAGCTATTGAAATATGCCACCGAACAATTTTCTGAAATCGGTGGTTTGCGAATTGTTGGGCAAGCAAAAGAAAAAGTTTCGGTAGTTTCGTTCGTCATAGATGGCATTCATCCGCAAGATATAGGTGTGATTCTCGACCAACAAGGTATTGCTATTCGCACAGGGCATCACTGTACGCAACCTTTAATGAATCGTTTTAAAATTCCCGGAACTTCACGAGCCTCTTTTGCTGTTTATAACACAACTGAGGAAATTGATAAGTTGGTGAAGGGGATTCTTAAGGTTAAGAAAATGGTACTTTAAAATTGATGAAATATATGTTAGCTATTAAAGAAACATACATTATTGATGCAAAAGGCAAAAAAAAACAAGCAGTTTTAAATGTAAAAGACTATATCCGAATTCAAGAAGAACTCGAAGAATTAGCTGAAATTAAAGCTTTTGATAGAGCGATGGTAAACTTTAATAGGGAAGAATTAATTCCTTTTGAACAAGTAGTAAGTGAAATTAAAGCAAAAAAATAATGGCTTATAAAATCTCATTTACTCTTCAGTCTCAAAAAGATTTGTCTAACCTTCCTAAATTACTTTTTAAAAAGATAGAAGCAGCAATTGCAAAATTAGTAGACAATCCAAGACCTCATAAATCGAAAAAGTTGACAGATAGAGATGGTTGGCGAATAAGAATAGGAGATTATAGAGTGATTTATTTAATTGAAGATGACAATTTAATAGTAATAGTGGTTGAAATTGGGCAAAGAAAAGAAGTATATAAATGACAATAAACGAAATACAAGACGAAATCATTGAGGAGTTTGATTTGTTTGATGATTGGGAAGGAAAATATGAGTATATCATTGATTTAGGTAAAAAGCTAACAAAATTAGCAGATGAACAAAAAACCGAAGATAATATCATCAAAGGTTGCCAATCAATGGTTTGGTTACATGCTTATATGAATGACGGAAAACTCATTTTTGAAGCTGATTCAGAGGCAATTATTGTAAAAGGGTTAGTAAGTATGTTAGTAAAAGTTCTGACCAATCATACACCCGAAGAAATAATGAACGCCCACTTATATTTTATCGAAAAAGTAGGTTTAGCCAGCCATTTGGCACAAACTCGCTCAAATGGTTTAGCTTCGATGGTGAAGCAAATGAAGACTTATGCGGTAGCTTATCAAGCAAAAGAGAACTAATTAAAACATTTTTCATTGATTAATAATGACTGACCAAGAATTAAAAGAACAAGTAATAGCAGCAATCAAGCAAGTTTATGACCCTGAGATTCCAGTGGACGTGTACGAATTAGGTTTGATATATGACATAAAGATTTTTCCAGTAAATAATGTTTATGTATTAATGACCCTTACATCGCCCTCTTGTCCATCTGCAGAGTCAATTCCTGTGGAAGTAGAACAAAAAATTCGTGAGATTGATGGTGTATCAGATGTAAGTGTGGAACTAACATTCGACCCACCTTATGCAACAGATATGATGTCGGAAGTTGCACAATTGGAACTTGGGTTTATGTAAGCCTCTCAACACCCCCAGCCGACCCATCTGCGGTTCGACGTTTCGACCGCCGAAAAGGGGACCTAAAAAAAGAATTAAAACACAAATATTTAAAAAATGTTGAGTTTTCCCCTACAACATTTTATAACTAACAAAACAAAGCTCCCCTTTAGGGGCGGGGGGGTGGTCAATATTATGTATCCTCCTCATTTAGTGTCACCAATGAAAGCTGATTTAGTAAACGTAGGCTTTCAAGAATTGCTATCTGCATCAGATGTAGATAATTTTATTGCTAATCAAAAAGGTACTTCGTTGGTAGTCATCAACTCGGTATGTGGTTGTGCAGCAGGTACTTGTCGCCCAGGTGTGAAGTTGGCATTGCAACGCTCAGAAGCAAAACCTGAAAGCTTAGTGACTGTTTTTGCAGGTGTAGATACTGATGCAGTTCAGCAAATGCGTACATATATTCCATTTCCACCATCTTCGCCAGCGATTGCGATTTTCAAAAATGGTGAAGTTGTTCATTTTATCGAAAGACACCACATCGAAGGTCGCTCGGCAGAAATGATTGCTACACATTTGGTGGCAGTTTTAGAAGAAGTTGTAGGCGAAGAAGCATAAATAGTTCTGAATTCTGAATTCTGAGTGAAAATTGAGCATCTACTCAGAACTCAGAACTCTCCATTCAAAAGTTTGGCTTCAATAAATATTTGCCATAGAAATCGTTAATTACTTTAACTGCATCATCGGCAGTATCAACCAACTTGATGAGATTCATGTCTTCTGGATTGACATTTTTTTCCTTTTCGCACATTGTTGTCATAATCCAATCGAGTAAACCCGACCAATATTCAGTACCAACCATTACGATTGGGAAACGAGCAATTTTTTTGGTTTGAATCAAAGTTAATGCTTCAAAAAGTTCATCTAAAGTTCCGAAACCTCCTGGCATGATTACAAAACCTTGTGAATATTTCATAAAACACACTTTTCTTGCAAAAAAGTAGTCGAAATTAATGCTTTTATCGGGGTCCACAAATCTATTTGGTACTTGCTCAAAGGGGAGTTTTATATTCAATCCCACTGATTTTCCTCCATTTTCACTTGCACCTTTATTGCCTGCTTCCATTACTCCCGGTCCACCCCCAGTAATTACTCCATAACCTTTATGCACCAATTTTGCAGCAATTTCTTCGGAAAGTAAATAATATTTGTGGTCAGGTTTTGTTCTTGCCGAACCATAAATTGTTACACAAGGTCCAATTTTTGCTAATCGGTCGAAACCATCAACAAACTCTGCTACAGTTTTTAATATTTGCCAAGAATCTTGACTTTGGATTTCATTCCAACCTTTTTCTACAAATGCTTCACGAATTAAATCTTCTTCGTTCAATTCAATTTCTTTTTCTACCATAATATTTTGTTGTATAATTTTTATAAGATGAAGGTAAATATTTTTTAGTTTAAAACAATTCTTATTGAACAAATTTCAAAAGAATTGGATATTGAAAACGTATATTTGCAAAAAAAAGTTTAAAATGTTAAATTAGGTAAATAAATCATATGAAAGTAGCAATTGCAGGCGACCACGCAGGTTTTGAGTATAAAAAAGTCATTTTGAGATGGCTACAACAACAAAACTATGAAACTGCAGATTATGGACCATATTCAGAAGAATCAATGGACTATCCAGATACTGCTCATCCATTAGCAAGTGCAGTTGAAAGTGGTCAATATGAGTATGGTATTTTGATTTGTGGTAGCGGAAATGGCGTTTGTATGACCGCCAACCATCATCAAGGAATTCGTGCAGGTTTGGCTTGGAACTTAGAAGTTGCCGAATTGATTCGTCAGCATAACAATGCCAACATTATATGTCTTCCAGCTCGTTTTATTGATATAGAATTAGCTCTTGAATGTGTAAAAACTTTTCTTTCTACTCCATTTGAAGGTGGAAGGCATGGACGTAGAGCAGACAAAATTTCTTGTTAATTATAGATATGAGATAAGGGACAAGAGATTCGAGATACAAGAAACAACTTTTCTCTCAAATCCAGAATCTTAAATCTAAAACTTTCTCTGATAAATTCCTTTAATTTTAGATTCTTGATAATCGGCAGCCAAGGCTGGAATTCTTTGGAAAATCTTTGGAACAACATTTTGTTTGTCAATGATTATTGTCGGAGGGTCTTTCTTAAAATTATCAAAAATATTGATAATACTTTCGTAGTTATCAGGGTTTTCTAAGTCAATTTTCGACAAATCCCAGTTGAGGTAACAAGTTGCCGACTGTCCAAATTTATACTCATCAATTCGCTCTCCAATTACCAACATTTTTTGCCCTTTCATCAATTCTGGAAGTTCTTTTGGTTTAACTCTCATATCAGAAAGTTGTTCAAATCCATTTCCAAAAATGGGTGTAACTCCTTGATACTGAGCAAATAAAATAAAAACAAAAAGTATCATAAATAGCATTTCGGGTAAGAAAGTTCCTCGAACATGAAGAAAGAAACCAGTTATGAAATAGGCAAAGCAAGGGATTAAAATGATAAATTGCATAGGGGCAACATTGGGCGATAGAAATAATGCCAAAATTCCCCCAAATAACCAAATCAACATAATTTGTTGGGTTCGTTGTTGGTAACTATTATAACGACTTGCTCGAGTGAGGCTTAAAAAACCAAAAAAAGTAAGAGCAGAAGGAATAGCTACCGCAATTAATGCACTTTTAAAATCTTCCAAACTATATTGTTTTATGCGGAAAATACCACTAAACCAATTGTATTTGAACTCATCAATGCTATCATAAAAATAAAAATATAATGCTGCAAAAAAAAGTGGTAGAGCAAAGCCAAGTAAAGCCAAAAAATGTTGGCGAAGGTTTGCATTTGTGAAAAATATAAGTGAAGCTACACCCCAAACAATGAAAATCATTGAAGGTTGATGAAATAATACTGCGATTCCGATATAGAGCCCTACCTCAAAAACTTCGTCAGAAACACCTTCTCGGCGTTCCATTTGCTTTATTAATTTATTAAATGCAAATAATAAGAATGTAGTGGAAAGCAAAACAGGCGAAAGTTTGGTCATATCAAACGAAAGGCTCATCAATAGCACATAGATTAAACCAGGGGCGTAGTTTTTTTCGAGAAAAGTTTGACGAGTATTACAAACAAATGTAAAATAAAGTGCCTGAAAATAGGTCAAAAGTATAGCAATAAACTCATAAGCCGATTGTGTTCTTCCAAATGAAACATCAACTAACCAATAAACAAATGCCGAAAGCGGACCAACATTAGTCCAAAGCTCTTTATAAAGAAAACTGCCATTATGAATTTTTTCTCCAACAATCATCCACTCAAGTTCAGGTAAAAGTATAGGTAGTTTATCTCCAAAAAATGGCAGTTTTATTATCAAAACCAGCAACAGTAAAGATAAAATATGGAAAAGAGTATTTAACCTAAAAAATGTAAGCAAGGCAGTAATGTTTAGTATTTGATGCAAAGTTAGGTAAAAAGTTTTGAACTGATAAAATTTCCTTTATTTAACCCAAAAAAATGCGGATATTTGCAGAAATAATGACGAATGAGTGAATGATAGAGTGATAGAATAAATCTTTTTTATTAAAAGTAGGTTTATTTCTTATTCAATCATTCAATCATTCTAACATTCAAAATTAGTTATGATGGAAACAAAAAGACAAAGACAAGTAGCAAAGGTGATTCAGAAAGATTTGGGAGAGATTTTTCAGCGAGAAATGAGAACGGCATTCGACGGTGCTTTTGTAACTATTACCGATGTGAAAACTACACCAGACTTAGCAATAGCAAGGGTTTATATGAGTTTTATGTTGACAAAAGACAAAGAAGGACTTTTGCAAACGATTAGAGAAAATACAAAAGCGATTCGCAATCACTTGGCAGAAAGGGTACGTCATCAGTTTAGGATTATTCCTTTTTTGCAATTTTATATTGATGATACAGCAGAATATGCTCAGAAAATGGACGCACTTTTTGCAAATATCGTGATTCCGCCTGCACCTGTGGAAGAGTAAAATGTGTATATTTTTCTGTAAAAATAGTCATCATAATTAGGATGACTTTCTAACTTACAACATTTAAAACTTTTGAACTTATCCTTTTTAATAGCTAAACGATATTTTTTTTCTAAAAAGAAAAGAAGTTTTATCAATTTTATTTCAATCATTTCGATGTTGGGAATAGGCGTTGGGACAATGGCATTAGTGATAGTTTTGTCGGTTTTTAATGGCTTAGAAGATTTGAATCGTCAGATTTTTAAATCTTTTGACCCCGATATTAAGATTTCGGCAATTGCTGGAAAAAGTTTTGAATTAGATACTGAAAAGATAACTAAAATCAAACAAATTAAAGAAATTGCTTTTGTAACTGAAGTTATTCAAGATAATGCCTTGGTGAAATATAATAATTCGCAAATGGTCGTTAATCTAAAAGGCGTTGATGAAACATTTCAAAGATATAGCCCATTAAAGGAATCGTTGGTTGAAGGAAATTTTGTTTTATCTAAAGATAGTACAAATTATGCGTTCATTGGTGGAAATGTTTTCACGGCGTTAAATATTTCATTAAACAACATCATTGAACCACTTGAAATATGGTACCCAAGAAATAAAAAAAGTATTTCGCTAAACTCACAAGACGACATTAATTCATTGATTATCAATGTTTCTGGGGTATATTCATTAGAACAATTTCATGACGATTTTGTGTATGTGCCGCTATCGTTTGCAAAAGAATTAACAGAATATGGCAACAAAAGAACTGCATTTGAAATTAAAACTAAACCAAATGCGAATATTGGAAAAGTGCAAGATGAAATTAGAGATATTTTAGGCGAAAAGTATTTAGTTCAAAACCAAGATGAGCAAAATGCCACTTTATATAGAGCAATTAAATTAGAAAAATTATTTATTTTTGTAGCTTTATTATTCATCATTTGCATTGCTTCGTTCAATATTTTCTTTTCTTTGACTATGCTTGTTATTGATAAAAAAGATGACATCAAAACGCTCTTTGCGATGGGGGCTGATGGACAACTTATTAAGAAAATATTTTTTGGTGAAGGTGCAATTATTTCTTTTGCAGGTGCAATTGTAGGACTAATTTTTGGAGGAACAATCTGTTATATTCAAGAACGATTTGGTTTGATTAAAATGGGAATGCAAAGTGCCATAATTGATGCTTATCCTGTTAAAATGCAAATTCAGGACTTTGTTTTAACTGCAATTGCCATAATTATAATTACCCTCGTTGCTTCATATTTACCAGCAAAGCGGGCAGCAAAAATTTCGTAAATGTTATATCTTCATTACTGACTATTGAAAATATTACGACTAACCCAAAATGAACAAATACATTAAAACTGCTATTTTACTTTTAGTTTTTTCGCCTGTTTTTGCCCAAAATGTTGTGCAAAAACCTTTTGATTTATTAGTTCCTACCAAAAAATGGATTTTGACTAATAATAGAATTGAGAATAACGAAATCTACTTGACTGCGTATAAAACTTCAAAACTGAAAGCTAATACTTTTGTGATGAGTTTTCTTGCAGATGGGAAAATTGAATATGATTATGAAACCAATTTTGCTTTCAAATCTGATACCCGAATTCAATTTTTAGACTTAGTTCCAAACCAATGTTTGTGGGAGCAAGACTCGCTCTCTGACCAAATTTCACTGACAATCAAAGGTGGATATTCGAGTTTGGATGATTTTAAATTTAAAAGAATTTATGCTATTGAGCGAATTGCTGACGGCTATATTTTACGAAAAACCGAAGAACTTTACTTTGATGATTTGAAATTAATGGCAGTTTCTGAAAAAAAACGACTGGCACAAATCAAAAAGGATGAGATTTTAGCTCAACAAAGACAGCAAATTCTTGACAGACAAAACACTATACAATTAGCTCCAAAAGTAGAAGTTGTTTCAAATAATGTTCAAATTGTTCAAGAACAGAAATTGATAAAAAGTGATAGTTTAACTTTGCAAGTGCCTACTAATCAGGTAGTTATATCGGAATTGTCAACTCAAAACATTTCAATTCCAGTAGCTGAAACTAAGTTAACTCCAATTGTTGAAGAGAAAATTATTCCGGTTGCTGTAATAGATTATGTGGCACGAACGCGTGAATTATTTGATAATTCTAAGCGATGGATGTTGGTTAAAAATAAAATTGAGAAAAATGATATTTTCCTAACAACATATAATGAATCGAAACTGACAATCAATAATTTAGTATTGACTTTGGCTGGTGGAAGAATCGTTTATGACTACGAAAGCGACCCAAAAATTAGGTTTTGTGCTGGTGTAGATTTCTTGGATATTGACACTGACGAAACTTCTTGGACGTATGATTCAGAAAAAAACATTGTTACTTTGACCTTAAAAGGAGGCTATGCAAGTCTTGATGATTTCAAATTTAAGCGAGATTATTGGGTTGAAATTATTGATGATGGATATGTTTTAAGAAAATTGAAGGAACATTATTTTGATGATTTTCGGAAGCCAATAACTAAAAATACAGTAACAACTCCAAAAAAATACAAAAAAACTACTCGACGATAACTAATGAAGTTTAATATTATATTTTTTTTTCTACTCATTTCTTACTTTTCATTTGCTCAGGGAAATTTCAAAGTTATTCCTTCACAAGGTAAATATAACCCCGAACGTACCAAAAAAAATGATTTGATTCATACCAAACTTGAGTTAAAACCAGATTGGACAAAACAAAGATTATTTGGAGATGCAGAAATAACCTTTAAGCCCCATTTTTACGAACAGAATATTCTTGAATTAGATGCTAAAGGCTTTGATATTAAGGAAATTACGATGAAAAATGCTTTTTTAAAATATGAGTATGATTCAAGGATTCTGAAAATTGACTTAGGTAGGACATTTTCAAGAAATGATACCCTTACTGTTCATATAAAATACATTGCAAAACCAAACGAATTGCCCACAGGAGGAAGCCTGGCTATTACTGCTGACAAAGGTTTGTACTTTATAAATCCGCTTGGTACTGAACCCGATAAACCTCGACAGATTTGGACTCAAGGCGAAACTGAAGCAAGTTCCTGCTGGTTCCCAACAATTGATTCTCCTAATCAAAAAATGACCCAAGAAATCTTCTTGACAGTAGATAATCCGAAATTTATTTCTCTCTCAAATGGTAAACTAATTTCTTCAAAACTAAACCCTGATGGTACAAGAACTGATTACTGGAAACAAAGTAAACCCGCTCCTCCATACTTGACAATGATTGCAATTGGCGATTTTAAGAAAATAATTGACCCAAATTTTAAAGATATTGAGGTAAGTTATTATGTTGAACCAAAATTTGAGAAGTTTGCTTTTGATATTTTTGGTAGAACACCAGAAATGATTCGATTTTTTGAAAAAACTTTAGGCGTAAAATTTCAATGGGAAAAATATTCCCAAATTGCCGTCAGAGATTATGTTTCTGGAGCGATGGAAAATACAACAGCAACCATTCATGGCGATTTTATTCAAAAAGATAGACATCAGTTAATTGATGATAATGATGAAGGTGTAATTGCTCATGAGCTTTTTCACCATTGGTTTGGCGATTTAGTAACGTGCGAATCTTGGGCGAATTTACCTTTGAATGAGTCATTTGCCAACTATTCAGAATATTTGTGGATGAGCTATAAATATGGCAAAAACGAGGGTGATTTAGTAGCGTATAATGCCTTAAACCAATATTTTGCAGAAGCACAAGAGAAACAAGAATCTTTGATTCGATATAATTATTTGGACAAAGAAGATATGTTTGATTCACATTCTTATGCCAAGGGAGGATTGATTTTGAATATGCTCCGGAAGCAAGTAGGCGAGGAGGCGTTCTTTGAATCATTAAAACAATATTTAGAAAAAAAAGCCTTCAAAACTGCAGAAATTGATGATTTAAGATTAGCTTTTGAAGGCGTTACAGGCGAAGATTTGCATTGGTTTTTTGACCAATGGTTTATGCATGCTGGGCATCCTGTCCTCCAAGTTTCGCATGATTTTGTAAATGGAAAAATAAAAATAAAGGTCAATCAAATACAAGACACAACTTATTCAGTAGTTTATCGGTTACCTCTTAAAATTTCGATTTTGGTTGATAATCAGAGAGTTACGCATGAAATCTTGTTGGATAAAGCTGAACAAACTTTTGAGTTCTTGGCGAAATCTACTCCAAAAATGGTTTTGCTTGACCCCGAAAATATTTTGGTTGGAAAGATAGAGCATCAAAAATCTAAGGAAGAATTAATTGAACAATTTTATTATGCCGAGCATATTGCAACAAAATTGAACGTGCTTGAAACCCTTACTTTAATTCCTGAAAATGACACAACATTTTATAATCCTCCTGCCGATAAAGAGATTAGAAATTTGTTGATTGATGCTACAAAAGATAAATTTTGGAGGATTCGTCAGTTTGCTGTTCAGAAACTTTTTGATTATGATGGTGATGACTTTATTGAAGTTGAAAGAGCATTGCAAAAATGTATACAAGATGAACGTTCCTATGTGCGAGCCGATGCGATTTTAGCTGTAAAAGGTTTTCAAAATTCAGCAAACGACAAACTTTTTCGGCAAGCATTAAACGATTCGTCTTATAGTGTGCAAGCTGCAGCGATTGAAGCGATTTTAGCAAGCCGACCCTCTGATGCTGTTGAAATTGCTTTGAAATTTGACACTTCAACTAATCCAAAAATATTTGCTGCAGTTGCCAATTATTTTGCAGAAGAGGCTTCTCCACAACGTTTTGAATGGTTTGAAAATCATTTAAAAAAGATGGGTGGCAATGATTTGTACCAAGTTTTAGGTATATTTGGTTCTTATTTAGTGAAATCTTCCCCTGAAATTCAGTTGAAAAGTTTGCCATTGCTTATTCAAATTGCAACCAAAGATTCACAATGGTACGTGCGTTTTGCGGGAGTTCAAACTTTAGTTTTGATAGAGGACAATGAAGAAGTAAAAAAAGTTTTAAAAGATATTTTAACAACTGAAAAAGATGAGCGTTTGCAAAAGATTTATAAACAATTTAAGGATTTGTAAAGCTCACTTATAAATGAACAACAACTTTCAAGATGGCTTAAATTTTTTCTCCAAAGTAACGCCCAAACGTGCGTGGAATGCTTTGAGGAACGTTTCCAGCTATTTAACATCAAAAGTTACGGGAAATTCTGTTCATCTTGGGCTCCCAATTTCTATATCTGTTGAACCCACGACTTCTTGTAATTTGCGTTGTCCCGAATGCCCGAGCGGCCTGCGAAATTTTACACGCCCGACAGGAATGTTGCAAGAAAATCTTTTCAAAAAAACAATTGATGAACTTTCAGAAACTTTATTATATTTGATTTTTTATTTTCAAGGTGAACCATATTTGCACCCAAAATTTCTTGATTTGGTGCAATATGCTTCAAAAAAAGGCATTTATACTGCAACTTCTACTAATGCACATTATTTGACTGACGAAAATGCCAAGAAAACGGTTGAGTCAGGTTTGGATAGAATGATAATTTCTATAGATGGCACTACGCAGGAAGTTTATGAGCAATACCGGGTAGGAGGGAGCTTGGAAAAAGTGATTGAAGGAACAAAAAATATAGTTCGTTGGAAAAAGGAATTGAAGTCAAAAACACCACATGTGATTTTTCAGTTTTTGGTCGTAAAACCTAATGAACATCAATTAGAGGCTGTCAAACTCATGTCTAAAGAATTGGGCGTTGATGAAATTGGCTTCAAAACTGCCCAAATTTATGATTATGAAAATGGTTCAGATTTAATTCCAACTATTGATAAATTTGCTCGTTACAAGCAAAATATTGACGGAACTTACAAAATAAAGAACAAATTGCTCGACCATTGCTGGAAAATGTGGCATTCATGCGTCATTACTTGGGACGGTTTGGTGGTGCCGTGTTGCTTCGACAAAGATGCTGAATATCGTTTAGGGGATTTGAAAAAAAATACTTTTAATGAAGTTTGGCAAAGCGAAAAGTATAAAAATTTTAGAAAATCTCTTACAGATTCTCGAGCCGAAATCGAAATGTGTAAAAACTGCACCGAAGGCACCAAGGTTTGGGGGTGAAAAGAATTCTGAACGGTCTGCCGTTGCGGGTTAGAGTTCTGAATTCAGAGTTTTTTCTTACTTTTGAAATAAAATTATTCTACCTAACCAAGTTCAGAATTTAGTTATTGAACGAAAGTTTTTAAATTCATAATTCAGAACTCATAATTCAGAACTCCTCTATGAACACTTCAATCAAAGTAAAATTAATGTCCATGATGTTTCTCCAATTTTTTGTTTGGGGAGCATGGTATGGACAAATGAGTAAATATTTGTTTACTCAACTCAACGCAACTGGTGACCAAGTTGGCAATGCTTACACAGCTTTTTCAATAGCTATGCTAATTTCTCCTTTTTTTGTCGGAATGATTGCTGACCGCTATTTTTCTGCCCAAAAAGTTTTGGGAGTTTTGAATCTTCTTGGAGCTGTAATATTGTATTTTATTAGTCAAATTACTGATGCAGGAAATTTCTTCTGGTATATTTTGGCATATTGTATCACTTTTGCACCAACGATTTCGCTTACAACTTCGATTGCTATGAGGCACATTGCAAGTCCTGAGAAAGAATTTCCTTCAATTAGAGTGATGGGAACTGTTTCTTGGATTGTCGTTACAAATATCATTGGCTTTATGGCAGTTGGTGATAAATCTACAATTTTTCAGATTGCAATGTTTGCCGCAGTTGTTCAAGGTTTGTTTAGTTTTCTTTTGCCCGATACCCCTCCAAAAGTTACTTCTGAAAAACCAAGTTTTGCTCAAATACTTGGAGCAGATGCTTTTGCTTTGTTTAAAGATAGGTCTTTTACCATATTTTTCATTGCTTCAGTTTTGATTTGTATTCCTTTATCATTCTATTATTCAATGGCAAATCCTTCATTGTCCGACTCAGGAATGACAAATGTTGAGAATAAAATGTCGCTTGGACAAGCATCTGAGGTGATATTTATGCTTTTGATACCATTTGCTTTCCAAAAATTTGGTGTAAAATGGATGTTAGCAATTGGTTTAATTGGCTGGATAATTCGCTTTGTTTGCTTTGGTTATGGAGATGCCAATAGCGAATGGATTTTGTATTTGGCAATAATTTTGCACGGCGTTTGTTTCGATTTCTTCTTTGTTACAGGTCAAATATATACTGATAATAAAGCAGGAGTAAAAATAAAAGCCCAAGCACAAGGACTAATTTCGTTGGCAACTTACGGAATTGGCATGGCGATTGGCTCTAAATTGGCAGGTTATGTTACTGACATTTATACCGTTGAAGGAGTGAAAAACTGGACTTCAATTTGGATGGTTCCAGCTGGAATTGCGGCGGCGGTTTTGGTGCTTTTTGTCTTGATTTTTAAAGAGAAGAAATCAATTATCAATTAACAATTATCAATTATTTTGCTTTAAAATATTCTAAAATTTAGTTTTTAATTCATTGATTTTGAGATTTTTAAGTAAAATTAAGTAGATGATAATTGTTAATTGATAATTGTCAAGATTTATCAACACCTTTTCGATAGGCTTTGCCGTATTTTTTTTTCATTTCGGCATCGTGGTTTCGTCTGACATTTACTTTTTGGTTTTTTTCTGATTTTTCGTGAAAAGCAGCACCAACATTTTCTTTTTTAACAATTTTCAGAACTATATTTTTCATCTGAATTTGAGGTTTCTCAAATTCTTTTAATTCCTCTGAAATTTCTAAATTTTTTGGTAAATCAAGCATCGGAATTTGATATTTCATCAAACTTTCGATGCTTTTTTGATGTTCATTGTCTTTTTCTGTAACAAAAGTAATAGCAACTCCTTTTTTGTCAATTCTTCCTGTTCGACCAATTCTGTGAATATAGTTTTCAGGAACTTCCGGAATATCAAAATTTATTACGTGCGAAACCTCTGCAATATCAAGACCACGGGCAATAATATCGGTTGCAATTAAGATTCTGATTTCGCCTTTTTGGAACTCCTTTACAACATTAAATCTTGCATTTTGAGCTTTATTTGAATGAATTACAGCAATTTCATTTGGAAATATTTTATCTAATTTTCCAAACAAATCATCAGCTAATTGTTTTGTTGCGACAAAAACCATTACTTTAGTCATTTCATCATTTTGACCAAATAAATATTCCAAAAAATTAACTTTTGTATTAAAATTTGGGAGTAAATAAGCAGTTTGAGAAATATTGTCAAGCGGAGTTCCTACTGGGGCAGCTTCAATGCGTACAGGAAAATTAAAATAGGTATCTATTAATTTTTCGACATCTTCGGTCAATGTTGCTGAAAACATCAGATTTTGCCTTTTGGGAGGAAGAATATCCAAAATCACTTTCAATTGTGTGCGAAAACCCAAATTCAACATTTCATCAACCTCATCAATTACTAATTTTTTGATATTTTTTGATTTTATGACACCATTCGACATCAAATCTACCAACCTTCCTGGCGTTGCAACCAAAACATCAACACCTTGAACAATCTCCGAAATTTGCGGCTTCATATTTACGCCACCATATACTCCAACGACAGAAAGGGTCATATAAGTTGTCAGTTTTTGGACTGCTTCCACAACTTGCACAACTAATTCTCTTGTAGGCACAACGATCAAAAGCTGAGGAAGTTTATCTTTAAAAAACTGAAATTGTCGAAGGCAGGGTAGGAGGTATGCATAAGTTTTTCCAGTGCCAGTTTGTGCGATTCCACACACATCTTTGCCTGACATTACTACCGAAAAAACTTTTTGCTGAATCGTTGTTGGCTCGGTAAATCCTAAGTCATTTAGGGCATTTAGGAGCGATTTATTAAGATTTAATTCTTCAAAAGTCATATTCTTGCATTAATTTATTGCAAAGGTACGGCTATTTTTTTTGAATTAAGTTTATTCGAATTTTTAACCAGAAAGGCACAAAGAAAAAACAAAGATTTTTATCTCAAAAATCAAAAATATGCTCAATTTTTATATTATTTTCATCAAGTTTTACAAGCAATTTGTTGAGTTTTTTTACAGGAACGGCAATCGCAATGCGTTGCATTTTTGGGTCAGTTGCAAATGGTTGAATAAAAACTGTTTGTGTATTTTCAAAAACTAAATTACTGGAAGTTGGCATTAAAACACTTAATAAAATTGCAGAGTTATTTCCTGCAATTTCTTTAAAAACTATGCCTTTTGTTGCTAATTCTACAATTGCAGCATTAAATTTATCATAACGTGGAAGGCTAATAATTGCCGATTTATCTTGATATTGTTTAATAATTTTGAGTTTTTGGTCATTTTGTGGAATATTTTCTACCAAAACTTCAGTAGTTGGCAATGCTGCATCATAGACCGTTTTTGTTCCAAGTCCAATCAATTTTGCGTAGAGAAATTTTACAATTAACTCTGAACTCAAAATGTATTTTCGGTCTAATTTTCTGAAAAAATGTTGTCCAAAAAACGAAGTGTTTTTCCAAAGAGAGACCAACCGACTTTTAAAATCAAACTCATACCAAGGTTTGTCTTTTATGAAATCTACATAATCTTGAGTAAATTTTGCCGTGAAAATATCTTCTTCTGTCAGCACTTCTTTTGTATCAGTCAAGCGACCAATAGTTGTTTCATAAAGAGCTTTCAGTGCATATTCCACAGTTGTACTTATACCAATCACCCAAATCATAAAATGATAACCAGTATTATAAGGAAAATTTCCTTTGATTTGTTGATTGATGATTTTATAACTCTTCCAAAACTGATTTACATGACTCATGTACGGAAAACTACTCGAAGTATGGTTTTTGAAATATGTAGCTTGTTCGTCGGGACTAAAGACCAAATACCATTCTGGAAAAGTCAAAAATGTTTGGTCGGCAGGGCGATTATAGTCTTTTGGCGTGATTGGATTTTTATTTCTAATAAGCCAATCCTTGTTAATAACTAAGCCTTTACCAATTGAAATAGTAGTCGGGTTTCTCTTTTTATAAAAGAAAATAGCTGCCGAAAGTACTATCGAACAAAGCGTAAGTATTGTAAGTCTATTCATTTTATTGCTTGATAAATGCGATGAGTGTATTGTCAGTTGGGTCATTTTCTTGCAAAATTCTTTTCCCTAAGTCTTTAAAACCTTGTTTTTCAATGATTCGGCTCAATTCTGAAATTGGAGAAAAAGCCTTAAATTCTGAGCTGTCAGTTTCCCACGAAATGCCTAAACCTAAGTTGAAAACGCTATGAACCAACGAAACATAAGTTGCCATTTCTGGTGTTTTTACATCGTGGTCACGCAATATAAAAAAGCCACCTTTGCGAAGAATTCTGGCAATTGAGATGATGTAATTTTCCAATAATTCGGGCGGGCAATGGTGCAATCCGATATGGCAAGTAACCAAATCAAGGCTTTCATCAGCAATTTCAGATTGATAAATAGGTTGATAATTATTCAATGAGAAAAAATGTCCGATTTTGCCGATTTGTCCTCTTTCAAAAATTTCTGCAAGTGAAAAATCTGGTGCGATGTCATTGCAAATAAATATTGTTCCTGACAAATTGATATGTTTTCTTAATTCACTAATATACCTACCTGTCGATCCAATTTCTAAATAGCCATTTATATTAGTTTTGTTGCCAAGTAATGTCAAAACCTGATTCGACATTTCTTTCTTTTGTTTTTTCAAAGCTGGCAAGGAAAGTGTGATTTCTGAAAGAAAAGGGTTTATTTTAGGTAAATCTACTTGAATTGCCTTATAAATTTCTTCGTCTGTTGTTAGTTCTTTAGTTTTAGTTGCAATCAAATGATGAAATTTATCTTCGGGATAAAGATGATATACAACTTGCAAAAAGCCGTAAAACTTATCGCTCCATTTTTTATCTGAAAATACTGTTTTAAATTCTGATGTGATCATGTCTTTTTATTATTTTGGTTGGTAATAAGTATCCCAAATCACGTTTCTGAATTTATAATTAGGGTCAAGTTTTTGTTTTAATTCCATTAGTTTTTGGGCATTTGGATAAGCTTTATGAAATTGTTCGACTGTTGCGTGAGCTTGATAAGGCAAATAATATGCACCATTGACCGAAATTGCTGCATCAATTAATGCTCTGGTCCAAATGGCAACTTTATTTTTTTCAACATCATCAGTTTTTTGCTTGTAGTAAATTACAAAGGCAAAAACCTCCTCTCGTGACCAAGCAAGCAACGAACCTGCATCTTGAAAAGCATGTCTGATAGAAACATTAATAACATTTACGTCATAACGATTGAAAATTTCGGACATTAAAATACTAAATTCATCAAATTTTTTTACTGGAACAAAATATTCTTGCAAAACATAAGTGCTTTGTTTTCTTGATTTGGGTTCTAATTCTGCCACATCGTAGCCTGCTTCATAATTTCTCCAATGGATTTTGGTTTTTGCATACAAAAGTGGGTCATAAATATGCTCTCGTCGCCATTTTCCAAATTTACTTTTGCTAAAAGCTCCAATAAAATATCTTTCGATTGGATAGGAGGCTGCCAATGGCATTAATCGAGTTTTTTCAGTCGGTTTTTTGTCAGTTTTTACCCAACTTACTGCCCTTACTTTTGTATAATTTGGTGGGTAAATATCTCCATTATGAAAAACGACATCCTTATTTTCTCTTACATGAGTAAAAAAGAAGTTTTGATATTCCTCTCTTTCCATCGTTTTGTGTATTCGTTCAACAGCAAGGTTTTCTTCTAATTCCAACTCGACGACTGCAATTACAGCAATGGCATTATAACAACCAATACAAGCAAAAAACAATTCTGAGTTTTCTTGCCTTGAAGCACTCACTAATTCTCCATTTGCCAAAATAATGTCCAGAGATTTTACGGAAAGAATAATTGCTCCTAAACCAATGTAACGTCCATGACAATTGACACTCAATGCTCCTCCAACTGTGAAGTTTGAGTAAGTTTGCATTATTTTTATACTAAGATTTTGGGCATCTATAAAATGCTGAATATCGCACCATCGAGTACCCGCTTCTACTTTTATGGTTTTATTTTCTTTAGAAAAATCAATAATTTTGTTCAAACTCCTCATGTCAATATGAACACTATTTGAACTTGCGGTTTGTCCGCCCATACTAAATCTACCTCCACCAATTGAAATAGGTTTTTCAGTGTTTTTGATAATTTCCTGCAATTCGGCTATGTTTTTTGGCATTTTCACCTCCGAAACTATAACAGGATTTAGTCGAGTTACATCATTTATAATTTTTTCGCTTGATTTCAAATGAGGGATTTCTTCGGCAATTCCATTTTTAAAGTAGTCAGGGGCTAAAGTTGGGTCAGTGCCAAATCTGTTATTTTCAAAAGTGCCTTTTTTGAAACCCAATAGGTAAATCAAATAAATTGGACCTAAAACTGGAATCAAAATTGACCACAGCCAATGTCCAGAATGATTTGTATCATGCAATCTTTTGATTGCAGTAGTAATTAATGTGCCAATTAATAGCGGATAAATTGCCCAAGTTGCACTATTTGAGATGAAATATTCAAGAAAATTATAAAGAACATAGAAAGTTGTCCAAATGAAAATGGAAACAATCCAATAATTTAGGCGGGAAATACGTCCTCTACTTGTGAATAGCAAATAACTAACTGGCAGTTTTTCTTTTAAATTCATGGAAACGTGTAAGAATATGTTTTGAATTTATTTTTCTGATAAAATATTGTAGATTTTTTGCTCAATTGAGTGAAAAATTTGAAGATTTAGCATCGCTAAATCAAGAAGTTTTTACGAAAAGTGAGCGAAAAAGATTGATATTTTACTCGAATGATAAATTCAAAACATATTCTAAAATGGCTTAGGTGAAAATGTAAAAAACAAATGTAAAAATTACCCTCTAAATTTCAAAGCATCAACAACTTTCATTCTTGAAACTACAAAAGTTGGAATTGTAATAACTGCCAAAACCAACAAAACTGTAACAATATTTATTAACAAAATTATGCCCCAATTAAAGTCAATTGGCACGTAATTCATGTAGTAACTTTCGGCATCTAAAGGTAAAATTCTAAAGAAAAATTGAATAGCACAAAGTCCAATTCCGATGATATTGCCAATGAAAATTCCTTTTATTATAATTGTTAAACCATTGAATATAAACACTTTACGAATTTTTGAATCGCTTGAACCTAATGCTTTAAGTAAGCCAATCATGGGCGTGCGTTCCATCATCATTACCAACAAAACCGAAATCATATTGAATGCCGCAACTACCAAAATCAATGCCATCAAAATGATACTATTTCTGTCCATTAAACTCAACCAATCAAAAATTGCAGGAAACATTTCGGTAACTTTCATCACTTGAGAATCTTGTTCAATTTCGTCAAAAACTCGCTTTGCTGAGGTGTTCAAATTATCAAAATTATTCAAGAATATCTCATAATGTCCTGCGGTCTTATTGTCCCAATCATTCATTTTTTGAACCAAAGCTAAATCTCCGAGAATAAAATTTTTATCAAATTCTTCTAATCCGGTGTCATAAATGCCAACGATTTTAACTTTTCTGACTCGTGGAGGATTTTGAATAAAATAGATAATTACCTCGTCCGAAAGTTTTATTTTAAGTTGAGTTGCAATTTTTCTACTAATAATTATTTCAGAAGAATAAGAAGAATCGGCAAAGTTTATCCTTCGTCCTTCAACCAAATTTTCCGAAAAACTTTGCCAATCATAATCTCGTCCAACACCTTTTATAACAATTCCTGACAATTCTTCCGACGATTTCAACATGCCAGCTTTGTTTGCAACTGCCTGTACGTGCCTTATTTGAGGGATTTTTCTGTAATTTTGATAAAATTTTGTATTTATTGCCATTGGAGTTTCTTCAAATGACTGATTCAATGTAATTTTGCTGACTTGAATGTGTGAGCTAAGGCTAAAAAGTTTGTCTTTGATTGTTTTTTTGAAGCCAAGCAAAACACTAATCGAAACAATCATCACCGACAAACCAAGGGCAATACTTGCCACACCAATTTTTGTAACTGTGGAAGTAAAAGAGGAAGATTTTGTTTTTTGAATACGTAGAGCAATAAAACGAGATAAATTCATTTTTTGAAATAATATTAAATTACGAGTACAAAACTAACATAAAATTTGACCTCAGAATAGCAGATTACTGATTTATGAATAAAAACACAAAAATATTATTAGTAAAACTTTCACTACTTTTTGCTCTGACTTGGGGAACGATTGAATTTCTTTATGATTTTAATTTTTACCAAAAACATGACCTCGAAACAGCCTATACTGCTACAATTATTGACAAATACAGTCGTCTTCAAAACTTAAAATCACCAAAAATTGTATTGATTGCTGGTTCTAATTTTGCTTATGGAATCAACAGCGAAATGATGGAAAGTGCTTTTAAACTTCCAGTGGTAAATATGGCAATGCATTATGACTATGGTACAGATTTTATGCTAAAACAAATTACCCCAGAATTACATAATGGAGATACTGTAATTATGGGTTTTGAATATATCATTGAAAGTGAAGGCGATTTAAACGAAAAAATATTATTGACAAGGCTTTTTCCAAAAGCAAAAGAGTGGTTTTCATACAAAGATTGCTTAGAATTTATAGGTGCAAATGCTCAATTAAGAGTTTCTAATTTTAGGTTGACACTTCAAAGGCTCTCTCACAAATCAATTGAAGCGAAAATTACTGACACCACTAGCATTTTTTTTAGAAACGCAATAAATAAATATGGCGATTTAATTAGCCATTTTAATAATCCTTCGCTCAAAACAATTCCTCTGGCTGTAATAGATGATAAAATGAGCTTCGAAAAACCAATAATTGATATGAATCTTTTTGATAAAAAAATGCAGGAGATTGGAGTGAAAGTTTTTTATGTTTATCCTTCTTACGCCGAGTCTTCTTATAAAAAAGATTTAAAAACGATTGGTAAAATAGAAATGGAAATGAACAGAAATGCTAAATTTCAGATTCTTGGAAAACCGACTGATTTTGTCTATAATGATACTTTATTTCATGACATGGTTTACCATTTGAATGTAAAGGGGCGTGATATTCGTACCCAAAAATTAATAAATTTGTTGAAAAATAATTTGAAATAAATTTAAAATCACTAAAGATTGCTCTTGATGAAACAATTATCCTATAAATTATTTTTACTGTCCTTGATTTTAATTTTATCTGTTTTGGGTTTGAATGAAATTTTTATAAACAAATCATTTCCCTATGATTATACAGGCGGGATGTTAATTGATAAACATAAAATTGCACAAAATACACCTTCTCCAAAAGTTCTAATAATCGGAGGGTCGAGTGGTTCATTCGGAATAAATAGTAAAATATTAGAAGAGCAAATTCAGCCATTTTCAGTAGTAAATATGTCATTTATTGCTCCATTTGGAACATATTTTTTATTTAATGATGCACTCAAAGAAGTAAAAAAAAATGACAAAATTTTTGTTACAATTGAATATGATATCGAACACTTTGGCTCAACAAATGTATTATTATCAGCTGCAGATTATTATCCAGATGCCGAAAATTATGCAATAAATAGAGAAAACCTCATCTATAATGTAAGAGATAAAGTAAATCAAAAAATTAAGAATGTTAGACAACTTTTTTTTAATATTTTAAAAAAAGACCACAGAATAACAGCCAATAATGCTGATAATACTTCGGTTTATTTTCGGAAGGCATTTTCAGAAAAAGGTGATATTATTAGTCATTTGAATAATCCTCCAAAAGCAATTAACTTTCAAGATTTTCCAAAAGAATTCGTAAATTATTCCTTACAGATTAAAGATTTGAATTTATTTGTAGAAAAAGCAAAATTAATTAATGCTGAAGTTTATTTTATTTTTCCACCTTTGGCAAAATCAACTTATTTGTATGGAAAAATTGCAGTAGAATCCATTTCTCAACAATTGAAAAAAGATATTCATTGTCAGATTTTAGGCAATGAAAAGGATTTTATAATGCCAGATTCATTGTTTTTCGACTCATTTTACCACTTAAATGCTCAAGGAAGAGATTTAAGAACTCATAAAATTATTGAGCTTTACAAAAATATCCAAAAAGATTCCTTAAAAATCAATTCATTAAAAATATAACTAAGTCTTTACGTAAAATTATTACAACTTAAATCCCCTATAATTCATTGATAATCAGTGTTTTAAATATTCATAATTCGTCATCGCACGGGCGACCCCGTCTAAATTCGTCATTTCACTTATGCTTTTTAATTCCATAGAATTTGTATTTTTCTTTCCAATCGTTACGATAATTTACTTTATTCTTCAACACAAACATCGTTGGTTGTGGTTATTGATTTCAAGTTGTGTTTTTTATATGGTTTTTAAACCCGAATATATTCTTATTTTGGGCTTCACTATTGTTGTTGATTATTTTGCAGGAATACTCATCGAAAACTCAGAAGGAAAGAAAAAAAAATGGTATTTAATTATGAGTTTGGTGGCAAATATTGGTGTTTTGGCATTTTATAAATACACCAATTTTGGCATCATTGCATTAGCTCAATTCAATATTGCTCACTTCAAAATTTTAGATATTGTATTGCCCATTGGCTTGTCTTTTCATACTTTTCAAGCAATGAGTTATACAATTGAAGTGTTTCGAGGAAAACAAAAAGCTGAACGCCATTTTGGACTCTATGCACTATACGTAATGTTTTATCCACAATTAGTAGCTGGTCCGATTGAGCGTCCACAAAATGTTTTACCGCAATTTTATGAAGTCAAAACCTTTGATTATCAACGAGTTACGTCGGGTTTGAAACTCATTGCTTGGGGCCTTTTCAAAAAAGTTGTAATAGCCGACCGCCTTGCGATTTTTGCAGATAAAGTTTATAATTACCCAGACCAATATCAAGGAATTCCAATTATTGTGGCTACAATTTTCTTTTCGTTCCAAATTTATTGCGACTTTTCGGGCTATTCAGATATTGCACTCGGTACTGCCGAAGTGATGGGTTTTAAACTAATGAAAAACTTCGACCGACCATACTTTTCAAAAAATATCTCTGAATTTTGGCGTAGATGGCATATTTCACTCTCAACTTGGTTCAGAGATTATGTGTATATTCCTTTAGGGGGAAATAAGGTAAGTGTTTCTCGCAGATATTTCAATTTATTTTTTGTTTTTACCCTAAGTGGACTTTGGCATGGTGCAAATTGGAACTATATAATGTGGGGAGCATTGCATGGTTTTTATTTAATATTTGCCATTATTACACAAAAACCACGAGATTTTGTCAATAATGCTACTGGAATCACTAAATTTCCTATTTTATTCAAAACAATTCAAGCCTCAATTACTTTCATTTTAGTTTCATTTGCATGGATATTCTTTAGAGCATCTTACCTTGAAACGAGCCAGTGTTTTCACTTGATAACTCACTTATTTAGCGATTTACCTTCTATTATTGAATTACAAAAGTTTGATTATATATCACGAAATATTTTTCTTGAGCAAAGTATGTTTGAGTTTTTTATTGCAATTGCCCTTATTATTTTAATGGAAATTGTGCATTATATTCAAAGAGATAACAGTATCAGACAGTTAATTTCTACAAAACCAATGTTGGTTCGATGGGCGATTTATTATGTCGGAATTATGCTTTTCTTTATTCTTGGCGTCTTTGATACTCCAGCAAAATTCATTTATTTTCAGTTTTGATTAAATCAACGAAATCGGTCTATTAAACCTTTCTTCCAACGAAATAAAAGTTTCTGTACGCTGAATACCCTGCACTTTTTGAATTTTATCATGTAAAACTTCACGAAGGTGCAGGGTATCTCTGCAAACTATCTTCGCAAAAATACTATATTGCCCCGTCGTATAGTTAATACTAACTACTTCTGGAATTGCCTCCAATTGCTTCGCTACATTTTCATATAATTCACTTTTGTCGAGATAAATTCCAAGAAAAGCACTAATATCCCATCCTAATTTCACTGGGTCTATTATTAGTTGAGAACCTCGAACAATGCCCATTTCTTCCATTTTGTTCATTCTGACGTGAACTGTGCCTCCAGAAACAAATATTTTTTCGCCAATTGTGGTATATGGCATTTTGGCATCTTTCATTAATAATGATAAAATCTTCAAATCAATATTGTCAATTTCTGATTTTTTGTCCATTTTTCTAATATTTAATTATGAAATTTATAATATTCGTGTAAATATAATGTAAAAAGTGTAAATATTCAGTAATTTTGATAAAATATTTGCAATGAGCTTCTTTTTGGTATTAACTTTGCATTATCAAAATAAACAAAATTAGTTTTTGTTTAATGCCGATAAAACATTGTAAGGTGATGAAATTGGCAGCCATGCCCTCCTGTCTCGGGGGTGGTGAATATAGGACAAACGCAGCATAAAGCCGGAATTTCTTAGTCGACTGGGATTGACCACCAAAATTGTACTGTGGCTAACTACACCGTGGGCGGTTCGACTCCCCCTCTTACAGCATACAAATCCATAGTATGAAAGAATATTTTGTTAAATAAATTTCTTTCATACTATTTTTTTGAGTATTTTTGCTTAGTAAAAATATTATTTGGTTTTTAGTTTGTTGATGAAGTGTAATTGCGACACGTAATTCCGATTTGAGGATTACGTGTTTTTTTATTAAATTAGTCCTGTATTTTATTTTTAGAATATTCTAATGAACTAAATTATGATTCAAGAAACGCCATTTTTTACTAATGATGCAGTAGTTTTGGGCATTTTGATGCTTACATTAGCCGCAATATTTTATTCGACTTCACTCAAGTTTTTTGATAAATTTTATAAAATAGTTCCTTCAATTTTACTCTGTTTTTTTCTTCCTGGTTTATTGAGTTCTTTCAATATTATCTCTGCCTCAACCTCACAATTAGACGAAACAGCATCTCGATTTTTGTTACCAACTTGCTTAGTTTTTTTTACATTAAGTATTGATATTCAAGCAATTAAGCGTTTGGGAGGAAAAGCACTTTTCGTGTTTTTTGCTGGTGCTTTGGGCGTAATGGTCGGTGGACCTTTGGGACTTTGGGTTGGAAAAATGATTGACCCAAGTTTCTTGGGTAAAGACGGTGAGGAAGTTTGGCGAGGTTTGGCAACAATAGCTGGGAGTTGGACAGGTGGCAATGCCAATCAATTGGCTTTGAAAGAAATTTTTCAACCTTCGCCCCAAGTTTTTGCCCAAACAAGCGTTATTGATGTACTTTTTGCAGAATTGTGGCTTGGATTATTACTGTATTTTGTTGGAAAAGCAGCTATTATAGATAAAAAAATGAAAGCCGATGCTTCTATAATTCATGAAATACGTGCAAAAGTTGAGCTGGAAAGTGCCAAACAAGTAAATCCTACTTTTCAAGAATTATTTATTTTACTTGCTGTTGGTTTTGGAATTACTGGAATGGCACATTTGACGGCAGATAATATTGTACCTTTTATAGAAACTAATTATCCAAGCTTAAAGGCTTATAGTTTGGCATCAAAATCTTTTTGGATTGTTTCAATTGCATCTTTATCAGGACTTATTTTGTCAAATACACGTGCGAGGAATCTCGAAAAATTTGGTGGTTCAAAAATAGGAACGTTGTTTCTTTATATGCTCATTGCTACGATTGGAATGCAACTGCATATTTTTGAAGCATTTCAAAATCCGATGCTGTTTTTAGTTGGAATAATCTGGATTTTAACTCATGCAATCTTTACTATTGTTGCATCTTATATTGTGAAAGCACCTTTTTTCTTTACTGC
Source organism: Emticicia sp. (assembly GCA_031378345.1). Lineage (GTDB taxonomy): Bacteria > Bacteroidota > Bacteroidia > Cytophagales > Spirosomataceae > Emticicia. Next base: position 5,024 of record JANNDY010000113.1, on the reverse strand, counting down.
TGTTGGTTCACAAGCCAATGTTGGCGGAGTTGCCTCAGCATCAGTTGTTGCAGCGGCTTTTCACCCATCTTTAGCTCCGATTGGCGTTTTATTAGCAATTTTGGGAAATGCCATTGGTACTTATTGCGGGTATTTGACAGGTTTGGTTATGCAATGGCTTTCGAATTAAAAATTATTTTTATGTTTTATTTAGGTATATTGTAAAAAATAAGGTAGCAGTTTTCAAGTAGGACTGATAATTAAGTCGCCTTGTCAATAAAGTTTTAGAGAAAAAAGTCTGTAAATTATTTTTCCAATCTCATTATTATATACGCATATTTGCTAAGTAGCTGATAATGAACCAGTTACGTTATTGAGTAAAATGCTCAATTCGTCTTTATTTAGCTTCAAATTTAGCAATTTTTTAGTAACATTTTTGATTTGTTTCTTTTTTGTTAACACAGGGTCGGGCATTAATTTGGAAGGGTCAAAAATTTCTTTTTTAATGAAAAGTGTCCAATTAATTCGAGCCAATTTATTAGCCGTAGCTGTAATAGCTTTTAGTGGTGTAATCAAGAGGGGCTGTTGCTGACCAAATCTGCAAACTAAGGTCTGAAAAAAGAAATATAAATGCAAGTAAATTTATTTGTCGGAATAAAGTTGAGTTAATGCCACGCATTTAGAGTGTCGTCGGTGACTGTGCAAGGAGTAGCCCCAAAAAACGTAGAAGCTATCGAGAGTAAATAACAGTATTTTATTATTATTTTTTGATACTATTGTTTTCAGTCTTAATTTTGAAAGGTAAGTTGTGTAAAAGTTTCAAAAGAGTTGAAAAAATTAAGTACCCAATTTTATGAACATTCTCCCACTTTAGATTTGTTGTCTACAATAATTTTTCATTTGCTTAGGTTAAAAATTCGGGGTGATAACATCAAAATATAAACTTATGATTGATATTGCAATGCCTGTGTATAACAATGAGCAGTTTGTTTACGAGTCCGTAAGTAGTATATTGAACCAAACATTTGAGAATTTCAGGCTTTTAATATTTAGTATTCCAGTCTAATGGGAGGCTAACAGAATTTGTAAGAATTTGTGGAATTGAAATGCCAAAATATGCAATTTTATTTCTAATGGAAATTCCTAATCCTAATATTGGAAAAGTATGAGAGTATTTTGGGTTTCCATTATAATTTGTAGTTGAGCAACATCATTGAAATTCCAAACACCACCAACTGCACCAATTGAAAATTTAAGGCTATCTTTTAAAATTTTAGAATATGCAAACAATACACTTCCATTACTTTGTTTGCTGTCTTGAAATGATGAAGTACCTGCTATTTGTAATGATTGATGGACTATAATTCCTGCTGAGAATTAGTTATTGATTGCCTTTTCTCCAATTAGACCAAATGATTTATACCCATCACCTATAACATACTTACTTTTGTAAATATTTTTATTTCTAAAAATTATATTTATTTGACTTTGAAAACCTGTTAGTGAAGGATTAGCAACCATCGGTTGTTCGGAAAATTACCTTAAAGGTAAATTATATTGAATATTTTGCCCAAAACCCAATTTGCAAAATTGTAGAAGAATAATGAGGTAAGTTATTTTTTGCATAATGAAGGATTTGAATTGATTTTTTTATTTTTTCCAACTAATAAAAAGATGCTCCTAACTACGACCCTAAATACCTTATAATCAGCACTTTGTCGTTAGGTGGTACTTAGATTTCGTGGTTGGAATTACACAAACCTAATTACACCTAATTAGACCTAACTACGCATAACTATACCAAATTACACCTAATTGCCCCTAATCATTTGCAATTAAATATAAACAGAATTAATTTTACTAATATATTTTTATTTATTTTACAACTGTCGTACTAAGTTTTTATATTTGCAAATCATTTAAATTAAATACAAATGTCAAAATATGTAAATCCGTATACAGATTTTGGTTTCAAGAAATTATTTGGTGAAGAAGCTAATAAAGATTTGTTGATTGATTTTTTGAATCAGTTATTGCCAGCACATCACCAAATCGCTACATTAAAATTTCGTAACCCTGAAACTTTAGGCGAAATGGTACATGAGAGAAAAGCAAAATTTGACATTCACTGCGAAGCCAAAAGTGGCGAGAAGTTTATTGTAGAAATGCAGAAGGCAAAAGTAAATTTTTTTAAAGATAGGTCTTTATTTTATGCCACGATACCAATTCGAGAACAAGCCAAGAAAGGAGAATGGAATTTTCGTTTGACACCAGTTTATATGATTGCAATTTTGGATTTTCAATATGATGAAAATGAAGAACGGCAAAAGTTTTTGCGTTCAGTAAATTTGAAAGACCAAGATGGAGAAGTATTTTATGATAAATTGACATTCAAATTTATTCAAATGCCTTTATTCACAAAAGGAGAAGATGAATTAGAAACTCATTTTGATAAATGGATATACCTATTAAAGAAATTAGAAAGTTTTGATGAAATCCCAAAGATATTAGACGAGCCAATATTTGAAAAAGCCTTTGAGGTTGCCGAGGTAGCGAAGATGACCCCACAACAATATGAGCAATATCAGGAGAGTTTATTGACATATATAGAGGTGAAAGAGGTTGTGAAAACTGCGGAAATGGATGGCGAAAAAAAGAAAGCTTTTTCTATTGCGAAGGAGTTAAAAGAAGATGGATTTTCAGCGGAGAAAATAATGAAATATACGGGTTTATCAATAGATGAAATTGACGAATTATACTTTTTTGAAAAATTCCAACGCCCGCAAGCAAGATGATTTTTGAGCGAATGTTGAGTTAATTAGTTGATTATCAAACTTTTACTTGCTTGCTCACGTTGGAGATAAACCAACTTTGCAAGCTCTTCTTTCCGAGTGTCCCCCGACAAATAAGCGACCCAAAGATATAAAAAACATAGTATAAACCGCAAAGTTTTCGAGAAAAAAGCCTGTAAATTATTTTCCCAATTTCGTGTCGCAGGTAACTTTGCAAGCAAAGGACTAAAAAATGGCGAAGTTTTCGAAAAAAAACACTTTGAAAACCACGCTTTAAAAGTGTCGCAAGTGCTTATAGGTTTGACAAAATAATGAATAAAAGTTGCAAGAATATTGAATTTTTTATTAATTTTGAGCGTTTTAAAACTAATAAATATCCAAATATTATGATACAGATAAGAAAAAAAAGAGTAAAATTAGATAATGGCAAAACGGTTATCGTTGATGTTCCTGCAAATCAAAATGGAAAAGACCCATTTGCCGAAGCTGCGAAGTTAATGAGCAGGATTCCAAACCTTCAACCATGCAACTAATTATAGCTGATACAGGAATTGTTAGTAGGCGATTATCTCAAAAACAACCTATTATCGATGCCTTCAATTTTATTGGTAAAGAACGTATTGTAATAACTTCTGTTACCAAAATGGAATTGTTTAACTGGGTAAATGGCTACAAAACACAGTTGGGTGAGAAAGGGCATCGAAATACAATTGCAGAAATTAATAAATTTCCAGTTATTCAAATTGACAGGAAAGTTTCAGCAATTGCCGTTGATTTGTCAAAATATTACCAAACAAAAGTGGCAGATTTGTTAATAGCTTCTATTGCAATTCATAACGGAATTGAAATATTTACAATAAATATCAAGGACTTCAAATCTATAAAAGGTGTTAATCTCTACACACCACCAAATTATTCTGAAATTAAGGAAATTTTATGATTTTGAAATCAAAATAGCCAAGTTTTTGAGAAAAATGCACGAAAACTTAGCTATTTTAATATCGTTGAGAACTATTCTGTTTGAACAATATCCTCAATCTGTATAAATTTCTTCAATAAAATGATTTAAAAAATACTTTTAAGGTTCAACAGTCAAAATCCTACCTGTAAATTTGTTTGCAGTTTCATAAAAAAATACGCTCTATTTAATTTTGGACTATACAGATAATTTGTTCCCCTTAATGAATAATTTGATATTACATATCCTCTTGGAGTGATATTTTTTATTGCCATTTTGCCATCTGAAATTGTTAATATATGATTTCTTCCTTCCCTTGAAAGAATAAATTTAAAATTGTTTTTTTCTGTTGAGATGCTTTCGACTAATTAATATTCTTGTGGAGCAACAGGAAGTTTTTCGTAATTTATTAATTTGAGATTTTCGTCAAATTGTATATAGAATAGCCCATTTTTCATTTTCTTCGATGCACCCATAATATTTTTAGGGTCAACGGGTACGTCATTTATGGATTGTGCAAGAATATGCAATTTATCTCCCTCATACTTTGTAAATACAATTTCATCCATACCATAAGATAGAGGAACATTTAATTTTGTTGTTATCGTTTGAATTATGCCTGTTTCTCCTTTATGGTCAAAGGTAACAATTTCATTTTTTGACCATATATGTAGGTTATCATTTACTTCCATTGCCCAATTTGGCGAGAAACCACCAGAATTTTTCCCATGTTCAAAATCAAATCTATATTTTTGTTTTCAGTCAAGACCTATAAATACAACATTGAATCTATTTTCAATTGGGTCTTTCAAACTTTTCTTACCCATAGCCATTTGCCTTCCAAATACATAAAGTATGCCTTTGCTCTCACCTGAACTATTAGTAACTACTTGGGAATAATCAGGTTGTCTAATAAATTCAAAGTTTAAAGGTTCTTCATTAATGATTTCACCTTTACTATTAATTGTAATCACCTTATATTCTTTATAAACATTCCATGAGTCATCTTCTTTTTTTACGCTGACTATTGTAATTACATTACCATTTTCTGGAATTGTAATTGATTTGTTGAAAATTAGAGTTTAGAAAAAATCTTTGTTTTTATAAAAATCTTTATTCAAAGAATCTGCTTTTAAAGAGGTTATAGTGGTTAAGAGCCTGTTTAAACTTTTATTTTTTTACTAATTTTACGTAAGAAAATGACTGAGAATGCGATAAAATGTAATGAAACCCAATTTCTAACTGAAAATTCAAACCTCACTAACAAGGCTTTAAATCCATCAATCCACGCATTT
>JANNDY010000100.1:0-5836 GCA_031378345.1 Emticicia sp. | reverse complement strand
GTTACCACACAGGTTGATTTTTGATGATTAAATTTAGGTATGGAAGTACCTCTAATTGTCTTTTAAGCAAAGTATCAATGACAGAACGAATGACACAAAAGGCATTTTGACCAGTTTTGAACTGCCCAGAAACCTTTTGTTTGACCTTAATATTTCTGATAGCCCTTTCAGAGCCATTATTATCAGGGGGAATGTCTAAATCATAAATACAGGGCAACAAAAAGTTTCGGTGTTTAAGCATAGAAACCTGAAAAGTAGCTGTTAGAGCATATTTTTCTTGGTCAATGGTCATAATCAGCATGTCGTTGAGCCTTTTTTCTAATAAAATTGCCTCGTTGGAGTTGGTTTGACAAGGTTGTTTATTTTTGAAAAGGGTTTTTCTAAGGTCAAAAACATCAAGAACTAACCGTTTAAATTCCGTAGCGAAGGTATGTTTTTCAGATTCTTCTATAAAAATCAGGTCTCGGAGTAGATGAGCTAAACAAATTTGGTGGTTTTTAGCAATGATTTTTAATTGGGCAGCCCAACGGTCAGAAATAATTGTTGCATTAGGTAAACCTTTTTTCCAAACATCATCAACTGTCTTCGAGCCACGATTATCAGAAGCAACGATAAAAGTATTTAGGAAATTTTGCCAAACCCAAATCCACCATTTTGACCCATTGACTTTAGTACCTGTTTCATCCGAACCAACAACTTTACTTTGAGCAATTTGTGTTTTGATATGGTTGTAAAAACCTTGACATTTTTGAGCAGAACGTTCCAAAATATTACCAACAGTACCCTCTGAAAGTGGTAATGAAAAAACTTGAAAAAATAGACTTTTCAAACGACCAAAAGGTATATATTGATAGACAGAAAAGTAGCTCATAAGGGCTTCAACACTGCTTCCATATTGAATTGGAGCATTTACGCCAAAAGGAAAATCGGCAATTTGCTCGTGTTGACAATTGGGACACTGGCAGGAAAATTGTCTGTATTCCTCAAAAATTGGTTGAATAGGTGGAAGTTCTACGACTTGACGTTTAGCTTTTAAAATAAAGATTTCTTGGCTTAAAGATTGACCACATTTATTGCAAAATTCGCTCTTTAAGTCAATAATTTTGTCTGGTGTGGAAGTCATTTCTAAAGTTGTTCCTTTATGACCTAACTGACCACCATTTGGCTTTGTACTGACTGGACGAAGGTTTTTTTTTGTTGAAAATAAATCACTTGAAGGCGGCATTGACGAATTGTGTGAGTCCTTTCTCACATCCTTTTTTTGCAATTGTTCAAGTAAAAGTGTAACTTTTTCCTCCAACAATTTAATTTGTTGAGCTTGTGAAACTATAGTAGCTTCAAATTTCGATATGATTTCTATATCTATCAAGATGAAGTAAGATTAATACTTTTTATTCAATTTAACTAATTCAGAGTAGAACCTGAGTCGTAACTAATTTAAAAAACAATACTCTTCCACTTTCCAGAATCGTGGCTCAGAATTTAGTAAAATATACAGGCAAAACAGTTGAATATGACTTAAATATAGACTATAAAGAAGTTAATTATACAGGCAAAAAAGCTACTGCCATTGCCATAAATAACGGAATTGCAGGGCCTGTTTTACAGTTTACAGAAGGCGATTCTGCCATAATCAATATTCATAATAAACTCAAAACCGAAACTTCTATTCATTGGCATGGCTTATTAGTTCCCAGTCGGCAAGACGGTGTTTCTTACCTCAATACGCCTCCCATTTTGGCAGGTGAAACCTATACTTTTAGCTTTCCTATTCTGCAATCGGGTACGTATTGGTACCACGCTCACAATATTCAAGAGCAAATCGGCCTGCATGGTGCTATCCTAATTCAACGCCAAAAGCCAACAATTAAGGTTGATAAAGAAATTGTTTTATTGATTTCAGATTGGGCGGATGAAAGTGCTGGGAGCATCATAAAAAATCTAAAACGAAGGAATGAATGGTATTCAATTCGCAAGAATAATATTCAAAGTCTGGATAGAATTATCAAAAACAAAGCAATTGGTGCTTATTTAAAACAATCATTTCAAAGAATGCCGCCTATGGACATTTCAGATATTGCTTACGACCAATTCTTTATCAATGGCTTGACTACCAGTAGTTTAGAAGATTTAAAGCCGAATGAAAAAATTAGAGTTCGGGTTATCAATGCAGGAACATCCTCTTATTTCAATGTCAATTTTGCAGGTGGTGAAATGGAAATCGTTTCAAATGATGGGCAAGATGTTCAACCCGTAAAAGTAAATCATCAGCTTATGGGCATGGGCGAAACCTTTGATTTTATACTGACAATTCCCAACGATATGGCTTATGAAATAAGAGCAACCGCCCAAGATGGCTCGGGCTTTGCGTCGTTATTTTTGGGAAAAGGAATGAAAATGGAAGCACCCACAATGCCCAAACCCAATTTATACGAAATGACTCGTACTATGTCGTCTATGAACATGAATTCCATGAAAATGAAAGGCAATCATGTGAAAACCTTTACATCTTATACTCAAAAAGAAATCCCGAAACCAAATGCCCACAAAGGACACGATATGAAGGGAATGGAAATGAAGAACATGAAAGACCACGAAATGAAAAATATGGACATGAAAGGTGCTGAAAATATGGAAGAAATGGACATGGATTTGGGTGAATACAATACAAGCAATTATCAAAACTTAAAATCTATAGAGCCTATCATTTTTCCTGAAAATCGCCCTTTGGGTGAAATCAGACTTGAATTGTCGGGCGATATGCGAAGATATATTTGGGGATTTGACGGTAAACCCATGTCCAGAGAAGAAACCATCAGCATCAAAAGAGGTGAAATAGTACGCTTCAATATGGTCAATACAACCATGATGTTTCACCCTATTCACCTACACGGTCATTATTTTAGGGTATTGAATGGGCAAGGCGAATATTCTCCTCTGAAACATACCGTAAGCCTTGCCCCAATGGAAAGTATTTCGATTGAGTTTTTGGCAGATGATGAAAATGATTGGATTTTTCACTGCCATTTATTATACCACATGGCTTTGGGTATGGCACGAGTGATACATTATGAAGGCGATATGCCAGATGCAGATATTGCACCGATGCACCAACAATTTATGGCATCCATGAAAGACAATGCTTATTTCTTTTGGGGAAACATTGACATTGGCGTAACCAATAATTACTTGAAAATGAATCGTTCAAACAATAGAAATGCTTTCATTTTAGCCGCTGATGCTAACTGGAAAGGAGATTATGAAATTGACTTGGACTATGAAAGATATTTGACACAATATTTTAGGGTTTTTGGTGGCGTGGATGCTGGAAACGAACTTTTTCTAAGGAAATCATCGGGCGATGTGAGTTCAAATATTGATTCTAAAATTATCAGACCCGTTATCGGTATCAGGTATTTATTGCCTTTTTTGATTGATTCCGAAGTAAAACTTGATTCGAGAGGAAATGTACGGTTTCAATTATCAGGGCAGCAAAGGCTCACCCGAAGATTGGGCTTTGAGTTTGAAGGGCAATGGCTTATCGAAGGCTATACCCGCCTACACGTGGGTTTGGACTATGTTTTGACCAAAAACACCTCACTTTTTGCCAATTATGATACCCGTTACAAAACAGCAGGTGGTGGTTTGAGCTTCAAATTTTAGTATTTTTTTTTCAAGAATTTTCATAATTTAAAAAAATGAAAAAAATGAAAGACACAAAAATGTGTATTGAGGCTTGCGTAGCCTGTATGATTGAGTGCGAAAAATGTACAACGATGTGCATTACAATGGGTGGCATGGTAGATTGTTTGAAAACTTGCCGTGATTGTGCCGACATCTGTGCTTTATGTGCAAGATTGTGTGCAAGAGATTCACAATTCTGTGATGATATTTGTGCATTGTGCGTAAAATGCTGTGAGGCTTGTATGGCAGAATGTGAAAAACATGGCGACCATTGCAAGGCTTGTGCTGATGCCTGTAAAAAATGTGCAGAAGCCTGTAAAATGTAATTATTACGAAAAAGTTTTCTTGCAAAAAAATGCAAGTAAACTTTTTCAACACCATTTAAAAATTAGAAAACATGGATATGTATTATGGTTACAATTTTGGTGGAATGCACTTTATATGGTGGTTCATTTGGGGAATTCTACTTTTTTGGATTTTTGCCACACCATACGATATTCCTGGTCAGCGACGAAAAAAAGATTCTGCACTTGATATTTTACAGAAACGATTTGCTTCTGGGAGCATCACAAATGAAGAATATAATGAGAGAAAGAAAATTCTCGAAGAAAATACAGGAAAGTAATAGGACTAAATCGCCTCCTTTAAAGGTTAAAGTGGGTTTTATAAATGAAAAAATAGATTAAACAATTTAAACAAAAACAAAAAAATGAAATCTATACAAAAAATTACATTAGGGATTTCCCTACTTACGCTGTTTGCAGCGTGCCAGCCAAAAGCCGATTCAAAAGAGGCTCTTTCAAAACCAGAAACAAGAAAAGAAATGATGGAAACAATTGCCAATGATGGCGATATGTCGAAAGAAATGATGGAGGCAGTGATGAATAGCAAAAATGGCAAAATGATGATGCAAGAAAACGAAAAGATGTCAATGATGATGATGGAAAATCATGGCACAATGATGAAAATGATGAAAGACAATCCTGAAATGATGAAAACGATGATGAAAGACATGATGGAAACTTGCAAAACCGACTCAACTATGATGAAAACCATGTGCAAAACAATGATGGAAGACCATGACATGATGGACTTGATGGAAAAAATGAAAGGAAAAGATATGAAGGGAATGAAACATGATATGAAGGGAATGAAACATAAATAGAATTAAAAAAAAGCAAGAAAATGACCAATACATTAACATTAAAGGAAGAATCAAAACCAAAAGCATCGGGCGGCAAATACACCTGTCCGATGCACCCCGAAATCATAAGAGATGCTCCGGGTGCGTGTCCGATTTGTGGAATGAATTTAGTGCCAATGCAACAATAATAAGTAAAATGATTTGAATTACATACAGCGACTGAATGGAAAAGTAATAGGAAAAACTTCTAAGAATGGCAGTTTTGTCTACTTTTTCAATGAAAAACCAGAATATTATACCATCGGAAAACCCGAATATAATGGTATGTGTGAAGTAAAAAACGCCAAAGGGCAAACGGTTATGCAACTTCATCAAAACTATAAAGCTCAAGCTGCTTGTGCTATTCATTGTTTGTATGAAAATAAGTGTATGCCTGAGCATAGGTTTTAAACGAATAATAGACTCATGAAAAAGAAAAAACAAACGGCTTCTCAAAAAAAGATTGCTGAAGTAATGCACGAATTTAAGGTGGGCGAATTGCATTCTGGAAATACAGATACTATTGTTACAAACCCAAAACAAGCCATTGCCATTGCTTTGAGCGAAGCGGATGAGTTGGAGAAAACAAAAAAATGAATCTTTAGGTTGATTTAAGAGAATGATAATGTCGGATAGTAAACACAATAGAAATCTTTTAGCTTAATTTGTAGAATTCTATTGTATTAATAATCAAAAACAAAATGTCAATAATAAAACTACTCATCTGCTACGTACTCACTTTCATTGTATTTTTTATTATAGATATGGCATGGCTTGGCTTTATAGCCAAAGACTTATATAAAAAATATTTAGGCGATTTTTTAAGCGAGGGAGTGTTTTTTAAACTGTGTCAAGCCTAACTTGAGCGAGTTATAAGTTTTGGTTTTTTCAACCAAAACTTATAACTCGAAATCCTCATCAGCGATTCTGTCAGCGAAAATAATACTAATTTCTGACAAAATTTCTTTC
>JANNDY010000095.1:0-20458 GCA_031378345.1 Emticicia sp. | reverse complement strand
TAATGCTTCAATTACTACTTTTGTTTTGAAATTCTCATCGTAATTTCGCCTTGTTTTCTTTCCCATTTTTGTGTTATTTTAAGATAAAGGTAATAAGTTTTCACTTATAAACCGTGTCCTAAAATTGGGGTACAGTATACTTATGGCGTTTATAAAATATTATTGGCAGAAAAAACCATCAACCAATCAGGCGAAATTGAAGTCAATGATTTTGATGGTATCTTGAAGCAAGTTCCAACAAATCAGAATTTTTATTCCAAGAAAATCTACGCTTACGAACACAAACATTTTGGCTTTTTGCTCGAAATGATGAAGCACTTTGAGTTATGTTATAGTCCTGATAATCAACGAGTTATCATTCCTTCGGCATTCCGAATTAGCTTCAATACTCGCTTCGATAAAAGCGATGGTTTAGCTTTTTTCTTTTGGTATCCTGATTTTTTGCCGTCGTCCATTATGAGTCGTTTTATTGTTCGCTTGTTCCCTAAACGCAAAGGCGGTGCTTATTGGCGGTCGGGTATTGAATTGCATGATAAAGAAACAAATGCCGAGGCTTTGGTACAAATGGATAAGGAAGCTAAAAAGATTTATATTTATGTGAGAGGCGAACAAAGAAGAGAGTTTTTTCAAGAAATCAGACGAAATTTCAGAGAAATTAATCAATCTTTTGAGAAAATGAATTTTGAGGAACACATTCCTTTAGCTTCACGAACAAAAGGCGAAAGTGTAGATTATCTTTCGTTGATTAACCATGAGTTAGAGAATGAAACTGAGTATTTTCATGCCAAAACCCGTGAGCGATTCATCGTAAAGAGCCTTTTGGCAGGCGTAGAAGATTCAAAAATCACTAATGAAGAAAAGAAAAAAAGAAAAATGGAAGATAGAAATGTATTTAATATCAATGTTTCGCCACACATAGAAAACAAGCCAGTTTTCAATAATAGTATCAATATTTCGGGCAATCAAGATTTTGAGGCAATCAAAGAATATCTCTTGGATTTAGAAGAAATGGCTACCGAAAACAAAGAGTGGCAAGAAACATTAATCAAAGCCTTAGACGAATTTAATCGTTTAGAAGATGCGTCAGACAAAGCCGAACAAAAGACTTCGATAAGTAAAATTGACCGAATTTTCAAAAAACTAAAAGATGTAAAAGATTGGACAGCTATTAGCTTATTACCTGCCGAAATTGCCACTAAGGGCGAAAAAATGATAACTTTGTGGGAGAATTTTAAACATATCTTTTGATACGTTTAAATGAGTGATAGCTATTTTCTTTTAAAAAATAGTATTTCAAAATGAAACAGCATTTAAAAATCTTCATACTTTACATAGGAATATTCACTTCCATAAACTGCCTCGCACAAAAAGATTTAGACAGAAATCCTGTTTTTTTTGAATTGGCAAAGAAAAACATTGATTATCCTAGTACTGCCATTTTGTCGAGTATGTATGGTCGAGTTTTTGCAAAATTCAATGTAAATAGCAATGGTAAAATTGAAAATATTGAAGTTTTTTATCCAAAAAATGACTCCTAAATTTGAAAATAGTGTTGAATTTGGAGCAAATATCAAAAAAGGTCTAATGAAACTTCTACTTTGGGGCTTAGGCATTGAAGCTAAATATATTTTACCAATTGCATTTGTTTTTACAAATTAAAGTGAAAGTCCACAATTACATTTTCTAATATTCGTTTAGACCTTTCTGATTTTGAGCAAATGATGAAAAGATAATACTTTTTTCATAAAAAATCACTTCTTATTGACAAGGATTAGGTGTAATTTTAGCATCAAAAACTGCCCCATTTGCTACTTTGAACCCTGGATTTAAGTAAATAGAGTTGCCTGTTTGATAAATCGTATTGGCTGTCAAAATCTTATTATTGGCATCAATCAAAACCTTTGATTTCATAATAGAATTAATGCTAAAATCATCATTTTTGCTACTTAAAGCCATTATATCAACACAAGGATTAGTATGATTTTGATAGGCAAATTGGCGAATTTCAGTTGCAGTTCCTGCTAAAAAACTAAAGCTCAAAGTTGAAGAACTATTGGGCGTAGTGCAAGGCTCGCTACATGGAAATCCGTAAGTGCTTAAAGATAAAAGAGTAAAAGAATATTTCTGTTCATCTTGGCAAGTGGGCAAAGCTTCTGTACATATATCATTTACTTGTTTTTCGGCATACTGAAAAGAAAAACGAGTATCTTTTGTATAAATACCCATGCCAAAATTATTTTGGTCGGTCATTGCAAGCCAATTCTCTGTGGGTTTTGACCAAAAATTTGCATTGTTTGGAGACCCTCTCAAAAAACTTGTTCTTGTTTGAAAAGTTTGATTTGTATAGGGGTTTGTGCTGTTATAAGTTTGCCATTTTGAACTAAAAGACTTATTGAGATTTATAAATATATGTAGAGAAGCCCCTGTTGTTGTATTACTCACAAAATATGGAATATTCCTTACCTGTTTTACTGTAAAATTAGCAGCAATTCCTTCCAAATTAATCCAATATTCATTATTTGCTCCAGCTTCAATTTTTTTATTGATTCCATTTACTTCATTTACAAAACCCCATTCCCATAGTTTCGATTTGATATACAAAACGCCAGTTTTGATGTCAAAATGAACTTTTTCGGGCATTCCGCCTAAATTTTCTGTATTTGTTATAAATTGGTTATAAAAACTCCCCGATGGAAGCCCATTCCATTCTCGTGAGGCTCCACCAGCAAGCGGATAAACATCTGTCAAATATTTTGCAGATGGAAAAGGTTTCCATATAGTTGGATTTGCAGGATAAATTCGAGTTTCAAAACCTGCTTGTCTGCCAGCATCATAGTTATTTATTAGGTTTTGTCCATTTGATTTTCTTACAAAATAGCTAATAGCACCACCCATTCGCTTATCAAATCCTACACGAATACTGTCATTTTCAATGAAATATCGAATACTATCTTCCGAAAAAATAGTAGAATCAACTTTTGAAAAAGCCACTGATGAATAAAAGCACAAAGCAATGAAAAACAACTTTTTTAGCTGATTTATTATTGTTTTCATGGAAATTACTATAAAAATAAACTTCTAAAGCGTATTATAAAAAGCAAATATCTTTACTAAGTCTGTTCTATCTTTTACGGTCAAATTATTATCTTTAATAAATTTTTCAAGTTCAGGTTTTTTATCGACCATGAGTTCAAACAAATCTTTTTTATTGCTGCTAAATCTTATTACTTCTTTTCCTTTGGAAACAAACAATTGTTTTTCTTTAATAATTTTGGTATCTCTACTTCCAACATTAAATGATTCATTGTAGTCGGGTTTTTGAATTATAATCTTGTAATATTCTAATAATTTGATTTTTCCATCAGCCAACACTTCAAAAAAACTTGGCTTTGTTTTATCATAATTATCTACAAATTCTTGTGTGCTAATATAGTTTTTTGGCGAAATTAGATTACTATTTTGTAGTGTAAAACTTTTTATCAATGTTCCTGAAATCACTTTTATACCATCAGGAGTATTAAACTCAACATCATTTCCTTGTAGGATTATTCTAATCTGAATATCGGTCAAACTATCTAATTTGACAGTACCTTTAGGCGTAGAAATTGTTTTTGGATAAAACCTTACAGTAGCCAGACCCCACTCTGTATCAAGATAATAGCTTCCTTGGATTTCTGAAGTGCGAGTGTCAAAGCCATAAAGCATCGTAGAGGTATTCGAGCCAATCTTGATACCATCTTTATTGAGGGCATCTTTTGTGTTTTGCATCATTGTGTTTTGGGCAGAAACATCAACAAAAACAAAGTAAAATAGGGCGTAAATGAGCTTTTTCATAAAAATAATGGTAGTTATTTGAATTCTAATAACGAAAAAAACAAAATCAAATTACTAAACCACAAAATTAACCCCCAAAAGAGCAATGGTAAGAGCTATCAAAAGTAATGTTTGGCGAAACTCTGATTTGAAGTTATCGGATGATGAATTGAGGTTTTTCAAAGAAAGAAATTCAAATAATAAACAAATTGCTCCTAAAACGCCCAACGCTGCAGTTTTGAAAGTTGGGGAAGGCATCATTCCTGGAACAAAAATAATTCCGAGAAAAGATAGGATAATAAACCACTTATAGCTTTTTGACGTACGTCCGTTTGATAATGATGCCATTGTCTTAGAATATGTTTGAAATTATATATTATTTTTATTCTCCTCAGAATTTTGTAAAGTTTCAGGAATTATTTCATTAGATAAATCTTCACTAATATCTTTTTCTTTAACTATATTTTCGTCTTCGTGTAAAGAAGAATTTTCTTTATCTATTGCTGAATTTTCTTCAAAAGTATCTTTAACAATATGTTTTTGTTTTACTTCAAATTCAAAAAATCTTCTTTGGAATAGCAAAATACTGACAACACCACAAAAAATGCAAGCATCGGCAAAGTTAAAAATAGGCATTGTATTATAATCTCCGCCCAAAAAGGGTATCCAATCTGGGTATTGTCCATCTAAACCATAAGCATAAAACATATCAATTACTTGCCCATGAAACCACGGAGTAGAAACGCCAACAGGTGCATTTTTCAGGAAAACACCATAAAACGTACTGTCAATTACATTGCCAATTGCTCCACCAAGAACAGCAGCAATAGACCAAAGTAAGCCATTATGAGCATTTCTACCTGCTAAATGCACCAAATACCAACAAATTCCAACCATTGCACCTAAACGAAAAGTTGTCAGAATAAGTTTACCATAATCTCCACCAAGTTCCATTCCAAAAGCCATTCCTTTGTTCTCCACATAATGAAGTTTGAAGAAATCAGGAATCAAATCCATTTCGCCATAATGATTTGGCACCACATCATAAAACATCCAAAGTTTGATGGCTTGGTCAATGAGAATTAAAATAAGTGTTAAAAACAAAAATTTGTATGGTGATTTACCTCTTAGATTTTTATCTGACATTCGTAAAAAAAATTATATAGTTTGTTCAATTAATGTGCTTTTTGCTTGAAAATTATATCCAAAAAATTTCTTCTGAAAAATCAAAATACTCACAACTCCGCAAAAAATACAAGCATCTGCAAAGTTAAAAATATAAGTTGATATTTCGCTACCACCAATGAAAGGAAGCCAATCGGGGTAATGTCCTTCTAAAGCATTTACGTAAAACATATCTATCACTTGTCCGTGAAGCCAAGCCGTTGGAGCATTATGTAGAGCATTTTTAAGGAAAACACCATAAAAAACGCTATCAATTAAATTGCCTATGGCACCAGCCAAAATAGCAGAAATAGACCAAAGTAAGCCATTGTGTGCCTGTTTTTTAGTTAAGCTGACCAAATACCAGCAGATACCAACCATTGCAAATATCCTGAAAGTAGTCAAGATGAGTTTACCAAATTTTCCTCCAATCTCCATTCCAAAAGCCATTCCTGCATTTTCGACATAGTGAAGTTTGAAAAAATTTGGCACAATTTCTATTTCTCCAAAATTATTTGGCAGTACATCAAAATGCATCCAAAGTTTGATGGCTTGGTCTATAAAGATAAAAATTAGACTTACAAAAATATATTTATATGAGGAATTTTTCATTGTAAAACTATTAAAACTAACTCCGTCTTTCTCTTTCTTTTTTAACTAATAAATACTCACGGCTACTTTGTCCAGCAATCGAAGAATTTTCTTCAGCTCTTCTGAACAAATAAGGCATAACTGCCTCAACTGGTCCATAAGGCACATATTTGGCTACATTATAGCCTTCATTTGCCAAATTATAAGAAATATTATCGCTCATGCCGAGCAACTGTGCAAACCAAATACGCTCATCTTTGTGCAAAATATCATTTTCCTGCATCAATTTTATGCAAAGCAAACAACTTTCTTCATTGTGTGTTCCCAAGCATATCGAAAGTACATCTAAATTATCAATAGCAAAATGAACCGATTTGTCAAAATCTTCATCGGTTTCTTGCTTTGTTCTGTGAATCGGGCTTTTATATTCCATTTCGGCAGCACGGCGACGCTCTTTTTCAATGTATGCACCTCGCACCAATTTCGCACCAACTTTATAATTTTCTTTTCGGGCAGTTTCACAAGCTTTTGTTAAATTTTCGAGGCTTTCCCAACGGTATAATTGATAGGTATTATAGACAATTGTTTTACCGCCAACATTATACTTTTTCATCATTTCGTAGCTCAAACCATCAATAACATCTTGAATCCAAGTTTCTTCAGCGTCCAAAAAAATCCTAACATTTTGGTCTGAAGCCAATTTGCAAAGTCTATCAACTCTATCATGTACTCGTGCATAAGCTAATTTTTCTTCCTTGTCCAAATCTTCTTTATACTCTTGTACTTTTTCAAGAAGTTCAACAGAGCCCACTCCCGAAACTTTAAAGACCGAAAATGGAATTTTTGTAGATTGCTGTCCTGCCTTTAGGATAGTTTTTGCAATTTCTTCGCAAGTTTTATCAAAGTCTTTTTCGTTGTCTTCGCCTTCTACCGAATAATCCAGAATTGTTCCCACCTTGGCTATTGCCAAATTTTCTATGGTCTTTTGGCAGGTTTCAATACTTTCTCCACCACAAAATTGGCTAAACAAAGTATTTTTTATAAGGAATTTTACAGGCAAACCTAATTTTAATATTAATTTTATAAAAAAAGTTCCTATCTTTACGAGCCAATTTTGATTCATCATTCCAAAAATCAAATAGGTCTTAAAAAGTTTTTTATTTGATTGGTGAGCAAAAGCAACCGATGTGTCGTCGAAATTCAACAAATGTTGCTGCGATACAGTTTTCATTTTAACAAAAATTAAGTTTATTTATTGTTTATTTTTGATGAGTACTTGTATTATTTCAAGAATAAACATTAATTAAATAGTGGTATCACTGATATTATTGTGCAAATATATTACATTTATAGAGTATTTTTTTTGATTTTTTTTTAAAAGCGAATAACATCGCTCCATTTACTAACTAATGAAAGCAAATTTAGACATTCTTCCTCTAAGCAGTTGGATTGATACCGCAGGGAAGCCATTGATTATCGCAGGTCCTTGCAGTGCCGAAACCGAAGAGCAAGTAAGAGAAACCGTTACTCAAATTGCCAAAGAAGGCTATGCCCACGTGATACGTGCTGGAGTTTGGAAACCTCGTACTCGCCCCGGAAGTTTTGAGGGTATGGGCGAAGCAGCTTTACCGTGGTTGGTTGAGATGAAAAAAGAAACTGGTTTGCCGATTGCCATTGAAGTGGCAACGCCTCAGCACGTCGAATTAGCTTTGAAATATGGCATTGATATTCTTTGGATTGGGGCAAGAACTACTGTAAATCCTTTTAATGTACAAGATTTGGCAGACTCGTTGAAGGGCGTAGATGTGCCAGTTTTGATAAAAAACCCTGTAAATCCAGATTTGGCTTTGTGGGTGGGTGCTTTTGAGCGTATTGCAGGAGCAGGAATCAAGAAAATGGCGGCAATTCACCGTGGGTTTTCTAATGCACAAGAAACAAAGTTCCGTAATTCGCCGATGTGGCAGTTGGCAGTTGAATTGAAAACACTTTTTCCTCAATTACCAATCATTGGTGACCCAAGCCACATGGCAGGAAAACGTGCCTATTTATATGAATTGGCTCAGCGTGCATTAGATTTGAACTATGATGGTTTGATTATCGAATCTCATAGAAACCCTGACGAGGCATGGTCTGATGCTTCTCAGCAATTGACACCTTTTGCATTGGGCGAAATGTTGCGTTCGTTAGAAATCCGTAAACCTTCTTATGGGGAAGATTTTCAGAGCGAATTGGAACAATTGCGTCAAAAAATTGATAATATTGACCGTGAATTGCTTGAAGTTTTGGCGGCACGTATGTCGGTTGTAGAAAAATTAGGAGATTATAAGCGTGAAAATAATGTAGCCGTACTTCAACTTGACCGTTGGAAACAATTGCATAATAGTCGTGCTGAAATAGGCAAAAGCTTAAATCTTTACCCTGAATTGGTAGAAGAAATGTTCAAATTGATTCACATGGAATCTATTCGTAAGCAGACTGAGGTGATGAATCAGCAGACAGCTTGATTTCATTGAAAATATACACCAACCAATGGCAGCGGCCGACCGCCCTCCCCGAAAATGGGGAGGGCTTTTTTATGCTCAAATTTCATTTTTCTTCCCTCCCAATTGGGGAGGGGCTGGGGCTGGGGTTTCAACGGAAATACTGCCACATCTTCATTTTGAAGAAAAGCGTTTTTGTTCGGCGGCTCATGGCAACCATGTCTATTTCTCTGTCAAAACAATAAGATGTTTGAGAAGCTAAAAGGTAAAAACAATCGCTTTTTTTGGGACTATATTGCAAGAAAAAAGGTTGATTTTGCTTAAAAACAGCTTCTACCTTAGCTTTTTCTTTCGATTTTTTATGATTTGAAGAAGGAATAAATAAAAAAGAATGGTAACGTTTAAGGTCGTTTTGAGCAAAAGAAAGGTTTGTAATAAATAATATTCCGAAGATAAAAACGGAACGCCGCCCGAAGTCTTTTTTCATTGCTTTGAGAATATTTAGGTTTTATTACATAACGTAGTTTTTGAAGGTAAATTTTATCATCAAATAATTAAGCCTTAAAATACTTCATTGCCCAAATCAACAGCGTATTTTTTTCTTTAGGAAGTTCTAATTTCGTAATAATATTGCCTCGATGTCCTTCAACTGTTTTTTCTGAAATAAACAACATTTCAGCTATTTGCTTTGACGTTTTTTGTTGAGCAATAAGTTCTAAAACCTTTCTTTCGGCAAAAGTCAATTTTGCTAAATCAGTTTGTACATCGTTATTATTGGTCAATTCGTTTGTTAAGTTTTTACTCACATATTTATTGCCGTTTTTTACTTCTTCTAAGCATTTTTGTAGTTCTTCTTGGGCATTTTCTTTCAGAATATACCCAAAGACACCCAACTGATTGGCTTTCTTGAAAACGGTCATTTCTTTGTGCATTGTTAGCAAAATCACCTTTGTTTTTAGCTTTTGCTTGAACACCTTTTCAAGTACTTCCAGCCCGTCTATGCCGGGCATATTGATGTCCAAAATTGCGATAGTTGGTTGATGAGTAACAATCAAATTATAGGCGGTAATGCCATTGGAGCAAATATCAGCTACTTGATAGCCCAGCGATTCTACAAAACCTTTTGTACCTATGAGCGTAAGTGGGTGGTCGTCGGCGATGAGGATTTTCATGAGTTTTTAGTGATATTAATATTGATTATTGTGCCATCTGCTGAAGACTGAATCTCGGCTTTGCCTCCAATTACTCTACTTCTTTCGATGATATTATGAAGCCCAAAAGCTTTGCCTCCGTTCAAGGTTTCTTTTACGTTGAATCCTTTGCCATTGTCTTTTATTTCTATATCTATTTTACTATTTCCTTCCAAAATCGTTATTTTGGCAGCATGAGCTTCGGAATATTTGATGATATTGGTGAGGGCTTCCTGGATAATTCTATAAATCTGTAATTCGTCAGCTGAACTCAGTGTGCCTTTGTAATCAATTTCTGTACTTACCAAAAAATTATTTTGGATTTGCATTCTTTCTACCAATTGCTCTATGTTTGGCACAAGTCCAATCTTATCAAACATCACTGGGTGTAGGTTTCGACTTATGCCCCTGATGTCGTTGATAATGCTGTCAATTTTGGAGTTTACTACTGACAAATCTTGTTTGAAAATAGATTTCAAATTGAGTAATTCGTGGCTGATGCTGTCGTGGAGGTCGGTGGCTATCCGTTTTCGTTCGACTTCAGTACTTTCGAGTAATTGTTTTGTAAAATTCATGGTATTAATTTTATCTTGAATCAGTTGATTTGCTTTTTCTATTTCAAGTAATTCAATTTTTTCTTCTTTTTCTTTTTTCCAAATCCTGTTGATATTCTCCGAAGTAAATACATATCTAATAATTACACCGATAATAATAAAAATTGATGTACAACTCATTAAAGCATAATTTTCGCCATTAATTAATAGATTTTTTGTAAAATCATGAAGTTTTAAATATTGAACAAAACCCATCATAAGTACCATTGCGAAGGTGAAAAAATAAAGCCAAATTCCAATTTTTCTATCTAATGCTATGGTAATACTGAAAATTGTAATGATATACCAACTTATTTCGCTTGAATAAATACCTCCATTTTCCCAAACACCAACGCTAATACTTAAAAAACTATAAAATGCTAATACAATAGTTGAGGAAATGATATTGTATATATATTTTAAAAAAAAGATTCCAATAATGACAAATAATGCAGAAAAACCTTCTGATAAACTCTGAATTTTATTACTACTAAAAGTATAAATAGAAAAAAAACTATGATGAAAAGTAAGAAAAACAAATACCCAAAAAAGTAGCCTTTTTTTTAGTTTTTCAGATTTTTCTAAGCTATTGAAATTTATTATCACACTATTGTAATCCAACTTCATGGTTGTTATTTTAAATTTCTATTTTTTTTATTTTGATTTATTTTTTTGGAATATTTATCTTAATTACAGTCCCTACTTCCGAAGACAGAATTTGTGCTTCCCCACCAATTACTCGGCTACGCTCAATAATATTGTGCAAACCAAAAGCCTTTCCGCTATTCAAGGTTTCTTTTACATTGAAGCCTATGCCGTTGTCTTTTATTTCGATGAAAATTTGGTCATTTTCCTCCAAAATTGAAATTTTGGCAGCATGAGCTTTGGCATATTTGATGATATTGGTAAGGGCTTCTTGAATAATTCTATAAATTTGTAATTCGTCAGCAGAAGTTCGTGTGCCTTTGTAATCAATTTCTGTACTTACCAAAAAATCATTTTGGTTTTGCATTCTTTCTACCAATTGTTCGATGTTTGGCACAAGTCCAATTTTATCAAACATCACAGGGTGGAGGTTTCTACTAATGCCTCTTATGTCATTGATGATGGTATCAATTTTCGCATTTACCGATGTCAAATCTTGCTTAAAAATTGATTTCAAATTAAGTAATTCGTGGCTGATACTATCATGCAAATCGCTGGCTATTCGCTTACGTTCTTCTTCGGTGCTTTCCAATAGTTGTTTTGTAAAGTTCATGTTATTTGTTTTTTCTTGCTTCAATGATTTTTGTTTTTGCCACAAATAATAAATACAAACTGCTGATAATAAGCCAATTATGGAAACAAATAACAAGGCGATGAAATTATTTTTCTTAGAAATTTCAGTTTCTTGCAAGTCAATTTGTTGATCTTTTTTCTCGGTTTGGTACTTTTTATCAAGCTCCTTGGTTTTCATGAGAAGTGTTCTATTCGTAAGGCTATCATAGGCTTCGTCATAGGCATCTGAGTAAAATAGGGCTGTTTTAAAATTTTTCTTTTCGACGGCATCTTGCTTTAAAGCATCATAACAAATGAGTAAACTTTCTAAGTTTTTCTTTGTCTTATATTCAGTAATTACCTGTTTAAAAATCGTACTACTTATTGTTTTTTCGCCTGTAATTTTATCATGAAGTGAAGCGGCTTCGATATACTTACTATATAAAAATGTTTCTTCGGATTTATCAAAAAGCGGTCGAATCTCCTGTAATAATTTCTGAGCTTCAACAATCTTTTTTTGTTTCAAAAATTGGTCAGCTTTCCAGCTATTAGCATATATTTTATACGAATCATTATTGAAATTGTGTTTTTGATGAAACAAATACACCGAATCAATGAATGAACTTAGCTTTGGGCTATCTATTTCTTCATACAATGCCAATTTGTTTAGATAAACAGCAAAAACTCCCATGTAGTGTTTTGTCGAATTCAAACTAAAAATGGCTTTATTCATATAGACTTCGGCATTTTTGTAATCTTGCATCATCTGATATACGCCACCTATGGCATCATAAGCGGCCCCAACTCCGAGGGTATCGTTTAGCATTACTGAGCCATCAAGTGCTTTAAATGCCGCCTCCAAGCCTTTATCCAATTTGCCTGTTTCGGTATAAGTATAGCCAAGTTCTGTATAAGCAGTCGAAACATTGACTAAGGTATGATAATCTTTATAGGGTATTTGGGTTGCTTTTTTTAGAGCAACAATAGCCAATTCAAAGTTCGAATTATAATAATACAAAACACCCAAATTAAGATAAAGTCCCGACTTATACCTATCCGAAATAACATTTTGATGCTTCTCAATAAAACCTTTGTGGGTGCTTATCATCATGCTGTCAGACTTATTATTGATAAAAACAACCTGACCAGTGTAAAATAAAAGCATTGCGGCATCTTCCCACTGTTGAGCTTCTATTTTTTGGTTGAAATGTTTATAAAATTGAGGCAGATAAGTGGTATTATTAAAATTTCCTTCGTCAGAAAACCACGTAGTTAAGCTATCCAGCTTGTCTTCTGGAGGTTTTGCGTAAGGAACATCTTGGCTTTCGGTTTTCGACTGACAAGCCAACATCCCCAAAACAAAACTTAATAGTAACAAGTATGTATATTTTCTAAACATTTATTTAACGGAGGTTTTGAAATTCTGAAAGTAAAAGTATAAAAAACATTCTTAGCAACAACTTCTCTTATCAAAAATAGGGGTTACCCCCTATATCATTGGTAGGTTTAAGTTGCTACTTTTGCCCTATAATTATGTACATCCTAAACCCAAAAAGTAAAAATAGAAACATGAAATTAGCCATTAGAAAAACAAGAGTAATCAAACTCAACGAACGCCAAAATATTATCTATATCAAGCATCTTGGGCAAGAACCATACAATGAAATAAAATTTATCTGTGGCAAAAAGATAGTAGTAAGTTACAGCCTTAATTATTGGCACAGCGTCTTTCAAAACTTTGAAAGAATCAATAAAGGTGTTTTGATTAACCCTGAAAAAATAATTAGTCAAGCAGGCATCATGGAAGTAGAATTAATTGATAATTCTAAGTTTTTCTACTCTCGTAGAAAGCTAAAAAATAGTATTTCTTGAAAAAACTTTCAAAAAAACTTATTTACCATTCGATAAAAATTAGCCTTTCATTATATTAAACTTTGTGAAATGAATAATTTCAATATATTTTTGTAGATATTTCTAACCAATTATAAAAAACAAACATGAAAAACAAACTCCTCGTTTATCTGCTAATTTCTATTTTACCTTTCTCAACTTTTGCCCAAGAAAAAGAAAACCCCGAAGAAAGAGCCAAATTTGAGTACAACATGACCAAAGACCCAAAAACGGGTATTGTGCCAAGAAATGAACTCGAAAAATCGAGGGATATTATGACCAAAATGCTCAAATTGATGGCACCTATTCCAAATATTGCATGGACAGAGCGAGGTCCAAATAATGTCGGCGGACGAACCCGTGCCTTGATGTTTGACCCAAATGATAACAAGAAAGTTTGGGCAGGTGGCGTAGCAGGTGGTTTGTGGTACAATACTGACATCACAAATGCCAATACCACTTGGACAAAAGTTGATGATTTTTGGGACAATATCGCCATCGGAGATATTGCTTATGACCGAAGTCCAGGTAATTCACAAACAATGTACGTTGGCACAGGCGAAAGAGGTGGTTCGGGTTCAATAAGTAATACTGGAGGCTCTGGTTCGGGCGGAAATGGTATATGGAAAACCACCAACGGCGGCACAACTTGGACAAGATTGGCTTCAACCACGCCCGATTATGTAAATGCTAATACTCCTGCCGCTGCTTGGAGAGAAGTCTTCAAAATTATTGTTAATGCACAAGGGAATATTTTTGTACTCAATTATTTTGGTATTTTTCGTTCAACCGATGGTGGCACAACTTGGAACGCTCTCACTGGCACAAATGCTCCACCTGCCGATGCTCCTGATAAAATTTCAGACATGGAACTTGGTGCTGATGGCATCTTATACATTGCCGAAGGTACTGCCCAAACTGCTCAAAAAATCTATAAATCTACTGATAATACAGTTAGTGCTTTTGATTTGATTACACCACCAGGTGTTTTTGCCAGTGCAAGAGTAGAAATTGCCCTTGCACCAAGCACACAAGGAGCAAATCAAGTCATTTATGCTGTTTCGGCTGCTTCTGATGCCCCAAATTTAAGGTATTTCAAGAAAAGTGTCAATCAAGGAACAACATGGACTGACATGACCGTACCAGTTTATGAAGATTTAGGTGGTGGCGAAAAACCATTTGTCGGAAATCAAGGTTGGTATGACCTCATTTTAGGAACTCATGCCACCGACCCTCTCAAACTTTATGCTGGAGGAGTTGGCTACAGTATTTCGGTTGATGGAGGCACAACTTGGCTGCCAAAATTGGGCTACACAGCATTGGGAGCTTTGATGCACGTGGACGAACATTCCTTTGCGGCACGTCCGGGCTTTCCTAATGAAGCGGTTTTTGGAGGTGATGGAGGCGTTTATTATGCACCTGATTGGGGAAGCTCAGTATTACCAGCTTATCCTGCATTTGCCAAACGCAATAAAGGTTATAATGTAACTCAATATTTTGCTGCCGATATAAATGGAGTAACTAACAATAGCACCATTATAGGCGGAACTCAGGACAATGGAACACATACACTTACCTCTGCTGTAAACACAGTAGGAAGCGGATTTTCGATAAATGGTGGAGACGGAGGTTTATGTTTTATTGATAAATTAGATTCTAATATTGTTATTAGTTCATACACTTTTGTTAGTCCGAAAATTAGTAAAAGAGGACCACTGAATAATAGCTGTTTTGTAGCACCCGGACCTTGTGATTATTTAGAAACTACTCTCGTGGTTACTGGTGATGACGCTCGTGGACAATTTATCAATCCAGCAGATTATGATTCTCCAAATCACACACTCTACAATAATTATACATTAACCTCTGAAAATGATACCAAAATTGTTAGGCATCATATTTCTGGCACCTCTCCTGATTATACAGCTACAAGGTCAATCCTAACAATTACAGGGCAGGGAGCATTAAATATTTCGTTCATAAAACTCGGCAAAACACAAGGAAATCTATTTATAGGTACAAGTTCGGGCGATGTTTTTAAGGTAACAGGAATAAATGTAAACGGCAACCAAACGCTTGCGACAATTACCAAAATAATGGATAAAACAACAACTTCCGAAGGAAATGTTTCGAGTTTTGATTTTGGAACAACAGAAAATACAATTATTGTAACAAAATCAAACTATAATATCAAGTCGGTTTTTTATACAATTGATGGCGGAACAACTTGGATTTCGAAAGATGAAGCGGGGCAAGGTTTAACAAATATTCCTATCAGATATGCTCTAATCAATCCTGTGGACACAAAACAGGTGCTTTTGGCTACCGAATTGGGCGTATGGTCCACCTCAGATATTACTGCGGAAAACCCTCAATGGGCTCCAACCAATACAACTTTGGCTCATGTAAGATGTGATATGTTGAAATTCCGAACTTCTGATAATACAGTAGCAGTTGCAACTCACGGACGTGGTTTATTTACTACAAAACTCAACCAAACAAATCCTTGCCCAACGACTTTGGTTTTGATTAGCACTGCCAATGATACCTCAACTGGCACAACAACCTTACAAGCCTCAGAAACCGTAACGGCAAGTAATAAAATTACAGGCACAGCCAAAGTAGATTTGAGAGCAGGAAAATCTATCGAACTAAAACCAAGCGGCAATGGCGGTGGAACAACTTTTGAAGCAGCGGCAGGAACTGTTTTTAAAGCATATATTCAGGGTTGTGCCAATTGATTTTTAAATTAACTTTTCAAGCCAAGCAAACTAAATACTCAATTATCAGATAATTTAGTTTGCTTGGCTTTTTTCTAAAAACTTACCTAAAAACCCTTGAAATCATGAAAAAACTTATATTATTCTTAACTGTATTCGTTCAAACTGCATTATTTGCCCAAGACAATAAGCAATATGGCAAAAGCTTTACTTTTAACTTGAATACCTTCAGAAGTAATGCCTCAAAAGCTATTCAAGCAAATGGATTAGTTAGAAAAATGTCTGCCAAATTTTCATTACCCGATGGAAAAATAGAAAATTTTGTTTTCGATGAAACACTTCTCACAAACAAAAAATTAGCTGCTGTTCAAACTTATGATGCAGTTTCAGAAGATGGAAAGAAAATAATGAAACTAACCATCATAGGTGATAAGTTAGAGGGAATTATGCACACGCCCGAAGGCTATTTCTATATCGAAACAATAGATGCCAAGCAAAATATTTACCGAATTTATAGCCATCAAGAATTACCAAAAGATAAATTTCAAATAAATTGTGGTGCCAATGACGTTGATTTTAAGCCCTCAAAGAATGGCAGAATATTAAGTGTAGCACCATTTCCTTATGGTACGCAACTCAAAAGATTTACATTGGCTGCCGTTGTTACCAAAGAAATGACCAATCTTTATACTTCGCAAGATTTAGCTTTGGCTCAAGTTGTTTCGATTGCCAATGCTAATAATTTGATTTATGAGTTGGAAGCTGCCATGTCTTTTACTTTGGCTACCCAAACCACCAATAAGACTATTATTTTTACAAATGCTAATCCTGGACCTACCGAATTTGGTACTATTGATGTACCCAATTGTCAAGCAGGTTTTACTGCCATGAACACCAGTGCGATTCTACCTTATGCAGCTTATGGCGTTGGGCATACTTTTAATACGCTTCCAGCAATACAAAACGGTTCGAGTGGAAATGGCGTGGCTGGACCAACGCCCTGTGTTGATGATTCAAAGTCGAGAGGTTTTACACAGTGGTCTTTGGGGGCTCCACTTTCTTTGATAATCAATATTTTTACGCACGAAGTTGGGCATCAATTTGATGCTCCTCATACTTATAATGCCATTGGGGGTCTTGCAAACAACAATACATTTTGCTTAACTGGTTGGTCTGAAACATCAGCTATTGAGCCTGGAAGTGGAACAACCATGATGAGTTATGCTAATAATTGTATCAATCCGACCAATTATACGCTTTCAGGAAATAATAAATTACAATATTTTAATACAAAATCATTGGAATTTATACGAAATGCCATTGCAGGTACCTCAGGAGCTTGTGCTACCACAGTAGCTCTTACAAACACGCCTCCTGTAGCCAATGCAGGAACAGCCATCACCATACCCAAAGGCACACCTTTTACGCTGAAAGGCACAGGCACAGATGCCAATAATGATGTTTTGACCTATACTTGGGAACAATACGATGTAGCAGCAGCTCTCGATAAAGGTGCTTTGGGAACATCAACTAATGGTGAGGGTGGCTATTCGGCAGTGAATAGTACAACCGCCCCTTTGTTTAGAAGTGAACAATCTTCTACCTCAACTTCTCGTGATTTTCCGAGAATTTTGAATATTTTAAACAATGCCAATACGCCTCCTGACAATGCTGGGGAGGCTCTTCCACAGGTTGCTCGTAGCATGAAATTTAGATTTACGGTGCGTGATAATAAAACTGGTGGTGGTGGTGTAGATTCAGACGAAATACTTGTAACCGTCAATGCCACAGGACCTTTTGCTCTTACTTCATTCAATACAGCACAAACGATTGCCGCAGGTAGCAGCCAAACTATTACTTGGGATGTAAACAGTACCAATACGCTGAGTGCCAATGTAAAAATATTATTATCAATTGATGAAGGAGCTTCTTTCTCTTTTTTATTGGCGGCATCTGTACCCAATAATGGAAGTGCAACGCTCACTATTCCTGCCAATGTGCCTAATACAACATTGGCTCGTATAAAAATCGTAAGTACGCATAGCTCAACGGGTAGTTTCTTTGATATAAACAATGCTAATATTACGATAACTTCAAGCTGTTTGGCAAATACTACTTTTATTTGCCCTGAAAACACAATTTCGGGTGCAAGTGGAAATCCTGTATTTAACTTGGGCTTAGGTTATATTACTGGAAGCAAATTCACCAACAATAGCAAAAGCTTTCCAACAGCTGGGGCAGTACAACGACCTTTGATAAATTATGTTGATAATACTTATGCCGCTTGTCAGATTTCGTCTTGGGGAAATGCAACTTCTACTTTGGTTACTTTTAGAGTGTCAAAAACTGGAACTTATGCAGTAAGTGCATCAGGCGACAATGGGGCTGGTACTCAGCCTTATACAATTTTTTCAACAAATAATTTTACTGACTGTTCGGGTTTTGTCAATTCAAATAATTATGGAGCAATTGGTGCAACTTCAAGTAGAAATGTTGTTTTAAATGAATGTACTACTTACTATGTTTTAATATGGAATGGTATCTTAGGAGCTGCCAATAATATCACTTTAAGTATTCAAGGAACTGGTGATGTACTTGAAGTTTTGGCAAACCCTGGTGGGTTTAATTATACTTATATTGCTATCAATCAAGCAAATGACCAAATAGCAGGCGTTTCAGCAACCGCCGATTTTACTACCTTAGCAGGTGGGCAGTATACAGTCTATGGTTTGACATACACAACGGGCTTAAACACCAATGACTTACTCAATAAAACTTTGAGCGAGGCTTACGGCTTAGGTAACTGTATGTTGCAGAGTCAGAATACAAAAACTTTGATAATTACATCAAGTGGAGTGCCTTGTCCAGCTACCTTAACATTAGTAAGCCCAACCGATGATAAAGCCACTGGTACAGTAAACTTACAAGCTGCCAATACCGTAACGGCAAGTAATAAGATTACAGGCACAGCTAAAGTAGATTTGAGAGCTGGAAAATCTATCGAATTAAAGCCAAGTACAACTGGTGGCGGAACAACTTTTGAGGCTGCAACAGGTACTGTTTTTAAAGCATATATTCAGGGGTGTGCAAATTAAGATTTGATATTGAGTGAATTACAAAAAACAGCTTTGGAGATATTCTGAGGCTGTTTTTTTGTTATTAAATTCAATAATATATACATAAATACCTGATTATCAACAAGTTATGTTTAATATACAGAACTCAGAATTTAAGTCCTAAAATTCAAAATTCATAATTCATAACTTATAATTCATAACTCATACTTATCTTTGCAAAAAAAACATCAAATTCGTGAGTAAATACGCAACCACCGAAATCACCAGTGCCGAAATTCCGTCGGATAATCCTGTTCATCAAAGGCTATTTTTTCCATACATTGAAGCAGCAAAAATCATTCATGGAAATGTGCTGGAACTTGGCTGTGGCTGGGGGCGAGGCGTAGAAACCCTCATCGAAAAATGTGAGCATTATACTGGTCTGGACAAAAACCAACCTTTGATAGACCAGCTGCAATCGGCTTATCCAAAACATAAATTTAGTATAGCAGATTTACCACATCTATCTGATTATCAAGACAATATCTTTGATTTTGTAGTAACTTTTCAGGTGATTGAGCATATTCAAGACGATAATAAATTCCTTTCTGAAATAGCACGAGTGCTAAAACCCAACGGTCGAGTTTTGCTCACAACTGTCAATCGCCCTTTTTCTTTGAGCAGAAATCCTTGGCATATTCGTGAATATGACACAAAGGAATTGCGTACTTTGATGCAAAAATATTTCTCGAAAGTTGAAACTTCGGGCGTTGGTGGCAACAAGAAAGTATGGGATTATTATGAAGAAAATAAAACTTCGGTAAACAAAATCATGCGATTTGATGTACTTGATTTACAGCACCGACTTCCCGCTTGGATTTTAAGAATTCCTTACGAAATCCTGAATCGTTTCAATAGAAATAAATTAATGGCAGAAACAGGGAGTTTGGCAGCGTCGATAGATGTAACTGATTTCCATCTGTCCAACGAGCCAGAAAAATGCATTGATTTCTTTTTTGTGGGGACGAAGTAGTTTTGTGAAACAATTTTCTAAATCGTCCAAATGCATGAAGTTTTGAGCGTAGCTAATTTTAAATCCTTTCGCAGATTTCACCACCCCGTCCGACTATCGTCAGGACACCCCTCCTTGAAAATAAGGCTACGGTTTATACACATCTTTTAGATCGAAGCCCCAAAAGACATTATCAAACTTTTTAAGCCCAATATGGAGGGTAATAACGCCCGGTGGTCTTTGAGAATTATAACCTTTCCAACCACCTAATCGTGCAATTATCCAAAAAGCCCAACGTAATGAGTCATTTGGATAGGGGTTTTGTAATTTTTGTGTATTTCCGCTGAATTGAGGTTCAAGTGCTTTTAGGCAATTAATTTCTGATTCAGAAAAGAGTTCATTGACATTTTGGTTTTGATTTGGAATAATAGCCTTACTTGCAAAAAGTAGTGCCATCACTCTGAGTGCAGCCCACAGGGCAAAAAGTGTCATTTTTATTATAGCTTCACCATTTTCAAGTTCAATGTCTTCAATACCAAGACCTTGCGTTTTTAAAAGCCTAAACAGCGTTTCTATGTGCCATCGTAAAGAATACCAATAAATAATCTGGCAAGCATCGGAAAAGTTTTTGACCTCATGTGTTGTCAAAATACGCCAATGGATAGCTTTCTGACCATCAGGCACAGTAGATG
>JANNDY010000094.1:0-56419 GCA_031378345.1 Emticicia sp. | reverse complement strand
TAATGCTTCAATTACTACTTTTGTTTTGAAATTCTCATCGTAATTTCGCCTTGTTTTCTTTCCCATTTTTGTGTTATTTTAAGATAAAGGTAATAAGTTTTCACTTATAAACCGTGTCCTAAAATTGGGGTACAGTATAGTCCAAGATTATGATTTATACTTTAAATTAATAGATAAATTTATTGGCACTAAGAAAAACCCATTGATAGATTCTTTACGACTTATTGTAAATACTAATTTTAATGATTCTGAAATAGTCAAAATCTCTGTTTTTGCTAAAAACTATTTTGAGAAAATTGAAAAAAATAAAATTGAGTTTGAGCAATTATTTGGTAAAAAGTTGCCAATATTTGAATACCTAATTCAAAATTTAAGTTATAGTAGTACTAAAAAATCAGGAGTAAACAGACCAGAAGCCATGTTTAGGAATTATAAACAACTCTATTCTATCATGCATCTTGAGAATGAAAAACTTTATGGTATGTGGGGATATTTCCATTCCCATCAAGTACCAGTTCAATTTGTTGGAGAGGACTTTGCATCAAAACTGGCAGGTTCAGACCATCTAAGTGCAAAAAAAGTAATTTCCATAGTCTGTTTGCCAATTGACTCAAAATATAACGTGTGGGATAGTAAAAGTGAAACTTGGACAAAGCAGCCATTCTCATATGATGACAAATCACTTCTACTGGTAGATGGAATAGAAGATTTAAAAGCTTTGACAACAATTAACACAACGTCACTTTTTAAGATTAACGGATTGAATTCGCCATTTGCAAAAACAGGAAAATTATTTAATGGGACTTCTCCTCAAGGTAAACTTATGGGTGACTTTAAGCTTAGAGATTATGCTTACCAATATGTAATCTTAATGAGAAATTCTGATTGGTTAAACCCATTACCAAAGGACTTTTAGAAAAGCGAACTTACAACAAAAGGTTTTGGGCAAGTTGGGTTGGATGTTGAAGCTATCATCGGGAGTGAATATCCAAGCTTTGGTTTCGGCGGGCGGAATTCTGCCGGGCAGTACTTCTAAACTTCGGCTTTTGGTTATAAATTTAGCTTCGGTTCCACGCAGACAGTTGGTCAATTCCCCAACTCCACAAAGCCCTGTACGTTAGTGGTAAGCGTAAAAGACGGCATTTGAAATATACATTTTGTAAGAAATTTAGAAAATAAAAACGAATGTACAATGGCTAAATATGCAAAAAGTAATTGAAAATAAAACTACACAACAGACAGCAATTTTACTTGTGCTAATAATTCAATTTATCAGTTGTTAACTAAATGAAATTTAGAGCATTTTTTTGCGACCCATTAGAACCAGGCATCATTGAACTTGGAGATATAGCACACGAAACAATCATTGCCCATTTTGAAAAGATTGATTGGAATGACTATTTGCAAAAAAGTAGGAACGCAAAAATAGACGAAATATATTATTATCCTACATTTGAAGTTGAAAACAAGGAAAGTAAAAACGGACTTAGTTTTTCGGCAGTTGGTGACCCAAATAATTATGAATTTAAAATTACTTATAAACGTCCCAAAAAAGTAAAATCATTTTTTGGACTAAATGACAAGATTAATGAAAATTATTCGACTGGCATTCAAGGACAAACAAAAAATGATGTTCTTGATTGCTTAGACGCGTTATTAAGAAATGACACCGTATATTTAGCAAACAAGGTTGGACAATGAAGAGTAGAAACACAGCAAGCAACCTTGGTTTTTGTGCAACTAACTAAAACAACTCTCTCATTGAAAACAAAGAAATCTATACTTCAATTGCAATAATTATTATTAGTGAGAATGAATCACAATTAGAAAGTAAATGGATATTGAAAAAGGGAGGTAACGCTCTTTATAAGCAATAAAAAAGAAGTAAAATCACTTCAATAAATCTGGTCGTCGTTCTTCAGTTCTTTTGATGGATTGTTCCATTCGCCAATCGTTTATTTTTCTTTCGTGTCCTGAAAGTAAAACTTCTGGCACTTTCCAACCTTCAAAATCGGCAGGACGGGTGTAAACTGGCGGAGCTAAAAGGTTGTCTTGAAAAGAATCGGTCAATGCCGAAGTTTCGTCATTCAATACACCTGGCATTAACCTAATGATAGCATCGCTCACAACTGCCGCAGGAAGTTCACCTCCAGACAAAACATAGTCACCTATTGAGATTTCTTTGGTAATAAAATGCTCTCGTACTCGCTCGTCTATCCCTTTATAATGTCCACACAAAATAATAAGATTTTTGTTCATCGAAAGACGATTTGCCATACCTTGCTGAAAACGTTCACCATCGGGAGTCATGTAAATTATTTCGTCATAAACTCTAATTGATTGTAAATGACGAATACAACGAGCAATAGTTTCGATGCCAAGTACCATTCCCGCACCTCCACCGAAAGCATAATCATCTATTTGTTTTTGCTTTTGTTCGGAGTAATTTCGGAGGTCATGCACAACAATTTCGGCATGACCAGCATCTTTGGCACGCTTCAAAATAGAATGGTCGAAGAAGCTATCTAACAAGCGAGGAACACATGAAATAATATCAATTCTTAGTCCTATTTCGGTCGTCAAATCTATTTGGGATTTACTTGTTTTCATTTTGTTTACCTATTCTTCCTCACTGTCATTTGGAGTTTCATTGTTATCTTCTAAATAAATTTCGAGCAAACCTTCTGGCAAATTTGTATGCAGTTCGTGTTTTTCTCTATCAATAGTTTTTACAATCTCATCACTCACAGGTATCAATATTTCTGCATTTTGATAAGCCATTGCTATCAAATCTTGGGCATCGGAAGTATAAACAGCAGTAACTTTTCCAAGTTTGCCTTTTTGCTCATCCACCACATCAAAATCAATGATTTCATGATAATAGAATTGGTTATCGTCCAACTCTGGCAAATTATCATTGGGCAAATAAATATCACAATTGACAATTTTTTGAGCCTCCTCAATTGTACCAATGTCTTCAAATTTAATAATTGACTTATTTGCCCGAATCTGAATTTGTTCTACAAAATAGGGAATTAATTCTCCTTTGACTTCTAATAAAACAGAATCTAACTCATCGTACTCTTCGGGATAGTCCACGTCCAACCAAATGGCAAGTTCACCTTTGAGTCCATGAGTTTTGGTTAGTTTTCCGAGTAAATAACAATCTTCTTTTGTCATACCTTTTATTTATCTAAAAAAAAACCTCGCTTTTGGGCGAGGATTTTTATATAATTTCAATTTTTATTCAAAATTATGCTGCTACTTCTGCAACAGTTTCTTTTACTTCTGCAACCTCAACAACTGCTTCCGCTACTGGGGCTTCTGCTGGTGCTTCAACTGCGGCAGCTTCTTCTGCTGGTGCTTCGACTGCGGCAACTTCTTCAACAGCAACTTCCGCTTCTTGAGCTGTAACTTCGGCTTCGGCCTCAGCTACTGCTAATTTTTGCTGTGCAGCTTCCATATCGGCACGTTTTTTCTTCTCTGCATCAAATGCTGCTTTTTTAGTAGCATCTTTGCCTTCTGTCAATTTCGCAATTTTTACATTGCGACTTGCTTCTTTTTCAGTTGCCCATGCTTCAAAACGTGCGTCCGCTGTTTCTTGCGTAATTGCACCTTTTTCAACACCAACTTGTAAATGTTTTTTCAACATTACACCTCTTACTGATAAGATTTTTCGTGTAGTGTCGGTCGGTTCAGCACCTACCATCAACCAATACACAGCTCTGTCATCTTTTAGGGTGATAGTTGCTGGTGTAGATTGTGGATTGTATTGACCCAATTTTTCGATGAACTTACCATCACGTGGTGCACGAGCATCAGCTACAACGATGTCATAGATTGGTGCTTGCTTGCGTCCTCTTCTTGCTAATCTGATTTTAACTGCCATTGTTATCTTTTGATTTAAAGGCGGGGAACTCGTCCCCTTTTTATCTTTTGGACTGCAAAGGTAGCATTAATACGTTAAAAATCAAATCATTAGTAGAAATTTTATCGAATGGTATGCTTCAAAAAGTACAAGATGGCGTTTTTTTAATCTGATTTTGAAGAGTTGAAAAAAGAAATAAGCCTATAAGCCGAATTCTGTATCCTAAATTTCTTCGGGATTCTTATCATTTATCTCGAACAAGTATCGCTACTTGCCTCTATCAACCTACCCTCCGACTCAGACGAGCAATCTTAGCCCTTGCGGGCAGTCGGTTTATTTGGTCTTTCAACTCATGAGGTTTACCGTGCCTTGTTTGTTGCCAAACAAGCGGTAGGCTCTTACCCTACCTTTTCACCTTTTCCTCTATCAGATGACTGATACAAGGTAGTTTATTTTCTGTTGCACTGGCTGTAAATAATCAGTCGCCCGATTACCTCCCACCCGTTAGGTGGCATGATGCTCTGTGTTGTTCGGACTTTCCTCGGCCTTCATTTATTCCCTCCCTATTGGGGAGGGTTAGGGTGGGGCCGCGATAAGATAGCCTATTTCTTTTTCGATGTAAAGGTACAGAGAATTTTTTAAAGCCCCTCCACTTTCAACTCTACTTTTCCTTTTGCTAAAACTACAGCAATGATGCTTGTTGGTGTAAGATATACTTTGTCAGGGACAATACTTTCGATTTTTCCACTTAGTTTTACGCCTTTTCTATATTCACTATTTAAGGCAGATTCTACATTTTGCTTGGCATAAGTAATTAATTCATCAACGGGCATGCCATATTCATCTTGAATCATTTTTACCATTTTACCTTCCAAAAGCCATGCAGCAGCTTTTACTAAGATATTTTTTGTTTTTAAATCAAATTGTGAGTTGCTCAAAACAACCATTTTTTTGACTGGATCATAAACAGGAATTCCTTTGATGTAAATTGTTCCTTTTAGGCTTCCTTTAATATCGGCTTTTATGACTAAAAACTCATTGCTACCAAAAACATCCATATCAATGATTTCAATTTTGTACTTTCCTTCTTGAAATTCATATTTTTGACCTATAAACTTTGTTTTTGCTACGGAGGCTGCTTCTGTAAAAAGCACATCGCTCATCAAACCTACCTGAAAATCATTTGGAATTGCTGTAACAATCTTCAAATTTGGCACAGAGCTTACTACGAAAGGGACGAAAGGGCGGTTACCCGTCAAAGTTTCGGTGTAGGCTTTTATGCCGATAATTGATTTAATATTACGTCCAACCGTTGTAAGAGGTATCATCGAAATCTCTAAAGGTGTAATTTTTACCCAAGTTTTAAATGCTTCCGAAACCAAATAAGGCTGCAAAGCGGCATTCCAAGCTTGGACTACGTAAGGTTTTATGGACATATTTTTTGCTACGGCATCGTCTAACGATTTAGCAAACTTGGTATGGTTATTATCAATGATTTTGCCTACGATAAAATCTATTGGCACATCAAAACCTACATTTATTTTGGGTTTTGTTATCCACTCATAGCCATTTGGTGTTGTGAAAGTTTGTACCGACCAGTCTGGTTTGATAGTAAATTTTGTAGAAAACTTCAAATTCATTTCAAATTCCAAAGGAATATATTTCATGTACCCAAATGCTCCAATACCTTTTTCTGCCCAAACCTTGATGGGTACTGTAAAATCAAAAACATCGTTGGTGGCGGCTGTGATAATGATATTTGATTTTTTCCAGACTTTACATTTGAAATTATCATTGTTATCATCGGTATGGCTATTGTCTTCGTAGATTAAACCAGTAACGGTGGTATTGATTTGTTTTTCGATGTCGCTCATGGCAATATCGAAGGGAATACTAATGTTTGAAGGAACTTTCTGCACGAGAACGGTGTCTTGTAAATATTTTTCTACTGGAGCTTCTGGATTTGATTTTTGACCCCTAAGCCCTAAAGAGGAACAAAAAATTGATATGATAATAATACTAAACTTGATTTTCATTCTAAGATATTGTTTCTTTACTAACGTCGAAATGGGTTTATTTTATTTTAATTTTGGTTGCCCCATAGCCAAATTTTTCTTTTTGGGCATCTTCAAACCAAGCAACATTCTTATTTCCAGATAATTTTCGTTGAATTTCTTGCTTCAAAACGCCATTGCCTACACCATGAATGAATATAATTTCGTCCATTCCACTGGCAATTGCATTCTCAAATTTGGTTTCAAAAGTACGTAATTGTAGTTCAAGCATTTGAGCATTGCCCATTGTTTGGGAGTTATTTGTCAATTTTTCGATATGCAAATCAACTGTTGGGGAAGGCTTTTCATAAACAATGGGAGAATTTTCTACCGTTTTAGAAGACAACATCTTGTTTTTCAATTCATTTATATCAATAACAAGAGGAATTTCTTCCGAATCTAATTGAAACAAATAGCTTTCTTTCTGTAGCAATGGAGCTATTTTCTTTTGGTTGAAAAAGGTATTTGCCCTCAAACGCATCTTTTTTATGAAAATTGGTCGTTCAACAAAAAAACCTAAAGTATGATACATTGCTTGAAAGGTAAAATTACACCATTCATCAAAATCTTTGAGAAGTAAATTTGTGGGAGAATTCTGAACACTTCGAGCTTTGAGAAAACCTCCTAATATACCTCGATTTGCTTTATCTGCTCCTGTAGTGAGCGAAAATGGTAAATCCCAGTCAGAATTATTGATAATATGTAGAGAAACCTCTTTGTCATTAATAGGCAAAAATGCTAAGAAAATGCCTTTATCGGCTTTTACTTCATTCTTGCGTTTTTCAATAACTGGCTCAATTGCATTTGTTTGTGGCTTGAAAGCCTTTTCTTCTGCATTAGAAACTACGGCAAGTTCACGCCTCAAAACTGGTAATTTGAAACCAGCCTCAATCTCTACTTCTACCACATCGTTTTTTAAAAACCGTGTGATGATGCCCTCCTCTTTTGAGTGAATTAACCTTACTTTATCTCCGATGTTCATAAACCCCAAACCCCTAAAGGGGCTTTAAAATTAATTCTAATAAATTATTCGCAAAATTAGGCAAAACAAAGTAAAAATAAGTGATAAATTTAATTGTGTGTAGAAAGAAAACTCCCCCATCGGGGGCGGGGGGCTAATAACTTCCTAAATATTTCCTAACACTCCATTCAATTGTAGCTAATGCTAAAACCACGAAGAAAACCCATTTTAGATTAATAAATTCGTTCATTTCCTCCACACTTGACACTTTGTCTGGGCTTTTGTTGGCTGAAAGAAAATCTTTGAGTTTTTCTAATTGTGAAGCAACGAAAAACTTTCCTTTGTTTTGAGTTGCTAATGTGCGAAGCATATTAAAATCGGCAGTTGAATTGAGGTTTTCTAAGTCAGTATTTCGGACAATAAATTGCCCATCAACTACTTCACTTTTGCCCAAAACTTGCGTAGCTGCCTTGTAGCGATAGACTCCTTCGGTCAAACCAGTAATTTCAAAACGTGTATTATCTTTATTTGTGGTATAATTATAAGTTCGTGCATTACCTTTTTCATCAGTAATATCAAGCTTTATTTCTTGATTGAAAATTCGCTCATAAATGTCATTATAGGCTTCATTTTCAAAGATTACCTTATCATCTACCGAAAATTCAGGAGCAATTGGGTAAACTCTTAGCTTGCGTTTATCGTCTTTTACCGAAATCAGCTGTAGTGTTTTCATAATTATTTCGTCTACAATTTCTTGCTTGTCGGTCAAGGCAAATTCTTCCAAACGCCATTGCCAAAGCCCCTCCCCTGCCAAAACCGCCGATTTACGTGCCGTAGTTGTGTTGGCAACAAGCAATGGTTTGGGGGTAACCAACGAACCAATTCTTTGATACAAAATAATTTCGCTACCTGCTGTTGGTTTATATTCTCCAAAAGGTGATAATATTGGTGGAAGTCGTTCAAGAATAGTTAATTTTTCGGCATCAAGATTAAATAAATTGAAATTTGAATTAAACTTTGCCGTTACTTTATCAGCCTTGCCACCTTGTGATGCCACCGAAAGCGTTTGTTGCATTCCGTTGAAAGTAGTCAGGTTCGTTTGATTGCCCAAGACAAACAAGGTTGGCTTTCCTTGTGCCAAAAGTTTGCTAACAACATTGCTTCCTGCACTATAAATGTCTGGTAATTGATGTAAAATCAGCACGTCATAAGGCTGTGAACCGATTTCTCCTAAATTATCGCTTTGAATAACCTTTATGGTTAATTCATACAAATCGTTTTTTTCAATAATCGTTTTAAAAGCTTTTATGTCAGGATGCGGAGCGAGAGCTACGAGCAAAATCTTTTCTTTGCCATCAACCACATCAATATAAACATCTCTTGCATTATTTTTGGTTGAATGTTCGCCCGCAACAGGCACAATTTCCACAGTATAGCGTTGCATTCCCTTCAATTCTGCCGTGGCATAAAAAGTTATTGACTTCAAATCATTGGCTTTATCGAAGCTAATTAGTTGTTTATCAAGCACTTTTCCTGCTTGTTTTAGAAGCACCGAAGTTGTTTTTCCTTGAAAACCAAAACTCGAAACCTCTGCTTGAACAGGGAATTTATTACTTAGATAGGCTATTCGATTGGCATAAATTGCATTCAGTTTTATATCTCTTTTTTGAGTTGTATCACCCAAACCAACGGAATGAATATTAAAATTATACTTTCCATAAGTGGGAGAAATACCAGCATTTGCAATGCCATCCGACACCAAAATAACATCTGTGAGGTTTCTTCCCTCATAAATATTCTTGATATTTGACAACATTCCTGATAAATCAGAAGATTTTTCAGTGAATTTCAAGGCGTTAATATCTTGATTATCAGCACTTTCAACCAAACTTTGTATTTCTACACTCGCACCTTTTGCTTCGATGGCTTCTTTGAGTTTCTGAATATTTTGTTTTAAAGCATTAATTTTTTCTACCCCACTTTGATTCATTGAACTTGAATTATCAATTGCCAAAACAACTGTAGGTCTTTCAATCGAAGTTTTGTTATTGCGTAAAAGTGGATTTACCAACAAAAAAGCAAGCAAACTTACCAAAAGTCCACGCACAATGGCAAGGATTCTGTTTTGAAGGGTTGAGAAGGTTTTTTTGTTTTGGTAAAGAAAAAAGGCATAAATCGCCCCTGCCAACAAACAAAGTGCAATAAACCAAGGTGAAGATTGAAAAATAAGTTCTGATTTCATTAGTTTTTAGTCGATGGTCAATAGACGTTTGTTCATAGAAATTTTAAATTTAGAAAAAATTTCTTACGTCTAAGACAAAAATAGTCAAAATGCAGCAATGCACTAAATTATAACAAGATTAGCTGTTCAAATATTCTGCCAAGATACAAAAAAAATATCGCCAAAATGAAAGAAATACATTTTGACGATACTCAATACCTTCTTTTATTACATCAACATTCCACCATCTACTTGCAAAACCTGACCAGTAATATATTTAGACATATCCGAACCAAGAAACACACAAGCGTTAGCGACTTCTTCGCCTTGACCCGCACGCTTTAAAGGTATATTTTTCAACCAATCTTCCAATGCTTTTTCATTCAATTCCCCTGTCATTTCAGTTTCGATGAAACCCGGAGCGATGGCATTTGAACGAATATTTCTTGAGCCTAATTCTTTTCCAATTGACTTTGTAAAGCCAATAATTCCAGCTTTTGATGCTGAATAATTGGACTGTCCAGCATTTCCCATCAAGCCAACAACGGAAGTAATATTGATAATAGAACCACTTTTTGCTCTCATCATTGGCTTCGTAGCAGCCTTTGTGAGGTTAAAAACTGACTTCAAATTTACTCTCATTACCTCGTCCCATTGCTCTTCAGACATTCGCATTAAAAGTGTATCACGAGTAATACCCGCATTATTTACCAAAATATCAAGCGTTCCGAAGTCAGCAACAACATCAATGACAAGCTGCTCAGCAGATGCATAATCGGAAGCATCAGAGCGATAGCCTTTAGCTTTGATGCCATAGGCTTCAAGTTCAGCTTGGAGGGCCTCACCTTTTTCTACACTTGATAAATAAGTGAAGGCAACATTTGCTCCCTGTTCGGCAAATTTCTTGGCAATCTCACGCCCGATGCCACGTGATGCACCTGTAACTAAGGCTATTTTGTTTTCGAGTAATTTCATGAAAAATGTTAATTATATTCTTTTATTTCGACTGGTTTTTTATTAAAAAGTTCCTCTCTCAACTCCCTGCTTGTCCTCGTACTTCCATCTGGCGACCAACCTGGAGGCATAAAAAGATGTTTTATTTTGGTAGAAAAACTATTGGCTTTGCTAAAATCTTTAGCCAAAGCTACCCATTCGTGAAAGACAATATTGGCTGCATTTCGGTTTTCTAAAGGATGAGTCAAGCCATATTTTATTGGTAAATCATCCATTTCTTCTTGAAAAGTACCAAACATTCTGTCCCAAATAGATAGGCACATTCCCATATTTTTATCTAAATATTCTACATTAGAAGCATGATGAACTCTGTGTTGAGACGGCGTAACTAATACGTATTCTATCCATCTTAAATGCTTATTGCGAATTTTTGACACATAACTCGTATGAACTAAGATGCCATATATTTGCGTAATCGAATACATCACTGCCATATCTACAGCCTTAAAACCCATTAATGAAAGTGGAATAAAATAGATAAAGCGATACAGGGGCTGAAAAACTGACGACCGAAAACCAACCGTCAAATTAAACTGTTCGGACGAATGATGTGTAACATGTACCGCCCAGAAAAAACGAGTATAATGATCCACCACATGAAGCACATAATAGACAAAATCTTCTGCCAAAAAAAGGAATACCCAATACAAAATTGGATTCTGAATTTCAAAGAAATGATACTGAAAAACCCAAGCCAAAATTCCCCAAGTAATGCCTCTTGAAAGCAAATCAAGTCCACCATTTAAAAGCATCAAATACAAATTTGTTATGGTATCTTTTACAGTATAATATGCTCGGTGCTGGATATTACTAAACAAAATTTCAGCAATAATTATAATAGTATAAAGCGGCGTAGTGCCAATAATAATTAGTTGCTCAACAGTAAAATTTTTTAATGTTTCAAACATAAATCAATCTAAATCTTTAATTTTTTTAATAATTTTTCCGCTTAAAACAATCACAATTTCACCTTTTACGGTACGTTTTGCAAAATTAGCAATTATTTCTGATAAAGTTCCACGAACATTTTCTTCATAAATCTTTGTCAATTCGCGAGATACACATGCTTGACGGTCAGCACCAAAATATTCAGCAAATTGCTCAAGAGTTTTCAGTAACCTAAAGGGTGATTCATAGAAAATCATCGTTCGCTCTTCCTCTACCAATGCCTTTAGGCGAGTTTGGCGACCTTTTTTTACAGGCAAAAAGCCTTCAAAAGTAAATCTATCGCAAGGTAAACCCGAATTTACTAAGGCTGGTACAAATGCTGTGGCACCCGGAAGGCACTCTACTTCTACCCCACTTCGCAAACATTCACGCACCAACAAAAAACCGGGGTCAGAAATAGCTGGCGTACCCGCATCGGACACCAAAACAATTTTATCTCCCTTTTTTATTCGTTCAATTACCTTTCCGACAGTATGATGTTCGTTAAAAGTATGATGACTATGTAGTGGTTTTGAAATATTCAGGTGTTTTAGCAGAAAACCAGTATTGCGAGTATCTTCGGCTAATACCAAATCGGCATCACTCAAAACTTTGATTGCACGTAAGGTAATATCTTCTAAATTACCAATTGGCGTAGGAACAAGGACAAGTTTCACAGATTTTTTTAGACAAAAGTACGACTTTTAAAAATAAAATACTGAAAAAGCTCGAAATTAATGCTAATACAAAACCTAAATAAGTAGATTTTTTTATCAAAAAAGCCTTTAATCAATACCGTATAATAAATAAACCTATCCAATTAGTACATTATTTTCAAAATTTTCTGAAAATACTTGACATATCGAAATATAATTTCTACATTTGAATAATTAATTTCTTATTTTCCTAATATAATCAAAATAAAGCCATGTTATTAGCAGCTTTAGCACTCGCCATTGGTGGAATCATGATGACTAAAGTCCGTGAATCCGAAGAAATGTACGCTCCAAAAGGTTATATGATGAGCCTACGCTCTCGCCCTCGCAATGTTTATTACTATTGACAGAAAATATTGTATTTTTTGTATTTTTTAAAAAAATTTGGCAATCATTGACCTTTTTTTCGATTGATTATCAGTTTTTTTTAAGCTCTTTAAGTGATGTTGTGTCAGATTTTTGGACAAATAAATCTAAAAGTCTATCCATACCTATTTTTTGGCATTGTTTTTAATGAAGTAAATAACAAATATTGTACTATTAAATCGTGCCTAAATATATGTTATTACTTACATTAGCATCACTCGCCATTGGCGGTCTTTTAATGACCCGCATGAACGAAGAAAA
Source organism: Emticicia sp. (assembly GCA_031378345.1). Taxonomy (GTDB): domain Bacteria; phylum Bacteroidota; class Bacteroidia; order Cytophagales; family Spirosomataceae; genus Emticicia. The sequence continues at coordinate 44,031 of JANNDY010000094.1, read as the reverse complement.
AGAATTATATGCTCCCAAAGGTTATTTGGTGAGCTTACAATCCCGACCTCGTAGCGTTTATTCATGGTATTGAACTTAATTTTGTTAAGTTTTAATTATACACACCATAAAAGTGTACCGTGATTTGTATTGTCCATTTTTGAATTATTTGTAGTGAAAAAACCTACAAAAATGATAAACTTTGGTCTAAATCTTCCATCAGTGTGTCTGCCTCTTCTAATCCGATATAAAATCGGAGCAAATTTACTTGTGGGTCATTTTCACTGACAAATGCACATTTTGGCATTATCAAAGATTCATGTCCGCCCCAAGAAACAGCAATTAGAAAGTTTTGCAATGATTCGCAAAATTTCTTAATTGATGGTACATTTCTATTCCTTAATGCAACCGTAAACATTCCCATCGGCATTTTCATTTGCTTATGAGCTAATGCTAATTGTGGGCTATTTTCAAGAAAAGGATACCAAATTCTCTCAATTTTAGGCGATTTTTCCAGGAAATCAATGATTTTAAGTGTACTTTCTGAAGATTGCTTCAATCTGATTGGTAATGTACGAAGGCTTCGGAGCATCAACCAAGCATTTTGTGGTGCAAGAATATTTCCAAAAGTCATGTATTCGTTATGAAATATTTGTGTAATCTTCTCTTTTGAGCCACAAATTGCCCCTGCGACTACATCACTATGCCCATTATAGTATTTTGTCGCCGAATAAATGACTAAATCAATACCAAAATCAATTGGCTTTTGACATAAAGCTGTGCAGTAACTATTATCGATTATGGTAGTAATACCTCTTTTTTGGGCAAAATTAGCTATTTTTTCTAAATCTTGGAGTTCAAAAGTCCACGAAATAGGCGATTCAAGATAAATTACCTTGGTTTTTGATGTAAAAGCATTTTGAAAGTTCTCAATTTTTGTTCCATCAATAAAAGTTGTATGAACATCAAATCGTGGGAGAATTTTTGTCATCAAATGATTTGCCCAAGTATATGGATTTTGAACACAAATTATATGGTCGCCCGCATTTACTTGCGACATTACTGCATTTGTGATAGCTGCTGCCCCACTTCCAACCATCAAACAGTCTTCCGCACCTTCTAAAGCTGCCATTTTTTGGCAAAGCATATTCACTGTTGGGTTATTTCCTCTTGTATAAATATGTTCGTCCTTTTCATTTTGAATGGCAAACATAAATTCGTCCACCGTTGGGTAAGCAAAATTGCTCGTTTGGATAATTGGTGGAGCTACTGCATAAAAATATTTCTCACGGTCTTCCGCAAGTTGATTAATTATGTACGATTGATTCATGTTTTTTTTGAAATTACTTGCTTTTTTTGAAAAAATAGAAGAAAACTGTACCAATTCCTAAGAAAATGATGCCAGCAATTGCTTGTTCGGGCTTTTCTATTAGAGTATTGACAACAATAAAAGCTGACATTGCCATAAAAATGATAGTTCCCGCAATAATTGATGATGATTTTTGCTTTATGAGAATAAAATAAGAGGCCGCTGTAAAGAAAAAGAATATTGTATCTACAAAAACTACGTAAGTAATGAGATTTGAAAAGGTTTTCCAGAAAATTAACAAGAAAATCGTCCAAATTGATTGGAAAATAATCGCCCAAAAAGGTGTTTTATAGACTGGATGAATTTCTGCGAATTTCTTGAAGAATAATTTATCTTCCGCCATTGCAAAATATATTCGTGGGGCTGTCAAAATGTAAATACCAAGAGTGCCAAGAACTGATAAAATTATTAAAAATGAAATAAATTTACCTCCAAAAGCCCAAATCGTACCAATAGCTTCGGAAGCTACACTTTCGGAAGTGGCTATTTTTTCGATTGGCATTAATTTAAGGTAAGCAATATTGGCCGTTAAATAAGCTATACAAACAACCATGATACCCAAAATCATCGCTTTCGGGACAATTTTATCTGCATTTTTTACTTCGGCTGCAATAAAAGTTGCGTGTTGATAGCCTCCATAAGAAAATGTAACACCAATTAATGCAAGTCCAAAAGCAGAGATTAAGGATAAATTATTCTGATTTTCTGAGAAATTTGTATTAAAATAGCTAATATTTTGATTTATACCAAAGAATATTCCGATAATGACAACAATAAAAATACCAGTGAGTTTGGCTGTTGTAAAAACTGAGGCGAACAAACTCCCGAATTTTACACCCAAAACATTCATAAACGTCAGTAAAACAATTGCGGTTATGGCAATAATTAGCTGAGTATTTTCTGAAATTTGGAAAAATGCACTTAAATATGAAGTAAAAACCAAACTTAAAGCTGCCAACGAACCTGTATTTATGACCAAAAGCATTGACCAGCCGAACAAAAAAGCCGGTAAATCACCAAATGCTTCTTTCAAAAAAACATAAAAACCACCTGCACGAGGAAATTGTGCAGAAATTTTGGCAAAAGTCAAAGCTCCACAAATTGCTATAAAACCACCAGCGACCCAAACTGCCAACATCAAGCCTTCGCTTGGAAGGTATATTGCAATTTCGGAAGGTGTTCTGAAAATCCCTGAGCCAATACTCGACCCAATAGCAATCATTGTTAGACTATAAAGACTAATCTGTTTTTTTAGTTGTTTATCCATAAAAACTTAAACGGTTGAAAACCCATTAATCAGATTATTTTATACAATTATACGCATTTTATTCGGCCTGAGAATTGAATGACTCGCATAAAGTATCGAATAAAGGAAAAATATTCAATTCTCAGGCAAGATAAACACCGTTCTTGAGGTCATTTTTCAAGGTTTTCGTATAAAATAATCTGAAAGTGCTGACTTTGAAGTACACAAAATAGTTATACATTTTCATAACTACTTGATTATCAACAAGTTACAAACACCTGTTGATATTATTATACGGTACCATTTTATGATAGTAAACTGTCAATTGCTTTTGCTAATTTTCTATCTTTTTCAGTAACAATATTTCCTGCATCGTGGGTTGTCAGTTCAATATTTACAGTATTCCAAACATTCGACCAATTTGGATGATGTGAATGTTGTTCTGCCAAAAATGCTACACGTGTCATAAATGCAAAAGCTTCCGAGAAATCTTTGAACTTAAATGTTCTACTAAGTTTATTATCTTGTTCTTTCCACATAAGAAAAAATGTTAATTATAGTTTCACATAAATATACAACAAAAAAGCCGAATCTTGCGATTCGGCTTTTGAAGCAGAGAGAGAGGGATTCGAACCCCCGGACCTTTGACAGTCAACGGTTTTCAAGACCGCCGCAATCGACCACTCTGCCATCTCTCTGTGTGATCATTCTCTAATTAAGAGTACAAAGATACTGCTTTCTTTCTTTTTTGACAAACACTCTTTTAAATATTTTTTCAGAAAATTTACTTTAATAATATTTCAAATATAAACTACTGATTATCAATACTTTAAGAAAATTTTAAAAAATGAACTTTTAGGTCGAAAGAAAAAATCGTACCTTTGTATAAGCAATATTAATCTTACTCCTGCATTTTTAGTGGAAACAAAAGAACAGCTACCTACATACGAAACAGCCAAAAAACTTGGCTTATTACCTGAAGAATTTGACAAAATCAAACAGATTCTGGGTAGAACTCCCAATTTTACTGAGCTTTCTATATTTTCAGTAATGTGGTCTGAGCACTGTTCATATAAAAATTCTATTGTTTGGCTAAAAAAATTGCCACGAGACTCTGACCGAATGTTGGCAAAAGCTGGTGAAGAAAATGCGGGTTTAGTTGATATTGGAGATGGACTTGCCTGTTGTTTCAAAATTGAATCTCATAATCATCCTTCGGCACTTGAACCATATCAAGGTGCAGCAACAGGAGTTGGCGGAATCAATAGAGATATTTTTACGATGGGTGCCAGGCCAATTGCCCAATTGAATTCTCTTCGTTTCGGTGATATTAATTCTCCAAAAACTCAAAGATTATTAAGAGGAGTTGTCAAAGGAATTGGCGATTATGGCAATGCTTTCGGAATTCCGACGGTTGGTGGTGAATTATATTTTGATGAATGTTATAATACAAATCCTTTGGTGAATGCTTTTTCGGCAGGAATACTGGAAGTAGGAAAAATGGCATCGGCTACTTCTTATGGAGTGGGGAATCCTGTTTTTATTGTAGGCTCGGCAACTGGAAAAGATGGAATTCATGGAGCAACTTTTGCATCGGAAGATATTTCGGATAAATCTACTGAAAAGTTACCAGCTGTTCAGGTTGGCGATCCATTTATGGAAAAGCTACTTTTAGAGGCAACTTTAGAAATTATTGCTTCGGGTTGCCTTATTGGAATTCAAGATATGGGTGCTGCAGGAATCATTTGCTCGACTTCTGAAATGTCGGCAAAAGGTGAACACGGAATGATAATTGATTTGGACAAAGTTCCTACTCGCCAAACAAATATGTTAGGTTGGGAAATTTTACTTTCTGAATCTCAAGAAAGAATGTTGATTGTAATTGAGAAGGGAAAGGAAGACGAGATTCAAAAAATATTTGATAAATGGGATTTACACTGTGCAAAAATCGGAGAAGTAACTGACACACAGCGTTTGCATTTTTATCAAAATGGAAAATTAATTGCTGATGTTCCTGCGGAAGATTTAGTTTTGGGAGGTGGAGCCCCACAATATCATCGTGAATATAAAGAACCTGCCTATTATAAAGAATTCAAAAAGTTTGATATAAATTCGATTTCTGATATTCAGGATAAAGTAGAATTGAGAAAAGTTGCCGAACATTTACTTTCTCACCCAAATATTTGCTCTCGAAAATGGGTCACTGAACAATATGATTCGACTGTTGGAACTGCCAATCGTAGTACAAATCGTCCATCGGATGCAGCGGTTGTCCGATTAAGAGACCCGAAAAAAGGAGATTTGGATAAAGCGATTGTAATTACAGTTGATTGTAACGGCCGTTATGTTAATGCTGACCCAGAAATTGGTTGCCAAATTGCAGTTTCGGAAGCTGCTCGAAATATAGTTTGCACTGGTGGAGAACCAATTGCAATTACCAATAATTTGAATTTTGGGAATCCATATAATCCAGAAGTTTACTGGTCATTTGTTGGTGCGGTTCAAGGAATGAGTAAGGCTTGTTTAAAATTTGGCACACCAGTAACTGGTGGAAATGTTAGTTTTTATAACCAAAGTTCTGACGATGGTCCTGTCTTCCCGACACCTACAATTGGTATGCTCGGTTTATTGGAAAATCTCGAAAATCACACCACACTTGATTTCAAAAATTCGGGAGATTTAATCTACTTAGTTGGTACTTCAAAAAATGATATTGCCTCTTCAGAATATTTATATTCTTACCGAAATGTAAAGGCTTCGCCAGCACCTGCGTTCAATCTTGATGAAGAGCATAATTTGCAAGAAGGAGTGAAAGAATTGATTCAAAATAAGTTAGTTCAGTCAGTTCATGACATTTCTGATGGAGGACTTTTTGTAACTTTAGCAGAATCGGCAATGCCTCGTCAGTTAGGTTTTAGTATTGATACAAATGTTGATTTTAGAACTGATGCTTTCCTTTTTGGAGAAGCACAAAGTAGAGTTGTAATTTCGGCAAAAGATTCGGAACAAAATCAGATTGAAAATTTATTGCGAAACAAAGGCATTAATTTTAATTTACTTGGACAAGTTACCGAGGAGAATTTTGTCATCAATAATGAAACCTTGATAAGCTGCAAAACTGCGAAAGTTTTGTATGAAAATACGATTGGGAATATAATGAAATAACCTCACCCTAAATCCTTCCCCGAATGGATATTCTCCAAAGGATAAGGACTTCAATGGAAATTTATTTTTTTTGAAGAACCATAAAAAGTGAGCTTCCAAAAAAACCTTTTTTTATGAGTTTTTCTTCAAATTTGACAATTCGATAGAATAAATTATTTATAAAATCTGACGGTACAGACACGTCAGATTTTATTTTATTAAGGTCAATAATTTTAAGTTTTAGCTGAAATTGTTGAAGTAAACGAACCGCTAAAATAAGTGGTGAAAGCACCCAACTCCAATAAGAATGATAGGTGATTTTTAGCGAATTTTCTTGCAAAATATTCTCAAAATCTGACAAAGAAAAACGTTGCTTCCCCCCTACTGCAATATCATGCGTTCCATAGAAAATCTTAAATGCATTGTTGTTGGTTAACAAAATTCCATCTGGCTTTAACTTGTCCTGAAAAGTTGAAAATATTTTTTTTATCGTTGAATTTTCAAATTGATAAAGTACATCGTCATTGACAATCACATCAAAAATTTCATCTTCAAAGTCTGAATTAAAATTAGTGATGTTTATTTTTTGAACATTCAGATTTCTTTCTTTACAAAAATTCACTGCATCCTGAGAATAATCAAATCCTTGAATATTACTATACCCATTTTTTATCAAAAAACTCATCAATCCACCAGTTCCGCAGCCCGCATCAAGGATTTTTATTTGCTTATTTTCTTGAAATTTTTTCTGAATTTCTTTTAAAACTTTCTCATGCAACACTTTATACCACCAAAGTTTTTCTTCGGCTTGGTACATTGCCAAATATTCTTCGTAATTATTTAACATATTTTTTACTTCTCGACATATTGAGGAGTGCCATTTTGAGAAAGAAATGATTTTGAAATATATTCTCCGATAATTCCGAGTGAAGTTAGTTGAATCCCACCAAAGAAAACAAACATTGACAAGCCCCAGTCTGGAATTACTTTAAATACATATAATATTATTAAAAGTATTGAAAGTATTGTTAAAGTAATGCCTAACGACAAAATCATTCTTACTGGCAAAAGTGAATACCCAAAAAGGATTGTCATAAAAAGTGTGAGCAATTTTTTGAAAGTATAATTTGATTCACCTTCCATTCTGCCATTATGCTGTACTTCGATTTTTGCGACATTGTTTGTTACCCTAAAAATCAAGGCATCAATATATGGATATGGACCCTTGTATTTTATAATTTCATCGACAACTTCTTTTTTGATTAGTTTAAAACTTGATAAATACAAATCAGAAGGTTTTTGCAAAAGTGAAGTTGTTAGGCGATTAACTAACCAACTTCCGAAATTTCTAAAAAAATGATGTTTCTTTTCGGTGTAATAACTATATACAACATCAAAATCTTTGGATTTTGCTTTATCCAATAATTTAATAATTTCAGAAGGTGGATTTTGAAAATCATCATCAATGATAACTGCGTATTTTCCAGCAACATGGTTGAGTCCACATATTACAGCATTAAACTCTCCGAAGTTTTTTCTTAAGGAAATGAAATTTATATTTTCATGGACACTCGCTAATTCTCTACAAACTTTTTCAGAATCATCTGGACTTCCGTCATTGACCAAAATTATTTCAAAATCATAAGAATGTAATTCTTCTTGCAAACTTTCGACAAGTTTTGAGATAGTTCTTGCTCCTTTATAAACTGGTATAATGACCGATAATTCTTTCATTTTGGTAGGACAAGTTAACAAACAATTTTACTAATATTGATTAACTTTTTCAATAATATAATTTACTTCATTTTCTTGTAAAGCAATATTCAATGGTAAACTTACAATTTCATTATGTATTTTTTCAGAAATCGGGAATGATAGATTAGACAATTCTTTATATGCCAATTGTTTATGCGGAGCTATCGGGTAATGAACATCAGTTCCAATACCATTTTCTGATAAATAACTTCTAAATTTTTCTCGGTCTGTAACTCTTACTACAAATAAATGCCAAGCATCTTGTTCGCTGGTGTGAGCCGATGGCAAAATCACTTTTGGGTTCTTTATTTCGTTTAAATACCTATTAGCGATATTTTGACGAAATTTATTTTCATAATTTAAGTTTTTTAATTTCACATTTAGAATAGCTGCCTGCATTTCGTCCAGTCTGCTATTCATCCCTTGAAAATCAAAAACATACTTTTTTCCCGAACCATAATTTCTTAAAGATTTGATTTTTTCAGCTAAAGTATCATCATTAATTGTGATTGCTCCTGCATCTCCCATCGCCCCCAAATTTTTTGTTGGATAAAAACTAAAACCTGCTCCATCGGAAAGATTACCAGCTTTTAAGTTATGAAAACTTGCTCCATGAGCTTGAGCTGCATCTTCAAATATTTTTAAATTATATTTCTGAGCAATCAGAATAATTTCTCCCATTTCACAGCATTTGCCATATAAATGCACTACTAAAATTGCTTTTGTCTTTTTTGTAATTTTTGCTTCAATTTTTTTCGGGTCAATCAGATATGTTTCTAAATCTGGCTCAACCAAAACTGGTTTAAATCCTGCAAGTGTAATTGCCAAGATACTGGCAATATATGTATTTGAAGGAACTATAATTTCGGAGTTTTTAGAAAAATCAGATGCTTTTAATAAAAGTATGAGTGCATCAAGTCCATTGGCTACGCCGATACAATGCTTTGTTCCGCAATATTCAGCAAAAGCATTCTCAAACTTTTTTACTTCTTCACCTAATATAAACCAACCAGAAGCAACGCATTTTTGTAAAGTGTCGTTTATTGCATTCTCGTAAGGTTGATTTATCAACTTTAAGTCGAGGAAAGAGATGTTTAAAATATCTGATTTATTTTTCAAAATTATTAAAATGTCTAATTTAGGAACGGATTGAAAATCCATTTTACTTTTATCTTCCACAAATTCCTCGAAAATCACATCTTTCGCAAGTTTGTAAATCGTCAGTTTGCAAGAAGTTAGTTTCGGGATTAAGCATTTCAGTTACTATATTTGTCAAAATTTCTTCTGATTTTTCGATGAATCCAAAAATTGTTGGGTTAGAATCAAAACTCAAATTTACTTCTAAATTTTCTTTTAAATTACGGAATGAGTAAATTTTAGCTTTAACTCCATAGTTTTCTAATCTTTCACCGCCCAAATTCAATTCACCTTCGTGCATATTTTTGAGCATTAGGTATTGGTAAAGCCAAAGTTGTCTGAGTTTTTCCTTGTCGGGGTCAATTAAAGCTTCTTCTAAAGACACGTCTTTAGATTTTAGGAGGTCTTTTAATACTACTTTTCCTGTTTTATAATCTATTACTTTTAAGGTTTTTCCCTCACGCTCTATTCTATCTATCCTTCCTGCAATTTTTATATTTTGTACTTTTCCAAGAATCATCTTTTCAAAATTCACCACAATTTGCTTCTCAGCTTCCAATACTTCCATCGGAAAAACTTGTGTATCTTTCTGGGTTTTGAAAAAATCTTTGAGTAATTGCTCGGCTACTTGTTTGAGTAAAAAGTTCATTCCTGACTCAACAACGTAGCCACCAAATTTTTCTTGGTACGCTTCATCTAATCTGTTTTCAATTTGAGAAATGATTGTGTCAATATTTTCTTTGGTAATTTTTGGTCCAAAATCTTTGTCTATTTTTTCGAGTGTATTATGAATCCATGTTCCAAAAATATCAGCCCCAAAATTCTCATCTACTTCTTCACGCTTTGAAATTCCTGCAATTTTATCAAAATAGAATTGTAAAGAACATCGAAGATACGAGCTTAATGATGTTGGGTAAATTCCTTTTTCAGAAATAACTCTACTCATATTTTTTAGAATTTCACTTGTTTTTTGAATCTCAACTTTATTAACTACTTCATTATCAACACTTTGTGCAAATTCAATTTTAGGATATGCAATTTTAATATTTATATTTTCTTTGGCTAATTCATTTTCAATTTGTAAAATAAATCTACTTTTTTCTGTTCCACCTCCACCAACACCTTCCCCATTGGGTATGACATATAAAATATCAATTTCTTTGGCTCGTTGTAATAATCTAAAAAAATGATACGACATCACAGCATCTTGGTCGGAATGAACTGGCAAATGATATTCGATACAAGCATCGAATGGAATTAAAGAATTTACGTTTTTGCCTGATGGTAAAATTCCTTCATTTACCGAAAGTAAAATTACTCGGTCAAAATCTAAGCAGCGAGTTTCTAACATTCCCATGATTTGAAGATTTGAGATTGGCTCTCCACTAAAAGGGATTTTTTCCTGTTTTATCAACTCATATAAGAAATGTTTGAAACTTTTAAGGTTCAGCTCTTTATTCTGAAATAGTATTTTTTCAAGACGGTGCAAAATCGTTAGAAACAAATATAAGTATTCAGTTTCGATGGCATCGGTTGATTCTCGGTAAATACTTCGCAACTCATCAATCAAATCATAAAACGCTTGAAGTGCTTTTTCAGAACTATCGCCCCAACGCGAAAATAGAATTTTGAAAATTGGCTCATTTTCACCAAAAGCCAACATTTCATCTTCACTCAAATAAACTGAGTTCCTCTTTAAAATTTCTTGTAAGGTTTCTCGAAAAGCACTTTTTATACGCCCTGTTTCTGAGGTATATTTTATTAGTTCGTATCGTCGAATAAACGGGTGATTCAAAACTTTAAAAATATGCCGATGACTGAATTTTGGCATTTTGAATTTTCCACCGTCTTTGGTTTTGAACTCAGCAATGTTTTGTTGCAGTTCAAAAATGGCATCTATCAATGTAAAAAGCATTGAACCTCGCAACGACAAACCCATCGTAATATTAAAATCAGTTATGCTTTCGCCAAGCGAATACATGACGGGCTGCAACAAATTTTCATCACAAAGTACGATCGCAGTAGATACTTTTGGGTTTATCGCTACTGCTTCTGCATAAATATGACCTGCAACTTTTACTTGAAGTGAGGCATTTTCTACGCCAATGATTTGCATCTTTTTGTCGGCATTTAACAAATCATCACTAAGCCAATTCCATTTACCAAATTTTCCACTTCCTTTATATTGGCGTAATAATGTACCAGCTTTATGGTTGAATTTATTACTCATAAAATACGAATCGGCATCCCACAATGTTTCGGCACGATTAGTTTTGACGAGTGTTTCTATGATTTTTTCCTCTGATTCGCTCAAAGCATTGAATCCTACAAAATAGAACTTTTCAAAGATTATGGCATTTGAATCTGTATCTAATAACAACAACTTTATGCTTTCTGCTAAATGTCGATATGCCATTCCACGATAAGATAAACCTTTATCTTTCAGTGATTTGTGTAAATCGTGATAAACATTATAGATATTCTCGAAGAGTTTAAAATATTTATCAGTAGATTGTGTTTTTTCAAGTTCGGGTTTACCCGATGCGAGTAGTTCCAAGTTCCAACGAGCAAGGGCTTTTGCCTCGCTCATGTATTCAAAAAGTGATTTTGGATTTTCAACTAAATATTGGTCAATGGTATCAAAATCTCGTAGTAAAGTTGGAGCCCACGAAATGAACCTATTGAATTTTACTTCGGGGTCGTACTTCTTAAAAATCTCGTATAATTCAAACAACAAACTCACCGCATCAATCTGATTTACGCCAGACATCCGCATCACAAAATCGTCAATCGCCAAAACTTCGGGGGCAATAAATGGTACTTTGGAAAGTTGTGCTAATTCTTGCTTGAAATAAAAAACCGCTCGACGACTCGGCAAAACCACACACACATTTTTGAGCTGTGTTAGTGAATGTTTTTCAAAAATATAAGAAGCAGATTGCTTGAGAAAGGACATTTTTTTCAATTATCTATTGGCGGTGTACGCTATCAATAATCAATTTACAGAAATTTATTATTGTTCTCAAAAATACATACTATCGCTTGAAGTAGCAAGTGGAATTGAGTTTTTACTGCTCTTACCTAAAACCTAAATTCGATTATCTACCTTTCATTCAAGAAAAAATCCATTTGTATATATTTTTCAATTACTACCAAGATGATAATTATCTTTGACTTACTAAACCAAAACTAATTAACGTGAGTAATATTCTCGAAGTTCACAATGTTGTGAAACGGTATTCGCAACACACAGCCCTCAATAATGTAAGCATAGATATTCCGAAAGGAGTAATTTTTGGTCTTCTCGGACCAAATGGTGCTGGAAAAACCTCTCTCATTCGAATAATCAATCAAATTACTGGTCCCGACGAAGGCTACATTTTGCTTGATGGGACGAAACTCAACCAAAACCATATCAAAGATATTGGTTATCTGCCAGAAGAACGTGGACTTTATAAAAAAATGAAAGTCGGCGAACAATTGCTTTATTTGGCTCAACTCAAAGGACTTTCTGAAAAGCAAGCTATGGAAAAGCTAAAGGAATGGTTTATAAAGTTTGACATCAAAACTTGGTGGGACAAAAATGTTGAAGATTTGTCGAAAGGTATGCAACAAAAAATTCAGTTTGTGGCAACTGTTATGCACGAACCGAAGTTGATTATTTTGGATGAACCTTTTTCAGGTTTCGACCCAATAAATGCCGATTTGATAAAAAATGAAATTCTGGAATTGAAAGAAAAAGGTTCAACAATCATATTTTCTACACACAGAATGGAATCAGTTGAGGAGTTATGTGATAATATTGCACTTATCAATAAATCAGAAAAAGTGCTTGATGGAGCAAAAAAAGACATCAAAGAACGTTTCAAAACACATACTTATAATGTAGAATATTTGGGCAATTTAGGCGATTTGGACAATCAATTTGACATAATTAATACTGAAAATATCGAAGATAATTTCTCAAAATCTATCATCAAAATAAAGCCAGAAGTACCTGTAAATCAATTAGTTAGACAAATTCTCGACCGAGTTGAGCTTCGTTCGTTTGGAGAAAATATTCCGACAATGAATGATATTTTCAAAAGGGTTGTCAATGAAACTATTGATTAAACTGTACGACGGTTTTCTTAAACCGTCAGCGTACATTTATAAAAAATTCGTAATTGACGGTTTAAGAAAACCGCCGTACTAAAAAAACTAAAAAACATGAAAAATATATTACTCATCCTTCGTCGAGAATATTTAGTAAGAATCAAGAAAAAGTCATTTTGGGTAATGACTTTATTAATGCCTATTTTGATTTCTGGCTTTTATGCCTTATTATTTTGGGGAGTTTTCAACTCTCGAGATGCTCAAAAAGTGTCAATTATTGACGAAAGTGGTGTCTTTACTCAAAAATTTAAAAACTCGTCAAATGTCAAATATGAATTTGTGAAAATTTCACTTGATTCTGCCATTACCCGACTCAACCAAGACCGAAAAGACAAAACTGACATCGTTGCCTTGATTCCTAAAAATATTATGGAAGAACCTCAAGGGCTTAAAATATACACAGGAAAGGGCGTTGGTTTTGAGATTCAAAATAGAATTGAAAGAATTGTTCAGAATGAAATTAGGAATGTAAAATTGGCAAAAGCTGGAATCAGCCAAAAAGTTTTGGACGAAGCCGATGTCGATGTTTCGTCAAAAGTAGTGGTTGTGAGCAAAGAAGGCGACCAAAAAGAACAAAACACACTTGCTTCTACAATTTTAGGTACATTTTCAGCAATTCTGATGTTTACGACTGTACTACTCTTTGGAATGCAAGTAATGCGTAGTGTGATTGAAGAAAAAACAAGTCGAATTATAGAAGTTATTATTTCATCAGTCAAACCATTTCAATTGATGGTTGGCAAAATCGTCGGTGTGGGATTGGTCGGTCTTACACAATTTGCTCTTTGGATAACCTTCACTTTTGTACTGACAAGCATAAGTTCATCATTACTTCCTGCCAACCAAATGGCAAAAGCTGCACAGGAGCAAATGTCAGAAATGCCAGAAAAACAAAAAGATGAAATTGCTAAAAAAGTAAACGAGACACCAAACAGTGCAGGAAAAGTAGTCGCTTTTATGCAAAGTGCCAAAAGTCTGAATATTCCTCTCATTTTAGGTTGCTTTTTGTTTTACTTTCTATTTGGCTATATATTTTATGCCTCAGTTTATGGTGCAATTGGCTCAGCAGTAGATAACGAAACAGATACGCAGCAATTTATGACACCAATTATGTTACCGCTTTTGGCTGGTTATGTAATTGCATTGATGACAGTAGGTCAAGGAGATAATAAATTACTTTTTTGGGCATCAATCATTCCTTTTACTTCGCCTATTACAATGATGGCTCGCTTACCTTATGGCGTAGAAACTTGGGAAATAGTCCTTTCAATGCTACTTCTTGTCCTTAGCACCATAGGAATGGTGTGGTTTGCCGCCAAAATCTATCGAGTAGGAATATTAATGTATGGCAAAAAACCAACTTTCAAGGAAATTGGCAAATGGTTGTTTTATAAAGGTTAGGATTTCATAAAAAAAACAGGTGCAAATCAAATTTGACCTGCACCTGTTTTTTTTATAACTAATTGATAATTAGCTACTTATAATCAATTACAATATTCACGAATAACATTATATGCAGCTGAATAGCCTAACTCACCTGCACGGCTAAGGTCGTAGCAACCAGCATTTTCATCGCCCAAAGCGTGTTTAATAATTCCTCTCACATAATATGCTTCACCATATTTAGGATTTAATTTAATGGCATTTGAGCAATCTTGCAAAGCATCTTTTTGAGCTCCCATCGAAGAACGAACCAAACCACGAGAAAAATATGCCTCTGCATAAGTAGGATTCAACTCAATTGATTTGTTTAAATCAATGATTGCACCTTTACCGTCACCAGTTTTAAATTTCGAGATGCCACGGCTATAATATGCTTCTGAACGGTCATCAGAAAATTCATTAATTTTGCTTCTTTCTTGTACTACATTTCTAAGTTCGTCTAATGTAGCTTTTGTCATACGACCAGTATAATATACTTTTGAGTCAATATTTACATTATTTACCTCAATTGCTTTGGTCAAATCATTGACAGCATCACGTTGCCCGCCCAATTTACTATTACAAAAACCTCTGCCATAAAACGCACGGACATTTTGTGGGTCGAGCTGAATCGCTTTGTCAAAATCATTAATTGCTCCACGAAAATCATCAGTTTTTGTTTTAGCAAATCCTCTATTGAAATATGATTCGCTATCTTCTGGATTTAATTTTACTGCCTCATCAAAATCTTTTATTGAACCCGAAAAATCATTGATTTTCAAACGACTATAACCTCTACTTGCAAACGATTGTGAACGTTTTGGGTTTAAATCTATTGCTTTAGTAAAATCAGAAATACTTCCTTGAAAGTCCTCTAAGCGAGATTTGCATGCACCACGTGAAAAATATGCTTGGTATTTACTATTATCATCGGCATTTAGTTCCACTACTTTTGAATAATCTTGAATCGCACGACGATAATCCAACAATTTGGCTCTTGTCATACCACGATACAAAAACGCCAAGCCATCTTCTGGATTTAGTTCAATTGTTCGGTTATAATCTTGCAAAGCCGAACGGTGGTCTTCTTGGTCGCTTTTACTTTTTCCACGATATAAAAACGCCAAAGCATTTTTTGAATCAAGGTCAATAGTACGGTCAAAATCCAAAATAGCACCACGATGGTCTTTTAGCTGCTGTTTTGCCAAGCCTCGATTATAATAACTTGTTGAGTTTTCGGGGTTCATCGCAATTGCGGTACTGTATGCTTGTGAAGCACCAATATAATCACCCGCTTTGCTTTTATTTACGCCAATATCAAAAAACTCAGATGCCGTTTGTTGTGCATGAGTTTGTATTGCAAAAAGAGTTAGGCAGAAAGCCAATAAAGGGGAAAATACTTTTTTCATGAGTTTATTTGAAAATTTAAAGAGATACCAAGTGGTTATATTTTTATTTAGCAAAGATAAATTTTATGACTGTTTACTCAATACTTTTTACCGAAAAAATTAATAAAATGGGGAATTTGCTACCGAATAATAACATTTTTACCAAATTCCTTGCCAATATCAAATTTTTTTTACCAATTTTACATAACATTTATTTTGTTAAAGAATAAAAAAAAAACTTACGTTGCTTAAAACATCCTAATTCCATGAAATTATTGCGTCTATTTTCAGGCGTAGCTATGGCTATAGCTGTGCTTGTTGCTTGTAATTCTTCAAAAAAAACATCGAAGAATAATTCCTCTACTCATAAAAAAGACCCCATTGCTGCTGAAACCGCAGTAAAAGTTGGGACAATGCTCGACAAACTGGCGACTGACCTAATTGGTGCAACAACTGGCAAAGCAGAGATACTTCGTACTTCTGACGGAATTAACATCACTTTTCAACCTGATTTTTATTTTGAATCAAGCTCTGAACGCTTGACTGCTGATGCAAGGGTTCTTTTGAATGATATTTCTGGTGTTTTGAATCGCTATCCATATACCGAAATTTTTATCGAAGGACATGCCGATAGCACTGGGAATCAATGGAATAATAAGAAACTTTCAGAAAATAGAGCAAAAACTGTTGCTTTATTTTTAAAATCTCAAGGGGTAGTAACTGAACGTTTGGCAATTGCTGGCTATGGTGCAACTCGCCCTTTGGCAAGCAATGCGACACCTGAAGGTCGTCGTAAAAATCGTAGAGTTTTGGTGAAAATTAGAGCAAACGAAGAAAAATTTGTAATTTCTCAAACGCAAGTAGCGGGAACAAAATGATTTATGAATGACGATTTACGAATGAAGAATATTTACAATAAAAGATCATTTTTTAAATCATAGTCGCAACGATAACATACACCGCTGCTGAACCATTCGTAAATCATAAATCAAAATAGCTGTCCAAGACCGAATAAAATAACAAATGCCAAACTCGAAAGTGCCATAAATTTGAGCATTGAGTCTGGATTTGGCAAACGTGAGACTTTGAATCCGTTGATAAAAAACAATGGAAAACAAAACACATACTGAAAGTTATTTTTTCCTTGTAAAACGCTGAATATCAAGATACTACACATCCCGAGTATCAATAAAATCCAATGATATATTATTGCATTTCCCTTACCTAACCGGGCGGGGATTGTTTTTTTTCCTGCTTGAGTATCAGACTCTATATCTCTAATATTATTAATATTTAGCACGCCCGTAGCAAAAAAACCACAACTCAATGCTGGAAAAATATTTATCCAATCGAAGGTTTTTGTGAACAAAAAATTGCTACCCAAAACCCCTACCAAACCAAAGAAAATCAATACTGAAATATCTCCCAAGCCTGCATATCCATAAGGGTTTTTTCCTGCGGTATAAGTATATGCCGCCAACATTGATAGCAAACCAAGTCCTAAAAATGCCCAAAATATACTCGCAGAGGCATCTTTAAAGGCAAAATACAAAAGAGAAATACCAAAAATCAAGCAAAGTAAAGCAAATAAAATAATGGCGTTGAACATCTGCTTCGGCGAAATTGCTCCCGACTGAACAGCCCTCGCTGGACCAACTCTTTCTGCTGAATCTGCACCATTTTGAGTATCGCCGTAGTCGTTGGCAAAGTTGGAAAGCACCTGCAAAGCAATCGTTGTGAGGCAACAAAAAGCAAAAATCATCCAATCGAATTTTCCTGCAAAAGCTGCCAAAAAACTTCCCATAAAAATACTCGCCAAAGCCAAAGGCAATGTACGTGGTCGAGCTGCTGAGAGCCAATGTTTCATAATGATAGAATGAGTGAGTGATAGGATGAATGAATGGAATATTTTTACTATTCTATCATTCACTCATTCTATCACTCAAAATTAAATACCTACCGCCTTCAAAAACTCGGCATTAGTTGGTTTTATGCCTGAAGCAAAGAAATTTGTTACTTCACCTTTTTCGTTGATAACATATTTGCAAAAATTCCATGTTGGCTCGCTGTCGTTCCAACCGTTTAGGTCTTTTTTGCTCAACCATTTATAAAGTGGGTGTTGGTCGCTTCCTGTAACATTTATTTTTTCAAGCATTTGGAAGGTTACACCGTAATTTTTCTGACAAAATGTAGCAATTTCTTTGTTTGTACCAGATTCTTGACCACCAAAATTATTGGCAGGGCAACCAATTACAACAATTTTATCACCATATTTTTCGTGAAATTTCTGCCAATCGGCATATTGTGGTGTATATCCACAAGCCGATGCTGTATTGAGAATGACAATTTTCTTGCCTTTGTAGCGAGCAAAATCAATCGTTTCTTTGCCATCAAGTGATTTTAAACTAAAATCGTAAAAAGAACCTTTTACTATGGCAGCTGTTGGCTTTTCAGATGAGGCTTTTTTGTCTGAAAAGATGTTTTTAAGAAGTGTAAAACTCATTGTTATTGTGAGAGTTAAGAGTGTTAATGAAGTAAAAAAAAGTTTCTTTTTCATGCTAAAATAAGTTAAAAGTTTGAAAGTGTTAGGTTTGAGAACTTCTTACAGAAAATTACATTCTATTAGGTACTTCTATACCTAATAACGCAGTAGCTTTGAAAATTGTTTCGGATATTACTTTAATGAGTGAAAGTCTAAATTGTTGTTTATCGCTATCTGTTTCATTCATAATAGAAACTTCGGCGTAAAACTGGTTGAAAGTTTTTGCTAATTCATATACATAACTCGCTATAACTGCTGGAGAATATTCTTCACCTGCTTTAAGCACTGCTGATGGATATTCACTTAAAACAAATATTAATTCGGTTTCTACTTTTGCCAATTCTACTGACTTAACCTCTTGATTAATAGGTAATTGCATTGATTCAGCCTTACGCAGAATCGAACAAATACGGGCATGAGTATATTGAATAAAAGGGCCTGTATTTCCTTGAAAATCAATTGATTCGGCAGGGTTGAACAACATTCTTTTCTTTGGCTCAACTTTCAGCAAGAAATATTTTAAAGCACCCAAAGCCAACATTTGAAAGAGATTTTCGGCTTCTTCTTTGCTAAAATCATCAATTTTTCCACGCTCACGAGTTGATTCGGTAGCTGTTTCTATCATTTCAGTTACCAATTCGTCAGCATCAACAACTGTACCTTCACGAGATTTCATTTTCCCAGAAGGCAAATCTACCATACCATAACTAAGGTGATAACAGCCATTAGCATAAGCTCTACCAAGTTTTTTCATAATGGCAAAAAGCACTTGAAAATGGTAATCTTGCTCATTACCAACTACCCAAATTGACTTGTCGCTATGATAATCGCTAAACTTCAAATCTGTTGTGCCTAAATCTTGCGTAATATAGACCGAAGTTCCGTCAGAACGAAGCACCAATTTCTCGTCAAGACCTTCTTCTTTTAGGTCAATCCAGACGCTGCCGTTATCTTTTTTGAAGAAGATTCCTTTTGCTAAACCTTCTTCAACAACTTCTTTCCCAAGCAAATAAGTGTTTGATTCGTAGTAAACTTTATCAAACGAAACACCTATTTTTTTGTATGTTTCATCAAATCCTGCAAAAACCCAACTGTTCATTTTTCGCCATAAATCCATCGTTTTAGCATCGCCTTGCTCCCATTTTTGCAACATTTCTTGCGTTTCGAGCATTAATGGAGCATTTTTCTTTGCTTCGTCTTCAGTTTTTCCTTCGGCAATCAGTTGAACGATTTCGGCTTTATAGGCTTTGTCAAATTCTACATAAAACTTTCCAGCCAAGTGGTCGCCTTTGAGATTCAATGATTCGGGCGTTGCATTATTTCCCCATTTTTGGTACGCCAACATTGACTTGCAAATATGTACGCCACGGTCGTTGACTAAGCAAGTTTTGGCAACATTATAACCACTTGCCTTCAAAATACTTGACACTGATTCGCCCAAAAAATCATTACGTAAATGCCCCAAATGCAGCGGTTTATTAGTATTTGGTGAGGAAAATTCAACCATTACAGACTTTCCATTAGCAGGAAAAACACCAAAATTTTCTTCTGCCAAAATACCATTCAAAGTATCTATCCAAACTTCGTTTTTCAAAACAATATTCAAAAAACCTTGAACTACATTAAAGCTTTCTATAAAATCAGTATTTCCTTTAATATATTGCCCAAGGGCATTTCCAAGTTCTGCTGGATTTTTTCGTAGCGATTTCACCAAAGGAAAGACTACATAAGTATAATTTCCTTCAAAATCTTTCTTGGTTGGTTGCAAAACTACTTCATCGGCTACATTATATAATGCAGAAAGTGCTTGTTGAATGGCTTTTTTTAATGCTAATTCAATTTTCATAAAATAATACAATTTGCTTTTATTGATATGAGCAAAATAGAATTTTGTTCTACATAACGAACCACAAAAGTACGTCTTTTTAAGATAAATACCTTGTTTTATTTGGAAATAAGGCCCAATTCAAGGAACTTTACTGTACTTTCTATTTATTTATGATGAAAAAGCTATTACTAATATTCTTATTTTCTTTCCAGCATTTTTTTCTATTTGCACAAAGAATTAGCCCAACCCAAGAGTCTATTTTGGCTGCTGCTCGTTTAGCCCCATCAACAAATTTGATGCCCAAAAGTCATATCAAACAAGGAGGAATTCCTTCTTCGGAGGAGAATATATTTAAGCCAATTCGACAAAATAACATCATTCCGATGGGGGCAAATGGCACAATTATGTCGGACTTAAATTCGGATGAAAAATTTACTTATATTCACACTGAAGGATATGACAAAAACGTGAAAAATATTTGGCAAAATGACTTCAAAATAGACTCAAAATATGATTTTATTGGTGAGCAAACTGACACTGTTTTTCATTATGCATTGTTCAACCGTTTTATTCCTAAAAACAAACTAATACTACTAAAAACTTCTGTCAAAACAGGCTTTCAAGAAACGATTGAAGGTATACTTCCCGAAGCAATAAAAATGTTTACTTTTCGAGTTGTGAATGAAGATTGTTTTATTGCTTGCAAATATAAAGAACGCCCCGTTGTAATGATTTTTCATGTGGAAGATGGTACATTCAAAGTTTTGCCCAATTTGCTCAATAGAAATGCTCAATTTCTATCCTTATATGCTGATAATGAGAGTTTTACGGTAATTTTAAAACAACAAAAAGACGGGAATTTATTAATAAAAAAGTATTCGAAAGAAGGAAAATCCTTAAATAATTATATAATTCCGAATAATAAAAAGCAATTTAATGAAGCAAAAATCATACGAATTGGCGAAAAACTATTGGTTATTGGCACTTATACAAAAGGCTTAAGTTTTCGAGTAAGAGGCTTATATGCTGCCAGTTTGGATAATGATTTTTCTCCAGAGAAGGTAAAATACACTGAGTTTTCGGAGTATAAAGCTCTACTAAACAAAAAAAATCAAGCCCCACCTTTTGCCATTGTTCACCAACTAAAACAGATTGAAGATGGGGCAATGTGCGTTTTTGATTTTTTTGATGCATCTATCTCAAATCAAGAATATACTGGAAAAATAAAATATAACTATTCCATGATATGCAGACTTGATAATGAAGCAAATTTTGTCTGGAATTCGGTCATTGCTTTAGATGGTTTGACCAATTTTATTTATACGCAACGCTCACGTTCACAAACAAATAACAAAATAGATATTTTAGAATCAAACGTAAAACCTGCCATGCGTTTTTTGGTAAATAAAAACAGAATTTTGGGCGGGTGTCAATTTGGAAATGTAATTTATACGAATTTGCTTGACATCAATTCGGGCGAAGTTGTAGCAAAAGGTGTGTATGAAGAAATGGGTAATGAACAAATTACAGGTTTTTTGCCTTGGTTCGAGGAAAATTTCTTGGTTTGGGGACGTGAACGCAAAAATCTCCTTGCCCGGCCTACCTTATATATGCGTAAAATTAAGGTGGTGGAGAAATCTAATTTTGAATGAGTGAATGATATAATGATAGAATAAAATACAACTCCTTCAATAAAAACGACTAAACTCTCCTATATTTTTGCGTTATTTGCTTAATTTTTTAAATTTTAATTAAACGTTATGAGTAAAATATTTCGAGAAAAACGCTGCGGCCTTAACCTCAGAATTCAGAACTCATAATTCAGAACTCAAATTTATGTTGCAATCAATGACTGGTTTTGGCTCGGCAACTGTCGAAAATGCCAAAATATCTGTTACCGTCGAAGTTAAATCTTTGAATTCTAAGTTTTTTGATATTTACTGCCGAATCCCACGTAATTACTCCGAAAGAGAAATCGAAATCCGTACGATGCTTACCCAAGAATTGGAGCGTGGCAAAGTCGAATTTAATATGTCAGTAACTCAAAAAGACGAATCGGGAGCTTCAACAACCGTCAATCGTGCCTTGGTAAAAGCCTATTTTAAAGACTTAAAAGCAACGGCAAATGAACTGGGTTTTGAACCAACTCCTACCGAATTATTACGCATGGCAAGTATGATGCCCAATGCTTATAACACCGATTCTTTGAGCGAATCTGACTCTAAAGCTGAGTGGGATTTAATGAAAACTGCTGTTAATCAAGCGATTACGAAGTGTAAGGAGTTTCGAACACAAGAAGGAAAAAATACTGCATTAAAGTTTTATGAATATATTGAAAGCATTTCGAGTTTGTTGAGAGGCGTTGAAGAGCAAGACCCAAAGCGTATTCCAGTGGTTCGTGAACGCATAGAAAAGGCAGTTTCGGAATGGTCTTCAAGTGACACTTTTGACAAAAATCGTTTTGAACAAGAATTGATTTATTATGTAGAAAAATTTGATATTTCGGAGGAGAAAGTTCGCTTGCAAAATCACTTAGAATATTTCGTGCAGGAACTAAAAATTGCTTCGAATGGCAAGAAACTTAATTTTATTGCCCAAGAAATTGGTCGAGAAGTAAATACAATTGGTTCAAAAGCAAACGATTCAGTAATTCAGCGTTTGGTTGTGCAAATGAAAGATGAATTGGAGAAAATCAAAGAACAAACTATGAATATTGTGTAATACTCACTGTTAAGAGTTTTTACCACAGAGCAAACAGAGTAAATACCACAGAGGTAACAGAGTTTATGTTAATACTTTTCTCTTATTTCTCTGTGGTATGCCTCCATTTCCTCTGTGGTAAAAATAATTCTAAACTTGTACTTACCCCTTTATCATTTGTCAAATTCCAAAAAAAAAACTAATTTTACATCAATTTCCAAAGAAAATATCGTGTTTTTGCACGATTCCAATATTTTTTATAACCAAAACGCTTAATCTAAATATGAGCCAAATTGTTAGAGTACACGCCAGACAAATTCTTGATTCAAGAGGAAACCCTACTATCGAAGTGGATGTATTGACCGACAACGGTTATATGGGACGTGCAGCAGTGCCTTCAGGAGCATCTACGGGCGTACACGAAGCCGTTGAATTACGTGATGATAATCCAAAGATTTATCAAGGAAAAGGCGTTTTGAAAGCAGTTAAAAATGTAAACGATATTATTGCTGCCGAAATATTAGGAGCAAATGTTTTTGAACAAAATCTGATTGACAAAATCATGATTGACCTTGATGGCACGCCAAATAAAGGAGTTTTGGGAGCAAATGCAATCTTAGGTGTTTCGTTGGCAGTTGCAAAAGCGGCAGCTTTCGAGGCTGGTTTGTCTTTATATCGTTATTTGGGTGGCGTAAATGCCAACACTTTGCCAGTTCCAATGATGAATATTATCAACGGTGGCTCGCATGCCGACAATTCGATTGATTTTCAAGAATTTATGGTAATGCCCGCAAAAGCTGAGTCGTTTTCGCACGCTTTACAAATGGGAACTGATATTTTTCATACTTTGAAAAAAGTATTAAAATCAAAAGGTTATTCAACAAACGTAGGCGATGAAGGTGGTTTTGCTCCAAACATCAAATCAAATGAAGAAGCAATTGAAACAGTTTTGGTTGCTATAGAAAAAGCTGGTTACAAAGCTGGTGAAGATGTATTTATAGCATTAGACCCTGCGGCTTCGGAGTTTTATGATTCAGCAACAGGACTTTATACATTCAAAAAATCTGACGGAAGACAGTTAAATTCACACGAAATGGCTGGATATTGGGCGAGTTGGGTAGAAAAATATCCAATTATTTCGATTGAAGATGGTATGGCAGAAGATGATTGGGCAGGTTGGGCAGAACAAACTCGCTTGATTGGTAGCAAATGCCAGTTAGTAGGTGATGATTTGTTTGTAACAAACGTAAAACGCTTGCAAGAAGGAATTGACAAGGGAATTGCCAATGCAATTTTGGTAAAAGTAAACCAAATTGGTTCTTTGACCGAAACAATTGATGCAGTAAACTTAGCTCATAGAAACAAATATAAGAGCATCATGTCGCACCGCTCGGGCGAAACTGAAGATTCAACAATTGCAGATTTGGCAGTTGCCTTGAACACAGGTCAAATCAAAACTGGTTCGGCTTCACGCTCAGACCGTATGGCAAAATATAATCAATTACTTCGTATTGAAGAAGAATTGGGCGATTCGGCACATTTTCCAGGGTTGAAGTTCTGATTTCGATGCTATAATCTCGTTATTAGATATTCGGAATTTTATAATACAAAAAAGTCTGCCAAGTTTTGGCAGGCTTTTTTTGTTTATTTGAAAGAAATTTCTACTTTTGAACTACAATCGTGCTTTATAAAATTTCCTATAATGAAAATTTACGTTCCTGCATTCGCAATGAAGTACCGTTTTTATGTACTTACACTTGCTGGTTTATTGGTTTGGCTAATATTTTTTGATGGTAGCAACCTCATAGCCCAGTTTAGATTATGGCAAAAACTCTCCGATTTAGAAAATCAACAAGAATTTTATGTTGATGAACTCAAAAAAGTAAAAATTGAAGAAAAAGAAGTCATGGGAAATCCAAAATCAATGGAAAAATTTGCCCGTGAAAAATATCTAATGAAAAAAACTGGTGAAACTGTTTTTGTCATTGTTGATGAAGATAATAAGAGTATTGAGAAGGAGGAAGAGTAAACCTCGAGCCTGTTTAAACTTTTAAAAATTCTCGAAAAACTGCCTTTATTTACGCCTTACTTTTTGTTTTGATACAAAAAGTAACAGCAGCAGCTGACCGTAAAAAATTCAAGAAAATTTAATCGCAGTGGCGAACCACCTCGCTGTCGCTCGAACAGTAAATTTTCGGGCTTTGCTTCTAAAATAAACAAGTTTGAAAAAAAACCTCATAAAACTTTCTTACAAAAAAGTTTTATGAGGTTTTTTTTCAAACCACGCCATGCCCTAAATTATGCAACATTTTTATATGAGAAAGCAATCCTTTTGTAAAAGATGTTTTGTCATTATAAGGAATATTGAAATTTTCGGCAACATTTTTTACTATTTTTGAAATAGCTGGGTAATGAATATGCGAGATATTTGGAAACAAATGATGCTCAATTTGATAATCAAGACCACCAATATACCATGAAAGTGCTTTGTTTTTTCCTGCGAAATTAGAGGTAGTGTAAAGCTGATGAATTGCCCAAGCATTTTCAATGCTATTTTTTTCGTCAGGAACTGGTTGTGTTGCTCCCTCAACCACATGAGCCAACTGAAAAACTGTACTCAAAATCAAACCTGCGGTGCAGTGCATAGCAAAAAAACCAATTGCCCATTGTCCAAAAGTGATGTCAAGAACCAGCAAAGGCAATGCTACAATGAACAAAATATAGGCTATTTTACTAATATATAAAATTATTAGCTCATTTCTTGGGAATCGCTTTACCAAACCTGTTTCAGCCATTTTATTATATAGCGAAATTTCTTTGAAATCTTTCCATAAAAACGAAATCGTCATAAGGCTATACAAGAAAAAAGCATAAATATGTTGAAAACGATGCACCGATTTTAGCTTATCGCCGATTGACAATCGAAGTAGAAATTTGCCAGTAATGTCCTCGTCAATGTCATGAATATTGGTATAAGTATGGTGCAGTTTGTTGTGCTGAACGTCCCAATTATAGGCATTTCCGCCAAGAAAATAGATACTTGCTCCAAGAAATTTATTGATGGTCGTATTATCAGAAAGTGAGCCATGAATGGCATCATGCATTACTGACATTCCTACGCCACCCATACCCAAACCCATCACAACAGTCAGCCAAAGCATTTGAACATTTGAGAAACTTCCACTCAAAATCATTCCAAAAGGAACAAAATAAAGGCTTAGCATGAAAACTGCCTTGATAAGTAGCTTATTTCCTCCTGTTTTTACAAGTTTATTTTCTTCGAAATAAGCATCAATATTTTCTCTTAAAACTGAGAAAAAGAGTGATTTATCCTTATTCAAGAACTTCACTTTTGCGTATTTTACAGGTTTCATTTAATATACAGGTTAGATTCGACTACAAAATTACTCACAATTTGTTAGTATATTAATATAGAACTGCAAAAAAGTGGTTTTTGTTGTAGAATTTTTTGAATAGCTACAACAAAAATAGTGCATTGATAGTTGAAAGAAAATGATTTTAAACAGGTTTAGAAATTTTTCAGGCTCGCATTAATTGTTGCATAAGATTCTTTTGAAAACGTTTATTGACCATTTCTCGTGTGAGTTTATAATAGTCAATTGCACCATTAGAGTCGGGGTCATAAAGAAATATATCTTGACCGCTGGCTTGAGCTTCGGGAATTGAAACGTTATCTCGAATGTAAGAATCCATAAACTGTCCGTTGAGTTGAAGTTTAGTAGATTTTACCAAATCATTACTCAATCTTCTACGAATTTTGGGATTATACCTTGTGGCAAAAACTCCACCAAGCTGCAAATTTGGGCAAATCATTGAGAGCTGGCTGGCAAAACTCAAAAAATTACGTAATCCTTCGTAACTTAAATATTCGGCTTGAAGCGGTACAAAATATAGGTCAGAAGCAACTAAGGCGATTCGGGCAGAGGTAGAAAGACTGGGAGGGCAATCAATGATGATAAAATCATAGCGATGTTTGATTTTATCAAGGGCAATTTTCAAATTGAATGGAAAAATCGGGCTTGCTTTGATTCGGTCTTCGGCGACCAAAAAGCCCATTGATGCAGGAAGCAAATCTCCGACATCGGTTGATACGACGATTTCATCAAATGGTTTATCGTTGAGGATAAAGCTGCCACTATCGGCATTGAAAAAATCTAAATTATTATAGCCAAAACAGCGAGTTAGACTTGCTTGTGCGTCGAGGTCGATGAACAGCACTTTGCTGTGCGTAAATCGATGTAAGGCTACTCCAACGTTTTGGGCAGAAGTAGTTTTTCCGACGCCACCTTTGTTGTTTACAAAACTGAGCGTTTTCAATAGTAATTAGGAATGTTTTATATGGGTTACGTTGAGCAAATATAAAAAAAAAGAGGTAGAAAACAAATACCTAAGTTTATTTTTCTAAATATTTGATAATCAAGTATTTAGAAGTTACACGATTTTATTTTTTTTTGTAAAATATTGTCTTTTGTAGTTTTATTTTTGAAAATAAAAAACATCCTAAAAAGGGTACCCAATGGCAAAATTAAAAACAGGGTAATAAGGATTTGTATTTTTGTTGCTTCGCCATTTCAAATTATCCAAAACAAATCTTTCGCCTGCTGGACGTGCAGGGTCGAAAACCTTTACACCCCAATCAAGGCGAGCAATGAAATAATCTAAGTCCAAACGTAGTCCTGCACCTGTTCCTACGGCAATTTCTTTGTAAAACCTTGTCCAATTAAAATTTGCTTGGTCAAATTTTTTATCAATTTGATACCATTTCCAGACATTTCCTGCATCAATAAAAAGTGCTATATTCCAATTGCCAATAAACCTAAACCAGTATTTCCGATACTCCACACTTCCTTCCAAAAGAATATCGCCAGGCTGTTGAGGAAATCGGTTATTGACAGTTGTTCCTTCAGCCGAACCCGGCCCCAAAGAACGAGGTCTCCAAGCACGAAGACTATTTGGACCTCCAATAAAAAAGTTTTTTTCAAAAGGAAGTGCACGATTTTGACCATAAGGCTTTGCAAGTCCTATATTAAGGCGATATGCCCACGAATCTTGCTTATTTATTGAAAAATATTTTCGAAAATCCACATTCATTTTTATGAATCGAAAATAAGCCCGTTTGTTTGTATCCAAAGGAAAAACATTGTCAATAAAGTTAATTTTATCTTTATTTGGAAAAAAGTTAAGAGTTGTCCCCCCCGATTCTACAAAAAAACGAAGATACCTTGCATTAATGTTTTTTCCTTGAATCTGATTATTGAAAATATAAGTCGAATTAATACTTGAAACAAATTGAGGGTCGAATAATACTCGAAGATTTTGATTTTCGTTCAAAACGGCATTAAAAGTTGAGTCTTTGAAGGGCGTATTGATTAAGTTTATATCGAAAGGGGATATCAAAATCGTTTCGTACTTCGACCTTTGCCAAGAATAGTTACTTGTTAAGCGAAAAACTTGTCTTTCAAAAAGCCTTTGTTTTGAATTATTATAACTTACGGCCACTTGTGTACGAGGATTTTTTAGACTCAATAAATTGGCAAATTTATTAAAAAATATAATTTTGGGAAAGTTCAATGCCAAATTCCCACCTAATTCACGACTACGTTGCGTTGTAGAATCAAGTCCTGGCTGACCTTCCAAATTTGCACGAAATCCTAATTCGGTAGTTTCCAAAACCCTCAAAAGGTTTCTTGCACGAAGTGAAATACTCCCTCCTCCCCCTAAAATATTATTTATGTTATTGACATCAAAATTATAAGCCGCTGTGTATTTTGGATTCGTTGGAGCAATAATATCTGCACGTAATTTGCTATCAGGAAGCTGTGTGAAGCGAATATTGGCAAAAGCAAACTGGTCAAGTCCGTACAATTGTCGGTTGGTTTCATTAACTAATGAAGCCTTGAAAAGTTGATTTGGGCGAACCAAAATCTTCTTATCTAATAATTTTGTAGGGAATTTCTTGCCAATAAATGTGTATTTAATACCATTTAGGCTACTTTCGGTAGTATCTACATTCACTCCCGACTCGGTAGAGGCATCGGCAGAAATAAAATGAATTGATTCTAAAATAAACTGTTCATGTGCTAATTTTTGTGAAGGATTTGAAATTTTTATTTTCAAATTTACTTGGTATTTATTCTTGATATTTATTGTATCAATTTCAGCCTGAACATAGTTTTTTGCCGAAAAATTATAGTAACCATTATCTTTTAATAAGACTTCGATTCTGTTCTTTTCAAGGTCTATTTTATTAAAATCAATATTTTCAGTTGTTTTGATGTAACTTTCTAAAAACGTTTTTCTAATAAGTGTATCAAGTTTTAAATCGTCAATTTCATAGAATATATTCTCAATAATATATGGATTTTGCTCATTTATCAAATAAGTAATCCTTATTCTGCGATTGGTATTTACCGAATCAATCTGATACGTTACTTTATTATCAAAAAAACCTTTTCTAAAAATATATTTATTTATGTTTTCAGAAGTACGCTTAATGGCACTTTCAGTGATTTTTGCAGGGGGTTCACCCAGATTTTTCATCCACCAGTTTTCACCAGATTCAAGCCTTTCTTTAAAACTAAATACCTTATTTTGATATTTTTTTCTTTTTTTCTCAAGCTTTACATCAAAATTAATGGGTGTTGGCAAAGCCTGTAATTTTGAATTCCATTTATTGAAACGTGCCAATATTTTTTGTTCGTTATAGCGAGATTTACCAATATTATAAAACCAAACATAAGGGGTAACTGGAAGGTAAAAAATTCTCCGATTTGGCTTTTGCGTAGCAGGAATTAACAAATCAAGTTCTTCGGTTGAAATTTCTTTATTACCTTTGAACTCGAAACTATTCAAACGGTACTCATCTTTTTCTAACTGAACTTGACGTGTACACGAACTAAAAATACCTATAAAAAGGACAAAAAAGGTGTATTTACAAACAAGTTTTATCTTATTTCTCAATTTGTTTTTAGTATTTCTTTTCTTTAAACTAAAAAATCTCATAAATAATATGTTTTCAAAACAACAGCAAAAGTACGTTCATTCTTTGCAAATAAAAAAATATAGGCAAGAACATCAACGTTTTTTGGTAGAAGGAACAAAAAGTGTCGTAGAGTTATTGGATGCAGATTTTGAAATTGAGTTATTGTTAGGCACTGAAAAGTTCTTTAAGGAGAACGAAGAAAAAATAAAAAAAATATCAGTTGAACAAATTTCGCAGTCAGAACTTGAAAAAACAGGCTCTTTGCAAAGCAATGATGCAGCTTTGGCGGTTGTAAAAATGCGTGAAAACAAGTTTTTTTCTGCCGAAGAAAATGAATTTGTGTTGGTTTTGGATGATATTCGAGACCCTGGAAATCTGGGAACAATTTTACGAATTGCAGATTGGTATGGCATAAAAAAAGTTATTTGCTCCGAAAATACCGTAGATTTTTATAATCCAAAAGTTATTTCGGCTTCGATGGGTTCGTTTACGAGAATTAAAACTTATTATTCTGAAATTCCATTGTTTTTTGAAAAAATCAATCAAAAAATTGAAATAATTGGTACTTTTTTGAATAGTGAAAATGTCCATCATTTTGAATTTCCTTCAAGCGGATACATCGTTTTGGGCAATGAATCGAATGGAATTAGTGCTGAAGTAGAACAATTTATTACAAAAAAAATAACGATTCCTCGCTTTGGTCATGCCGAATCTTTAAATGTTGGCATTGCAACTGCGGTGGTTTTGGATAATTTGATGCGAAGGAAATAATTACAACAAAAACATTTCATACTGGCTTTATCGAGATCACCACCGACTTAGATGTTGGGGTTTTGCTAATATCAGCAAAACTATCAATTGGTACTAAAACATTGGCTTCGGGAAAATACGTTGCTACGCATTTTGGGGGGATATTATAAGGCACAACGATAAATTTTTTGGCAATTCGCTCCACGCCTCCAAAGTTATTATTAAGATTTACAACTTGATATTTTTCAAGATTTGCTTCAGCCATATCGGTTTCATTCATCATAATAATTCTTCGTTCATTGTAAATACCTCGGTAACGGTCGTCTAAGCCATAAATTGTAGTATTGAATTGGTCATGACTACGAATTGTCATCATAACATATTGATTATCAAGTAGTTGTATGCTTTCTAATTCATTTACCGTAAACTTTGCTTTTGCAGTATCAGTCGAAAATTTTCTATTTCGGGGAGCATTTGGCAAATAAAAACCTCCTGCAATGCGTACTTTTTCATTATAATTTTCAAATCCTTCGATTGATTTTTCTATTAAATTTCTTATGTTGTCGTAGTTTTCAATCAATGCTAACCAATTAATTGAGTGATTTTGTGAATGTGTGAGTTTGTGATTTTTTGCATAAAAAGTATAGTACGCTAAGTTAGCTACAATCGCTGGTTCGCTCAATAAATGTTCAGAAATTGGTGTTAGCACTCCCCTACTACTATGTACAACTCCCATCGAATCTTCGACAGTTACAAATTGCTCTCCCGACTTTTGCAAATCAATGTCTGTTCTTCCTAAACAAGGCAAAATCAAGGCAGTTTTTCCATGAATTAGATGACTTCGATTGAGTTTTGTAGAAATATGAACTGTCAAATCACAATTTTGCAGAGCCTTTGCCGTAAATTCAGTATCAGGTGTTGCCGACAAAAAATTTCCACCCATTGCCACAAAAACCTTTGCCCTTTTCTCTGCCATTGCCTTGATTGCCTCCACAGTATCAAATCCATTTTTGCGTGGTGGTTCAAAGTCAAAATTTTCTTGTAATTTATCCAAAAATTTAGGAGAAGGTTTTTCATAAATTCCCATCGTGCGGTCGCCTTGCACGTTGGAATGACCACGCACGGGGCAAGTTCCTCCGCCTTCAATGCCGATACTTCCTTTCAATAATAAAAGATTGACAATTTCTCGAATCGTAGCTACTGAGTTTTTGTGCTGCGTAAGTCCCATTGCCCAACAAATAATAATTTTTTTGTGCTGAATCAAAAGCTCAGTTGCTGCTTTTATTTCATCTAAAGAAATCCCACAAGTAGCTGAAAGTTGCTCAAAATTCTCATTTTCAAGGCTTTTTACATACTTTTCGTAGTTTTCAGTTTGATTTATGATAAAATCTTTATCAAAAACATCTCTCGATTTTTGTTCAGCCTCAAGCAATAATTTATTCATTGCTTTCAATAGAGCCAAATCACCATTAATTCTGATTTGCAAATAAATATCTGTCAATTTTTCGCCACCAAAAATCACATCGTGTACATCTTGAGGATGCTTAAATTTGAGTAAACCCGCCTCAATTAATGGATTTATTGAAATGATTTTTGCACCTGCACGTTTGGCTTTTTCAAGGGCTGATAGCATTCTGGGGTGGTTTGTGCCAGGATTTTGCCCCAATATCATAATGACTTCGGCTTTTTCAAAGTCATCTAATTTCACAGAACCTTTTCCCAAACCCAAAGTTTCACCCAAAGCCGAGCCGCTTGATTCGTGGCACATATTTGAGCAATCGGGCATATTATTTGTGCCAAACATTCTCACAAATAATTGGTACAAAAAGGCAGCTTCATTACTTGTTCGACCCGAAGTATAAAAAATTGCTTCATCGGGCGACGATAAACTATTTAATTGAGAACCAATGAGTTGAAATGATTCTTCCCAAGAAATTTTCTCGTAGTGAGATTGCCCTTCTCGCAAAACCAAAGGATGCGTCAAACGCCCTTGCTGACCAAGCCAATAATCTGACTTTTGCGAGAGTTCGGCAACAGAATATTTTTGAAAGAAAACAGGTGTTACTTTTCGAGTTGTTGCTTCTTCGGCAATGGCTTTTGCACCATTTTCGCAGTATTCGGCTATTTTTGAGCGTTCACCGTCTGGGTCTGGCCATGCACAACTTGGGCAATCAATGCCATCTTTTTGGTTGAGATTGAGCAATGCTTTTATGCCACGCTTGACTGGCATTGCACCAAAAACGTGCTTTATTGAAGAATAAACTGCCGTAAAACCAGCCGCTTCTTTGGGAGGCTCAGAAGTTTCGATTCCTGTAAAATCGGTTGGTGGCTGTGCGTTGATTTTCGACATAATATTTTTTATTTTAAACCAATCTATGAAAAAATTCTTTCTTCTCCCGAATAAATATTGAAGCTGTTTTCACGCAAAAAACCAATCAAAGTCATGTTCAATTCTCGGGCAGTTTCTATCGCTAAACTTGAGGGCGAACCCATACAAGCCATGATTGATATTCCTGCCATTGCTGCTTTCTGTATCAACTCAAAACTCGCACGGCTACTCATTAGCAATACAACGTTGCTGAGTGGCAAAAGATTTTGTTGCAGTGCTGCCCCAATTACTTTATCAAGTGCATTGTGTCTGCCGATGTCTTCACGTAAAACACCGCCCCCAACCCCTGAAGGGGGGCTTTCATTATCTTCGTCAACCTTTTTTTTGCTCCCCTTTAGGGCAGTCCGATGGGTCGGCGGGGGGGTAATCATCGCTGCATGAAGTCCGCCTGTGTGTGGGAAGAAAACTTGTTTTTCGTTTAGGATTTTTGGTAAACTTTGAATAAATTTTGCCGAAACTTTAAAATCATTTTCAGGAAAAAACTGGCATTTTTGCTGAATTGATTCAATAGAAGCTTTCCCACAAATCCCACAGCTTGAAGTGGCATAAAAATGACGTTCAAAGCTTTGAAAATCAATTAAAATATGGGGTTTTAGTTCAACTCTGACTATATTTTGTTGTTCTTGTTTTCCTGCATCAGTGCAATAATGAATTGAGTGAATATCATCAAAAGTTGTAATAATATTTTCGGTAAAAAGAAAACCTAAAGCCAGTTCAAAATCATGTCCTGTAGGTGTACGCATGGTTACAGAAATTGATTTTTGCTGGCGATTATACTCTTCGCCATAACCCAAACGAATTTCTAAAGGTTCTTCAATTACTACCAAATCGGGAGCTTTTTCAATACTTTTTGACTTTATTTTCTTTATTTCAAAGGATTTTATTCCGTACATTAGCTTGTGATTTTATTTGCTAAGTTAGGGCTTTTTCTTTGTTTAAAGTGATTTATTATCTTTCTCCAAAGTTGCAATATCCTTTATTAATTGTTCGATTTCTAAAGGCAAAGTTCCATTATAAACACCTCTGATGTGTAGGTTTTTATCAACTAAAATAAAGTTTTCGGTGTGAAGAAAATCATTTTCTCCTTTCTGCACACCTATATTTTCATCTGCGAAATAAGACTTTCGGGCGATTTGATAAATCTGCTTTTTATCGCCAGTAAGCAAAGCCCATTTATTATCAATAATACCATTAATATTGGCATAATTTCTCAAAACCTCCACACTATCTCGGTCGGGCGTAACGCTATACGAAGCAATCAATACATTTTTATCGTCCTTAAATGCTTTCTGAATTTCATTCATGTTGGTCATCAGCTTTGGACAAAGACTTGGGCAAATTGTAAAAAAACAATTCATCACATGAATTTTCCCTCTGAAAGTTTCTTGCGTAATTTTCTCTCCATTTTGATTCAAAAATTCAAAATTTGCTAATTGATGTAACGTATCTAATTGACTTTTTTCAGTAAGCCAAAGTGGCGTGAAATCTGGCGTGTGGAAGTAGGGAATGCCCTCCGCCTCTAAAGGAGAGTTACTGTTTTCTGTATTTTTGCAGGAAAAAAATATTATAATTAAGATAATTGAAAGTATCCTTTTCATTTTGTTTTTTTAGGTTTTTGTTTTTTAGGTAGTCCTTATTCGTAATGTTTTTAAATTCTCAAATGTCATGCTGTAAGCATGACATTTGAGGGCTATTGTTTTTTAGATGTAAAGTAACTGCAAAACTTGTGTACATTATAAGAAATCAATGTTTAAGTCTCTTCTCCTTTTTATCTCTCCTTAATTCCCTTCGGTAAATAATTCCCTACGTTCGGACAGTATTTAGTAGGCTTCGTCCTTGATGCGTTTTTGATATAAAGGTTTTATTGTTTTTTTGTATCAGTTAAAAAACGATAATTCTAACATAAAAAACTACCAAAAACTACCAAAACAATGACCATGCAACAATAGACAAACTATTTGACACAATAAACAAAGTTTTTGGAACAATACACAAAGCTTTTCAAAAATAGATCTCTCAACTTTACGCCATCGAATCATACATATTTTAAAAAACCAAAAAGCCATGAACCCAAATGAACTTATCCACCTCGGAAGTAGAAAAAAAATTTCAGCAAGTAGTATTCTAATGCTCAAAGCCGACATCAATTATACGCTTATTTATCTCGACGACGGAAATCAGATTCTATCTTCTACAACCATCGGAGTCTTAGAAAAAAGACTAAAAGAATACAATTTTTTTCGCCCAAATAAGTCGTTTGTTATCAATCTCGCTTTTATGTCCGATTATGAAAACAAAGATACCAGTTGTGATTATGTGAAAATATTATTGAAAAATAACCTCAAAATTTCACTTTCACGTAGGAAAACAGCCCAGTTCCTCGAAATCGTTGCTCCGACATTACTCGTAGAATAAGAAAAAAAATATCTCAAAATATTCACTTTAAAAGAATCAAATAATTTCTAAATTTTATAACTATGAAAACAAGTATTCTAACTCTATCTTTTGTTCTCAGCTTTTTGTGTTTCAGTCTTTTTGTTACAGAAGTTTCTGCCCAAAACAAAAAAATATCTATCCAAGGTTTCTTGAAAGATGCCAACGGAAAAGCCGTTGATAATGGCACTTATAGCATTACTTTCAAACTTTATAATGTTGAGTCGGCTGGTGTAGCTCTTTGGACAGAAATAAATCCTGCGGTCAATGTTTTTGGAGGAATTTATACCGTAAAATTGGGTGCTATCACCAACATTTCGTCTTTGGCTTGGGACGTGCCTTACTTTTTGGGCGTTACAATCCAAGGTACAGAACTCTCGCCACGAACCGAACTTACCTATGCACCTTATGCCATTAGTGTTGCAAATGCCGTCAGTGCTTCTACTGCAACAAATGCTATAAATGCCATAAAAGCTGATACTGCAAAGGTTGTGCTTTGCTCTGGTGCAGTAGGCGATATTAAATATTCAATATTAAACCCAACGCAATTTGCCGCACGAAATGGCAATTGTTGGGTACCAATGGACGGCCGTAACATATTTGGATCTAAACTCGCAACTGATTTGGGAACTAACGTAATTCCAGATGCTGGTGGAATGTTTTTAAGAAGTCAGGAGTTTAGCGGTTCTGCGAATAATGACCCAGATAGAACAAGTAGTAGCCCCATTGCTATTGTTCAAGCTCAATCTTTTCTTTTACACAATCATAATGGCACAACATCAACCAATGGAAATCATAATCATAGTCATAATGCTGACGGAAATACAGTTGGTTTGGCAAAGTTAGGGAGTACGGATACTCCTACTGGTTTCGACAATCAAATTACAAATCCTGAAATGATTTTAAGTAATGTTGATGCACTTTCACTAAATTCGGCTGGCGACCACAATCATACAGTTACAGTAAGTAATGCAGGAGGAACAGAAACCCGCCCTATTAACCTAAATGTTTGGACTTATATCCGTATTAATTAATTGTACCCATCAAATTTTTTCATTAGTCAAATTTTAAAAGACAAAACAATGAAACCATTCTACCTTAAATGGCTTGGTGGGTTACTATTTCTTTTGCTGAGTTTGCCAAGACTGCAAGCCCAAACGGATACCTTATGTAACCCCAATGATTATAAAAAAATATTTGGTGAAGCCTACCTAATATACGGTGGCGTTACCAATACCTTCTCTCCTTACAATCGCTCCGATTTTACACTTGGGCAAGGAGTTGTTACCATTGGGAATTTGATTTCCCAAAACTTTCAAGTGGGTTTGGGATTATGGTCGCCTTGGCTTTTGCCTCCGCAACCCCCTACTCTTGCAGCTTCGCAAGGAGATTTCAAAGATAGAATTTTATTGAAATGGGAAGTAAATCCACTCGGACCAGCCCCTACTTCTTTTGTTATTTATAGAGATGGCTCGTTTCTTACAGAATTAGGCGTAGATGTACGCCAATTCATTGATTTTTTTACGCAAGCGGGCGAGTTTTATGAATACAGCATTATAGCAAAAAATAGTTTTGGTGAAGGCACCGCCTTCAAATCTATTGGTTTTATGAATCCTAATGGCGTTGTTACAGGCAAAATCGAATCAAATTCGGGCAATCCTGTGCCTGGCGTTGAGGTTCGTCTTACACCTTTGACGGGTTCTTCGATGTCATTTGATGGCGTTAATGACCAACTTTGTGTAACTTATGATAATGAATTTCCTACAACGGCTTTCACCGTTTCGGCTTATGTAAAACTCGGAACTGGTAACAATGAAGCAGGAATTATTGACTGGGGAAGCACCTTAAAGAAAAACTGGTGGATTACGACAACCACCAACGCAGAAGCCAAAGGTTATATTTTCCATATCGGAAATGGCACGGGTAGCGATTCGTTAAAATATTATATTCCTAACGAAATCACCAACCCCGATTTACCAAATCAATGGCATCAAATCACGATGGTTTATAATGGCACTGCCATGTCGGTGATGGTTGATGGAAACTTTGTTGGTACAAAACCAGCTATTATTACTCGTGAAAAAAACTACCTTGATATTGGCAGCAAAATTGGTGGTGGTAGTTTTTACAAAGGATTGATTGATGATGTACGTATTTATAACCGCCCTTTGACACAATCGGAAGTCAATTCTACAAAAAATCGGGCAGTTTCAAAAACAGAAACTGGTTTAATTTCTTATTTCAAAATGGACGAAGGTGTTGGTTTAAAGATTTTTGACAATACAATTATTCCGACAAATGCTGCTATTTATGGTGGGGCAAAATTCTCAAAAGATATTCCAGAAGTATATAATGCGGGCATTTCGGACGCTACTGGTTATTATATCATTGACGGCGTTAATTATAGTTCCATAGAAAGTTTCAGAGCAACACCTATCAAATACTCTGAATTTAACTCAGCAGTCGAGTTTAATGCCGCTGATAAATCGTATGGAAATCTCAATAATTATGACATTCCAGATACTTCTACGGTAGAGGTTTTGTTTCATCCATTTGATTTGAAATCTCGTCAAACGGTGCTTTCAAAAGGCAATTTGTATGAATTATATGTTGATAATGGCAGATTATACCTCAATCTCAATGGAAATTTAAGCGATTTAGGCACTATCAAAGCTCAATATTATCATGTTGCGGTAGCGATGGATAATACACACGGTACAGCAAGAGTATATTTGGAAGGAGAACTAAAAGCAACAGTTTCGTTTACGGGTACTTCCAATTGGGCAACAGGAAATCCGTGGTTGCTTGCCACCAATTCAACTGCACCAACAGGGAATTTTTATACGGGATTGATTGATGAAGTGGCGATTTATAAAACCGCTTTGCCACAAACCGAAATTCAGCGACATTTTGTTGTCGGTATTCCACAAGATTCTACCACGGCATTGTTGTATAGCTATTTTGATTTGAATGAAGGTTCTGACACAAAAGTATATGATTATGCTGCGATTAGTTTTGGAGCAACAGTGCCAAGAGAAGGCATACTGACAAAGGCAAATTGGAGTAATAATGCCAGACGTAAAGCAAACACGCCCCACGAATTTGAGCCAAATGTTAGAGTCGTAAATCTCAATAATAGCAATACAGCGGTCGGAAACATAGATTTTAGAGATGTTTCGACTGTAAATATTTCAGGAACTGTGCGATTCAAAAACACTTTTTGTTTTTCAGATTCGGTACAGATTTTAGTCAATGGCTTGCCTCATTCGCCTGTAATTATTACTGACAAAGACGGCAACTGGTCGGCAGATTTTGAGCCTGGTGCAAATGTAAAATTGACGGCAGTTTATAAAAACCATGTATTTACGCCAGGTTTTATGGAATTCCGAAAACTACAATCACCAAAAGCGGGCATTGTGTTTTTGAATAATACCAAACGCACCCTTCGTGGACAAGTGGCAGGCGGAAAATGTAAATTGTCTATCATTCCTGCCAATCAAAGGATAGTCGTAAAGATTAAAACATTGGATGGTTGCTTTGAAAAGACTGACACCTTACGCAATCCAGATGGAAAATATGTTTTTTCTGACCTTCCTGCACGAGCATTTACAGTCAGTGTTGTAGAATTTAACCATAGCACATTCCCTACAAAAACTGGCGAAGTAGTAGATTTAAGGGAAGCACTTGCCGATACCGTTGATTTTATTTATACTTCTCCGCCTCTTGTCGAAATTGATGGAATCGAAAATAATATTTGGAATTTTAAAACGATTGGTCAAGGAGTTTCAAATCAAATTAAAGTGAAAGTTTATGAAGATTATGCAGGTGGGAAATGTTATGTTGATGGAGCAAATATAAAAATTGATGACCCTTCGACAGGCGTTTTGACCGATACAACTTTGGCAGAAGGCGTAAAAGATTTCATATATAAATTTACACCAAAAAATGTAAATATCATTCCTCCTTATGAAACAACTATTACGGTAACTGGCACTGTAAATTCAGCAACGGATACCGAAACAACAAAGTTTATTGTACTCGGAATGAAGGCAAAAGGCAATACTTTTACTTCTTCAACGCCCGAAACGCCACTTTTTATTCTTAGAGACCCTCCAGGAGATGCAAGTTATGCGACACTCGAACGAGGTTCGTCTTACTGTTATTCAACCAATCGAACAGTTACAAATAATCTTTCTCAGGAAGCAAATTTGGCAGTAACCATTGGCGGTACAACGGTAATCGGCTTAGGACTTGCCGTTCAATCTACTGTAAAAGCAACAATTACTACGGCTGGTGGCGGAAGTCAGGTTTGGACAAATTCTTCCAATTCTTCAAACTGTATTACTACCACCAAGGTTATTTCTACTTCTGCAAACGACCAAGTTATTGGCAGCCGAGACGGTGGTGATGTTTATGTAGGTATTACCGAAAATGTAACTTATGGCACTGCCGACGAGCTTAACTTCAATTTCACTACTGGCAATTTTACGCTCACACCAAGATTGACTATCAATGATGTCAGAATGAAAAGTGATTTTGTGTATAGCGAATACCACATTATCAATGATGTCATTCCTTCACTTCAATTATTGGGTAGCCAAACAATCGCTATCAATCCAAATAGAAAAGCCGATTCGGTGGCGGCGGTGATGTGGAAAAAATATGTTGCTCAAAACAAAGCCGATAAAGGAAACCTTATTAAGTCTATTTCTTTTGATGCAGGTGCTGTTTATGACGAAACAATTTCGACCGAAACTGGCTCAGGTTGGTCAGAATCTTTTGATGGCAGTGGCTGGGTTTCGGCAGGAATAGGTGCAGAACTTGATTTTATGGGTGGTTTTCAAGGCGGTGTAACAATTAGAAATGACCATACTACGTCCAATGCTGTTGACAACCAAACTACAAATAATGTTACAATAAATTATCACTTGGAAGATGATGATTCGGGCGATAATTTCTTTGTAAACATTCATAAAGCAAACCGATGGACAGAATCTTATATTTTTGATATTGCAGCGGGCGAAAGTTCTTGCCCTTGGGAATATGGCACTTTGCCAAGGGCAGAGCCTACTATTTCGTCGGTTGATGGCACTTCAAAAGCAAATATCCCAGCCAATGCCGCTGCCGTTTATGAGATTTCACTCGGCAATGTTAGTCCAACAAACGAAGGTCAATCTTACGAAATTTCCTTAGACCCAGCCTCAAATCCGTTGGGTGCGGTTGTCAAAATTGGCGGACAAGTCATTACCCAACCAATTTCGTACAGCGTTCCTTCGGGCGAAAGTGTAAGGATTTTAGTAACAATCGAGCGTGCCAATAGCACCGCCGCTTACATTTATGATGATATAAAAATCTTATTATCAGCCCCTTGCGAAGCCAGCGGAGCTTATGCCGATTCGCTATTTGTGCGGTCATTATTGCTCGATGCCAAATTTATTGAACCTTGCTCACCTGTTGATATTAGTTCGCCCAACCAAGATTGGGTCATAACACCAGCCTCAGGAAGCAATCTGAGCATCAATATCAACGAATACAATATCAATGATACAGATTTAAAATTGATTCGTTTAGAATATCGCCCAATTGGTGGCGATGGTTCTTGGTTCAAAATTCATGAAATCAATAAAGCTGATTTGGGAATTACGAATACAGTAAAAGACTGGAATACTACACTTTTTAAAGATGGTAATTATGAAATTAGAGCTGTGGCAGAGTGTTTTAGTGCAAGTTTAGCCCCAGGAATTTCTACTGTTGTAAAAGGACAAATCGAAAAATTGCCACCTGTACTTGTAGGTGTTCCTGAGCCTGGTGATGGCATTTGGGACCCAGGTGATGAAATTTCTATCACTTTTAACGAATATATTGATTGTGATAAAATCGTCAAAGCTGATATTCTTGCAAATAATTCGATTGGGCTTTATGACGCCACTACCAATTTGTTGGTTGCTGCCACATTTACTTGCGTTGGAAACAAAATTGTGATTGTACCAACCATCAATCCAAAGGATTTTGAAAACAGGGCTTTTAGAGTAAAAGTTAGCGGAAAAGATTATGATGATGCCCAAATAGCCATCAACTCAAATCACATTCGTGCGGCTTTGAGAGATAGGGCTGGCAACATGATTCCAGAATCAATTATTTGGGAATTTGCTGTCAATCAAAATAATTTAGAATGGGTTGGCACTGATATTATTGAAACAAATACTGTTTTGCAAGCATTTTCGGTCAGACGACAAATTCGTAATCGTGGCGGTACTATTGCAAGTTTCCGCATGGAAGATATTCCTTCTTGGCTGACAGTTTCGCCTGCAACTGGTACGCTGAATCCTGGGCAAACTGCTGATATTACACTGACTTTCCAGCAAGACCTCTTGATTGGAGATTATTTGGAAACGCTAAATTTAGTTGGTTCAAAGGGTAAAGAGCCATTATCGATTGATTACAGAGTGCGTTGTGCAGCACCAAATTATGTAGTTAACAACCTTTCGGAATATGAAGGTACAATGAGTATGGTCATTGATTTGAGCATTTTTGGAGTCCGCTCTACCGACCCATCAGATATTATTGTGGCAAAAATTGATGGTCAAGTAAGAGGCGTTGGAAAAGTGTCTTATTACCGAAATATCCCGGCCGATAAGGTACGTTGGCTAACATTTATGACTATTTATGGCAATGCAGATGATATTGGCAAACCGATAGAATTCAATGTTTGGGACGGCGACAAATGCAATGAATATGTAGAAGTGCTTGAACAAATTGTTTATCAAGAAGGCGATTTGGTGGGTAGCCCGCTTGTGCCTCAGCCGCTTCATATCATAAATCTGGTCAAAAAATGTATTCCACTCAACAGAGGCTGGAACTGGGTATCTTTTAACCTCGATTTGGGTAATGGAAATAATGTTGTGTCGAAGGTTCTTGCTTCTTTAAAAAACAAACCAGGGACAATCATCAAGAGTGATGACTTCAATGCTCGATATTATGGAAACCCAATTAATAACTGGCTCGGAACTTTGACAAGCATTTCACCTCAAAAACGCTATATGATTAATGTTGCCGAAAAAGACACCATTTGTATCAAAGGAATGCCCTATGTCTCTGGTGATTTTCCAATAACAATTAAACAAGGCTGGAACTGGGTTGGTTATGTGCCATCAACAGGGATGTCTGTTACTCAGGCACTCAATGGTCTTACGCCTCTCAATGGTGATATTATCAAGAGTCAAACCTTGTTTGCACAGTATATTGCAGGTGTCGGTTGGGTTGGAAACTTGAGTTTCTTAGAGCCACTCAAAGGCTATTTAATGAAAATTAGTAATGCAGGAACTCTGGTCTATCCGACTGGAGCTACCAATGGACCAAATGGCACTAATGGACCAAATAATGATGTCGAAATTAGTCCAAAAGCCTTAGCAGCACAAGCCGCCCAAGAAGCTACAATGACTTTTGATTTTACGAAATATCAACTAACTATGAACCTCATTGGCAAGGTAAATGGAATGACAATTGATGATGATGATGATGAGTTACGTGCATACATTGATGGACAATTGGTTGGAATCAACAAATCAATTTCATATTCAAATAATAGGTTATTTTTCCAAACTATTTATTTTCAAGATGAAAGCAATATCACTTTCAAGCTCTATAAAGCTGATAGAAAAAAGGAATATAACCTTAATAGAACCATTCCGTTTGTTGCAGAAACTTTGGCTGGTTTAGCAGAAAATCCTATCATTTTTGACTTGGAAACTTCTAATCTTGTGCCAATAAGCATTGTAATAAATGACCAATTAATTTGGCAGCCAAATAAAATTTTCCCGACGGTTTCCGTAGTAAATGCTGTCAGTGGACAATCTGCTTCTTGTGCTTCGTTTACCTTTAATACTATTTTGCCAACTGCCACAGAAACAAAACCAGGGTG
The DNA here is from genome assembly GCA_031378345.1 of Emticicia sp. Lineage (GTDB taxonomy): Bacteria > Bacteroidota > Bacteroidia > Cytophagales > Spirosomataceae > Emticicia. The sequence continues at coordinate 870 of JANNDY010000094.1, read as the reverse complement.
CGTTGCCCAAACAGGTTTAGAAGGTAATATGTTTGGTGTCATGAAAATCAATTATAATGAACGTTCTACATTTGTTTCGAGCAATGATGTGTTGTCGTTTGTGAATCCAGCCACTGGTTTGACAGTCGGATGTGGAATTTTTGACAGTCAATTCAATGTCTTCAATTTTACAGTAAAAGGTGGCGTTTCATCTACTGAAACACCCATTGATGTTAAGTATTATTCTGACCTGATGAAAAAATCATTCACTATTAAATCAGGTATTATGTACAGAAACAATAGAGAATTGGGTGATTATATAACTCCTTCACCCTTAGATGTTTCGCCTTTATCAGTAAGTATTAATGCTGGTGTAATCACCGCTGTGCTACGTGATACTTCATGGATAGGAAAATATTGCCTTGATGCTTTTGCCTTAAATTGTCCAAACTTTAGTGATGGTCAAACAACTTTTTGTTTCCAAAGATTGAAACAAGGTGCTTGTGTTGATGTAATTGTGCGAAATATTACCGAAAGCACCAACGATATCATCAAAGCAGTTTCTATTTCATCAGAAGTTATTGTCAATTCAGGTATTCGTTTAGAATATAAGGGCGGCAATAAAATAGAACTAAAACCAGGTTTTGAAACAAAAGCAGGAACGGTGTTTATAGGAAAAATAGAAGGGTGTAGTAATTAGCATTATAAGAAGTGTTTTCGAAGTGTTTTGGTTTCCCCTCCTTATTTTCACTACGGTGTACCCACATCTTTGTAAAGGATTGACCAACCCTCAAACATATTGTTGAAACGGTCAAGTCCTTTGTAAAGAGTGATAACTCCAGCGGGTCTTTGGGAGGGAATACCACCCCAGCCACCTAATCTGGCAATTAT
>JANNDY010000086.1:0-42941 GCA_031378345.1 Emticicia sp. | reverse complement strand
AAAGAAATTTTGTCAGAAATTAGTATTATTTTCGCTGACAGAATCGCTGATGAGGATTTCGAGTTATAAGTTTTGGTTGAAAAAACCAAAACTTATAACTCGCTCAAGTTAGGCTTGACACAGTTTAAAAAACACTCCCGGTCGCCCGTGCGATAATGAATATAATTCACTGATAATTATTAAAATATTCGTAACTCGTCATTCAAAACTCGTAACTTATTCTATTACTTCAAATCTTCCAATTTTCCCAAATCAATATCATCAAGGGTAGACTTTATCTTGTCCATGTCTACATTATTTCCACTGACAGTTACTACAAAACGATTGGCTACAATTACCGCCATTTCGCCATCCTTATTTTTGGTATTGTACTTTTCAAATGCCTTATTGCCCTTATATTTGGTTGTTTTTTCGTAGCCATTTTCATCTTCTTTGTCCATGTCTATCATTGACCAAGCTGCCATTCCCATCAAAGCACCTGTGCCCGCTGCATCAATGATTGCTACTTTTATTGAGCTATCATCATTTCTATAACTTGCTTCGGCAGTCGAAATATTAAAGCCCATCGCACCTGTTTTTTGGCTTGAAGCTTCTTTTCGGGGCAACCCGTCGGCATCTTCAGGCAATAATTCTTTCAATAGTTTGGCATCAACAACCTCTTTTGGGCTTTCATTCGACATTTTTTCAGCTTCTTTTGCTATATTTTGCAAAGCCTCCAAACCTGTTTTTGGCTCTTCTACTTTTTCTTCTTCTTTTTTACCGCCACAATTACTCAAAAGTAAAATACTTACAAACAGTGAAATCAATAGTTTAACAGTTTTCATTTTTTTTGACATTTAGGGTGAAATTTCAAGAAAGTTAAAGCATTTCCTAAAAACAAAAAATTGTTTTCCTATTTATTTACTGAATGGTTGAGTAAATTTGGATTTTGAAAATCTCAGCAATGCTTACATTCCCCAACGCAAAAATAAATATTGGTTTAAACATCACCGAAAAACGCTCTGATGGTTTCCATAATATTGAGTCAGTTTTTTATCCTGTCGAATGGTGTGATGTGCTTGAAATCATTATTTCTGAAGAAAATGAGGTCAAATTTCAAAGTTCGGGCTTGAAAATTCCGGGCAATGAAAGTTCAAATTTATGCCTAAAAGCATGGAATTTGCTTAAAAAAGATTATTTTTCAAGCATTTCTCAGCCACCAATTATTCATCTGCACAAAGTTATTCCGATGGGGGCGGGTTTGGGCGGAGGTTCGGCAGATGGTGCTTTTACACTCAAAATGTTGAACGAAATTTATAATTTGAAGTTAAGCAATAACGAACTGAAAAATTATGCTCGTCAATTAGGCTCGGATTGTGCTTTTTTTATCGAAAATCGACCAGTTTATTGTTATGATAAGGGCGACCAATTTGAAGATTTTTCCTTAAATTTGAAAGGAAAATATGTAGTTTTGGTCAATCCTGCTATTCATATTTCAACCGCCGAAGCCTACTCAGGAATTTCACCAAAAAAACCAAAAATTTTATTAAAAGAGGCATTGAAACAACCGATTTCAACTTGGAAAGAAATAATTAAAAACGATTTTGAAGAAAAACTGTTATTAAAGTATCCAACCATTGCTGACGTAAAAGCGTCTTTATATCAATCGGGAGCAATTTACGCTTCCATGACGGGTTCTGGTTCAACTGTTTATGGCATTTTCGAGAAAGATATTGACATGAAAAGTAATTTCCAAAATTTTGCTGTGTGGCAGGGAATAATTAAAGTGTAGAGTTGATAATTAAGAATTAAATGACTGATAATAAACCATTTACAAAACAAAAACTCCCCTTTAGGGGTTGGGGCGACCGTCGCTACGGGTTTAAACGTCGAGAACCATTCGCTTTCATGCTATATTTGGCAATGGTGGGCAGTGCTTTGATATTTTTGTTTTTAATCTTTGTTTTTATTTCAAAAGAGGCCCAAAATCAAGATATTCTTATCAAAATTCCGGGAGCATTTTGGGCGAGTACATTCGTGATTTTGACAAGTAGTGCAACACTCTATTGGGCAAATAAGGCTTTTCGGCAAGAGCGTTTTCAGAGTTACAGACTCAATATTAGTTTGACTCTTTTGGCTGGAATATTTTTTATCATTTTACAAGGTTTTGGCTGGCGAAAAATGATGCTTGCGGGCATCACAATGGAAAATAATACTGGCGGAATGTTTATTTATATTTTGTCAGGATTACATATTTTCCATACCCTTGGCGGACTCATTGCTTTGGCTTCTGCCAACAAAGATGCTTTTCAACGCATGGAATATGTGGACTCTTACGTATATAGTGTAAATCCTCCTAATCAGTTGAAAATCAAGCTAATAACACGCTACTGGCACTTCATTGACATACTATGGATTGTGCTTTTTTTGTTTCTACTTTACCATGCTTCATAAAACACGGGCGATAGTTATTAATTATATTCGTTACCGAGAAACGTCTATCATCACTAAGATTTATACCGAAAAATTTGGCGTACAATCTTTCATTGAAAATGGTGTGAGAAGTGCCAAAGGAAAAAACAAAATTGCACTTTTTCAGCCACTTTCGCTCTTAGATTTGGTGATTTATCATGATGAAAAAAAAGAAATTCACCGCATTGCGGAAATAAAATCTAACCACCCATACAGAACTTTACCCTACGATATTCACAAGTCAAGTATTGGAATGTTTTTGGATGAAATTTTGAATAAAACCCTCAAAGAGCATTCTGAAAATACGATATTATTTGATTTTCTACATCATTCGCTTGTTTTTTTGGACGAAACAGAAGAGCATTTCGAGAATTTTCACCTTATTTTCCTCTTAAAATATGCTTTTTTCTTGGGTTTTGCTCCACAAGATGCCAATGAAATAACTACGCAATTTAGAGATTACAGCCTAACAATTCCTTTCGATGCAGATTATCAAAAACTAATGAATCAATTGATTATTGCAGATTATCAAACACCGATTTTGATGAATCGTGGCGTAAGAAATCATTTGTTAGAAGTAATTATTTTCTTTTATCGCCTACACGTAGAAGAATTTGGTGAAATAAAATCTTTGCAGGTTTTGAGGGAGGTTTTGAGCTGAATCAATGTCGTTAAGTTAATATTCACAAATTCAAAGCCCGAAGGGCTTCAACTTGAATAGCCCCAAATGAAATTTGGGGAATAAATATGAAAAATGTTTACAACCACGAAGTGGTTGAACTTACCTTTGGGCGACATTGTTCAACCCTCTTCGGGGTTGGTGCTAACTTTTCTTATTACCCTGAGTTTTACTCACGGCTATTCAAGTTGAAGCCCTTCGGGCTTATTGTGCGTAGCATCAATTAATAATTCGTCATTCCTATTTTACACAATCACTTCCTTAATCACCTTTCCTGCAACATCTGTTAGCCTAAATGGGCGACCTTGAAATTGGTACGTTAATTTCTCGTGGTCGAGCCCAAGTTGATTCAAAATCGTAGCCTGAAGGTCATGTACATGCGTTTTTCCTTTGATTCCATAATAACCTATTTCGTCGGTTTCGCCATGCGTAAAGCCTTTTTTGATACCTCCGCCAGCCATCCACATCGTGTAGGCTTCCACGTGGTGGTCACGTCCGAGAAAAGGTGCAGGTTTGTTATCTCGGTTTTCTTGCATGGGTGTTCTGCCAAATTCTCCGCCCCAAACTACCAAAGTTTCTTCGAGCAAACCTCTTTGTTTCAAATCTAATAATAAACCCGACATGGCTTGGTCGGTTTGGCGGCATTTTTCCCATAAAGCATGTTCGATAGACTCGCCTTTACTTGAGCCGTGCATATCCCATCCCCAGTCATATAGCTGTACAAATCTTACACCATCTTCGACTAATTTCCTTGCTAAAAGGCAATTATTAGCAAAAGAAGCTTGCCCCGGAGTTGTGCCATAAAGTTGGTGAATATATGTGGGTTCTTTCGACATATCCATTGTTTCGGGTACAGTCATTTGCATATTAAATGCCAATTCGTACTGCGAAATTCGAGTCAAAATCTCAGGGTCTTGGTACTCATCGAATTGCCTTTGATTGATTTCGTTGATGGTATTGATGGCTTCACGGCGTAAATCTCGACTAATTCCTTCGGGATTATTGACATAAAGCACAGGCTCGCCATTGGAGCGGCACTGCACGCCTTGATAAACCGAAGGCAAAAATCCACTTCCCCAAATACTTTTTCCACCTTCAGGATATTTCCCGCCAGAGGTCAGTACGATATATCCTGGTAAATTTTGATTTTCTGAACCCAAACCATAAGTTGCCCAAGCTCCCATGCCCGGTCGCCCTAAACGTGGACTGCCTGTTTGCATCAAAAGCTGTGCAGGTGCGTGGTTAAATTGGTCGGTGTGCATCGCTTTCAAGAAGGTAACTTCGTCTGCCATGTTCTGAAAAAACGGCAAATAGTCAGAAATCCATGCCCCAGATTGACCATTTTGTTTGAATTTCCCTTGTGGACCAAGCATTTTTGGAACACCACGAATAAAAGCAAACGTTTTTCCTTCTAAATATTCCTTCGGACATTCTTTGCCGTTCCATTTTTCGAGTTCGGGTTTGTAGTCAAACATTTCCAATTGCGAGGGCGAACCAGCCATGTGCAGATAAATAACACTCTTGGCTTTTGGAGCAAAATGTGCCAATTTTGGCATTAAAGGGCTGTCTATCAATGGATTAGCTTTATTGCCAAAGCAACCAGTGAGCGAACCCAATGCCATCATACCTAAGCCCGTAGAGCATTGTTTTAGAAAATGCCGACGCTTCATATCGTGCAAATGTGCATCACTTGCTTCTTGGAAAATGTTGTTCATTTAGTGTTGATTAAAAACCCCTTACAAATTTAACTAAATTTACACAATAGGCAACTTCACAATAAATGTTGCCCCCTCGCCTTCTACACTTTCTACTTCAATTGTTCCTCCATGCCCTTTTGTAATAATATTATAAGCCAAACTTAGCGGCATCGGCCGTCCGACGCAAACCTGTGCCTTGTCCTGTTGGTTTTGTTGTGAAAAATGGTTGGAAGATTTTGACTTTTGTGGCTTCATTCATGCCGATTCCGTTGTCGGCAACTCGGATTTCGATGGAATTATCTGTCTTTTTTATAGAAACAATTACTTTTGCGGGCGAAATAGAATTTCGCCCCACATTTACTGCATAAAACGCATTATGTAAAGCGATATTGATTAATGAATGTTTCTTTGAAGGCTGAGATAAGGAACGGGAATTAAATAGAAGCGTATTTTTGATACGCCTCTTTTTTCGTTATCCTACCCAATTTTTTCATTAAATAGCGGTGCTATTTGCAGAAAAAAAATTGATTGACTAACAAAAAAATAGTCAGTCTAAAAACACGCTTCTATTTAATTCACGTTCCTAATATTTTATTTACCGAGAAAATTGGTAGCTCAAAACAAAAACAAATATGGCTCAAAATTTAACTAAAATAAGTGATATATATAAATTTTGAGCTACAAAACAAAAATGACACCTCACGCCCTGTTCGTCCAAAATAACCCTTATTATTCCCCCAACCATCCTCCAATTTCTACCTTTAATATAAAAACATTTCATAAACACTTGATTATCAGCTTTTTTTGAATCTAAAACTATAAAAAAGCTATTCTATGAAACGATTTGGAGAAACCGTAGCGGGATATGATATTCCTGTTTTGAACGAAAGAGAGATAAGGGGTGCTGCTGGTATCCTATTTTTATTCATGCTCATTTCGTTTATGACTATCATGTTTAAAGCCGATTTTTTGATGATAAAATACTTCATTACGGTCTTTATGCTTGATATGGGCATTCGAGTTTTTATCAATCCAAAATACTCTCCATCTTTGATAATTGCCCGATTTATGGTCAGAAATCAAACACCGCAATACGTAGGAGCAGCACAGAAAAAATTTGCGTGGTATATTGGTCTTACGCTTTCTACTGCCATGTTTATTCACATGATTATATTCAACGCTTATGGTATTATAAATGGTCTTTCATGCTTGATTTGCATGATATTGATGTTTTTCGAACTGGCTTTTGGAATATGTATCGGTTGCAAAATTTATGGTTTATTCAACAAAGACAAAGTACAATATTGCCCCGGAGAAGTATGTGAGCTAAAAGACCGACAAGAAATACAAAAAACTACACCTATGCAATTGGTCGTTCTATTAACCTTCAGTATATTGTTGGTTGCAATGGTTTATTTTTTCAACGATTATTTTAGTATCTCTCCGCAGGACTTAGGAAAAGTCTTAAAAATGTAGTTTTAGACTTTTTGAGGGTGTTAATGTTTGAAACTTAGACTTTGACAAAAACCCAATTCCCTGTTTTTTTCATTCAAACAATTTAGTAAAAGAATTTTAAAACTCATTTAATCACATAGCTTTTACCTTTTTCAGTAGCAAAATCTATCACAAATTCTTGATTATTAGGCATTTCACCTAATTTCGATTTATCTTTTATGAGAGGGTCACCTGCATTGATAAAGTTGAATAATGGATTTGGATTCGCACTTTTAGCTGTGTTTGTTTGAGTGTTTTCTATAATATTACTTTCATTGGTTCGGATTCTACAATTTCCACCAATTGTTGAATAAATGACTGCTTTTGTCAATTTCCCATTTTCCCACTCCATATCAATTTCAAAGCCACCTCTTGTTTTTAAACCTTTCACCTTACCAGTGTGCCAAGCTTGTGGCAAGGCGGGCAATAAATGAATTTCGCCAGCGTGACTTTGAACAAGCATTTCGGCAATACCTGCCGTTGCTCCAAAATTTCCATCAATCTGAAAAGGCGGATGAGCACAAAAAAGGTTTGGATATGTTCCGCCACCTTCCATGTGAGTAGAATAAGTTCTTACGATTTTAAAAAGATTAGTCAATAATTTTAATGCGTGGTCGCCTTCATGCAATCTCGCCCAAACATTTACTTTCCAACCCATCGACCAGCCCGTTGCCAAATCTCCTCGGCGTTCCATTACACGTTTTACGGCAGCCGTCAATTCGGGATTACTTTGTGAATTGATTTGGTTACTTGGGTGAAAAGCATATAAATGCGAAAAATGGCGATGCTTTACATCGGCATCTTCAAAATCCTCTTGCCATTCTTGCAACTGACCATATTTTCCTATTTGATAAGGCAAAAGTTGAGTTGAATTCTGCGAAACACTTTTGGTGAAATCATCATCAATACCAAGAATTTTAGCCGCTTCGAGATATCGAGCGAAAGATTCACGCACAATTGCCATGTCCATTGTTGGTCCAGCACTAAAAGTTGCTTGTTTAATTTCACCATAAACAAAATTTTGCTCAGGCGAATGACCAACAGGTGTTACAAAATAGCCTTGCTCGTTTTTTACCAACCAACCTTGATAAAACTGAACTGCACCTTTCAACAATGGGAATACATCTTCTTTTAGAAACTTTTTATCGCCACTATATAAGTATTTTTCCCAAAAATGGCTTGTTAGCCAACCTGCTGACATCGGCCAAAATGCACAGTTACAATTATCAATAGGTTCGGAATGTCGCCAAATATCCATGTTGTGATGAGCCACCCAACCATCATTTCCATACATATTTCTGGCTGTTTCTTGACCATTAATTGCCAATTCTTTAATTGCTTTGAAAAATGGCTCTTGACATTCCGATAAATTGGTCAGTTCGGCTGGCCAATAATTCATTTGTGCATTGATATTTATGGTATAGCCGCCATTCCAAGGTGGAGTCATTTGGTCGTTCCAAATACCTTGTAAATTGAGTGGTTGCCCACCTATTCTTGAACCCGCAATCATCAAATATCTACCATATTGAAAATACAAAGCAGCAAAAGAAGGGTCATTTCCATTAGAAAATAACTCAACTCGTTTATCGCTTGGTAAAAGTGATTGTTCGGTTTCTGTTGCTAAATTTAGTTCAACTCGGTCGAAGAGTTTTTTATAATCGGCTAAATGTTTTTTGTATAAATCTGTGTAGGTTTTACCTTCAATGGCTTTAAAATAGCTGTCAATGATAGTTTTTGGGTCAAGACCTTCATAAGCGGGACTTTTATCAAAACCATTGAAACTCGTGGCGGCAGTTAGAATGAAAGTAAGTTCGCTTGCATTTTCAATAATAATTTTGTCTTTTTCAGATTTTATGATGCCATCTTTATTAAGCGTTTTTACACGAGTTTCAAAAGCCATACCTAAACCTTCAATTTGCTCATCATAAAGCAAGTTTTCTGCATTTGGTTTTCTTTTGCCCGATTTATCAAAAACTTCGGGATATTTATATTGGTCGCCCAATTTTTCTACTTGCTCAAAAGTTCTGCGTAAGCCAAAACCAGGCACTTTTCCTTGCATGGTTAAAGTTTTTCCTTTTGCAAAATACTTGGCTGTTTTCTCGTGAGGTGTTGATAAATGAAGCGTACAATTGATTTTATCGCCTCCTTCTGCCGTTAATTTTACCACAATTACGTGGTCAGGGTAGGATGCAAAATAAGTTCGTTTGAAGGTTGTTTTACCGACCTTATAACTTGTGGTAGCGGTGGCAGACGATAAATCTAAATCTCTTTTATAATTGATAATTGTTTGATTTTTATGCTCAACTTCAATCCAAAAATCCCCCATTGGTTGATACAATTGATGGTTTCGACCCAGCCATTCTTTGGCAATTATCGCTTGGGCTTCTTGGTATTTTTGAGCATTTAATAAATCAGTAACTTCCTTATATGATTTTCGGATATTGATATTTTTGAATGTGCCTTTTGGGTCACCCGAATATAATGTGCCTTCGTTTAGTTGCAGATGTTCTTTCAATGGGTCGCCGAAAACCATAGTTCCCATATAGCCATTTCCCAAAGGCAATGCTTCTGACCAAACCGATGCAGGTTTATCGTACCAAAGTTTTGAAGTATTACTTTGAGAAAAGCAATTAATAGACAGAAATACCAGTAAAAATTTAAATGAATTCATGACACTATAAAATTAATTACTCTTTCAACCAAGACAACTGTTTCCAATGTTTTGGCCCTTCGTTAGTTTGAATTGCACCCTTTGTACTTCTTCCATCTTCGATGTATTTTGTCAGTAAAGAAGTGAGTTCTTCAACTATTTCAGGGTGTTTGTCTTGCACATTTTTTGTTTCCGCTATGTCGTTTTTCATATCATATAGTTGCACCTTAGGCAAAGTTTTTGCTTCTTCGCTATTTTCTTTAGGAAAACTGTTCCCTCCCGAATGTGAACACATAACGAGCTTCCATTGACCTTTTCTAATAGCAAAAAAACCATTAGATGAATGATGAACCACAGCCTCACGCTTATCAAAAGCAGTATTAATCTTTGTAATTTCACTCAAAAAACTAAAACTGTCTTCAGCTATATTGTCAGGTAATTGGGACTTAGTTAGCTCGGCAACTGTTGCGAAAAAATCGGTGGTACTTACCAATTGACTACTAATTTTACCTTTATTAAACTTCCCACCCCACGAAACAATGAAAGGCACTCGATGCCCTCCTTCAAAAATATCAGTTTTTACGCCACGATACTCCATAGATGGATTATGCCCTTTGCTGAGTTGGGCTTTTAAATCAGCAGGATTTGCAAATCCGTTATCAGAGGCAAAAACGATAAGGGTGTTTTCATAGACACCATTTTTTTTTAGGGTTTCCACCACTTGCCTTACCACATCATCTACCATCAACACAAAATCACCGTAAGGAGAAACACCACTTTTTCCTACAAATTTTCCGATGGGTAAGACTGGTGTATGCGGAGCCGCCAAGGGCAAATATAGAAAAAACGGCTTCTCTTTTTTTGAATTTTGATTGATGTATGCAATAGCTTTATCGGTAAATTTCCCTAAAACCTCTTCGGGTTTAAAATCTGGAGCGGCAAGTCCAGCCCTAAAAAGTCGAATTCCTGTCATTTCTGCAATCGAATCTTTCGGAATGGCAGTACACAGACCATTTTCAACATAAGCATACGGTGGCATATCCAATGAAGCTGGAATGCAAAACGAATAATCGAAACCCCTGGCATTTGGGCCTTCTTTCACTTGCTTCGAATAATCAATATATCTATCACCTGCTTGTTTATTATTCCAATTCCAGCCCAAATGCCATTTGCCAACAACCCCCGTGGTATAACCTTGTTTTTGCAAAAATGAAGCAACAGTTTCTCTTTTTGAATCTATTAAAGGGGTGTCATAGCCATGTAAAACACCATTTTTCATGGTCGTTCGCCAGCTATATCTGCCAGTCATAATGCCATAGCGGGTAGGCGTACAAACAGAAGAAGTAGTATGAGCATCTGTAAACCGTACACCAGTTTTAGCCAATTGGTCAATATTAGGTGTCTGTATTTTCCCATTGGGATTATATGCCGAAACATCACCAATGCCCAAATCATCGGCGAGGATATAAATAATATTAGGTTTTTGAGCAAAACTACTTGACATGAAGCCAAGACAAATTAACAACAGAATAACATTCTTTTTCATAGTGTTTGGTTTAATAAATGAGGGCGTTCTTTTTCAATTTTTAATAACATTTCGCCAAAAAGTGTATTTGCCCACGCAAACCATTTTCTTGTGAAATTTTGTGCATCATCTTTATCAAAAGATTCGTGCATAAAACCTGTATTGGCGTGTGTATTTTTCAAAAAATGTAGTTGTTGCAAAATTTCTTGGTCATTGGTCGAAGTCATGGCTCGCATAATGATACTTAAATGCCAAATCTGATTTACCAAAGTATGTGGACTTCCAACACCTTCGGCAGCTTTTCCTTTAAAGAAATACGGGTTATTTTCGCTCAAAATAAATTTTCTTGTATTTTGGTAAATAACATCATCAGCTTTCACAGCACCTAAGTATGGCAAACTCATCAAATTTGGCACATTGGCATCGTCTTGCAACAAGCAATTACCAAAACCATCAACTTCCATAGCGTAGATTTTGCCAAATTTTGGATGATTAATAATGGCGTGTTTTTTTATTGCGGCTTCTACTTCGTTGGCAAAATCGTTACATTCTTTTGCAAAAGTGGCATTTTTATAAACTTTGGTAGAAATCTCAGCTATTTGGCGGAAAGAAACTACTGCGAATAAATTTGATGGAATCAAGAATGGATAAACTGTGGCATCGTCGGAAGGACGAAAAATGCTATGAATCAAACCATTAGGTTTGGTGACATTTCCGTAGCCATTTCCAGGAACTGTATCAGTTGACCATGAAGTTGTTCGTCCAAATTTATATTTCCCAGTGCTTTTCAATCTCTGTTGTTCACGACAAGTGGCAATGATTGTTTGGGCAGCATTTAGCCATTTTTCATCAAAAACACTTGTGTCATTCGATATTTTCCAATATTTGTGTGCCAAACGAACAGTGTAGCAAAGCGAATCTAATTCCCATTTTCGCTCATGGAGTTCGGGTTTCATGTCAGTATGGTCGCTTAACCATTCAGATTTTCCAGCACCATCGTTGAACGCATTGGCATAAGGATCAATCAAAATACACTCTGTTTGGCGATTAATGACTCCAGCAATCAATTGTTTGAGTTTTTCATCTTCTTTTATCAAAGACAAATACGGCGTTACTTGGGCAGTGCTATCTCGCAACCACATAGCATGAATATCGCCTGTTATAACAAAAGTATCAGGTCGGTCGCCTTTCATTTTAAACTCAACCGTTGTATCCAACGTATTCGGAAAACAGTTTTCAAAAAGCCACGCCAGTTCGGGGTCTTTTATTTTGTTTTTCATTCGCTCAATGGTAGCTTCAATAATTGGGCTATTGAAATTTCTTTTTTCGAGCGATACCCTAACGGCAGGAAATTGCGTAGCAAATGCTTTCGCATTGAAAAACAAACCCATGCTTGCAAGAGTCGAACTTTGTATGAATTTTCTTCGATTGATGTGATTCATTATTTCATAAAATGGGGTCTGTTTAAACTTTTATAAATTCGCTGATTCTATGTTTTCTCTCAGCCTTACTTTTTGTCTTGATACAAAAAGGTAACCGCATCGGCGGTCCGAAAAAAAATCAAGAAAATTTAAACTCGCTGACCAATTCTTCTGGTTCAAATGAAGTTTGAGCCATTGCCGAAAAACTAAAACAGATGAATAAAGTTATTTTATTAAACATTTTAAGGTTTTGTACAAGTAAAAACTCATTTTTCTTTATCAAACATGGCGACTGCGTCAATGTCTTTATATTCTACCATCAACTCTCGCAGCTCCTTTTTCATGTTAGCTATTAAGGTTTTGTGTTTGGGGTTGTTGTATTGATTCACCAATTCATCTGGGTCTGTTTTCAAGTCAATGAGTTCCCAAAAACTGCCATTACCGTAAAAGTAAATTAGTTTATATCGTTCGCCTCTAACGCCATAATGAGGCATAACTCTGTGTGGTTGGGGGTATTCGTAATAATGATAATACATAGATTTACGCCAATCTTTTGGTTTTGCTCCACCAGAAACAAGTGGTATAATTGATTTACCTTGCATATCAGATGGAATAGGTACGCCAGCAATATTCAAGATGGTTGGTGCAAAATCAATATTTACTACCATGCCGTTTACCACGGTTTTGGGTTTTACGACTTTCGGATAACGCATCATAAAAGGCATGTGAAGCGATTGCTCATACATAAATCTCTTATCGAACCAGCCATGTTCCCCTAAGTAAAAACCTTGGTCAGAAGCATAAATCACAATGGTGTTTTCGGCTAAACCTGTTTTGTCGAGGTAGTCTAAAACCCTTCCAATGTTGCGGTCGAGCGAAATAACACACGCCATATAATCGTGCATATAGCGTTGGTATTTCCATAGAGCTTTCTCTTTTTCACTCATTTTTATCGTATCCAATTTTGCATTTTCAGGTACATAATATTCATCCCAAGCTGCTTTTTGCTCTTTGGTCATACGCTTCATAATACCTGTTTGATTTGCATTTACTTTCACATCCCAATCCCAACGCATATCTTTTACCTCCATTAGTTGATGTGCTGCCGCCTTTCTGCCTTCATAATTATCAAAGAAAGTCTTGGGTACAGCAAAGTCTTTTCCATCAAAAGCATGAAGGTCTTTGGTATCGGGCTGCCATTCACGGTGCGTTGCCTTGTGCCCGATTACCAAACTAAATGGCTTAGATTTGTCTCTTCCTTGGTCTAACCATCCAAGTGCTTCATCTGTAATAATATCAGTTACATAACCCTCTATTTTCTCTTTTGAATTATCCATTTTTATAAAATCAGGATTATAATAATGCCCCTGACCTGGCAAAATTTTCCAATAATCAAAATATTTGGGATTGTTGTTGATGTGCCATTTACCTATCCACGAAGTGGCATAGCCATTTTCTTGCAGGGTTTTAGGAAACATCGGTTGTTTGGTATCAATAATTGTCTTTTCGCTATTATCATACTGCCCGTTGAGGTGGTTATATTTGCCTGTCAATAAAACCGCACGACTTGGCCCACAAATAGAATTGGTACAAAAAGTATTATTAAAAATAGCCCCTTCATGTGCAATTCGGTCAATATTGGGTGTTTTTACGTGAGGGCTTCCATAAGCACCAATTCCTTGCAAAGCGTGGTCGTCAGAAAAAATTACGATAATATTGGGCTTTTTTGGCTCTTCTTTTTTTGCTGAAAACAAGCCAAATGTAATAATGAAAAGGAAAAGTATTTGTTTCATATTTTTCTATAATTATTTAATTTCTGCCGATATTTTTTCTAATTCTTCAATCGTCCAAGCCTCCGCTTGAGTTGAATGTTGCTCTCTGATTTTTTTGACATCACCCACTTGAACCACTGCTGATTGTCTTCCTTTTCCTGTACGAATCATAGTTCCCACAAATTCATAGCGAATATAACTTACTACCGACGCAATCCATTCATCTGAATTATCATTCATGGCGAGCATTACACTTGGATACGTTTTGCCCTCAATAGGCCCTTTCAAACCATTCATTAAAATTCTAATTGCTATATCTTTATCAGCATTGATGTGCTTTGCACCTCTCAATGCAGGTGCGGCATTGGTTGGCAAGCCTTTGCCATCTGCACCGTGGCAAGCCGTACAAAGTGATTTATAAATTTCGCCACCTGCCAAAATCAATTTTCGTTCAGGAGGTGTAAAACCAGCGAGTTTTATGCCGTAAATTTTTGCATCTTCGTTTTTATCAATACTCTTTTTTACACTCGTAATCATTTGATTATTAGCATTTTGAGTCAAAGTTTCTTGTACAATTTGTTTAGCTAAAGCACTTTTATTTGACCCCAATGATAGCAGAATTTGTGTTTTCACTTCAATATTTTCATCGTTAATCATTTTGCCAACAGTTGCAATCATAGCTGCGTCATTTTGTTTCAAATAGATTTCAGAAATCCAAATGGCAGCTTTTCTTACTTGTGGGTCAATGTCTTTTAAAGCTGTATAAATGGTTGGTTTATCAATCGCATTCAAGCCTTCGAGTGTCCATAAAGCGTGTAATCTTCCGAGTGCCGATATACCATTTTTACCTGTCGCCATTGCTTTTAATGCAGGAACGACCGATTTATCATCTAAAATAATGATTTGCTTTTGAGCATTATCACGCCACCAACCATTGGAGTGGTCTAAATATGCCAATAAAGATTTTGCAGGAACATCTAACATTTTGGGCTGAGGTCCTGCTTTGAAATCATCATGCACCAATCGCCAAATTCTTCCTCTTTGATTGACCTTTCCTATGCCATAATAGTCAATTTTACTTCTAAGAAATGAGCCTTTGGGTGTCCAGTTTGATTCTTGAATAATACCTCGATTCATATCTACAATATACAAAAAACCATCGGGTCCTGTGTAGGTATTATTTGGTCTAAAATAGAAATCTGTGCTGGCAATAAATTCCTTTTTTTCGTAGGCGTTTTCGAGTTGAGTTTTGCCTTGATTGTTAATTACTTTGGCTCTGCGAATGATGCGGGCAACAGGTTCGTTGATGATATAATCGCCAACCAAGTCGGCAGGAAGACGGTCACCCCTAAAAATTGACTGACCGTTTGCAGCAGTAAAATGATTTAAAGTACTATCAGGATTCAGACGAAACTTGCCACCTTGCACATCGGGGTTAGAAATCAAGGAATAAACGGGGCTAAACTTTTCTTCACTATAAGCATCCGAAAACTCCAAAGCTCCATATTTTGGGTTGATTTGAAAGCCGCAACCTGCGTTTTCACCACCTCCACGGCTAAAAAACAATCTTCCGTAATTGTCATGTGTAAGTCCCCATTGTCCATTCGAGCCACTCGGTAAAGAGTCAGCTTTCAGCACTCCTTTTACATATCTAAAACGAACGGCATCATAGGTTTGATAGATGTAATTATCGAGATTCCAATCCAAACCGCTTCTTTGATGCTCCAAATTCCCACCTGCTACTTTTCCTAAAATATAGGCTGGTTTTTTAACATCGGCTATACCATCGCCGTTGGTATCTTTGTAGCTATAAATATCATAAGTGTCGGTTTCATTGACCAAAAGCTCGTGGTTTACGCACAAAATCATGCGTGGTAGAAGCAAATCTTTGATAAAAACAGAGCTTTTATCCATTATTCCGTCATTATCGGTATCTTCCAAAAGCATTACTCGACTTTTTTTCTCTTTTGTGCCTGTGCCATCAGCATCTTGCGTATAAGTTTCCATTTGGGCAACATACATACGAGCGTTGCCATCCCAAGCGATTGCTACTGGTTCTTTAATCATAGGTTCGCTTGCTACTAACTCCATGTGATAACCCGCAGGCACATGAAACGCCAAACGACTTTGTTCGGGTGTAAGTGGCGGTGGTGTGCGTGAATGAAGACTATCAGAAAAAGAATAAAACCTTGACTCTTTATTATCACTTAAAGAAAAATAGCTATTTGAAGAATAAAATATTGCTGATAAAGCAAAAAGAATAAAAAAGAAATTAGTGTTTTTCATACAGTAAGGCTAATTAGGCGTTTTATAAGGGTTGAATGTTTTCTGCAAAAATCAAATTCAAAATTTAATTTATTGAGAAATTGAAATAATTTGAAGCTTTCTAAAGCAAATATAAAACTAAATACCCTAAAATTTTTCTCGTAATAAAAAACAATTGTTTTGGCGTAAGTAATAGCATAATATCTTTATGCTATTTGCGTGATTTTGTATAACTTTACCCTACACTTTTTACATAAAATCTGTAAAGCACATGAGAATCCTTTTTGTTCTTCTATATTTTGCCACATTGCCAGTTTTTGGTCAAAAATTAACCAAGCTCGAAATAAATGAAATGGAAAAAGCCGAGATTAAAGGCTCGCTTTTGACGTTCAGAGAATTTCTAAAAATGCCCAATGATGGTAGTTATCCGCAACAAATTGAATCCAACCTACGATGGTGTGAAAAAACATTTCAAAGTTTAGGGTTTAAGACCACTGAAATAATATCGTCAAAAATACCACATTTATATGCCGAATATATTACCGACCCTAAAAAGCCAAATGTATTGTTTTATTTGCAAATAGACGGTCAGCCAGTAGATAAGTCTGCTTGGAGTCAAAGCAGTCCTTTCGAACCAGTAATCAAAAATCAAAAAGGAGATGAAATTTCGTGGCAAGAGATTGAAAAGAAAATAGACCCCGAATGGAAAATATTTGCAAGGTCAACCTCCGACTCAAAAGGACCTGCTATGTGTTTTATTTCTGCTTTTAACGCTTTAAGAAAAAGAAATATAGTACCTGAGTACAATGTAAAAGTGATTATGGATTTTCAGGAGGAGTTAAGTTCACCTACTATTGCAGCTTTAGTAAAAAAGAATCGTACACTTTTGGCGGCTGACCGTTTAGTTATCATGGATGGTACAAGACATATCTCCGATATTCCCACAATAACGTTTGGAGCCAGAGGTATTGCAACGCTAACCCTTACAGTATTTGGTGCCAAAGAAAATCTACACAGCGGACAATACGGCAACTATGCCCCAAATCCAGCTCTAAAATTAGCAAAACTTTTAGCGGGTATGAAAGACGATGACGGAAGAGTAACGATTCCAGGTTATTATGATGGAGTAAACATTACCGAAGCTGATAAAAAATCATTTGCAGAAATACCAGAAAATATGGCGGAATTAAATGCTGAGATTGGAATAGCAGAAGCAGAAAAAGTGGGTGAAAGCTATCAGGAATCAATGCAGTATCCAAGTTTAAATATCCGTGGTTTGCGAGCATCAAATATAGGGAAAGAGGTAACTACCACTATTCCAAATATGGCTATTGCTGAGTTAGATTTACGATTAGTACCCGAAACACCAGCTTCGAGACAGATAAATTTAATCAAAAACTATTTGATACAACACGGCGTAACGCTAATTGATAGCTTACCCACCGACCAGCAACGAGCCAAATTTAGAACTTTGGCCACATTGAAACAAAAAGAAGGCTCACTGCCATTTAGAACTCCGATTGATTCAGAAATCGGCATCTGGTTAGGAAAAGCAATGGAAAGGTCTGTGGGCAAATTCTTAAAAGTACGTGCCACAGGAGGTTCGCAACCCATGGCTTCATTTATTGAAACCTTAAATGTACCAGCGGTTTCGTTGAGAATTCCTAATCCTTATAATAACATACATGCACCCAATGAAAACATCAAAATTAAAAACTACGAAGAAGGTATTAAAATGTGCATTGCTCTCTTAACGCAGAAAACAGATTAGACACGTCTGCAATCTATTGTAAATTTTAATCAACAAATCTCATCAACCAAGCCGAAATAATGCCGGCATAAGTACCTATGACATGGCTCAAAACCGCCAACAAAACCCCCACAGGAGCTAAAGAAGGATGAAAAGCCGCTGCAACAGCGGGTGCAGTAGCTACACCACCAATATTTGCTTGGCTACCTACTGCCACAAAAAAGAAAGGTGCTTTTATGATTTTGGCAGCGACAAACATTGATATAATGTGTATCAGCATCCATATTACAGCTACTGCCAGTAAGCCAATGTTTGCACCTATATTGAATAAATCTAAACGCATGCCAATAGTCATAATTAAAAAATAAATAAATAAAGTTGCAAAATCTGTGCTTCCTAACTTTTCCATTTTTCTAACTTTGGTAAACGATAAAAGAATGCCTATGCTTGTCGATAATAGTATTAGCCATAAGAATTGGGATGAAAAAGGTTCTAAACCATGCGAAATGAGCCAATCACGATGGGGTAAAAATAATTTTGAAATGAAACCGCTACACGCATGAGCTAAAGCAGTGCCACCAAAGCCTATTCCTAAAATAAATGATAAGTCCTTTAAGTCAGCAGGTTTATCTTTTGTTTCTTTATATTTCAAAATATTTTTTTTGACATCCTCTATCAAAGTTGCGTCGGCACCGAGCCAAGCATCAATTTTATTGGTGATACCAGCTCCATAAAATAAGAGAGCTGTCCATATATTAGACACCAGAGCGTCTATGACCAAAATTATTACAAAAAGTTCTTCTGAGCATCCATAAATCTCTTTCAATGCCAATTGGCTGCTACTTCCACCTATCCATGAGCCTGTGATAGTAACCAAGCCTTTCCAATATCCTGCATCATGGGCTGCGATTTTAAAACTGTCTGAAAAAAACGAAACTGCACTTAATGCAATAGGGCCTCCAATTATTATTCCGATAGAACCCGTAAAAAAGATGATTAGAGCTTTATTTCCTAATCCAAAAATAGCTTTCAGATTTGCAGTAGATAATAATAAAATCAAGGATGCAGGAAGTAAGTATTTAGTGGCAAAACTATATAAACCAGAAGCTTCGCCATTGATAATATGATAACTATTGAGAAAACCAGGTATTAAATAACAAAACAATAAGGGCGGAACTATACCATATATTTTTTTCCAAAAAACATTAGTGGAATCAGAGCTAAAAAAAAGCCCAGCTAATATTATTAAAAAAAGCCCCGCAATAATTGCATCATTTTCGATTTGGAAATTCATAGACTTGGAGTAGTTAGGTTGAAATAAAGAAAGTGTTTGAATCTCTAAATCTAAATCTTAAACAAATGCCAACGTGCAGCCTTAGAATTTACCATTTTGTCGCCATCATGGGCTACATTTGGTACAACTTCAATTTGATGGATTTTCTTTTTATTTGAGAAAAGCTGATTATACTCATAAAAAAACTGCCCTCTTTCTAATCTAAATCTTCCTTGAAGATTTCCTCCGCACGACTTGTCCAAACTACTATCATTCATATTGATATCTTTTTCTCCAAGAATAAAAACAATATCCCTGTTCAAAAATTGTTGCTTGATGGTTTCAACTCCAATCTTAACAGCATAAGGGTTTAGCTTTTCCATTCCTCTTGGGTAATCATTGAAACTACCGCAACCAGTTGTGTCAGGTTTTATAAAAGTTAAACCAGTTTCAGTTTTAAGAGGTCGGCGGTCATCTAAATACATATAACTCGATGGATTCATGATGATGAAATCGAATTTATATTTAGTCAATACATTTGGCATAGGAGTCATGCCTACATAGCGTGACACAAACTGCCCACCCGCCGAATGACCAATTATTGTGATTCTTTTCAGTTTCGGAAAAAGCTTTTTATTACAAGCTCTGGCAATCATAGAATCTACCAAACTAAAGCTACTGAATGATTCTGCCATTTTACGTTTTTTACTCGACACCGATTCATCGCCTACACGCCAATTATTATTTGTCCAAAACAAATGGGTAGCATCATGTTTGTGGTCTTCTAAGTCTTTTTCTGAATTAAATTGTGGTGAAATAAACAGTGTTTCATCATTTTTATTCGCTGCATTGACAGCTTTTTCTCCCCATTCGTAGTAGTCCAATCCATTTCTTCTCGCACCGTGAATGTAGATTACTAAATGCTTAATTTTTTTGTTTTGCTCTGCAATTGGGTGGTTGCTGGCATATCGAAACGAATATGTTTGGTTGTTTTTAGTAAAAGAGAATATAGTTGGACATGCCCGTTCGATAGTCGCTGGTTTTTCATCTTGGGCTTTACTAATATTGAGAACGAGTACGGTTAGTAATACAATTGGTAAAAATGCTTTCATTTTAAGAGATTTTTTAAACAAAATCCCTCAAGAAATATGAAAACTTGAAGGATTTTGAATGATGTATTTGATTAAATCCAGTTTATATAAAAATCAAGGTTATTTATTCACCTCAGTTACTTGATAAATATCAGGAATCGGTTTGGGCAAAAATGGATTTGCATTGATTTCAGATTGAGCATAAATCAATCGCTCAGGGTGCTTAGTTATAGTTGGAGAATTGAAAGGTATAACTGGGCGAATGTCTGCTTCAGTTTTTGCCAATCTTCTAAAATCATTAAATGGTAATATCTGACCATAAAGCGATACATATCGTTCTTCAATAATTTCACGTAAAAGAGCCTTTTCCTGAGTAAGATTTGACTTGTTTTCGATGCCACCTACCAAGAAATCAGCAGCCACATAAGGGTCATATCTCACTGTGTCGGCGGTAGCCAAAGGTGTAAATGCGTTACCCTTTACATTCAAATAAGCTCTTAGCTTGTTTAATTGCAATAAGCCCTCTGTAATGCCTTTTGTTCTCAATCCACTTTCTGCAAGATTCAATAAATTTTCTTCAAAAATTACAAGTGGCATAGGGGCTTTTTGAGCAGCCACGCCTCTTTCAGTTGATGAACTTGTACCAGGAATTGCATAGTATTTTGAACGAGCATCCTCAATCGTTTTGGCATTATTACGTGAGCCAGCAGCGTTGGTTCTGCCTAATAGACGAGTCAAATAAGTTGTTCCTGTACTAAAATAACCACCACGATTAGCAATCATCATATTCATTAAGTTACCATCGCCAATGGCTGTTCCTGGTGGAATAAATTTCAATGAATTTGCACCTGTCGAAATACCAGTTAAAGAAGCTGTATAAGCTTTATCGTATTCTTTTGTTTCCATATAATACCTTCCTTTGAGTGTATAAGCTACCTCAATCCACTTAGAATAGGCACCTTTGAAGAGTAAATCACTCGCTACGGTTCTAGTGCCTGTTATTTTTTTTAAATCGACAATCGCTTCATCAAGCATAGTTTGAATACCATTATATACTGAACGTTGGCTATCAAATTTTGGATTTGGAAATTTTTCGTCTTGAGCAATTTCGGAAAAAGGAATGTCGCCAAACATTGCAGCCAAACTGCCAAGTGCATGAGCCTCCATAATTTTCCCAACCCCTTGATAGAAAGGGTCGTCTTTTAGACCTTCACGCATGATGCGAGATTGTTTTACAACACTTTGATAGGTTAAATTCCACGCTTCATTCGACTCAACGGCAGATATATTATATTCATGCAATGAAAGATAAAGCAATTGAACTCCTCGATATTGCCCCGTCCACATACCCAAAATTCTCTGGGTTTGTCCTAATTGTACTTCAATATCAGCCAATTGAATGCCCTTTAATAATCCATCGGGATTAACAGCAGTTGGGGCATCTGGGTCAATGTTTTTCCCTTCATAAAAGTTACAACCACTAATTGCGACCACAAGAAATAAAAAGACGGTTATATATTTTATTTTTTTCATTTTGATATTCTTTTTTAATGTTATTGAGTTATCGTCAGTTTTAGTAGTTTATTTTTAATGAAAACAATACTGAGCGTGTACTTGGATTCGTAAAATATTCAATACCAAAACCACTATTTACACCTGCTTGATTGACCTCAGGGTCAAAACCTTTGATAGGTGTCCACAAAAAGAGGTTTCGTCCAGTTATACCCAATTGTATTGATGAAAGTTTGGTCGCTTTTTTAAACTTTTCACCGGCAATATTATAAAGCAATGAAAGCTCTCTTAAACGTGTCCAAGAAGCATCTTCAACAAAAAACTCACGAATAGCCGAAGCACCTAAACCAGCCCCACGAGTTGTGTACCAAGTTTCATCTAAAATTACATCTCCATTACCGAAATTAGCTATATTTCCTCTTACAACAGCACCAACAGGATATACTTTTCCAGCCACATTTTTCATTTCTTTGGTTAGTGTTACTTCATTTCCTACGTCAGCATGAGTTCCAAAGTTATACATGACCGATTTTGTGCCTTGTGAAATAACGCCACCTTGTGAGGTTTCAAATAGTACATTTAAATCTAAATTTTTATAACTGGCACTGAAACCCATTCCACCTCTCCAATTTGGGTTTGGATTACCTAAAACGCCTTGCTCTACGTCAACTTGTGGGTAGCCGTTGGCATCATTTTTAAAATTTCCATTTTCATCACGCAATGCTCTTGGCCCCCATAATGTACCCAATGGGTAGCCAACTACAGCCCTTGAGCTAACAGCTTGCCCTGTCAAATCGACGGTTAGATTTCCTCTCAAATCAACTACTTTATTTACATTTTGGTTAATATTTCCATAGACATTAAGAGTCAAATCGCCTTTCTTATAGAATTCAAGATTGGCTTCTGTCTCCCAACCTTTATTAGTCATCAATCCAGCATTGGCATACTGACTCGTAAAACCCGAAGACGGTGTACGACCCACATTTAATAAAATATCATCAATTTTATTGTTATAATATGAGGCAGAGAATGATAATCTATTTTCAAGGAATCTCCAATCTGTTCCAACCTCCCATTCGGTTTTTATTTCTGGACGTAAATCGTCATTTCCTTTTGAGTTATCTAAACGATACCCGCCTCCAAAAAAAGCTGGATCAAGTGGATCATCATAAGTTTCATAGGCAACTGACTCATAAACAGTCGTAAATCTGTAAGCATTCGGACGAACTCCTACCCTACCGTATGAAGCACGTACTTTAGCCATAGACAACCATTTTATATTTTTAAAATATTTCAATTTATTGAATCTCCATGAAGCATCAACTGAGGGATAGAAAAAATTACCACGAATAGTTGAAGCGGCTTCAACAGCACCCGAAGCATTGAGCGATAATTGGTTTTTAAAATCAACAGATGCCGTGGCATAACCTCTATTTGAACCTGTTTTTAATGTAGAATTAGATGCACTTGTTGAGCCAGCATTGATAAAGTTTTTTAGGTCAGTATTAACTATAAAGTTTCGTGACTGCCCATAAAGATTGGTGCGTTTACGGTCGTTTAGGTTGTACCCAACTATGAGTGTACCATTCAAATCCTTTGATATACGACGTTGAAGGCGACCGATAACATCTAAGTTTTTTTCAACATCGGTAATGGTTTCATGTTGATATGAGCCATTTACACGGTCGGCACCAGCCGTACCGATTGGAAAAAAATATTGTCGTGTATCAAAACTTCCATCAGTACCTGCTCTTACTGTTACATCAAACCAACTTGTTGGAAAAATGACAAATTCAGAAGAAATCACAAATCGGTGAACTTGGTTAGGGGCTTCTTGCTCTCTAATTGTCCATTCTGGATTGTTGAATTGAGGATTAATATCATTTCCTAAATAACGTCTATAACTTCGATGACGACCTAATGACGGAGCACCAGTGGCATCATAGTAAGTTCCAATATAATCTGTGTTTTCAAAATCTGGAGGAGTTCTCAATAAGCCCAAATATAAACCTGATACATTTGAATTCTGTTGAATACGATTAGAGTTTGTTAGAATATAAGAGGCTTTAGTTGTAAGCTTTATTTTCTCTCCTATGAAGTCATTGTTTAATCGAATTGAACTACGACGATAATCACTATTTTCTCTGATAATACCTTTTTGATTCAAATCTGCAAAACTGAAAAAAGTTCTTGATTTTTCAGAGCCTGCACTTAAAGTTAAGGTGTTTTCTAAAAACGAACCATTTCCAAATATTGCATCATAGTTTTGGTCGGTATAGGTTGACCTATCATTTTTTGCAAATATACCATTGGCACGGCGAGCAATTGGGTAATAAACTCTTCCCGAAACATCACTTACAAAACGCTCATTTC
Source organism: Emticicia sp. (assembly GCA_031378345.1). Classification (GTDB taxonomy): domain Bacteria; phylum Bacteroidota; class Bacteroidia; order Cytophagales; family Spirosomataceae; genus Emticicia. The sequence goes on along the minus strand of JANNDY010000086.1, from coordinate 18,988 downwards.
CTTTTATCACGCTGTCGGCGGCACCGCTTCTATTGGCAATTTTATCTCCCCAAGAATTTGTTGCTGTTGGGTTGAAAACTCCAGCTGAGCCTTGACCAAAAGTATTTTGAAATGGATGCTTCACATTGATTTGGTCAACAGAATAATTCATTCCGTACGAAACTTGTAATCTGCCTGATTTTCCCTTTTTAGTCGTAATTACCAAAACGCCATTGGCAGCCCTCGACCCCCACATTGCAGCAGCAGCAGCACCTTTAAGTACTTGCATCGATTCAATATCATTCGGATTGATATCATTAAGCCTTGATTGTTGGGCAACTCCCACGCCCGTTGCAGTTGCTCCAAAACCAACAGAGCTGGCATTTGAAATAGGTATTCCATCTAAAATAATCAAGGGTTGAGATGCCCCAGTGATAGTATTTGCTCCCCTGATTTGGATATTTGAACCAGCTCCTGGGTCGCCGGTTGAGCGTGTTATACGCACGCCAGAAGCTTTTCCAGCTAAACCTTGTAATAAGCCACTCTCGCCCGAGCGAAGTACACTTTTGGGGTCAACTTTAGCACTCGAGCTCCCTTGTTTATCACGATTTTCGGTGAAACCTAACGCTGTTACTACTACAGTTTCAAGCATTTTGTTTTCATCTTTCAATTCAACATCAATAATAGAACGTGTACCCACCTTTTCTTTGATTGTTTCCATTCCGACTGCTGTAAAAATAAGCACATCATTTGGTCCCGAAACATTAATTTGATAACCCCCTTTCATATCTGTTGAAGTTCCTTTGGTTGTTCCTTCAATTACAACCGTTACGCCAGGAATTCCCTCTTTGGTATTATCACGAACAGTACCTTTTACAGATTGTTCAAATACATACTCATTTTTTCTTGATGATACTACTTTTACTGGTTCAGCAACTGTTTGATTAGACTTTGATTTTACAACCAACATAGTTTCTGTTACTTTTTCAACTGAAAGATTCACCTCATCAAGCACTTTTTTAAGTACACTTTCAAGGTTTGAATCAATGAAAATTGGGTAAGATTCTATTGATAAATCTTTGACGAGTTGTGTTTCGTAGGCAATTTTTACCTTGTAGTGATTACTGATATCTGTCAAAACAGTTTTTAATGCAAAGCTTTTTTGCACTTGAAAAAACGCCTTTGACCTGTTTGATGCCAAGATTGCATTGTCTTGTGCAGCCACAATTGGTAAATATCCAATACTAAACAAAAGCAACAAAATTTGCTTTTTGCCGAAATTTGCTCGTTGTTTTGGCTGGAAAAATTGAGTAAAATTCTTAATGCTCATAAAGTTATTTAGGTTTGTGATAATTTGTGATAAATTTTAGTTTTTATTCTCGAAAGTGATTTCACTGTTGCTTTGCTGTGTTTTTATATTAAAAATTTGGCATATTACTTTTACCAAAACATCTACATCATCGTCAGGAATTGAAGCTGTAAGACGTTTAGTTTTTAATGATTCGTCCTTAAAGACAAACTTTAAACCGTAGGTATTTTCGACCAAAAGAGCCACTTCAGAAAGTGGTGTATTATCAAATTCAAAATGCTGTTTAGTCCATGCTTGATAAACCTCAATTTTCTTGATTTGAGAAATACGAACTACTACTCCATTATCAATTTGTGCAATTTCGTTAGGTTCGATGGCAATATTTTCTTGCTCAGGATGATTAGTTAAATGTAATTGTATGACTCCTTCATAAAGAGCAACTTTACATTTCTCGGCACGGCTCATCAAATTGAACTTTGTACCGATTACCTCAACATTGACACCTTTTGTATTGACAATAAACTTTTGAGCTGCTCCTTGTGGTAAATCATAATGCTTGACCGAAAACTCTGCTTCGCCATCGAGCCAAACCATTCTATCTGCTGATTTAGACCAATTTTTAGAAAACCGTAATGTGGAGTTAGCATTTAAAAGCACTATTGAGCCATCGGGAAGAAAGATTTTTTGAGTTTTTCCAAAAGGGGTTTTAATAATGCTTTCTTCATTTTCTGCAATAATCGGATTGGTCAAAACATTTTCTAATTTGTTGTTCGATTTATCAAATATTTGATTGGAGAAATTTGTTTCTTTTGTCAAAATATCTTTCTTCAGGAGAAAGAAAGCGGTCATGAATATGGCAATACCCGCAGCAGTAGCCAATAGCCACTTAAACTTAATGCCTTTGAAAGGTATTAAAGTCGGTTTTTTGAACTTATTTTTTGAAGAATCACCACCAATACGATAAGACAATTTTTGCCATTCTTCATTGATAGCATTATCAGAGAGCGAAAGGTTTACTCCCGCAGCAAGCATATGCACCAGCTTTTCAGCCTCTTCAATAGCTTCTCTTCTTTGTGGGTTGTCACTTATCCAAGTAGTCCAAAAAATAATATCTGAAGGAGATTTTCGCAACACATAATTCCGAAAACTATCTTCATCTATAAAATCATTGACCGTAAAATTGTGATAATTTTTCATTTAAATATCATGTTTGTAGGAAAGACGATGAGCCTGTGCTTTTTTACTGCTTTTTTTGAATATTTTTTCAAAAAGAAAGACTGCATCGTGAAAAGCAGTCATTTTTGGGGGGGGTGAATAGTATTTATAAATTCAAGAATACAAATATGAGGGTTAATTCTTTTCTTAAAAGGCCTATCCCTTCATGTACAAAATTATAAACTGTACGCTCTTTCAAATTCATAATTTCAGCTATTTCAGCATATTCCATTTCTTCAAAATACCGTAATGTAATAGCTTCTTTTATTCGTTTTGGGAGCTTAATCATGGCGTTTTTCATTTTTTGAGCATCCGATAGTTCTTTTTCTTCAATCAAAAGAAGGTCTTCGGGCGAGTTTTCCTTATAATCATTCAAATTTAATGATGTTAAATATTCTTTTTCAACATCCAAGTGTCTTTCTTTATCAATTAGCTCTCTTCGAAATGCTGTAAATAGATAAGCTTTTACCGATTGGACATCGCCCAAAGTAGCTCGTCGCTCCCAAAGTTTAAAGAATAAATCCTGAATTATCTCTTTTGTTAATTCTGTGTTATAATTAGTCAGTTTTTGACCATATTGAAAAATTGATTTGTAATATTGATGAAATAGGGCAGACAAAGCCTCTGACTTACCGTCTTTCAACGATTGCCAATTGGTATCTTTGGCGTCTTGACCTATTTCTTGGGTTGCCATTTATATTTTTTTATTTCAAAGTAAAAAAGAAAACACGGAAGTTGAAAATTTATTTATACTTTTGGCTTCAAACTTTATCGCATTATTTCCTAAAATTTTGATTCGAAATGAATAATATATTCACTTTTCTTCTACTTTTCTTTGCTTTTTCAGGATTTTCTCAGACCACAAAACCCAAATTTGAAGGACAGGCTACGACCAGTACCGAAAAAGTAGATACTCGTAATCATGCCATAATACCGCAATGGCGTGGAAAAAAAACTTTGGGTAACATTACTTTTGATAATGATTTTGAGGGTGCAAGGCTTAACGGAATTACTCAAAATAATGATACACTTTATACAGCAATTATTGCAGCCGAAAATTACCCCATTAACCCAAGTCCATGGTATGCTTTTAAAGTAATGGCAAAAAAACCAAGTACAATTTGGGTACATTTGACATATTTGAATGCCAAACATCGTTATTTTCCGAAAATAAGTAGAGATGGAAAATCATGGCAAACAGCAGATTCTACCGACTGCCGTTTGATAAAAGACCCCGATGCAAAAAATCGTACTTTTCAAGAAAATGCACTTTCTGAGTCTGCCTACATTCGCATAAAAGTTGGTGAAAAACCAACTTGGATTGCTGCACAAGAAATAATGACATCGTCTATAATTGTTGATTGGACAAATGGAATATTGAAAAACAGGTTTGTTTCGAGCGAAATTATTGGTAAAACGCCTCAGAATCGCTCCTTAAATTGCCTTCGTATTGGTGAAGACAAATCCGATTCAAAAATTATGATTGTTATAGGACGATTGCATCCACCCGAAGTTACGGGGCAGTTTGCTTTGCAAGCTTTTGTAGAAGCACTCTGTATAGATGCTGAAATTGCTCAAAAATTCAGAAAAGAATATACCGTTTATGTGGTTCCGATGATGAATCCTGATGGGGTTGACAATGGGCATTGGCGGCACAACTCTGGCGGAATTGACCTTAATCGTGACTGGGCAGACTTCAACCAGCCTGAAACTCAATTTGTGCGTGATTTTCTACGAAAAAAGTTAAATGGAACACAAAGCAAACTTTATTTTGGCATTGATTTTCATTCAACTTGGGATGATATTTTTTATACAAATATTACAGAAAATCCAACCAATATGGAAGGACTTATAAAGCGTTGGTTTGAAGACTTAGAAAAATCAATTCCCGATTATAAAGTAAACGCCCGAGGAAGTAAACCTGCTTCAGGTGTCATTTCAAAGGCATTTTTTAATAGAGAGTTTAACGCAGAGGCTTTGGTTTATGAAGTAGGTGATAACACTTCTCGTGATTTTACAATCTTAAAATCAAAGACGGCCGCCGAAAAGCTGATGGTATTATCATTGGAATATTTGAATAAGAAATGAGTTTCAAATAATCTGTAAATTTTCAAGATATTGTTTTTGAAAATCTAAAAAAAGCATAACTACAAAAGCTACTCAAAGCCGTCAACAAATGCCAAACTGCATGGCCTTGAAAAAAAGAATACGGGTCACAATTAATTTTTTGAACATCCATTGTTCGAATTCTAACCGCAATTATCATTAAAATAAGACCAGAAATTGCTAAAATCATAGATTTTTCTTTTCTATTCTGAAAATAAACAATCAAAACCAACAGCGTTTGAATTAAAATCATTCCAGATAAAAACTTGGTGCTTGAAATCATCAATGCAATTTTGATAAATGCGATGATGACAAATATTAAAATGATAATCCAAAGTTTTTTTGCCATGTCTGAAAACTCAATTTTATGCAAAACACTGTAAATGGCGATTCCAAATAATACAATAGAAATGCTGTAAGTGCCATTCATATCTACTCTTTGACCCATGTATGTAAGCGAGGCATGAAAAAAGGCACTCCCAATACTCAAATAAATTAAAGAGCTTCCCATTAGTACTGATAAAGCTGGAAATTGTTCGAGTCTATTTCGATTGAGATTATTATTATTTTTAAAGTCATTTAAACCTATTTGAAAAGCCAATACGCCAAAAAAGAAGTACGCCAAGTTGGAGTAGGTATTCAATTTCTGATGAAAAAGTTCGCCCACGTTATTAAACTCGCAATATTCAACTCTCAGTGCCGAATTGCTGATAATCATACCATCCCAAATATGTCCATCGAGCAAAGTATTTAAACCTGCCCAAATGATTATCATTCCTACGGTGAAAATGAGTGATTTGATTAATAGTTTGAAAAATAAATGCTTTGTCATGGAGTTATAGTTTATTTTTTCGGCGTGATTTCAATCAAAGGTTTGGTAGAATCCCAATTTGTTGGAATTTCAAATATTACATTCATTACAAATGGGAAATCCCTTGTTCCAACGCCTTCAGAATCAATCATTTCTTGTGATAATATTTCAGCTTTCATATTTTTTAAATCTGTTTCTATTTTAAGCGTCATATTTGGCAATGTCCAAGTGTTTTTTTTGAAATTTTCAGAAGTAATATTTTTCTCATAAACAAAAATTTGAAAAGTCTTGGCGAGCGTGTCAGCCAGAAATATTTGCATTTTTGTTTCATCAACTTTTACATTTGTTTTGCCCTCGCCCGGTACAAAAAACCAGCCAATATCGCCATTTTGAGCTTTCCAGTGCATTGTTCCCGTCTTCAAAATGTGCGAAACTTTTCTATTTCCCCAAAGCCCACCCATCATCCAATCTTTCTGAATATTGGCTGTTACTTTTTTGAGTCGGTCGCCTTCATAATAATTAGAAGTGGTTCGGGTAATAAACCTTGGTTTATCAAATTTTTCAAATTGTGCCAAAGCTTTTGCTGGCATCGAAATACCCATTTCCACAATCGGAACGATAAATTCTCGCTCATGATGTACACCATTTTTACCAGGAATCGTTGCGATTTTTGGATTATCTAAAGTAACGGCTATCCAAGTACCCACAATGGCGTGTGTTTTTTTCATGTCAATGCCGTAGGCTCGCAAATATGGGCCACAAATATTTTGCAGATTAGCATTATAGAATGTCGCAACATCTAACCAAAGCTCTTTTTCAAGCACTTTGCTCATGTCTTTCATTTCTGGCGAAAACGATAACTCTCGCCAAAGTGCCAAGCCCACAAAGTCAACACCATAGTAAGTTGGCGAGTTGTATTCGCATAAAGTGTTGTATTTCAGGAAGTTATTGTAAATCGCTCGTGCTTTTTCTAAGCCAGCATTTTTGTAAGCAGGGATATTAATTGCCGTACCTACATATTCCATCATGAATGAACTCATGATAGAAATATTATTATAATCGGGGTTTACGTTGCGTTTGATTGCTCCTTTTACAGTCCGAATTAAACAAGTTTCTAAGTCTTTTCTGACATCTTCGGGCAGTTTTTGCTTGTATTTATGGTAAATTATAATCAAATCAGTACCGATGAATTCTCGCATATTTTGGTCATAATTGCCAGTTTGTTTGCTACTTCCTCGCCAAACTGCAAAATCTTGGCTTGTTTCATCTAAATTCTGAAGGGTAAAAATCCATTTGATGATTTTTACAGCATTCTCCACATCGCCAGTTTCGTTTCTATATAATAATGCACAAGCCAACCGCATAATGCCCCTTGCACCTGTATTTTCATCTAATTTCAAACCAGAGGCTTTGGGCATTTGCTCTTCTATAAAATCATCAAATAATGTTTTTTGATATTTTGAGAGCGTTTGATAATTAAATTTTTTGGTATATATACTTTCATCCTCCAGTTTTTGCGAAAAGAGATTGGCTGATAAAAACACCATTATAGCAGTAAATAATATTCTCATTTTATAGTTTTAGGCGTAATTTCCAACAGAGGTTTCTCCAAATTCCAGTTACTTGGAATTTCGTAAACTATTTTCATCAGATAAGGAATTTCATCAGAAACAGCATAATCGTCATGTAGTTTTTTATCACTTATTTTTTCAATTTGAGTTATCTTCAAAGAAGTATTAATGCCAAGTTTCATTGCTGGCAAAATCCATTTTTTGTTGGTAAATGCCTCATCCGTAATGTTTTTCGCATAAACATAGATTTCAAAACTGGTAGCTTTCGTGTCGGCAGCAAAAATGTCCATTTGCGTTTGGTTTACTTTTACATTGGTTTTCCCGTCGCCTAAAACCATGAGCCAAGCAATATCGCCATCGGCAGTTTTCCAATGAATCGTTCCTGTTTTTAATTGTTCCCAAACTCGCAGATTTCCCCATAAACCACCCATCATCCAATCTCTATTTATCATGGCAGTAACTTTTTTGATACTATCGCCTTTGTATTTATTTGGAATATTTCGAGTAATAAATTGGGGTTCCGAAAATGATTTTAGCTTGGCCAAATCAACTTTTGGGATTGATAAGCCTAAATTAAATATTGGAGCAAGATTACTCATTTCGCCATATTTTGGACCTTTTTGGGGCGGTAGGGGTGCAAGTTTTTCATCATCCACAGCGAGGCCAATCCAAATGCCAGTAATCGCAAAATACTTCGTCATATCCATTCCGTAACCTCTGAAATAAGGGCCGGGCATATTTCTAAGATTTGGATTGTAAAATGTAGCAACCTCATGCCAAAAGTCTTTTTCGAGGGTTTTGCCCATTTCTTGGATTCCTTTTGAAAAAGCCAGTTCTCGCCATAAAGCAAGTCCAATGAGTGTAACGCCATAGTAAGTTGGCGAGTTAAATTCACTAAAAGTTTTATTGGTTTGGTAAAGTTTAAAAATATCACGTGCCTTTTTTAGTCCTGCGTTTTTGATTTCATCCAAGCCAAACTCCGTTCCAACAAATTCCATCAAAAAAGCACTCATGATTGAAATATTGGTGTAATCTGCACCTACATTTCTTTTGAAAGCACCTTTTGCAGCATGAATAATGCCCGTTTCAATGTCTTTTATGATGTTTTCGGGGAGAATATTCCTAAATTTATTTCGGATAATAATCAAATCACAACCTATAAATTCTCGCCAATTTTGGTCGAATTTGTCATTTATGATTGCCGTTTTCCAAATACCATAGATTTTGGTGTTTTCATCTTGGTATTGGTTTTTCAAAATCCATTGTAAGATGATTACGGCTTTCTCTTTATCTCCAGCAGCATTTCTAAACAAAAGTGCCTCCGCCAAACGAGTTTTGCTTCTCAAACTGGTATGGTCACTTAAGACCGATTCAACTTTAACGCCCACAGGAATTTCATCTGTCAAAAATTCATCAAAAAGATGCTTTTGATAGGGCGATAAAGTTTGATATGTGTATTTTTGTGAAAATAAACTATCGTTTTGAAAAGTTTTTTTCGCTTTTAAATCACCTAAAATGCCTAAAGAAATACAAATTATTAGGTATAATGTTGTCTTTTTTGTCATGGTTTTCTATTAAAAGCAACTATGAATAAATCACTTCTCAAAATCGGTTTCGAGCAATTGTTTTTCGTTGTAAATACCACTACCGACTGGCTTATTGAGTCTTTGTTTTTTTACATCATAGACAGAAATTCGTTTTCCCTCTTTCGCAAGAGCATTTTGAGTGTATTGAATTATATCTACTATATCTTGGTCGCTCACATCTTTGTTGTTTAAAAGTGCTGGCATTTCATTATTTAATTGAAACAATTTCCCATTTACAGTAATCGGACCGCTTACTCCGTGCAAAATTATAGCAGCCAAGCGTTTCATAGAACCATCAATGTATTCTGACCCTTTCAATGGTGGTGCCAGATTCTCAATGCCCTTGCCATCAGCACCGTGGCAAGTGGCACAAATCGAACGGAATAATTGCAAGCCTTTTGTTCGACCGTCAACTACATTTTTCTCCTTGACAAAAATTGGATTTAATTCTTTTTTCTTATGGTTGTTGATTGCCAAAGTCAAATTGTTTTTGAGTAGAGCGGTTGGGTTTTGTGTATTAAGATATTGCTCTTCTTTTCCTTCAAGACTACTGGTAACAGCTTCTTGGAAAATTCTCTTTTCAGCATATTTTTTCTCGATTTGTGCCAAAACTGACAAGGCTTCATTGCTTGTTTTTAGCCAAGAATTCATTGAAAATGCTAAATAAAGGTCAATTTTTTCATTGTTTTGAGCCAAAAGTTGGGTACTAATGGTGTTCATTTTAGCCGCGTTAGTCACAGAAGCAAAACGTTCTAAAAGCCCCAAGGCATGAGCAATAGTTTCGGGTTGTTTTGATTGGGTAATAACATCAGACAAGTTTGCAAAAGTGAGAGCATTTAAGCCTTCTAACACATAAAGTGCATGAATTGCCGTTGCAAACTCATTACTATTTTTAGCTAAATTGATTAACTCTTTACTTATCGAAAGGTCTTTCTTTTGAATCAATATTTGCTGCGTTCTATCTCTCAACCAACCATTTGGACTACTTAGCAAAGTCAATAACTCTTTATTTGTAGCTTTCGATAAATCTGGAATTGGGTTGAGTTTGCTTGTTTTGCTGACTACTTTCAAAATACGACCAGCATTTTGTAGAGTATCAAGCTTTTTACCAGCCAATTGTTCGGAGAGATATTGCGAAATATATGCTTTGTGCTGAATGATGCCTCGGTGCATATCTACGATGTACATTGCTCCATCGGGACCGTTGAATAAATTGACTGGGCGGAAACCTTCGTCAGTGGAAGCGATAAATTCTTTGCCCTCAATTGCTTGATTAGCAACAGTTTGTGTATTGCTAAAATTTAAAGTATTACGCTTGATAAGGTTAGCTTCTGGCACGCAAACAAACACATTTTGATTGTATTTTTCAGGAAATGCACCACCACGATAAACCAATGGGCCGCAAGAAGCCGTCACTTCTGTCAAATATCCTCGTTCGTCCAAAACTCCTTTTTGATAACCTCGATTGACCGAAGTTGCATGAATCGGAAATACTTTATTGTTTGTCAATCTTTGACCTTCGGCAATTGTAGGCTTAAAATATTTGTTTCTGATAGCCTTATTTGGCAAAACATAGTCGCCCTGTAATTGTGTGCTGTTATTATTATAGTACAGTCGTCCAAAATTATCTTTTGTGATTCCCCATTGCCCACGAGAAGTTGTCGGTTCTTTTGTCCACTTACCATTTTTTAGCTGATATCTAAAATTATAATTTGAGTTATAAATCCAGTTATCAATGTTCATCATCAAACCGTTGGATGAATGTTCTACATTTCCTCCTTCGGCGTAGATTGGGTCAACTAATGTTTTTTTGCCAGGCTTATCGTTTTTTATTTCAACAAACCAAAGTTTTGAACCATCTACATACAAAAGTCCACCATAAACATGAGCTAATGCACGAGGCAAAACGAGTTTGTCTAAAAAAGTTTTTGAATGGTCAATCACACCGTCTTTATCGAGGTCTTCTAAAATAGTAATTTTGCCATTTGGTTCGTCTTCGCCGATGCCTTCGAGGTTCGGCATGTAACCAATCATTTCTACAACCCACATTCGCCCTTTGTTATCAAAATCCATGCTAACAGGGGCTTTTAACAATGATTCAGAGGCAATCACATTCAATTCAAAACCCTCTTCGATTTTATAGTTTTCGAGTGAAAATATAGATTCATAGAAATCAAATTTTTTAAAGCCAACAATGAAAAAGGTGGTTGTGGAAAGTAAAAATATGACTATTTTTAATGTGTATTTTTTAGTTGTAATTTCTGAAAATTTCATAGTTTATCTTTTGCTTTTTTTAATTCTTTAAATAAGACCCTTGTATTTAAACGTAATTGATATCACTTGAGCTTTTGCCAAGGAATCTCAGCCCCTTTTTGAATATTTAGCATCAATTTTTTGTTCAGTTCTTTATAAAGAGTAATGTTTTGATTGATTACATTTTCTTTTTCTAAAGGGTCATTTTTCAAATTATAAAGTTCCATTGGCATGCCGGGTTTATTTCTTAATAATTTCCAATCGCCCTGTCGTATGGCATAGCTACATTGTCCGTTGTAATCTAAGCCACCTTCTCTTCGAGTAAAATAGAAAGTTCTATTTGGGTATTCTTGTTGTTTTTTACCAAGCAAAACACTTAAAAAACTTTTTGAATCTTCATTCAATGATGGTATTGCCTGACCAGCCTCTAATAAAGTAGAAAACAAATCCATAGTAAGATTTACTTGTGAGGAATTTGAACCCGCTTTAATTTTGCCGGGCCATGATACACAGGTGGGTACTTTTAGGCCGCCTTCATACATACTTTGTTTCCCGTCTCTATTTGGGCCATTATTTGCAAAATCTGGTAAGTTTCCACCATTGTCACTGGTAAAAACGATTAATGTATTTTCATATAAACCATTGTCTTTTAAAGCTTTCAGCACTTTACCTATGCCATCGTCTAAGTGTTCGATTAACGCAACTAGTTCTGCTCGTTTGGGGTTTATGTTAGGATTTCTTTGCTTAACTTTTTCTACCAATTCTTTTGGAGGTTGTACGGGAGCATGAGGTGCATTGAAGGCCAAATATAGAAAAAAAGGAGTTTCTCTTTTGGATTGATTTGCAATATAATCAACAGACCATTGCGTAAATAAGTCCGTAGCGTGCCCTGATGGGTCAACGATTTCTTCGTTTTTCCGCATATAGTTGATGCCGTGTCTTCTATGGGTCAGATAATCGTCCATCATGTCTCCAAGCCAACCATGAAAATAGTCAAAACCTTTTTCATTTGGCAAGTTGGGTGATGAAAGACCAAGATGCCATTTGCCAATAATAGCTGTTGAATAACCAGCCTTTTTTAACGCCTCAGGCAAAAGTTCTGCTTTAGGATCTAAATAACCCCAATTGTCTTCTGGGTACGTACGTATTACGCCAGGAACACCCACTTGGTCGGGGTATTTGCCACTTAGTAATGCAGCTCTGGTGGGGGAGCAAACTGGGCTGTTGGCATAAAAATTTTCTAAAATCATTCCGTTATGAGCAATTTCATCAATATTCGGAGTTTTTACATCTTTTGTGCCATTAAATGAAACATCATGAAAACCTTGGTCGTCGGTTAAAATAATAAGAATGTTGGGCTTTTTTAAATCATACTTCTTAAATCCAACAAGAAAAACGATAGCTGTTGCTATTAAGAAAAAAGCAATTCTTAAAAGGAGCTTTTTTGTTTTAATTTTGTAAGATTTTACCATGTATGTTATGAAAGGTTGATTAATTTTTCAAAGTTTCAAATATACAATTTGTGGACGAGAAAAGTTTAAGATTTTGGGAATTTACTTATTTCAGAACCCTCCTACAAAATCTATTTTAAAAGGAGAGGCTGGTAAACCAGTTTCGTTTGCTAAATTACAAATCGGATAGGGCAACCAAGCATATTTGATGCTTGTTAGTTGAAGTTCGGAAGGAACAGGAATGATTAGTTTTGAGCCATCAATTTTTATACTTGTGGCTTCAATAATTAATTCTTTTGAGCCACTTTTGTTGTAGCCATGCAAGTAAAATCCTTTTATTGGTTTTCCAATCTCGTTTGGTCTTAACTCTTTTGCATGACTAAAATAAAGTTGTAATTCATCTTTCTTTATTTCATATTTTTCAAACACTGGACCCGAATATTCCAGTGCTTGATGATACGTTTTGGCAAGAGCTAAAAGAGATAGTCGTTTGCCCACCAATTCCTTTTCTTTTGGATGAACATCTAAGGAGTCGCCTGAGTCAATGGTAACTACCATGCCTGAGTTTTCGAGATTTTCACTTAATTTTCTTTGACTTTCTCTGAATTCTGACCAACGACTTCTGTTAGAAATTTTTGGTAATTGAACTGTATAAATTGGAAAACTGCCTTGTAGCCAAGCATTTCGCCAATTATTCACCAAAGCCATAAATAAAGCATCGTGAATTTCAGGATGAGTAGCATTTGATTCACCTTGGTACCAAATTGCTCCTTTTATAGCATACGTAGCAATTGGCTTGATGCCATTTTCAAACAAGAAAGTTGGGGCAAAAGGGTGAAGAAATGCCTTGGTTTTTATATTTTTACCTAAGTTTTCATTGGTTCTTTCTATTACCCATGGGTGTACATCTTTTGCAGTTTCGAGCCATGTTTTGCCTTGATTATTTCCTAAAAATTGTATTAATTGAGGATGCGATGACAATGTAATGGAGTCAATAAAGGCTTGGGTTGTTGTACCGCCAACGGCATTGCAAATGAGTCCAATTGGGACATTCAAATTTTGATGAAGTTCTTTGCCAAAATAATAAGCAACTGCCGAAAATTTGGCTGCGGTAGTGGGCGAACAAGTCCTCCAAGTGGTTTTATTATAAAAATTCCCTGCATTAAGTTCTTGTAATAGGCTATCGCTAAAGGCGACTTTTGCCAACGGTCTTGCTTTGGCATTGGCGGTCATTGAAAAAAAACGAATTTGAGGAAATTGGGCTTGTGTTATTTCCTCATTTCCATTTTTTGACTGTGTTAATGTAAATTCCATATTCGACTGCCCCGAACAAAGCCAAACTTCACCTACCAAAATATCTTTGAGTGAAATATTGCTGTTTTTATCTGAAACTTGTAATGTAAATGGTCCACCTGATTTGGTGGCAGGTAATGTCATTTTCCATGCACCGTCTTTATTGGCAATGGTAGTTTTCGTAAAACCATTAAAGGCAATTTTTACCTCGCAATTGCCACACGAAGTTCCCCAAACAGGAATGTCCATGTTTTGCTGAAATACAAGGCTATCGGTGAAAATGGCAGGTAATGCCAGCTTTTTATTAGTCAAATTATTTATTTCTGGCAGCGTTATTTGTTCTATATTTTCATAAACTTTACTTTGAATCAACTCTTTCCATTTTAGATAACCTTCGCCTTTAAGATGCAAGCCATCATTTGTAAATTTACCTTTCATACGTCCAGTGGAATCACAAAAAGGGGTAAAAATATCTATGAAAGTATAAGGAATTGAATTAGACCTAAAAGCAAGCTGTTTATTGACTTCAATAATTTCCTCTTTTTTGTTTGTGTGGCTTCCAAATTTTCCAAAAACTTCATTTACAGGCAAAATACTTTGAACATAGAGCTTGGTTTTCGGACATTTTTCTTTGATAATCGAACAAATCCAAAGAATATTTTTTACTACACTATCTGGTTTTAAGCCACTTTTTAGATCGTTTACACCAATTAATAGAAAAACTTTATCAGGATTTCTGTCAGTAATTTCTTCTATTCTTTTCAAAACTCCAATGGTATAATCGCCACTAATGCCTCTATTTTTGATGCGTAAATCTTGGAAAAGTTCGCTCCATTCACCTCCGTCGGTGATGCTATTTCCTAAAAAAATAATGTCATTTTGGGTCTTCGGTAAATTCTTGAAAAGGCTTACTCTTTGATGATAATAGGTGGAAAACAGTGAATCACTGAAATGAGGAACTTGAGCTTGACCCAAGGTTTCAAGCTGTAAAAAAATCAAAATTATGAAAAGTATTATTTTTCTCATTTCCAGTTTATAAGAGAAAATACTATTTCTGAATAATTATCTTTTTCAAACAAAACCCCGATAGTTTTTTTGCCTATTTTCACAATATCAGAATAAGCCGATGGCGATTTGTCCTTATTTTCCTTACCAGCATAAACCAATTTAGATATTTCCCAGCTTTTGCCGTCGTCGAAACTAATTCTGAGGGTTAAACTATCTCTGTTTTTAGTGTCTGCGGCATTGCAAAATGCAAGGATAGATTTGTCTTTTTTCTTTCCAATATTCAAGATACTTCCTTCACAAACAGGGTCGGGTAGATTTTCATCGAAATAGGTTTCGCTCCAAGTTTCGCCGCCGTTATTGCTTATGGTTACAATCCTCGACCGCTTATCGCCTTTTTGGTTGCGAGTATTTAGCATGAGTCTGTTATCAGAAATTTGGGTGGCGGTAGCTTCGTTACTTCCTTCAATGGCAACTGTTTCACTTAGTTTGAAGGTTTTTCCGTGGTCATCGGTATAAAAACCATGAGCGGCATAGTCGGTAAATTGTTTTTGAGGTTCACCAGCCGAATGATTGGCGGCTACGAAAATTCTTCCTTTGTATTTACCCATCTCAAACTGCATCGCATGGCCAGGCGTATTGGCATACGAACGCCAATCTTCTTTGAAATTATATGCTGGATTTACCAAAGGTTGATTGGGGCGATGTGTTTGTAGCGTTATATTCACGCCCTCGCTCCAAGTGTTACCTCCATCAATTGATGTTTTGTACCAAACTTCTCTTAAACCCTTGCCTTTCCTGACTTCCCCCTCGTGGTTATTTCCTGTATTATAAAAAAGAAGGTTCTTTCGTTAATTTGGTTAAAAAGTTGCACTATTTCAAGATTTCAAAAACTCAATCATTACAACACTCTTGAAATTATTGAAAGAAGCGAAACCAAAACCCCTTCGTTTGATTAATTTTATTTTGTTATTGATGCCTTCGATAATACTGGTTGATGTTCTGAATGTAAAGTAATTGAGTATATAATTTTGCCATTTTTGGTAAAAAGCAATAAATTTATCCATGAAATCAAGAGCCAATTCTTTTGCTGTTTTTATCCAGTTTTCGATTAGTTGCTTTGCTGTTTTTTGGTCATTTTTTTGTTCTAAAATATTTCTAAATTCGTTTTTCAGGTCATAAACTTCTTTAAGTTCTTTGAATTGTTCGAAAGTCCAAAGGTTGGCTAAGGTTTCTTTTTCTTTTTTTGTAAGATTTTGTGGATTTTTAAGGAATAACCATTTTGTCTTTTTTAGCAATTCGTCTTTGGGTTGGTCTTTTCTATATCTTTTGCGAAGTTTATCTATGACTTCCTGAAGATAAGTAAAATAGTGAAACCTATCAACTACGATAGTTGCATTTGTAAAAAGTTCTTTGGCAGTTTCCAAATAAGCCTCCCACATATCCGAACAAAAAACCTCTATTTGCAAGCAAAAAGCCTCACCTTTTGCTTTAAAATAGGCTATGAGGTCGCTTTTTAAACGAGATGGGAGTATGTCAAGAACCTCTTTAGTTTCTAAATTAACGACCACAACCACGTAATCACCTTTACCTTTTCGAAGGGCTATTTCGTCCATGCCAAGATGTTTTACATGAGCAAAAAGATTTATATTGTCAAGTTTTTTTTTGCATAAAAATGAAAAATACCCATGACTGTATCAACAGTCAAACCCTCTTTTTGAGCAACATTGGTCATATCAGTACCTTTGCAACTCTCAAAAATAAAGGCTTCATAACGTTTTGTAAAGTGGCTATGAGGGCGAACCATACTTAGTTCTTCCCAAAAATATTTTCCCGAAGGGCTTTTAAACTTACGTACATGAATGTGCAGTGTTACGGTTTTACCCAAAATAGATAGTTCTCGCACCACGCGTTCTCGTTTGGTTAAGACTATATCACTTTTTTCTAAGGTTTGAAAGTTCAATCCTTGTTTTAAGTTTGAATAACAATCCACATGAAAACCATCGGATAAAATCCGTACTTGGAGTACCCCTAAGTCAAGATAACCTAAAAGTTGCTCGAAAAACTTTGAATCCATCTCAATTTTTTTTAAGATGAAAGCTACAAAGAAAACTTTAAAATTGTACTAAAAACCCAAATTAACGATAAAACCTAACTTATATTTATCATTTAACATTAAGCATTAACAATTACAATATGCCTTTAGACCAAAACCCCTATTTTGATTACGACAACGACGGCGAGGAAGAAAAAGAAGGCAAAGAAATGGGTTTTCTTGACCACCTCGAAGAGCTTCGTTGGCACTTGATTCGTGCAGCAGGAGCAATATTCTTTTTCATGATTATTGCTTTTGTGTACATCAAAGATATCTATGAAAATGTAATTTTAGGCCCCTCAAAACCTGACTTTTGGACTTACCGAATGTTATGCAAATTGGGCGATTTAGTTCATGCTCCCGGACTTTGTGTAGAAAAATTGCAATTTAGTTTGATGAGTCGTGAAGTTTCGGGGCAATTTGTCATGGCTTTTACATCGGCAGCCATTATTGGTTTGGTGTTTGCTTTTCCTTATGTTTTTTGGGAAATTTGGCGATTTGTAAAGCCCGGCTTGAAGCCTACCGAAAGTAAATCGGCTCGTGGGGCAGTATTTTATGTAACATTATTGTTCTTTTCGGGTGTATTTTTTGGATATTATATTGTTTCGCCAATGGCAATAAACTTTTTGGTTACTTTCCAGATTAGTGAAAGCATCGAAAATTCCTTTGATATTGGCTCATATATTTCATTATTGGCAACACTAACACTTGTTTGTGGAGTTGCTTTTCAGCTACCAGTTGCCATTTTTGTATTGACCAAAATTGGTGTAATTGGTCCAAAATTTATGCGTACTTATCGCAAACACGCCATCGTTGTAATTTTGGTAGTTTCGGCAATTATTACGCCATCGCCCGATGTAACAAGTCAGATTTTGGTTGCCATTCCTCTTTATATTTTATATGAAATAAGTATTTTTATTTCCGCAAAAGAAGAGAAAAGAAAACTCGCTGAGGAGAAATTGGCAGGAATTTAAGATAGATTTAGCATCAATTGTATATAAAAAAAGCGTAAGTTTTAAATCGTCCTACGCTTTTTTGTGTTTTATAAGACTGGTTTCCAATCTCATCAGTAAGCGAACGGATTAGGAAATCCGTTTTACGTTTTATCCTTCAAAATTTATCTTCACGTGCGAACCATCACAAAAGGGTTTGTTTTGAGAAGATCCGCAACGACACAAGGCTGTAACTTTATGTTTTTTTGTGAGATTACCTTCGGCATCTTTTATTGAAATGTTTCCATAGACCAGCAAAGGGCCATTTTTCATCGGTTCAACAATTGTTTCTACTTCTATATTCTGTGGCTCTTCGGTCTGTTTAATATAGGTCAATGCTCCCGATGGGCAAGCATCTATTTGTTTCATAATGGCTTCACTATCAGCGTTTTCTGGAGTTACCCAAGGGCGTTTACGTGGGTCGAAAACATTAGGTAAACCTCGAAAACAAATGGCAGAGTGAATACAAATATGAGGTTGCCATATGACCGTAATTTCATCGTTTTTATAGTGCTTGGTTATTTTCTTTTGCTCTTCCATGGTTTTGATTTTTTAGCAAAATTGTAAAAAACTTTGACAATAGCAAAAATGAAATTTGAAATCTTTGAAATAACGATTTACCATCTTGTTTGTAAAAACTCCCAATCAGGAATAACTTTTCGCATTTCTACCAAATCATCACGTTTCGTAAGTCCGCAATCTAAATAGTTTTGGTGAAGTTTTGCTAAGGCGGTTTTGTCAAGTGTTACGCCTAAACCTGGCTCGGTTGGCACAGCCACTGCTCCATCTTCAAATTTAAAACGTCCTTGCGTAATTACTTCGTCTGACTGCCATGGATAGTGCGTATCTAAGGCATATTTGAAGTTTGGAATTGCCGCCCCCAAATGCACCATTGCTGCCAAGGAAATTCCCAAATGACTATTTGAGTGCATGGACAAATCTCGCCCAAAGGTTTGACAAACGCCCGTGAGAGTCATTGAGGCACGCAAACCGCCCCAAAAATGGTGGTCTGACAGAATAATATCTTCCGAACCCAATTGAATACTTCGTGGAATATCCTCAAAAGAAGTGGTACACATATTGGTTGCCAATGGCGTTTTGAGAGCTTTTCTTACAATCGCCATATTTTCTTGACCTCGGCAAGGGTCTTCCAAGTATTCAATAATACCTTCCATTTCGAGTCCATATTTTATCGAAGTTTCGACCGTCCAAAGAGCATTTGGGTCAATTCTTAAAGGCACATTTTCGCCAAAGGCTTTGTGTAAAGCAAAAATGGCATCAACTTCTTGGCGGGGTTTAAAAACGCCACCTTTTAGTTTAAT
>JANNDY010000042.1:0-20254 GCA_031378345.1 Emticicia sp. | reverse complement strand
GAAAGAAATTTTGTCAGAAATTAGTATTATTTTCGCTGACAGAATCGCTGATGAGGATTTCGAGTTATAAGTTTTGGTTGAAAAAACCAAAACTTATAACTCGCTCAAGTTAGGCTTGACACAGTTTAAAAAACACTCCCTTCACCAGTAGAATAAGTAGGATCTTTATATAATCCCACTCCAGTTCCACCTGGATTTGTCGGATACGTTGGTCCACTTGCTGCACCATAATAATTATTTGTTAAAACCAAATTTGATAATGGGTCGGGAGTCCCGCAACAAGTTACCGAACCTGCTGCGTGTTTTATGCCATATCCTCCAGATAAACTATAAAAATTATTATTGGTAATAGTTTTCGTTACGTTATTACTTGACCAACCCGTTACTTGAATAGAAACGGCATTAAACGAACTCGAAATATCATTATTTGTAATACTGATTCCTGGCATATTGCTTCCACGCATCGTAATCGCACCAATGTCTGCCGTATTATTTAGGTTTGCATTTGTAATGGTATTATTATTGATATTAGCAGTTGCAGGAATATAAAAGTTTGCAGCAGAAGTAAAGCCTAATTGAATACCAGCATCTCTTGTATTATTGATGCGATTCCCAGAAATCGTAACATTGTCAAAACCATCGCACAGTACCCCTGCCCACTTGGTATTATTTATAGTATTATTGGATATCACAAAGGCACTTCCTGCTTCTGCCAGCCACATGGCTGTTACGGGTGCAGGTGTTGGGCAATAGCCATTTCCATTAAAAAAACCAATATCCTCAAAGTAATTTCCTGTTATTTCCCAA
Source organism: Emticicia sp. (assembly GCA_031378345.1). Classification (GTDB taxonomy): domain Bacteria; phylum Bacteroidota; class Bacteroidia; order Cytophagales; family Spirosomataceae; genus Emticicia. Next base: position 19,447 of record JANNDY010000042.1, on the reverse strand, counting down.
GCTCCTCTATCAATTTTTACTCCCGTTGGGCCACCGCTATCGGTTTTAATTCCATGCCCACGAGTATTCGTAATTTTATTATTTCTAATCTTTACATTATTTGATGGTCCCCATCCACAACAATTTGAGTTCCAGATAGCATTTACCCTCACGCTATCAATGTGAATTCCCTGAATAGTTGTATTTGACGAACTTCGAAGGCTTAAACCAAAACCCACCAATCTTGCATCAGATGTACAATGATTACCAGTTTCGGAGGTTATCATTATTGTTTTGAACTGAACATTCAGATAAAATTCATATTGTTGAATCGTTCCAAATAAACTGCAATTTGTAGAAGTTTGCTGTTGAGTATTTCGATAAACACCATTGGTAATATACACAACATCATTAAAACCAGCAGCATCAATGGCAGACTGAATCGTTGTGTAGGTTGTGGCTGCTACTGTCATACTCGTTGTCGTATTTGTATTTGAATTAAACACATTGACACTTGCAGGGCGAGTAGCTCCTTGGTTATTTACCCAACGAACACTTTGACCAAAAGACTGAATGGCAAAAAGTGAGATTAATGATAAAATAGCAAAAGGTTTTTGCAGTTTTCCAAATAAGAAATTTGGAAGATTGAATAGTAGAGAGTTTTTCATAGACTTGCATATTGGAATATCCGATTTTACATAAAGTAGCGATTGTAATTATCAATCTTATAATTTTGTGAGGATTGGATAAAACTAAATACAATTTTGGGACGTTGAAAAATATATTTTTTTGCTAAAATTATTGCAAGAAAAAAGAGAAATTTTCTTCGTAATAGGCATTTGAAAAGATATTATTCTGAATAATTGTGTAGATAAAAACAAATATAATCGTAAGAAACTAAATTTCAAACAAATTTTATCGAGTGGTATTAATTTGTAATATTACAAGAAAAAATATAATTATATTATGTTAAATTCACTTTATAAGTGTAGATTTAAATTTTAAGCAAAATAAAAACCCACAAACGTAGAATAAGTTTGTGGGCATTTATTAAAAAGAAGCATTTTGGAAATTTAATTTATACACCCACCTATCTCCGCCCTAAAGACAGTTCCAGCTTTTGCCTCAAAACCAGCATTTAGCATAATTGCATTACCAGCTTGATACAAAACTTTTGCAGGAGAAATTACTTTGTTTGTAGCAGAAATCGTTTGAATTGCTTTCTTATTTTTATCGACAGAAAAATCATTGGTTGGACTCACCAAATTTAGATTTTGTGCATGAATCGTCAAAGCCACAGGATTGTAATTTCCACTTGCGGCAGGGTCGGTCGAAACTACTTTTATTCTGTAATTTTCTCCACCCATAGTCAAAGGATGGATGTTACAGAGAACACTTCCTGCCACAGTTGTTGTACCAATAATTTGTGGAGAATTGAAGTTTCCATTCTCATCAGAAAGTAATACATTGAATAGATTTCCACCTGCAAAAGTGCCTGTGGTAGTGAAATTGACATTAACCGAAGTTCCTGCACAAAACTCAGTTCCTGCAAAGTTTGGCATCGAAATCGTTGGCGTATTTCCAACAATTGTGAAGGTTGTAACAATTGGTCCATAAGTAGTTCCACCAGTTCGGTTATCTCCTGCATAGCCCGTAATTGTTAGCGAATAAGTTCCCGGAGCTAACACTTGACCATTTACTGAATTTCCTGAATTATCAAAAAGGGCAAACGGCTCTACATTTTGCAAGATTGTCCAGTTCAGACCAGCTCCCGAAATAGTCATATCAACACTTTCTACTTGAATTGAATTACAAATTGGTCGAACCAAAATAGAAGTTGCTTGAGCATTTTGAGCAATATTTGCACCATTCGTCAAAGGAAAAAGAGCTTGGTAAGGATTTCCTGCCAAAACATAAGCATATTCCATGACTTGGACACATGGGTCAATTCCTGAATTAATAATTACATTTGTGGTTGCAGTTGCGGTACAAATTCCAGTCGAAACAGTAACTGAATAAATACCTCCATTAATTGCTAAAGCATTGATAATCAAAGGATTAACAAGCGAACTTGTGAAATTATTTGGACCAGACCAAGCATAAGAAGCACCTCCCGAAGCACTCAAAGAAATGGTTTCTCCAAGTTGATAAGGACCTGTATTTGAGGCAATAGGAGCTAAGTTATTCGTGAAAATTACGCTTGTTGTTGCCGTAGCCGTACAACCGTTTGCACCAGTTACAGTTACGCTGTAAGTGCCTGCTGTTGAGATAGTTACGACAGGATTTGTACCTAATTCATTACTCCATGAATAACTTCCACCACTTGCAGTAAGGCTTAAAGTTGGGTTTGAGCAAGTCAATATTCCGCCACCAGAAATTTGTGCATTGGGTGGATTTTCAATGTTTACATTCACCGCCACAAAACTACTTTGGCAACTTCCAGACTCACAACGGACATTATACGTAGTTGCAGTCGTAAGATTCGGTGTAACAAAAGGCGAACTTGTTTGTAAAAAAGTTGTACTATTTGAACCATACCAAGCTACATTTCCAGATGCACAAATGGCTGATAATGAAGCAGTTGTATTGTTACAAATCGTTGGAGAGTTTGTGCCAGTTGGGGCGGTTGGTAGTGCATTTACTGTTACGGCATTCGTAGCTACTCTACCGCTTACACAATTAGTTGTTTCACAAGAAGCATAATAAGTAGTTGGACTTGTTACTGGAATTGTTGTTAAACCTGTACCAGTTCCCAAAGCAATGCTTGTTCCAGAAACAGCATCGTACCAAGTAATTGTTCCACTTGCACAAGTTGCCGAGAGCGTTACACTTGCACCCGTGCAAACAGTTGTATTATTTACAGAAACTGCCGTAGGTTTTGCATTATTGAAGTCAAAAGGTACGGTGTAAGTACAAGTGCCATCGCTTACTTGGGCATAAAGTGTTTGTGAGCCTGTCGGAATTATATTATTTGCAGTAAATTTATTTCCTACCGAAGAATAAGTTCCTGCCGTGATTGTTGCTCCTGCATCAGTAAAAATTCCAATTACCGTATAATTATTAGTAGCTCCCAAAGTAAATATTTGGCAAGTGTTGGTGATTACCATTTTGTTATTGGTAATAGTACCTGAAACGACATTACGGTATTTTAGTACACCATTATTATTGAATGTTCCAACATAAAGACCTATATCTGTACCTACCTGAGTGAAACCTGCATTGTTGTAAATTGAATTTTGCGACATTTCAAAAAGCCCAGTGGTCTTAATCACCCCACAGCTTTGATTCGTAAATGTTGTTAGAGTTGTTACGAGTATGTCCCTTGTAACTTCAATTTTACCCGTTACGTTAATAGTACCTGCATTAGTATTGTTATTTGTTCCGCCAAAAATTATAAGCCCAAAGCTACTTCCTGTTGCATTAAATGTTGCATTAGTTTCGTTGATAAATACAGAGTTTGCAGCTAAAAAAACTCCTCTTGTAGGTGCATTAACTGTAAATATTGCCCCTGTTTTATTATTTACATTTCCTTGACTGGCAAAACCATTAGTAGAACCATCTACTGTCAATGTGCCAAAATTATTAATAGTAGTATTTTTTTCACATTGTAAGGCATAAGTAAAACCAACATTTCCTGGGTTAGTTATGGTAGTTGTACCGTAATTGGCAAAAACAGAGCCTGGGAAAAGATACATTGCTTTGTTTAAAGGTGAATTTATTGTCAAAGAAGCCCCTAAATTTACAGTTAACGAAGCATTATTTCCCATATCTATTGCCTTGGCAAGGGCAGTTCCCGAACTCACTATTGGAGTACTGGCTGCACCATAAATATAAACATAATTGGTAATACTCGGCACGCCGTTGGGTGTCCAGTTGCAAGCGTTATTCCAATCGGTGCTTACTGCTCCTGTCCAAGTCATGTCTTCGGTGGTGGTGGCAGGTGGGTTTATTGTTACAGAAACAAGCACAAAAGCACTATTGCAAACAGCACCTTCGCAACGTACATAATAAGTAGTTGAAGAAGTAAGATTCGGTGTTACAAAAGGCGAAGCCGTAGCAAGTAAAGTTGTACTATTTGAACCATACCAAGCCACATTTCCAGTTGCACAAGTGGCTGATAATGACGTAGTTGTGTTGCTGCAAATCGTTGGATTTGCTGTTCCAGTTGGTGCAATTGGTGCATTGATTGTTACATTTACCGCTACAAAAGCACTTTGACAACTTCCAGACTCACAACGTACATTATACATAGTATTTGCCGTAAGATTTGGCGTTACAAAAGGCGAAACGGTAGCAAGTAAAGTCGTACTATTTGAGCCATACCAAGTTACATTTCCAGATGCACAAGTGGCTGATAATGAAGCAGTTGCATTGCTACAAATCGTTGAACTTGCTGTTCCAGTTGGAGCAGTTGGTGCATTGATTGTTACAGAAACAGGTACAAAATTGCTATTACAACCTGCATTTTCACATCGTACGTTATAAGTAGTATTTGCCGTAAGATTTGGTGTTACAAAAGGCGAAGTTGTAGCAAGTAAAGTCGTACTATTTGAACCATACCAAACTACATTGCCAGTTGCACAAGTGGCTGATAATGAAGCTGTTGCGTTGCTACAAATCGTTGGATTTGATGTTCCAGTTGGAGCAGTTGGAGCATTGATTGTTACAGAAACAGGTACAAAAGCACTATTACAAACAGCACCTTCACAACGCACATTATAAGTAGTATTTGCCGTAAGATTTGGTGTTACAAAAGGCGAAACCGTTGATAGTAAAGTCGTACTATTTGAACCATACCAAACTACATTTCCAGATGCACAAGTGGCTGATAATGAAGCAGTTGCATTGCTACAAATCGTTGGATTTGATGTGCCAGTCGGTGCTTGACTACCAATCGTAAACGTTGAGGCATTACGACAATCAGGAGAGTTAGCATCGGCTACATAAAAAGTAGTAGAACCCACAGTTGCTGTATTACTTATGCCTGAACCTGCTACACCAACAGGATTAAATACTGATCCAGTCGCCAAGGGCGAACCACCCGAAGCATTTAAGTACCAATTATTACCTTGTCTGCTAAACACATCGCCACTTAGTTGCAGCGTAAATGTACCAGTTGCCCCAGTTTTATAGGCACTTACCACAACAATGTAGGTAGTATTGGCTGTGAGTGAATGTGTTAAATTTGAAAGGCCACCTGCACCACTATCATCATCACCATGCAAAAAATTGTTGGCAGGGTTTGTATTGTCAAATGATGATTGATAGAGGGTTATATAAGTGTCATCGACCAAATTGCTTGTCAATGAGGCAGCGGTTGTAGAAAATGTTACCAGTCCCGAAGCGGGTGCAACAAATGTAAAGGTTTTATAAAATTGGGTCTCATTTGAAGTAATATAATTTGTTGAATTGTTGCCATATCCACCGATAAAGGTCGGACCGCTTACTATCACATCATTTATGGAAGTTGGTATAATTGTTTCATGTGCAAATAAACCTTCCCCAATCGGAACAGTAGCATTTTGGCACACAGTATAAGGCATAGGTGTTAAATGTGGAGCAACAATACTTATGTTATAAATTTTGTCACTTTCACAAGTAATATTTTTACAAGTGACGTGATAAATTGCATTTGAAATAAGATTTGGAGTTACATAAGACGAGCCAGTTGCTAAAAAAACCGAACTGGCATCATACCAATTTACAATTCCAGTTGCACAAGTGGCTGATAGTGATGTTGTTGTGCCACTGCATACAATGAGATTAGTCAGAACGTCTGGATTACTTACAGGAAAAACACTATTTGATTGAAATTCGTAAGCCCCTAAGTCCGCCGTAGTATTAAATATTCTTGAATTACTTAAAATATCTGTTGCTGAAACATCTGTATTTGTACCTGCATTAATGGCAGGTGAGCAACTTGTGAGTTGTAGTCCATCATCGGCAGTACGAGGAACATTATCTGCTCCATCAGGGTCTGCATCATTTACAAAGAAAGGATTTGAAGGATTAATACCAAGCCCCCACGTTATATCGATAGAATTAGTGGCATCATAATCATCAACGATGCTATAACTTAAATTTAAGGTAGTAGCTGTGCCAGTTTTATAAATATTATTTCTGTTGGCTGTATTTCCAATATTTTTATAGAATATACAGTTTTTAATTGTTCCACCACTATTAGTGTCATAATATAAGCCACCACCAGTACCAGTATTAGAGCTATTAGTATTAGCAATAAAAGTACAATTGCTAATAATTGGACTACTACTATTGTTTGACATTCCACCACCATTACCGTTCAAACCGGTAGTATTTCCACTAAAAGTACAATTAGTGATTATGGGGTTACTAACATTGTTTGACATTCCACCACCATTACCGTTCAAACCGGTAGTATTACCACTAAAAGTACAATTAGTGATTATGGGGTTACTGACACTGTTGTGCATTCCACCACCATTACCAGCAAAACCCGAAGTATTATTACTAAACGTACAATTAGTGATGGTTGGGCTACTGCTATTATTGGACATTCCAGCACCATCTCTATTAATAGAGATATCTGCATTGCCTTGGGTGATAGTAAAGCCATCAAGTATGGCAGTGCTATTGATGCTTGTATTTAAAACAACATGATAGCTATTGTCAGTATTATTATTAGCTGTACCAATATCTCCACTCAAAATCGTTATGTTGGTCGTATAATTTCTTTGAGTCAGTGAAGTTTCTGTACCTGCAAAACCACCATAAATGGCAAGGTCGTTTTTCATCACAAAAGAGATGGTTTTGTCGGTAGTCGTAGTAGGTTTATATGTACCTGCGGCTACCCAAATTTCGCTTGTGCAAGGGCGATTAAGTGCAGATTGCAAATCGGTAAAAGCATCAATCCACGAAAGTCCAGTATTTGCTCCTGTGGTCTTTGATGCATCTACATATAAGCGAGGAATACTATTATAAAATGTTACATTTACCCCTATAAAAGCACTATTGCAGGGGCTATTTTCACAACGCACATTATACGTAGTAATTGCCGTAAGATTTGGCGTTACAAAAGGCGAAACCGTAGAAAGTAAAGTCGTACTATTTGAACCATACCATTTTACATTTCCAGTTGTACAAGTGGCTGATAATGAAGCAGTTGCATTGCTACAAATCGTTGAATTTGCTGTTCCAGTTGGAGCAGTTGGAGTAGTTGAAGCATTGATTGTTACAGAAACAGGCACAAAACTACTTAGGCAAGCACCATTTTCACAACGCACATTATACGTAGTATTTACCGTAAGATTTGGAGTTACAAAAGGCGAAACGGTAGAAAGCAAAGTTGTACTATTTGAACCATACCATTTTACATTTCCAGTTGCACAAGTGGCTGATAATGAAGCAGTTGCATTGCTACAAATCGTTGGATTTGCTGTTCCTGTAGGTGCAGATACTTGGCTACTAATCGTAAACGTAGCGGCAGTACGACAATCAGGATAGGTAGCATAGGCTACATAAAAAGTAGTAGAACCCACAGTTGCTGTATTAATTATGCCAGACCCTGCTACGCCAACAGGATTAAATACTGCCCCAGTTGCCAAAGGCGAACCACCCGAAGCATTTAAGTACCAATTGACTTGCGTTTGCTCTAAGACAGCAGTGCTGGCTTGCAAAGTAAACGTTCCCGTCCTTTCCGTGCTATAATGACTTACTACCACGATATAAGTAGTACCCGCAGTAAGCGTTTGTGTAAGACTTGAAAGAATACCAACTCCACCATCATCATCACCCCTTAAAAAATTGGTGGCAGGAGATGCTGGGTCAAAAGAATTTTGATACAAAGATAAGTAAGTATCAGAAGAACCTAATAAATTAGCGGCTGTTGTAGCAAAGGTTACTGCCCCAGAAGTAGGAGCAACAAAAGTATAAGTTTTATAAAATACAGCTAATCCTGATGAGATGTAAGTCGTTCCACTACTACCTCGCATATAAGTAGGTCCACTTACAATAGTGCCATTGACCGTGGTACTATTCCCACCCGCTAAACCTTCCCCAATTGAGATAGTAGCATTTTGGCACACAGTATAAGGTGTAGTTGTTAAAGGTATTGAAACAGTAACTAAGGTAGAAACTTTGGCACTTTCACAAGTATTATTTTTACAAGAGGCATAATAAGTAGTGCCCACAGTAAGATTTGGCGTAACATAGGACGAGCCAGTTGCTAAAAATGCCGAACTTGCATCATACCAATTTACAATTCCAGTGGTACATGTAGCTGATAATGTAGTGGTCATACCACTACAAGCTGGATTGGATAAAATTGCTATTGGATTACTTACAGGAAAAATAGTATTTGACTGAAATTCGTAAGCTCCTAAGTCCACAGTAGTATTAAATATTCTTGGATTACCTAAAATATCTGTTGCCGAAACACCAGTATTTTCTCCTGCATTAATTGCTGAGGAGCAATTGGTGAGTCTTAGCCCATCATCGGCAGTACCAAAAATGTTATCAAGTCCATCAGGGTCTGCATCATTTACAAAGAAAGGATTTGAAGCAATAATACCAAGCCCCCACGTTATATTAATAGAGTTAGTTGCATCATAATCATCAACGATGCTATAACTTACATTTAAGGCTGTAGTTGTGCCATTTTTATAAATATTATTTCTGTTGGCACTATTTCCAATATTTTTATAGAATATACAGTTTTTGATAGTTCCAGCACCATTAATGTCATAATATACCCCACCACCAGTACCAGAACTATTCCCATTAGCAGTAAAAGTACAATTAATAATAGAAGGACTACCACCGACGTTGTTTATAGCTCCACCAAAATTCTTTGCAGTATTATTATTGAAAGTGCAATTGCTAATAATTGGACTACTATCATTGTTGGACATTCCACCACCATTACCAGCAGTACCCGTAGTATTATTACTAAAAGTACAATTAGTGATTGTGGGATTACTGCTGGTAGTATTATACATTCCACCACCAACACCATAATTACCTGATGTATTATTACTAAAAGTACAATTACTGATAGTTGGACTACTACTTATATTATTCATTCCACCACCATCTAAATTAGTAGAGGTAGCAGGATTGCCTTTGGTAATAGTAAAACCATCAAGTATGGCAGTGCTATTGATGCTTGTATTTAAAACAACATGATAACTATTGTCAGTATTATCATTAGCCGTACCAATATCTCCACTCAAAATCGTTATGTTGGTACTATAATTTCTTTGAGAAAGTAATGTTTCTGTACCTGCAAAACCACCATAAATGGCAAGATTGTTTTTCATGACAAAAGATTTGGTTTTATCGTTGCCTGTTGTGGGTTTGTAAGTGCCTGTTGCTACCCAAATTTCAGCCGAATTAGTAAAACAATTATAATTAAGAGCTGACTGTAAATCTGTAAAAGCATTAGCCCATGTAAGCCCAGTGTTTGCTCCTGTTGTCTTTGTAGCATCTACATAAAGGCGGGTAGTCGTGTTTAACGTTACATTTACCGCTACAAAATCACTATTACAAGTTCCATTTGTACAACGTACATTATAAGTAGTATTTGTAGTTAATGCTGGTGTAGTATAAGGTGAACCTGTATAAAGAAAACTTGTACTATTTGACGCATACCATTTCACCGTTCCAGTTGCACAAGTGGCAGATAATGAGGCGGTTGCTCCACTACAAATCGTTGGGTTTGAGGTGCCTGTTGGAGTAGAAACTGCATTTATCGAAACATTCACCGCCACAAAACTACTCAAACAAGTTCCACTTTCACAACGAACATTATAAGTTGTTGCTGTTGTTAGATTTGGTGTTACAAAAGGCGAACCAGTAAATGGAATTGCAACCGAACTTGCATCATACCAAACAGGAGAGCCAGCTGCACAAGTAGCTGATAATGAGGCAGTTGCACCGCTACAAATCGTTGGATTTGAAGTGCCAGTTGGTGCAGTTACCTGAGTAACCGTAACAGGCACAAAAGCACTACTACAACCAGCATTGGTACACCGAACATTATAAGTAGTATTTGTACTTAAAGTTGGCGTAACATAAGGCGAACCAGTTTGCAAAAATGTCGTACTATTTGAGCCATACCAAGCCACGTTTCCAGTAGCACAAGAGGCTGATAATGAGGCAGTTGCACCGCTACAAATAATAGATGGATTGGCTGAAATTACGGTGGGGCTACTTACAGGAGAAATAGTAGCTGATTGATATTCATAAGCCCCCAAGTCCACCGTAGTATTGAATATTCTTGAATTACCTAAAATATCTGTTGCAGCAACGTCTGCATTGTCTCCTGCATTAATTGCTGGCGAGCAATTGCTGAGTGTTAGCCCATCATCGGCAGTTCTAAAAATATTATCTACCCCATCAGGGTCTGCACTATTGAAAAACAAAGGATTTGAGGTAATAATACCAGTCCCCCATGTGATATTGATAGAATTTGTTGCACTATAATCATCAACCAAACTATTACTGACATTGAGGGCAGTTGTGCCATCTTTATAAATATTTTTTCTGTTTGGGGAATCTCCTGTATTTTGATAGAATATACTGTTTTTGATAGTTCCACTACTTGAAGAGCTATAATAAATTCCACCACCACCAAAAGTAGCAGTATTAGCACTAAAAGTACAATTGGCAATGGTTGTGCTATTACTACCGAAATTATCAATTCCACCACCAGCATAAGCAGTATTAGCACTAAAAGTACAATTGGTAATGGTTGGGCTACTACTGATGTTATTCTCAATTCCACCACCACTAGAAGAACCAGTATTAGCACTAAAAGTACAATTGGTAATGGTTGGGCTACTACCATCGTTATACATTCCACCACCAAAAGTAGCAGTATTAGCACTAAAAGTACAATTGGTAATAGTTGGGCTACTACTGCTGTTATACATTCCACCACCTCTATTAGCAGCATTAGCAGTAAAAGTACAATTGGTAATGGTTGGGCTACTAAAACCGTTATACATTCCACCACCATTACTATTACCAATCCCACCATTAGCATTCCCTTTGGTAATAGTAAAGCCATCAAGTATGGCAGTATTATTGAGATTGGAATTTGAAACCACATGATAACTATTGTCAGTATTAACACTAACAGTACCAATATCTCCACTCAAAATCGTTATGTTGGTACTATAATTTCTTTGAGAAAGTGAAGTTTCTGTACCTATACCTGCAAAACCACCATAAATCTTAACACTATTTTTCATGACAAAAGAAATGCTTCTGTCAATACCCGCTGTTGGGTAATATGTGCCTGCGGCTACCCATATTTCATCGGTGGCTACTGCTGCTGTTAGGGCAGACTGCAAACTGGTATAGGCATTTGTCCATGAAGTACCATTGTTTGAGCCTGTGGCATTGGCTTTTACATAAAGGGTTGTCGCAAGTACGCTTTGGCTTATCAACAAAGCCATGAGGAGGTAAATTAGTTTTTTCATCGGTATATAGGAAAGTTTAGAATTTGAAAATTGTATCTTTTAAAATTTTGAATATAAATGCTTGGTGCGTCGCCTTGAAATCTTGAAAGTTTCGTTGTTTTCCATTTTTATTTGAGCTGAGGTTTCTTCAAACTCCACCATATATTCAAGATTGATAATGACCGAACGATTGGGTCGGAAAAAACAGAAATTTTTTAAGCGGTTTTCTAAAACACCAATCGTTGTGGCAGTAATAAAAGTGCTGCCATCTTCAAGATAAACGGCGGTATAATTGACATCGGCTTTGAGCATCACGATGTTTTTGGGAGAAATTTTCTTTCGACCACCCAGATGAATGAGAGCTTCGTTGTTCATGGTTTTTGTTTTTATTATTAGGAAGAATTATGCCCCAAATGTAGCTACAAAGCAATATTGCGTGTTATCTCATATTCAGCAATCTTTAACACAAATTCAGCATAGACAAAAAAAAGCCTTCAAAATGAGTATTTTGAAGGCTTTTTTGGGAAAGTTAGGGGAAGGGATTTTACAAAACACACTTTTTAATTGGAAAATCACCTATTCATCTAATTCTTTAAAAAACTTTATTTTTTTGTATTTGATTTCGTTCGTCATTCGTCATTCGAATAATTCGTCATTATAATTCAATACTCGCTTGGCAGCTTGCCGAATTTTTCTTGAAACATTTTTGAAAAATAAGAAAGGTGTTCAAAGCCAACCTGAAAGGCAATTTCGGAAACCGTTCCTGACTTATTTTTGAGTAATTCTGCTGCTCGTTGCAACCTAAAATCTCTTACAAATTCATTGATTGTCAGGTTTGTCAGTGCCTTAAATTTCCTTAATAATTGTGAAGGACTAATATTCATTTCTTCACTAAACTGCACTACATCAAACTTACTATTGCTTAGGTTTTGCTCAATAATTGCAATAGCTTTTTGAATAAAAACCTCGTCCAAAGTGCTAATTTTTACTTCGTGAGGTATTAAATTATCTATTTTTTCAGCAAAATATTTTTTTAGCTTTTCTCTTATCAAAATAACATTTCTTACCCTTGCTTTTATTTCGTCAGTATTAAATGGTTTTGTTAGATAATCATCGGCTTCTTGCTCAAAACCCTCGATTCGGCTCTCAACAGTGGCTTTTGCCGTTAGCAAAATCACTGGAATATGACTCGTGGCTTCGTTGGTTTTGATGTTTTTGCACAATTCAAAACCGTCCATTTTGGGCATCATTAGGTCGCTAATGATTACATCAGGCACTCTTTCAATGGCTTTTTGAAGTCCATCTTCGCCATCAATGGCTTCAATTATTTGGTATTCTTCCTCAAAAATTCTACTGATATATTGCCGAATGTCTGCGTTATCATCAATAATCAATAGCAAATCCTTGTCATATTTTCGATTCAATCTTCGTTCGCCGATTTCGCCTCTGTAATGCATTAATGCCGCTTCGGAATTTAATAAAACAGCTTCAGCATTTGGCTCAGGAAATTCAATTATTTTGACAGTTTTTTCGACCAATTCACTTTCCAAATCATAAGATTCTATTGGCAGTTTTAGCGTAACGGTAGTGCCAAAATCTTCCTCACTTTCGATAAATATTTCTCCATTTAAAACCTCAACCAACTCTTTTACCAAAGCCAAACCTATTCCTGTGCCTTCATATCCACGATTTTGGGCAGATTCTACTTGATAAAATCTATCAAAAATTCTTGGTAATTTTTCTTTTGAAATACCAATTCCCTCATCTTTGATTTTTATAGTAAGTTGCTCTGATTTTTGAGTCGGAAACTCAATAATTATGAAAACAGTTTTTCCTTTTTTAGTAAATTTAAAGGCATTTGAAAGCAAATTTGTAAGAATTTTCTCAGTTTTATCAATGTCAATCAAGCCCCAACATTCCGCTTTGTTTTGTGTTAGCTCAAATCCAATTTCCCGACTTTCAGCCAATGACGAAAAGGCACTCGCCCTTGTTCTGAAATAACGAACCAATTCTACTTTTTCTAATTCAACGTGCATCTGTCCCGCCTCCAATTTGCTCAAATCCAATAGTTGATTTATCAAAGAAAGTAGCCTGTTGGCGTTGCGGTGCATGATTTGATAAATTTCTTTTTTTGGAAATTCTTTTAATAAATCTTCCAACGGCGAGAGTATCAAGGTCAATGGCGTGCGAAATTCGTGCGAAATATTGGCAAAGAAATTGGTTTTTAGGGCATCTAATTCTTGTAATTTATTGGTTTGTGTTTGCGTAAAAATCAATTGTTTTGCCGAAGTTGCCCTTGTACGCTCATAATTGATGATGATTCGCCCCAAGAAAAGTCCAAAAACGAATATTTCGCTTATAAAAAAGAAGAGCGTTAAAGTCAAAATCCAGTTGAAATCCAACAAACCAAACCAACCAACCAACCGCATTTGCATAAAAATATAGCTTCCAATGCCTAACAAAAAGGGTACAGAGTAATAAATGTTGAAGGTGAGTTTTTTGGAAATAGCAAAAATATATAGCCCAAAAATGAATAATTGTGTGAAAATAACCAAATAGGTACTTGCCAAAAGCCAGTTCCAGCGATAATCAAATATAATAAAAAAACTCAAAATGACCGTAATGGCAATGATGGCATAAAGAAGAATTTTGACAATACGATGAAATTTTTCCATCGGCAAAATAGCCTTCACGACCAATATTTGTCCAATGGGTAAGATATGGTAAGAAACAATGTTGATAATGGCGGCTTGGGTAGGGTCGTGGGTTAGCAAATCGCCCAGAACTCTATTTATTCCAAAAAAAGCAAAAGACCGAATGACTAAAAGTAACGAATATTGCCTGAATGCTAACTCTTTTATGGAAAAAATGGCAATGAGAATGATATAAAACAAGCGTAAAAAAACAAGTCCATAAACGAAGCCTTTGCCAAGTAAAACCGTAAAAAGATTAGCCTGATAGACATCAGATGCATGAATACTTAGGGAGGAAACATGTCCCCGATGACTTTTCAGCCTGAGGTAGATTGTCTTTTCTTGATTTTTATTTAGATTAAAATATACTTCAGGATTATGTTCAGAAAACTTAACTTTTGGCGAACCTGTAAATGCTCCTGTTTTGAATACTTGATATTCACCTATACTGTTTGGTATATAAAAATCAACATTTTCAGTGAAAGTGTTATTCCACTCTAAAACCCACTCATTTTGAGAAGAATGCTCGTTACGAATTTTAAATTTTAACCAATAAGTATTTTGTGAAAAGGGAAAAAACAAAACTTTTTTATTTTGATTTACAAAAGTTTGTGTTTGTACTTGTTCAAAGGGAATTTTAGAAGATTTGTCCTCAAAAACAGTAATAAATGGAGAAATATTTTCAGGAAACTTCTGGTCTGTCAGTATTATTTTTTGACCAAAAATGGAAAAAGCACAGCAAATAAAAAGTATTATTAATACACTTTTCATGTTTTTTTGTAAATGGTATAGGTCAAAGTGAGTTTATTCGGCAAGATAAGTCTAAAAAGAAGTATTAACTAATGGTTTCGTATTTTGAAGGAAAATACAATAAAAAACCTTCAAATCTTATCGAAATGAAGGCTTCTTTTTGTAAAATAATTTTATCAATTACACCCCCCAATCTCCGCACTAAATACAGTTCCAGCTTTTGCCTCAAAACCAGCATTTAGCATAATGGCATTGCCCGCTTGGTAAATAACTTTTACAGGGGAATTTACCTTATTCGTTGCCGAAATCGTTTGAATAGCTTTCTTTGTTTTATCACTTGAAAAATCATTTGTTGGACTCACCAAATTTAGATTTTGTGCATGAATTGTAAGAGCCACAGGATTATAATTCCCGCTTGCCGCAGGGTCAGTTGAAACTACTTTTATTCGATAATTTTCTCCTCCCAAAACATTATTTGGAATGGTGCAAAGTACACTTCCTGCAATGTTGGTCGAGCCAATTATTTTTGGAGAAGTAAAGTTTCCATTTTCGTCAGAAAGTAACACATTGAATTGATTTCCACCTGCAAAAGTGCCTGTGGTAGTGAAACTCACATTGACTGAAGTTCCTGCACAAAACTCAGTTCCTGCAAAGTTTGGCATCGAAATCGTTGGCGTATTTCCAACAATTGTGAAGGTTGTAACAATTGGTCCATAAGTAGTTCCACCAGTTCGGTTATCTCCTGCATAGCCTGTAATTGACAGAGAATAAGTTCCTGGAGCTAACACTTGCCCATTTACTGAATTTCCTGATTTATCAAAAAGGGCAAACGGCTCTACATTTTGCAAGATTGTCCAGTTTAGACCAGTTCCCGAAATAGTCATATCAACACTTTCTACTTGAATTGAATTACAAATTGGTCGAACCAAAATCGAAGTTGCTTGAGCATTTTGAGCAATATTTTGTTCATTCGTCAAAGGAAAAAGTGTTTGAAATGGATTTCCAGCCAAAACATAAGCATATTCCATGACTTGTACGCAAGGGTCAATAACTGAATTAATAATTACATTTGTAGTGGCAGATGCTGAACAAGTTTCGCCTGAAACTGTTACCGAATAAATGCCACCATTCACAGCTAAAGCATTGATAATCATTGGATTAGTCAACGAGCTTGTGAAATTATTGGGACCAGACCAAGCGTAAGATGAGCCACCACTTGCACTCAATGAAATTGTTTCTCCAAATGTATAAGGACCTGAATTTGAGGCGGTTGCACTCGTGCCGATTTCTTGCAATTCATACGCCCCTAAATCTACTGTGGTATTAAAAATACGTGGATTGCCGTCTAAATCATTTCCCGAAATAGCTGTGTTATCGCCTACATTTAGGGCTGGTGAGCAAGCACTTAGTCGAAGGTTGCCGCTTGTACCTAAGCCTACGGCAGGTTGGCTTACAAAAAGCGGGTCTTGTGTGCCATCAAATACGCCTGTGCCTGTACTTTGCCCTTTTACGATGGTATTGATAAAAGTAAAAGTAGAAGGGGCTTGTAAATTATCATTATATAATTCAGAACTATTTTCCCAAATAATACTATTTTTAATGATAGGATTTGACTCAGATTGTATAAAAATTGCACCACCATTATATCTTGCTTCATTTCCTGAAAAAGTACAATTTGTTAGTGTTGGTGAGCTATTAGCTATCATTATTGCACCAGCATTACTGGCAAAATTCCCTAAAAATGTGCAGTTTGTAATTGTAGGGCTTGAATTTGAGAGTAAAAGTCCACCGCCCGATGCTGATGGGGTTTGATTTCCAATAAAAGCACAGTTTGTAATGGTTGGGCTTGAGCGAAAAACCCCCATTCCACCTCCTGCAACAGCTTTATTTCCAGTAATAATACAATTTCGTATAATTGGATTTGATGTATCTATATATATGCCGCCAGTAACATCACTTTTTGCTCCCGAAATAGTAAAACCATCAAGGATAGGCGTGTTGTTTAATAAAGAAAATGATACAATAGTGTTAGAATTATTGTCATTATTGACGAAATTTGCTCCGTCATTTTTATCAATATCGCCACTCAGAATTGTTATATTATTTTTGAAGTCTCGTTGGCTCAAAATGGTTTCTGTACCATTTCCCGAAAAGCCCCCATAAAGGCTCATATTATTTTGCATTATAAAATATATATCTCTGTTGGCAGTTGTGGTTGGGTAATAAGTACCTTTGGCTACCCAAATTTCTGTTGAACTATCAAAACAAAAATAATTCAATGCAGACTGCAAATCTGTAAAAGCGTCTACCCATGAAAGCCCTGTGTTTGCTCCTTCTGCCGCAGCATTGACATACAAACGAGCTGGTGCAGGTGGGTTTATGAAGATATTTACTGGGGTTCTGACACTTTCGCACAATTCGTTTTTACAGGTAACATAATAAGTTGTATTGCTTGTCAAAGCTGGCGTAAGATATGAATTTGAGGTTGTTCCTACGCCCCCTGTGGCGGTTGTGTACCAAACCACGTTGCCAGCTGAACAGGTGGCATATAAATTAACAGTTGAGCCACTACAAATACGTTCAGTATAAGAAATTTCAAACGGCGTTTGACATATTACATTATTAAAAATAAAAGGCACAATATGGCTACAAACTTCACCCTGTGGAGTTATTTTTGCATAAAGTGTTTGTGAACCTAAGGGCAAACTACCCAAAGGCACAAAAGTATTAGGTGCAGTAAATGTTCCTGCCGAAGTGCTTGCCGAAGCATCAGAAAAGATGCCATCAATGGTCATATTGAAGCTACCACCGTAAGTAAAAATGTTACTTGGGGTGTTGTTTACCCTTACATTATTATTGGTAAAAGTGCCAGTTCCGTCTAATTTTATGACCCCATTATTTGTAAAAGTGCTGGCATTATCATTCAAATTATTGGCAATAAAAATATAGCCTTCGTTATTGAAACTTCCGCCATTATTATACAAATCACCAACAGTCAAATAGATTTTTCCGCAAGGATAATTATGGATAATATCAGTGTATTTTTCTATTTGCCCTGAAAGGTTCATTGTGCCGTAGTTTTTCACCATTTCAGCAGGTGTATTATTTCCATAAAGAAAAATTGAAGCAGAAGAAGCAGTAGCATTCACAATACCTTTGTTATCCAAAACCGCATTGCCTGTAACTGAAACTGCGTTGTTTCCTGTGGTAATTACTGTAAAAATTGCTCCAAGATTATTATTGAAAACCGAATTGCCAGATAAATTTACTGCATCAACAGTGGTACTAATGCTAATTGTGCCATTATTATTGATTGTGCCATAGTTTTCTAAGGCGTAATTTGTTCCATCGCCCAACAAAGTCAGCGTTTTTGAAGCATTGATTGATAAAGATGCATCAGGTTGAACATTTACCGAAACAACGCTTGTATTTATATCCAAAATAGGGTAATTGCTCAAACTACTTGGAATAACTACATTATTGCCGCTACTTGGCACACTTGCTGGCGACCAATTACAGGCTACATTCCAATCTGTACTTACATCGCCTGTCCAAGTGATAGTTCCTGTGGGAGTCGGAACTGAGGTGCAAGTAGGTACTAAACATGAAGTCGGAATGCCAAAAATGACATTATTGGGCGTACCCTGCAATAAACCGCCTATTACGTTTTGTGAGTTGTAGCTTGCAAAAAACAAACCTCCAGCCAAACTACTTACCAGTGTAGTACCCGTCGAAACTGTACTGAAAATATCAATATTGGCAGTATTAGCATTATCACTTAGCCTCAATGTACTCAATGTACTATAATTTGCACCTTCTTGTCGAAAACAGTGTAGGTAAGGACCTCCAAATGTTTGTCTATCGAGAGCCAAACCATAAATACCAGTAAATGTATGTGTCGCAAAACTGATGGTTGATATTACACTGCCCGACATATTTACCTTAACTATATCAGTCCCAAAATTGCCAATCCAAAAGCCCCCACTACCATCACTATCATAGGTTGCAAATCTTGTATTCGTAGGCACTGTAATTGTACTAACCACAGTGCGGGTTGTTAAATTATAACGATGTAGGGTAGTGGTGTTATTCGTAAACCAAAAATGTGTGCCATCCCAAGTGATGCTTCTTACGCCACTAAATGGTAGAATGAATTTTTCTAAAAGAACACCCGTTTTACTAATTCTGAAAAGTGAATCTGATGCCCATTTCGATACTAAAAATTCGTCATTTACAAAATAAATACCTGCATAGCCGACAGTTGAGCTATGGGTATTGACCATATCATAAACAAATTCGGGTGTACAAACAGCACCAACAGCATTAGGTGTATTTGTTGTTTGATTATTTAGGTTAGGTACAATTTCTGCAATTTGTGCGTACAAATGATTACTAAGAATCAAGCATAGCAGGAGTATTATTTTTTTCATGATGGTAGAAAAATTGTTACGACTCAGGTTCTACTCTGAATTAGTTAAATTGAATAAAAAGTATTAATCTTACTTCATCTTGATAGATATAGAAATCATATCGAAATTTGAAGCTACTATAGTTTCACAAGCTCAACAAATTAAATTGTTGGAG
>JANNDY010000116.1:0-52500 GCA_031378345.1 Emticicia sp. | reverse complement strand
ATTAGTATTATTTTCGCTGACAGAATCGCTGATGAGGATTTCGAGTTATAAGTTTTGGTTGAAAAAACCAAAACTTATAACTCGCTCAAGTTAGGCTTGACACAGTTTAAAAAACACTCCCGGCACGGCAGATGGATTTGCCTGTTTTTGGTATTTCTGTTATTACTGATATGTGTATTCCTGAGACTTTAAAAAAAGGAGAAATCGAAAATATTTTGGCTAATGCATACAAAGCTGAACCAAATATGACTTTGATAATTAAAGAATTAATTGGGAGTTTGTGAAAACTTCAATAAATAAAGATAATAACCTTTGTGGTATATGTTCCTTTTGAAAGAAGATGTTTATAAATTCATTTCAATAGATATCGAAGAAGGCAGTTATGCGATTCATACTAAATACTTCTGTTTATTTAGCTATTATTGAATGAATTTTATAGCTGCTGCTAACCTCAATCGCAGAGCAACTTTCGCGATATACTTGACGAGCTTATTGTAACAAAACTCAATTACGAATTTGTAGGTGATGAACTTCCCACTTTTTGAGCAATCATATCTAATTCTTACCATTCCTGTTATCCCCACAACCAAGAAATAGTAAAAGCAAAAAAAATCAATTTTTTGGATAATGACATTGCTTCTGTATCGGCAGAGTTAGGAAGTTGTTAAAAATTTGAAAATGCAGTTTTTAATCAATTACTCAATTGGGGCAAAATATCTTATTACCAATTGAAAACAGGCAAAGAAATTGATCTTGTTTTGAACAAGAATATGGCTTTAGAAGTAAAAGAAGGAGCATATAGCAATGATTTGGGCAATTTAGAATACCTATCAAAAAACCTAAATATCAGTCAATTTTATGTTATCTACAGACACCCCAACAACCTTTTCAAAGGATTTTTATGTGGTGGGGTTATTCAATAGATCCTTTATCTTTCCCCCAACTTTACAGATTGACCCCAGATTGTTTGCAAATGAAATTTCATGGCAACAAAAAAGGAGCTACATTTTAATGTAACTCCTTGATTATCAATCTTTTAAATCGAGCCTCCAGTCGGGATCAAACCAACAACCTACTGATTACAAGTCATAGTAACTTACTTGCTACTGCTACCTTTTTACTACGTTTTACCCACTTTTATAGTAAAAATATCCTTTTTATAACACTTTTCTTCTATTACATTCGCTTGTTTGAGGTTGATTGAGTACCTTTGTATTGCATATTGTATTGCATATTGTATTGCATATTTTAACAAAGAACATCATGGCATTAGCAACGATAAAACTGTTTTTGGATACTCGACAAATGAAAATTGGAAGTATGGGCATCATCAAAATACTGATTACTTTCAAAAGAGAACAAAAGCTTTATACAACCGGAATAAAGGTATCATCTACTGATTGGGCAAAACTACAAAGAAATGTAGATGAAAACGGTTTATCTTCAAAATTAAGAGATAGCAAATTTATTGAACTCTATAATCAATTATACGACGAAAATAGCTCCTTGAAACGAGCCAGAGCAATTGTTGAAAAACTGGGCGAGTCTTTTACTTTTGAAGATTTTAAATACCTCTTTAACAAGCCTACAAGTAGCGTAGAAATCAGTAATAAGGAAACAAATAATATTTTTATTGCACTTGAAAACAAAGTTCAAACTATGATAAAAGGCGATAGAATTGGCAGTGCAGACCTTTACGGTACAGTTGCAGGTTCTTTGAGTAGATTTGTTTTATCTTTAGATAATGATGCAAGATTTGAACTAAAATTACCAATCATAAATAAAAATAGCACTGAAAAAATATTTTTAGATTTTGCCCAAATTACACCAATGCTGTTACAAAAATATGAAAAATGGATGCTAAAATTTGGCAAATCAGCACAAAAGAAAAATGGCATTTCAACTCCTGCAAGTCCAACTACGGTGGGTATCTATTTACGACAATTACGCACAGTTTATAATGATGCTATTGGACAAGGTATTGTGAACCGTGACTTATATCCATTCACACAAAAAGGATATGTAATACCTTCTGGAAGAAATGAGAAAAAGGCACTGACAAAAGAAGAAGTCAAAAAAATAATGAATTACGAAGATTCTCAGAATAACTTTGAAGAAAGAAGTCGTGATTTATGGATTTTTAGTTACTTGTCGAATGGTATGAATTTTTCGGATATTTGTCGCCTTACTTGGGGAGATGTAAATGGTAATCAAGTAAAATTTGTTCGTAAAAAGACGGCCAATACGAAGAAAGCAGATTTAAAGAAAATTACAATTACCCTATTTCCAGAGAGCTTTGCCATTATTGAGCGTTGGGGAAATAAAGATAAAAACATTGCAGCTTTTCTATTTCCATACATCAATGAAACGATGAATGAAAGGGATAAAAAAGAAACCATACGGCAGCTAATAAAAATAACAAACAAGTGGGTAAATCGTATTGCCAAAAAATTAGGTATTGAGGGTGAGGTAAATACCTACCATGCTCGACACTCTTTTGCGACAATCTTATTGAGAAGTGATGCTCCAATTCCATTTATTAGTCAATCACTCGGACATTCAAATATTGCCACGACCGAAGCGTATTTAGGCTCATTTGAAGATGAACAAGTCCAAGGGTATTTGAAAGCTCTGATTTGAGAAAAAGATGGCTCGCAGGTGCGTAGATGAAAAGGCTCTTTGACAGTTTGCTTTTTCTGCAAGCTGGCAATGTGCCTTTTGTGCGGGTCGGCTCAGTGATTTGTGAATTAGGAGTGAGTAACTTTTACTTATGTGGGAAAGTGATTTTTGGACTTTTCCCTAAAATCGCCCCCATATAAGTAATTGTTACGTTTTAATTTTGAAGAAAGGAATTGTTTTTCAAAAACTAATTTTCCATTCAACAGAAGAAAGTCTATTTTTTATCCTTATAAGCGTTAGTAAAACTTGTTCATCTTTTGGAAAACGGCCAAAGACTAAATTTCTAAATGAACCATTATAAGTTGTTTTCAAATAATTCCATAAAGAGTCTATCTCGGCAAATATAATGGCATTTTGAGGCGGATATTGAAGCCAAGAATTATTATTTTTAAAGCTTGCCACATCGTCATTGGCTACCTTCAAAAGCATTTCATCAAAAGCATCAGATTCAAAAAAAGCTTCTATCTCTTTATCCAATAATAATTGGTGCAGGTCATATACGTGTCGTATTTTTTTATGCAAATCGTCAATTGCCTTCTCTGTGTAAGAAAAACGTACTAAACTCATGATTTTTTCGCAAAAAGTTCGGGTAGAATCCAAAACAAATACTTCAAATGGTAATAAGCCATTTTCTGCTGCCAGTTTTTCCTGCCCTAAATCCTTCATCATTTTATAAATAAAAGAATTGATTTTTTGGATAGAATAAGGTTCAAAGTAGCCTAACCAAGTAGCTTCAACGATAATTACATCTCTGACTTGGCCATAATTTTCTTGAAACTCTTTGGCATAAGTATGTGAAGTTTTACGATTCATCCCCATTTTTTGTGTAACATCATTGACAATGACTTCAGGAAGTACCGAAGAAACAACACTACTTATTTCTTTGATTTTATTGGTCAATTTATTGTTTGATTCTCCTTCTTTTCTCAATACGACCAAATCAATGTCTTCCGAGAAACGCTCAATTAAATCAAAACATTTCAGCAATGCCGTACCACCTTTGAAAATGGTTTCTTTTCCAATAGGGTGGTGAAAGATGGTATGTAATACAAAAGTTACCCAATAGTCTTTTTCAACATAAATTGCTGGAATATTCATTTGTTGTGCTGTAAACTGCACCGCTTGCCTGAATTGTTGTTTGTTTAGGTGTAAAATCATTTTATATTCCATTTTTCAGCATTTGACAATGCTTTGTTTATGCCTGAAAGTTTATATTGAGTGATAGGGTTTAATGATTTTTTTAAGGCCGCAGTCAAAGAACTATCACCTAACTCTTCTAATAATGCCCCCAATAAAGCTCTCGTGGCTGGCGAGTATTTTTGAGCCAATCTTACCAAAGTAGATTTATCTTCAATAGTCAGTGTTTTGAGAATAGAAACCATCCGCTTACATACTTGTATGGTATTTGAATCAGGGATTTTTTTGATGTAACGAATCACATCAAGGATTTGTAACAGTGGGATATTCTCTTTTGTGATAGTATTTTTTTGTTTGATAAATGCAATAGTGTAGTATTCACGATTGAACGTTGGTCGTGTATCATTTTTAGCAATTTGTATAGTATTGCTTACCTGTGTTGTCAAACCTAATTGATTAAAAATGCTGTATCCAGTAAGATAACCTATTGTTTTTCCATCACTTTCTAATAAATCTTTTACTATTTGCTCTTGATTGGGTTGAAGATTGCCAAATACCGTATGTTCTGGCTTATAAAATTTCCCTTTCGATAATTTGCCTATTTTACCAGAAATAGCCATTCGATTAAGTGCTTTAATTACGGCTTCTTTGTTAGTTAAGTCAGACAAAAAATCATTATATGTAAATACATACCCTTTGGGTAGCCTGTCAATCTTTGTTTTTATGTATTCGGTTGTCTTCATATAATTATTTTTACTTTACAAATATAGTTAAATGTCCAGTTTATTTACAAATAAACTGGACATTATTTGCAGATATTATATATGACAAACAATTTTATTGCTGATTATTACACATAGGCTATACATCTTTACCCTCACTTTAAGCAAAATTCTTATTGAGGCTAAAAGTTAGTAATTGTTCATGCAATTGTATTATTTTATCTTTCAATGCAATGTTTTTTTCTAATTGTTCATAGTATTTTTCCTTAAAAGTTTCAGGTGAAAAAACTTGAATTGTTTTGGTTTCTGAGCGTCCTTGTAGCCACAGATTCTTATGCCGAATTTTCGATTGATAATACCAACTGGTATCCTGCAAGTGTTGGCAGTGATGGATATAATGTTTCAGTTCTGTATGGTACAGTTGTATTACAAGGCTTCAATGCCCATCCTGCGTAAAATCCTAAGCAACAAATCAATAGTTTTTTGAATAAATGTCAGTTATTAAAATAGTTTTTTGACTATATTTGCTGTGTTCAGTCTATCTGAACACAGCAAAAGTTGTTTTTGAAATCCCAATGGAAATTCTGTTGGGATTTTTTAAGACAACAATATAGTCAAAAACGGCGGTGTATTTAAAATACTCCCAGTTCGTTTTACCCTCACCTCAATTAAAATTATGACAATACCAGCTCAACATTTCTTTCAATATCTTTTCTAAAACTTCCTTCCTTAGTGCTTTCCGCACTTTTATCGTGGTTAGTCCGTAACATTTCCTCCTGTAATTTGATGATTTTTTCCAGTAAAAAATTGTTTTTTTCTATCTGTTCATAATATTTTTCTTTATATCCGTCGAAAGATTTTTGCTGAATATTCTGAATATCAGTACGTCCCTGAAGCCAATCCATCGAACAATTAAATTCTTCACAAATCCGTAGGGCTAAATCCCAACTTGGATTCTGTTTGCCATTTTCAATCTGAGAAATTGTAACTGCTACTACATCAAATTTCTTTGCAAAATCTGCTTGCGTAATGCCCCCTCTTAACTCCCTGAGGCGGTCTTTTACTGTCATTTTATTTGGAATCATTCTAAATATGGGTTGGAAAATAAAAATACTAACTTAATATTTGTTGTTAATACGTTTGACGTATTATATTTACATTTATTAAATATATACGTAATATTAATTACGTAATATTTATTACGCTGTAATATTATATAAAACTATTTTACAATCAAAGCTTTTCTAAAATTTATTTCATTATGACACCAACAATTGCTCAAATTCAGCAAAAAGAAAGGGTAGAGTTATCGACCCGAAAAACTAAAATCAACACTTTACTTAAAAAATACAGTAAGTTTCGAGGCTGGAAAAAGTCGTTTCTACTCCGCAATCCAATTTTTAATAATAGTGTCGGTATCACGATGATTACAAATGCACATACTGGCAAAGTATCCAATATACATTTTTTAGAGGCTCTCGAATCATTCGACGAATTTGTTCAAAACGAGCGACCAGAATGGTATAGAGTCACAAAATAAAACTTACTATTTTCCTATGGGTACGACTGTTTTAATTCAATTATCGCTGGACGATTTGCAAAATATGCTTAAAGATGCCGTTAAAACAGGTGTCAATGAAGCTCTACAATCTAAGCAAGTAGTGGTTGCTCGAACCAAAATCTCACGGCAGGAGGTGGCAACCATGTTGGATGTCAGCAATGACTATGTGTATCAACTGACCAGCAACAAGGAAATTCCGTTTCATAAACCTGGCAAAGCGGTGATTTTCTATAGAGAAGAAATTGAAGAATATATTTCAAAAAAGAAGTAGCAAGAACCTTAAAAAACCGAAATTATGAAAGTCAATTATGGATATTTGTGCCAATGGCTCGTTTTTTTACCAATTCTTCTACCTATTTTTCTAATTTGTGGATTTTTCAAAATGACTATCATAATGATTAAAATCATCAAAAATGATATTATCGAAACCTCTATTATACTATGATAAGTACGGATAAAAACATGAGCGATTTTGAAGATTTTATCTTCAATTTTCGGGCATACACCATTCAAAATGAGGTAGATTTTCAAGCATCTATGGCTGACTTTCAATTATCAAAAGTATTAATTGATACTATAATTGAGCTCAAAGCATCAGTTTTAGATGGAATTGTTGATACTGACCAGCAACAATTGACTCAAATTACTTTTGAATTTCTAATTCAAACATTGACAAAAAATAATATTAATTTATTTACAAACATCATTACTTATACAGCAACAAATCAAGCAACAATTTTATAAAATATTAGCAAAATTATGAAAAAGCATTTACTCCTAAATTGCAATAGTCCTCCTTAAAAACCTGATATATTTTTGGGATTTAGCATTGATAGCTACAATGTTAAATCCCACCCCGCAAGCTGCATAAAATGCAAGTGATAAATTTTTATTGCCCAAATTCTGGGCATTTTTTACCGCCCCGATACCATGTTATTCGGTTAGGGATTCTCGACTAAAAAACTTTTTAATAAAAAAGCGTTATTCAAAGCGTACACCCTTATTCAAAACCTTATTCTGATAACGTTATCACTTCTCGTTAATCAGAATAACGTTATTCAGATAACGTTAAAAGCAGCCTTTATTTTTTGTAAAGGGGGAAGAAAAATAGATTTTTAATCCAAAAAATTAAAAAAATGAATAAAAATACTCATTCAAATCAGCAAAAGCCAAGGACTTTCAAGTTTATTGGAGATAGGCAAAATGCTACTTATCGTTGTGAAATTTACCTCCGACCTGAGGATTGTTACAGTAATGTAAATGGCGACGGAGCGGTTATGTTTGATGGTTATTCAAAGCATAAATTCCACGATGAACCGAAAGATAAGGAGCGATGTCTGTCCAATTTTGTACAGCGAATTGTTGCCAATGGTTATTTAGAAAAGTCTTATTATATCTCATTTTGTACAAATAAAAACATCGGTAAAAGTCAAGACGAATTATTGATTGAGTTTAACCCTTTGCAAAGTGAAAAATTTATTGTCACCTATGGAAATGTGCAGACCTATTTTATTTTGGGCGATTATTTGAAAAATCTGAAAGAAATTAAACTAAATACGCCTGAATTTAAGGAATTAAAACCCAACTACCCGGCCAATAATAGAGCCTCCGAATTGGAACTTTTCAGAATGTATAAAAATCGTTTTGCAACAAAAGAAGACTTAGTGGAGCATTGTAAAAATTTAAAAGGACGAAAATTTCCACAGGGAAGAATTGAGGGCTTTTATTATGCATATCTCAATGCTTTTCCCTTCTCTTAAAATAAAATTTACGATTAAATATTTTCATATTATATAATTTATAGCTATATTTGAAAATATAAATATTCCTTTGCATGGATTTCAATGGAAAAAACGATTGATTTATATTTTCATTTTAAATAATTTAAAACATATTAAGAAAATTATTATTTAAAATACAGTTAAAAACAAACACCATAAAATTATGAGAAAGAAACAAATCCCCTATTTTGATTCAAGTTAAAATTATAAAAAACTCAAGAATTTCATTATTTATAAACAAATCAAATTTCAATTTTATGAAAAAAGGACTATATGTTTTACTGTATATTTTATTTGCAGTAATCCAAACACAGGCACAAATCACTTTCAAACTAAAAAGTGTAGTAGGTCAGCAAAACCCAAGTACCAATGGTTTATTCAGTTATGGCACAATCAATAATGGCACTTTTCAACTTTTTCCTTCTTATGGTGAAGACGGAACTGGTGCTGGCGTAAATATTTCGCAAAAAGGGTGGACATTTAATTTAGGACAAGAAAGTTATCCTTTTTTAGCTTATGAACAACTCAATGCTGCCGAAGTAACGCCACAGCCATTCCCAGAGTTTGGTGTATTTATGCACCCTGGCGACCTTCCAAGCGTGGTTAGGTTGGCAATTCCGCAAAATGTGCATATCACTTACATCAAAGCAAATATCCAAAGACCGACTTTTGGTTGTGGTGAGAATGTTGGTTTTACTATCAAAACAGATGCTCAAAGTTTGCTGAATAGAACTAATATTTCGACAACTTCGAGCCCAACGACCTATCAAGTAAATCCAGTAAATCTGACTGCTGGCGAAGCCATTTATTTTGTAATTGACCAAGGTGATGATGGCAATTGGTCTTGTGATGATACAGCTTTAGATGTAGAGATTGCGTGGGAATATGACCAAATTCTAACGCCAACATTGGTCGGAACGCTTGATTGTCGTTCAACAATTGCCACTTTTGACATAGATTATCAACCAAGTGGAACGCTCAGTTTATACAAAGTTGGTAATGCTTCGCCTGTTGCTACAACGGTAATTAATCAAGTTGGGGTCAGTTACAAAGGGCAAGGGATTTTTACAGGTTTAGATTTGTCAAGTGGTGGGATTTACTTTGCTGTTGCACAAAATACAGGTCAGGCCACATCGTTACAAAGCAATCCAATTTCAATTATTCCTTGCTGTATTGATGCCATTGCACCAACAATTTCAGTGAATAATGCCAATATTTGTCAAGGAGAAACAGCGATTTTAACTGCCACAGGCTGCACCAATGGCATTGTTTCTTGGAGCAATGGAGGTGCAGAAACAAGTATTTCGGTTAATGTTGCAGGAACTTATGCTGCAACTTGTACGGTCAAAGGAACTGCCCCTTGTGCTGATGTCGTAAGTTCGGCATCTGGAATTGTGTTGATAAATCCATTGCCAAATTTAGTAGTAAATGCTACAAATTGTGCTACAACTTTATTGACTTATTCAGTAAGTTTTACTTCAAATGGTATTGTTATAAGCACTTCTGGCTTAGTTTCGGGCAATATTGTTACAGGAATTCCGATTGGCACAGATGCCATTTTGACAGCAATTTCAAGTACAGATTGCACAATTTCTCAGAACATTATTTCACCGATTTGTAATTGTCCAACGCTCAATGCCCCAATTTTTGGGGGTGATAAAGCGATTTGTTCGGGAGCAACAATTCCAAGTCTTTCTGTAAGTGTTGGGAGTGGTGAAACAGCCGATTGGTATGACGCACTAAGTGGCGGTAATTTATTATTGGCAAATTCAACAACATTTACACCAACAAATGCCGGAGTTTTCTTTGCTTTAGCTCGAAATTCAAGTAATAATTGTGTGAGTTCGGCAAGAACGGCGGTAAGTTTAGTGATAAATCCATTGCCAAATTTAGTAGTAAATGCTACAAATTGTGCTACAACTTTATTGACTTATTCAATCAGTTTTACAAGCAATTCGTCTGTTTCAAGCACCTCTGGTATAGTTTCGGGCAATATTGTTTCAGGAATTCCGATTGGCACAGATGCCATTCTGACAGCTATTTCAAGTACGGGTTGCACAATTTCTCAGAACATTATTTCACCCATTTGTAATTGTCCAATGCTCAATGCTCCAATTTCTGGAGGTGATAAAACGATTTGTTCGGGAGAAACAATTCCAAGCCTTTCTATAAGTGTTGGGAGTGGTGAAACAGCCGATTGGTATGATGCTGAAAATGGCGGTAATTTATTATTGGCAAATTCAACAACATTTACTCCAACAAATACTCAGTATCCACTGGGGCAGTATCCACTGGGGGGAGTTTTTTATGCTTTGGCCCGAAATTCAAGCAATAATTGTGTTAGTTTGGCAAGGACGGCGGTAAGTTTAGTGATAAATCCATTGCCAAATTTAGTAGTAAATTCTACAAATTGTGCTACAAATTTATTGACATATTCTGTGAGTTTTATAAGCAATGCTACAGTTACAAGCACCTCTGGAGTAGTATCAGGAAATATTGTTTCAGGAATTCCAATTGGCACAGATGCCATTTTGACAGCAATTTCAAGTACGGGTTGCACAATTTCCCAGAACATTATTTCACCGATTTGCAATTGCCCAACCGTCAATGCTCCAATTTCTGGAGGTGATAAAACGATTTGTTCGGGAGAAACAATTCCAAGTCTTTCTGTAAGTGTTGGAAGTGGAGATTCTGCCGATTGGTATGATGCACCAAGTGGCGGTAATTTATTATTGGCAAATTCAACAATATTTTCACCAACAAATGCCGGAGTTTTCTATGCTTTAGCTCGAAATTCAAGTAATAATTGTGTGAGTTCGGTAAGAACGGCTGTAAGTTTAACTATCAATTCTTTACCGACTTTAAGTGCAGGAATACCCGCTTGCTCAGCCGATTTATTGACTTATTCCATCCCTTTTACAAGTGATGGCGTAGTTACAAGTTCTGCGGGGACAGTATCAGTAGCGGCTGCCGCAGCAGGCATCATTTCAGGTGTTCCAACGGGTACAAATGTAGTCCTAACTACCACGAGTAGTGCTGGTTGTGTCGCCACACAAACAGTAAATGCTCCATCTTGCACTTGTCCAATTGTTAATATACCCGTCAGTACAGGTGATAAAACTATTTGTGAAGGTCAAGCAATTCCGACTTTAACAGTTAGTGTTGGAAGTAATGAGGTAGCAGAATGGTACGATGCTCCGAGTGGTGGCAATTTATTGGCAAATGGTACAAGTTTTACGCCAAATTCAGAAACTTCAAACAATGGGCTTTTTTACGTTCAAGCAAGAAACACTACCAATAACTGCATAAGTAATGCGAGAGTTTTAGTCAAATTAATTGTCAATTCAAACGGTGCAACTCCAACAATCGTAGCCTCAAAAAAACCTTTGGTTTTAGGTGAAACAAGCACTTTGAGTATTTCAAATTGCAACGGAATTATTTCATGGAATACTGGTGAAAGTACTGTCAGTATTGCGGTAACACCAAAAGCAAGTACCGAATATTCAGCGAATTGCACTGCCAATGGCGGTTGTATTGGTGGAAATGGGAAAGTAACGATTGAAGTAAACGCACCAAAAATTACAGTAAAAGCTTCGCCAAATGTAGTTTGTATTGGTGGTTCAACAACTTTAAGTATGACAGGTTGCCCAAGTAATACCGTTTATTGGACTTCCCCAGAATATGGTCGTAGAGATGAAAATTCTCCAGTTTTCAACGGAATTGTTCAAGCCGTTTCCTTTACGGGGCATTGCATTACTTCGGCAGGCGAAGCCACCGAAACAATCGGAGTAAATATCAGACAACCACAGGATTTTCAAATAATTGCCTCAAAAAATCCAGTTATTTTAGGCGAATCAACAGTTTTAAGCACAACTGGTTGCGATGGCGTGGTCAGTTGGCAAAATGGACAAGCAAATGAAAATCCAATCACCGTTTGGCCGACAAGCAGATACACTGATTATGTGGCGGAATGTTTAAGTCCAAACGCTTGTGGTGGAAAAGGAAAAATCATTATTGAGGTGAAACCTCCCGTGATTCAAGCTACTGGAAAAGATGTTTGTTGGGGTTCAACACCTTCGCTCGGTCAAACTGGCTGTACCACTGCGTTTTATTGGGTAGTTTGGAAAAAAGATGATTTTTCCGATGCCAAATCTATTGAAAATCCAAACACCTATCAAATCACCGAACGAACTCGTTTTAGAGTATCTTGCTCAACTTCGGCTGGCGAAAGTGAGGCAGATATAACTATCAATCCGATTCCTTGGCCTGATAAACCAAATATTGGTAGCGAAAGAACGACCTACTTTTTGGGCGAAACGGTAAGAATTGGTACGGCAGGATGCAATGGTACTGTGCGTTGGTCAACTGGTGAAAACGATGTAAACACCATTGAAGTAAAGCCCAGACAAAACACCAAATATACTGTTACTTGCGTAGGCGGCTATGGTTGTACGAACTCAAACGAGATTGAAATTACGATGATAACACCCCCACCAACGGCCAAAGACCAAATAATTTGCTACGGCGATACCATAAAATTGGTGAGTGGTTGCATGAAGGGTACAGAGGTTCATTGGACAAAAAATTGGATGGATATTCCAAATCGAGTGGAAGTAGCCGAAGGATTTCAAGAGCGATTGAGCGAATCAAATACTTATGCGGTGTCGTGTTATAGCCATGAAACTGGTTGGAGCGAGGCGATTGCCATCAAAGTTACAGTCAAAGCAAAAATAACTCCGCCCACAATTACAGTCAGAGGTGTAGAAAAAACTGCAATTATTGTCAAAGGAGAAATGATTGAATTATTGGCAAATGCTTGTAATCGCACCGAATGGAAAGCAGAAAAGGTTTTATTGGTAGATACATTGAATAAGCGGAACGCCGCACGAATTCAAGTAAAACCATTACAAACGACTACTTATTATGCTCAATGTTTTGTAGATGGCTGTCGTAGCGAATGGAGTCAATTTAAGGTTTATGTAAGACCCAAAATGCCTATTGTAACTGCAAGTTCAGACACTTTGTGTGTCGGTTCTTCTACGATTATTACTGTAAAAAACTGTGAAGATGGTGGTAGATTAGTTTGGTTGGACGACAGAAATTTAAAAGACCTATCATTTACAGTTTCACCCAAATCAGATATTGCTTACAAAGCCATCTGCGTAGGATTGGATTCCTTGGTTTCGGATACTACCTCCATTTTTATCAAAGTATATCAAACTCCTCAAAAGCCAGCTATTAGTGGCAATTTAATCATTCTTGACGGTGAAAAAACTACATTAACCGCCAGTGGCTGCAATGAAAGCTTACTTTGGAATACGGGAGAGAAATCTCAAAGCATAGTGGTTAGGCCAGAGAAAAACACGGTTTATTCGGCTACTTGTGGGATTTGGCAATGTGTGTCTGATACTGCATCGGCAAAAGTTCGAGTAAGACCAGGCCCCATTGAAATTGAAACGAGCAATGGAATTCGTGGTTATTCAATCACTGATACGCTTTGTTTGAATAAACAACTAATCCTATCTACTCTTACGCAATGCAATGGTACAATTATCTGGTCAAATGGTCAAAGTGGTGAAAAGATTGAAGTTACAGGCAGACAGGTTGAAACACAAAAGTATAGCCTATACTGCATCAATGCTGATAATGAAAAATCAGATGAATCAACGGCAACCATTAGCGTTTTAGATTATAACATCAATGAAGCAATTGCTTACCCAAACCCAACTTCTGGTAAATTATATATCAAATCGAAAGGCTGCATTGATGGGGTAAAACTCATTCTTTACAGCCAAAGAGGAGAAATTCTCTACGAAGGTGGTGGTCAAGAACGCTACTTGGATAGCATCGTAATCGACCTTTTCAATTTACCATCCGAAACTTACATTTTGTACATCGTTGGTACAGATGGAAGCAAACCAGTTACCTTGAAAAAACGAATTGTAAAAGTAAATAACTAAAACATTCACTAATTCCTTGTCAGTCAAGCTGGCAAGGATTTGAAACATAAAATCAGATGAAAAATTTAAAAATGATTGGCTTGCTATTTCTAACAAGTCTCCAAAGTATGTCACAAGCCTACACACCAGTAAACGAAAATAGAATTTTAGTTGGTGCATTCCCATTTCAAAATTTCACTTACGATGCCCGAAGTGCAGCATTGGGCGAAGCAGGAATTGCCATTTCACCCGATGCTAATAGCGGCTTGATGAATCCTGCAAAATTGGTATTTCTCAATCAAGATAGTACCAGAAAGGATAAAAACATTGGAGTTTCGTTACATTACACACCCTTATACAGAAATCTCATTCAAGGAATGAATTTGTATGCCTTAAATCTATTTCAAGCGAAAGAAAAGACTGCTTATGGTTTTAGTGCAAAATACTTTGATGCTGGAAATGTAGCAATTTATGGCAATAATAGAGAGTTTATCAAAAACTTCCAGTCAAAAGAGTTTTCAATCAATGGTTTTTATAGCCTCCAACTTCGTTATAACAATAGCATTTCAGTTGGTTTGAAATATATTTATTCCAACTTATCGGCTCGTTCAACTACCCAAAATGTCACCACAAAACCAGTAAATGCCGTTGCTGGTGATTTGTATTTTTACCATGACGGAAAAAATACAAAAAAGCATTGGTTAAATTATGGTGCATCATTGACAAATATTGGTGGCAAAGTTTCCTATGGAGATTATAAAGCACGAAGTTTTCAATCTACTTTGCTAAAACTTGGAGCAGCACAAAATTTTATTTTGGGGAAGAAACAAAATGTTTTGATGTTTACCGTTGATGCCAACAAATTGCTCGTGCCAACGCCTTCAGTACGAAATAGTCAAAATGAAGTGATTGCAGGACGAAAAGAAGAAAATATCTCAGGAATCGGTACAATTTTCAAATCATGGGGTACTGCTCCTGATGGATTTCGAGAAACTTTGAGAGAATTTACTTTTTCAGTGGGTGCAGAATTTCAATTTCGTGCGGGCGGCGTTCCGCATTTCTACGCTCGTGCAGGTTACTACACCCAAAATAAGCGAAAGGGGGATATACACTATTTCACACTTGGTTTAGGGGGCAAATTCAAAGATTTTGGATTGGATTTTTCTTATTTGATTCCAAATAAACGTTCGGAACGTCGCCCGAATGAAGTTTTGTCAAATACCTTTCGGGTTTCGATGAACTATTGCCCTTTCAAATAATTTACCTTACGTGCTTTTTCTAAAATCAAAATAGCCCTGCTTTTGTGGGGCTATTTTACAAAATCTAAAACAATGGAATTAATTGGAACAATAATAAAAATCAAGAATATTGAAATAATTACTGCAAAAATCGAAGGTGGCAAAGATTTTCAAAAAAGAGAATTTTGGTTGCAAATTCAAAATGGAAAATACCCACAAACAATAAATTTAGAACTTCATGGCGAATCGGTGGCAGCACTTGATTATTTCACCGAAGGGCAAGAAATAGTCGCCTCAATTAACCTAAAAGGCAGAATTTTTGATGAAAAATGCTTCAATACCTTGCAAGTTTGGCGGATAATGGAAGTGAAAAAATCTTAGCTTTTAGACCAATGGAAAACAGCAAAATTAACCGTGGATTACTTGTAAAATGGCTTGCTTTTATGCCTTTTCTATTATTTATTGGGTTGGTTGGTGGTGCTTTTGATGGAGTTTTCAGGCTTTTTCACCAAGCGAAAGAAGATATTTTTGAAGGATAAATTTCATTATATGTCTTTGTTATTTCATTGGTTTCTAAATTTTCTTTTTATTCGTATCAGAAATAATGCCCCAAATAACAATAATTCCGACAATTAGTAAAAATGCACCAAGAGCATAAGATACAGTATTTTTTTGCCATAAAAACACTACCCTTAACACAATATGCACGGTCATTTGTAGCAAAATGGCACTCAACACAAAAACCGATTTTCCGCCACCTGAAAAGAAATATTTTTGATGGAAATAACCCATTATTACGCCACAAATCAAATGTTTCATTAAACCAATTACACCAAAAAAGTTTTCGTTTACAAATTCCGTTCTGATAAAAAGTATATTCTCAAACAATTGAAATCCCAAACTCACCATTACAGCATAAACAATACTATCAAAAGGTTCGTCAATTTCAAGTTTAATTTGTCGAACTAATTGAGCAAAAGCAAAGATTTTAAGTCCTTCCTTCAAAAATCCGCCAATAACGACTGCTGAAAAAAATGCTTGTCCCAGATTTGGATTGTCTATTTCATCATTGAGCAAAAGCGTAAAGTTCAGAATATCACTGCCATAAAAAAACTTCAAAATAGCTACTCTAAAAACAAAAAGTTCAATAAATGCAGCTAAAAAACCATAAATCAAAGCCCGTAAAATATAGCCTATTGGCTCTTTCTCTCTTGAATCTAAGAAGTAAAAAATAAGGGTTAAAATTGTAGTTAAGCCAAGTGTAAAAATCAACAATGCAATCATATTGATAAAATTTGTATATTGCCTTTGAAAATAGAACCGTACAATAATACGAAATAAAAATGAATTTCAAACCATTGACTTATTTTTGGATAGTTGTTGCCATACTTTTATTCTATAACTATTTTAGACCACTTTCAAGTAAAGATTTAGGTATCGGTTACTCGTGCCTAATCATTGCCAACGATGAAAAAGGAACAATTATCGGTACAATCAATGCCGTTTCATTTCAAAATGATACACTGCGTAAAGTAAATATTCCAGAAGTTGAAAAAATTCCTCTTAAAATCAGAGAAGCTGTTTTAGCCTCAGAAGACCGTTCGTTTTTCAAAGATTGGCGTACTTTTGTTGGTTTTAATTTCAGAGGACTCATGCGAGCCGTTGTGAAAGGTGATGGTGGCGGAAGTGGCATTGAACAACAATTAGTCAGAACACTTTTCTTGGAATATCCATACCATAATAACCTCAACCGAAAAGTTACTGAACTTTTGGTAGGAATCAATATTGCTAAAACTTACAGTCGAGATGAACTCTTTTTGACCTATCTAAACAATGTGCCATTCACAAGTAATATTGCTGGATTTCGCACAGCCGCTGCACAATATTTTGGAAAAAGTCCAGACAAACTTACTTGGGGAGAAGTTGCCACATTGGTTGGTGCAGTTAGAAGTCCGCAAGCATTAACTTCCAACGAAAAAGCCCGTAAATTCCGAGATGCTGTTCTGAAAGATTTACTTTCACAGAATGTAATTTCAAGAGAAGATTATGATAAAATCAAACAAAAGGGGGTAAATCTGAAAAACCTGGACTCAAAACGAAAAAATAAAGCCTATTTTAATGATGATGTCAATGATTTTGAGGGCTATTTTATCAGATACGTAAAAAATGAAGTACAACAAATATTGGGTAATAAAACTAATTTTGAAGGTTTAAGAATTGTTACGACCTATCAACCTAACATTCAAAAAGCGGCAGAAGATGCTTTAGTGAATACCCTCAGTATTTTTCCTGATTCGGTGGCAATGCCACAAATAGGAATGGTAAGTATAGATATAAAAACAGGCAAGATAAGAGCAATGATAGGAGCAAATCCTTTGATTGATTCAGTAGGATTAGGTACAAATCATGCCATAAACCTCCGACAAGCGGGTTCAACTTTCAAACCTTTTGCATATGGAGCTTTGATTCAAAAAAGGAAACTTTCTTTGAATTCAACCTTACCAGATTATCCAATTCCGCCTTATGAATGGAATCCGAGTAATTATAATGGTACATCATCTGGTCAGTTACAGCCATTGAGTGTTTGTTTGGCACAATCGCTCAATATTCCAACGGCTAATATGATTAAACAGGGTTTAGTAAGACCAAAGGAAGTTATAAACTTTGCAAGAAATTGTGGCATAACCTCCGAAAGACTTCCCGAAGATGGCCCATTAGTATTGGGTTCGGGTGATGTTACTGCCCTCGAACTGGCAGGAGCATATAGCACATTTGCCAATAAAGGTGTTCATAAGAAACCATTTTCTGTTGTCCAAATAAGAGATGCTAAAAACAATGAACTTTACCATTATACTAAAAAAGGTAATGAGTTAAATAAAAAAGCTATCAAAGCTGATGTTGCTCTGAAAATCAAAACAGCCTTAGAAGGTGTTGTGGCAAATGGGACAGCAAAAGCTGTCAGAAATCATTATCAAGGCTATGCCGCAGGAAAAACGGGGACAACAAGCGAATATCGAGATGCTTGGTTTGTTGGTTTTACCAACGAACTCAGTACCGCAATATGGTTTGGCAATGATGACCGTAGCCCATTACCATCTGGACTTAATACAGGCGGCAGCACAGGAGCTCCGCTTTGGGGTAGAATGATGGCTAATATAAAACCACCTAAGAAAAAATCAGTAAAAGACTACTTTATCTTTTGGTAAATTTTACACACTGAATTAAATTAGAACTGCTGCCATTATGCAAAAAAAAGACTACTTATACCCTTATTATACTTTTTATTGTTGCCTACGGCATTGCTCATTTTTTCTTTCAATATAAGTCTTTTGCTACTGCCGAGGACATTGAAAAGTATTATGAACATACCGCAGATAATAAGATACGACTCAAGGAATATCAGCGACTATTTGAGGTAAATAACAACGATATTGATGTAATATTTGGCTATATCAAGGCATTAGCTGATGGTTATAGTTCTAAGACTGATGTTCGCCGAACAAACCAATTGCTTAGGGTTTTTAAAGACCGATATAATAAAAACAAAGCCGATTCGGTAGCAATATTTGCTTTGGCTACTTATAATCTTTATGCTGAAAACCATCAAAAATCTGAATTTTATTTCCAAAAAATAACTCATAAGGCTTTCAAATACTTGAATATGATGCAAGGCATCAATGCCGAAGAAGACGAAGATTTTTATTTGGCAGAATCTTTTTACTTGAAAGAAATCAACAATAATGGCGAATTAGAAAAAACTTACTTTTTGCTGGCAAATCTTTATGACAGCCACGGTGACGAAGAAAAATTAGAGAAACTTTACACTGATTTTAGAGCAATTTACCATTTGAGTAGCGAACAAATGACTGCAGACTACCTTTATTCTCACGCTCAATACATTCATTTATATGTTTCGGCAATTATTCTCACGTTTTCTCGAACAGATTTTTTTGGAATTCTGGGAGCTATTTTAATTGCTTTTCTATGGATTTATTACCTAATACGCTTAGACTTATATGAACCCGAAAAGAAATTCAATATTATACTTTGCTTTATAATGGGCTTTTTGTGTGCAGGATTGGATATTTTTTATCATTTTTACTGGGATAATAATATTTCGTTGCATGAAGTTGAAGGTGGTAACTTCCTCAATAATTTGCTGTATTATACCTTTGCTGTTGGCACTATTGAAGAATTAGTAAAGTTCTTGCCTTTTTTCTACTTTTTTTATATTGCCCGAAGTATCAACGAATCTTTCGATTTTATTCTTTACCCTTCTATTGCTGCAATTGGTTTTGCGTGTATCGAAAATATCTTGTATTTCGACTATAGTTCCGACAAAACCATGCTATTAAGGGCTTTGTTTTGTTGCTCAGGTCATGCCCTTTATAGTACTATAATTGGGTATGGGTGTATGAAAAGTTTTTTAGCTGATGGTAGATTATCTTTCAAAACTTTATTAAAATATTTTGCATTAGCTTGCTTTTTTCATGGCTTATTCGATGCCGTTATTAGTTCTTTTGATTCACTTTGGATTGCGGCGTTCTTTTGGTTTGGAGAAATTGGTGCTTGGCTATACTTGATAAATCTTGGACTAAACAAATCAAAGTTTTATACACTGTCTAAAGCACATGATACGCAATATCTACAAAACCTTTTGTTTTTAGGCTTTGGCAGCATATTGATATATGAATTTTTGGTAAATGCCTATAATTTTGGAGCAAATTTTAGAGAAACTGACTTGTTACTTAGCACATTACCCAAATTTTTGGCGTGTTTGGCGGTGAGTTATTTATTAGGACAGATTACAATACCACAAAAAACTGAAAGCAATACTTGAAATTTTGCCTAAAGTGGGTCAGTAACAGGCTTATCATCAAATAAGAGCGTTAAGAAAATACCACTGAAAAGGGCGAAGGCTGACATTAGTATTAGGAAGCCGGGAATTAGTATGATAGTAATTTCATTTTTGAAAATTTTTATTTTAAATGGGTAAATAACTCTTTGGGAACTTTTTTGTCCCTTTTCATCCACTAATTTGTATGATTTTAAATCATCATTTTCTAAAAGATTATTATAAATCGTTTCAGGTTTGAGTTGAATATCATTTTCTATAATGTTTCTATCTATTTTTTCAATTTGATTTGAAATACAGATTTTATCATCATTTCCAGATTTAATGATGTTATCTATTAACTCTTTACTACCCATAAATTCTTTTAACGATAGGTAATGTCTTAGTTCTCGTTCTGTGTCTGCTAATGACTTCCTCAAAGAGTCTTTTTTTTGAACTAACTGGTCTTTTATATTAACATAGTTTTTGACTTCATAAATATTACTTTGTACAGCTTTTACATCAAAAAAATCGGTATGAGTCATAAATTTCTTAGCTAATAAACTCGTTCCTGCCAGTCCTATTGATAGGGAAAGAATATATGCAGGAATAATAACGTTTAATAACTTCCAAACCATTTTGGGTTTATCACTCAGATTAGTATTACGTCTAATTTCAAAGAGCAAAAAACAGGAAGTGAAGAATATGAGAAAGAAAGCATAAAAAAGAGCATCTTTAACTGAAACATCGAAACTACTTTTCCAAAAATCAAGACTCGACAAAATTGCAATCCATGCTGTTGTCATTGCCATTAATAGACGAGGAATAATAAGATTAACAATATAAGATTGAAACATTGAAAAAAGCACTAAGGAAAAACCAAGTCCAATGCTAACTAAAATATATAAACTTAACCAAGTCCAACGACTATTTTTCAGAATAGTATAATTTGTTTCAATATGAATTTGAACTATCCAATAAATTATAGGTGAAAGTATTAACAGAATGCTTATGCATAGTAAATATAAATTACACAATTTAAAAATTGAATTAATTATTTTTAACTTCCAACCTTTCCGCCAATCATTTTTTAAATTATTTCGTACTAAATCTATTTTTAGTTTATTTCGCACCAATTCAATATTTTGAATTGGTAAAGTTCTAATTTTACCAGCGATTAGATAAAAAAAACTACTTCCAAATATGATAGAGATAATAAATCCAGTTGTTCGACTATATAAAATTTTAAAGAAAGATTCATTAGTTAAATGCTGATAAATCAAACAAGCTGAGCCAATTGTAATAAATAAAAATGCTATTATTGGCAAATAAAAATAGCTTCTAAGTGCAATTAAAGTAGCCTTTCCAATTTCATAGTTTTGGACTAAATAATTGACCGTTCTTTTAATAATATTACGTTTATGTTCGTTTGATTTGAAATTGAAAGTTTTTTTAGAGAGTACTGTTGTCAATTCTACATCGGAAAAATGAAACCAAGCCTCTGGTTCTGATTTAGTTCTTTCAGTAGCAAATAACCTTTTATGGTCTTCAGTAGTAATAAATGATGTCCATTTATCTAAGGCATCAAAATAACGAGTTTTGTCTAACTCATCTTTTGATTTTTTTTTAAATAATTCAGATTTTACATAAAAATCTGCTTTGAGATACACGCCTTTGAGAATATGAGAATTTAAAATAGCTTCTTTAATGGAATAATATCTTGGAGATTGTTGAAAAACATTTGAATTAAAAAAGTCGTCTAAAAAATCTAATATAACTATTCTATATAATTTATTTACATTTAGTGTAATTTTAATAGCTTTTTGTTCGAGTCCAAAAACTTTTAATCCTGAATAATCTAATTCTGTTTTTTTTATCATTTCCACCTCACTTGATGGATGAAATTTTAATTCTCTATTAAATTGGGCTTTGATGATTTCAAAAGTTTCATCATAATTAATTTCTCCGATTGGTATTGTTACAATAGATGATTGACCAAAAATTGGATCATCTTCTGTTTCATTTGTAGTCAGTCCACCTTGATAATGGAATTCGATAGAATGATTTTTAAAAACCAAATAAATAGGGTGTTTTTCAGAAGGTGTTTCAGCATCTTTTATCAATACAGAAGTATATCTAAAAATGTCAGTAGTAGAATTCTCGGTATTTATAATATCAGGAATAAAAAACTTGCCAGTTATCATTTGTCGTAGGCTGATTTTAGGTCTTCAATGTATTTTTGAATTATTTCATAGCCTTCTTTATGAGAATCATTAGCATCACTTTTTACTTTTTGCTTAATTACATCAAGATTTGTCTTCATTTCAGCCCATTGATAACCATCACTAAATGATAACATAAATAGTAAGTGAGTGAGGTAGCCATAAAGACCTTTATCATATTCTGATTTAATAATTCTTTTATAAAAGCCATCATTCGCATTTAAAAAAGAATTAGCAAATAATGACCCTCCTTCTTTAGCATCCTTTAAAGACTCAATTTTAGACCAATAGTTTAAAATTTTGGTTAGGGAATTGTTCGCCCAACTTCTTTTAAAATTCTTATTTTTCCCCGACTTTAGTTTTCCCAATTCCCCAATACATTCTTTCCAAATTTCACTAATATTTTTAAAAGAAAGTTTTCCTTCATTTTCGTTAATGCCAATTTCTCTTAATTGAACACCAATAAATTGACATAATTGTTGTACAAATAAATGTGGGGTATTAATGGGGTCTGCACCTCTTTCAAAATAATACTTATCAGAAATCAGAGTTTTACCATCATTCCGAATAGAATCTAAAAAAGCTGAATGATACGAAGAAATTGAAAATATCCAGTTTCTCCCAAAAAGTTTGTTTTGTAAAGGTATTTCAATTTTAGATATCTTATCTAAAAAATGATTTCCAAAAGAACCGTCCTTTAATAAATAGTCCAGTAAAATAATATCATAACCTCCCTTTTCACATTCTAATATGCAAATTGCTTCGGCAATAGAATGAACACAATGAATTTCAGCAGTCAATATTGGGTTCTCTTTTTTTAGTTCCTCACTAAATTTCAATTCGATAGATTCATGAATTTTTAATTTTGTGGTCTTAATTTCTACATTTATATCATATTCGTTTAGTAATTTACCAATAATAAAAGATTTACATCTGGTATAGTTTTCTAAACTTATTTGTTCATCTTCATCTTTTTCCACCAGACTTAATGGAACAAGTGCCTTATCATCAACTAATAAAACTTTCCATTTTAAACCTTTTACAAGTGACGTGTTTTCTTCAAACATTTTATAAATTTCAATTCCTTTTTTAGCCCTTAGTTCCATTTCAGTTTCAGAATGAAATTGGAATGGAATCACCTTTTGATGCTTCCCAACCAAGTAAGAGTTCTTTATTATTCGGGAGCTAAATTCTGAATATTCATTACAAACATTTAGTTTAAATAAGTTTTTTTCAAAATTATTAATTGTTTTTTCTAATGCTGATTTTAATTCTTTTTTATAAGCTAATCTTGACCAAATACTACTATCTAAATATCGAAATTTTAAATTAACAAGGCTTTTTTCAATATGAGCATAATAAATGATAGGTTTAATTTTATTGTTTTTTAGATATGAAGCATTATCTGTAAATTTTTTTGAAAAAGTTAAAACTTTATCAATCTCAGAAGTTCGATTAAAATATTTATTAAAATTGCTTGAAAATTCACTTTCTAAAATACTATAATTTTTCTCTGACGGAGCTAACCAAATAATATAAAAATCTGCAGTATGAATGTCTTCCGTAAATTCTACTTTTTGAATTGAAGCTAATAATGTTTTTGTAGCAATATCAATTAAGCCTTTTAAGTCTATATAAACTTTATCATTGAGAAAACCATAGGAATAAGGCACTAATGAGTGTCCATTTTTGGGGTCTTGGAAAAGTATGGAAAAAGAATATTTCATAGGATATTATTCAAAATCATTTTTATCATATTTTAAATCATTTTCAGTCATTGCATTTTCACACACAGGCAAATTGTAGTAAATACCCCAAATTTCATCTAAATATGATTCAATAAGCACCCCCTCCTTCAGTAAAAATTCATATATAATAGTGTGATTAGTTACACCACTAAATACTTGACACCTAACAGCAAATTTATTGAATTTTGAAAGCGATGAAGGAGTAAAACAATGAGGTTCAGACTCATGGGCAAGAATTAAAGTTGCATTTTCTGATTTAAAAAAAGCAGCCTGATTTTCAATATCGTCGAATAAAAAATTACGAAAGGAAAGAGTATATGAACCAACTGTGATTGACTCCCTATTCATTTTATGGATAATCTTAATTTCTTTCTTCATGAGCCGAATAAAACTTTTATGATGTTATTTTTTATTTGATAATCATCTTTGTAAACAATTGCATTTTCAATGGCGGATTCTAAGGATTCAATAGGAATATGCAAAATATTTGATTTGTATTTTTGAATATTATTGTTATTTTTCCATGTGTCACGTCCACGCCCTGTTGTAATTGCCAAAATGAAGTTTTTAGGAAGTTGTCTTTTATTACTATTGGTATTATCACGCATATTTTTTTGAATATCGTCTAATAATTTATAAACATCTTCTTCTGAATATTTTAAAGCATCGGTTATAAAACTTAGGTGAATGATTGCGATATGATTTTCATCACAAATTAATTTAATAATCTCATCCTTGAAGTTTTTAATTTCTTCTATACTTTCATTTCTTACATATAAATTCAAATCCCGTAAAACATCAGTTTCTCCACTTTTTCCATAGGAACTTAATTTATTGTAAATTCTATTGTCAATTATAAGAATTCTTGTTGCCAGCGTTTCATATAATTCATATAAATTAAGTATTTCATAGTTTGAAATAAAGTTATCTATTTCTTTTATATTAGGATTCTTTATTATGTCTTTTAAAAACCGTCCATGACTCCTTACATCACAAATATTGCTCTCCCCATTACCTTCACCGCCATGAGCAATTGTAATAGTTTTATTTCCATTTAGAATTTTATCTTGATTAATCTTTATTTCAAATTTGTTTTCATCATTTTCCTCAAAATTAATATTAAAAAAACTCCCATTTTGTACTTCAATTTTAATTACAGGACATTTTGGGTTTTCATCAGATTTGTTATTTATTGGAATCCATTCATTTAACCATTTTAAATAATA
Source organism: Emticicia sp. (assembly GCA_031378345.1). Lineage (GTDB taxonomy): Bacteria > Bacteroidota > Bacteroidia > Cytophagales > Spirosomataceae > Emticicia. The sequence goes on along the minus strand of JANNDY010000116.1, from coordinate 27,413 downwards.
ACTTTCTAAGTCAATACAACTATTATCTTTTCCGATAATTCTTATGACGCCTCTATCACGTAAGTCGTTTATGGTTTCTGTATCATTTGTGAGTATAAATTTAAAACGTGCCAAATTATCCTGCGTACGAGTTAATTCTTCAAAGGTAGTTTTTTTATTTATTCCCGTTTTTGCATCGTTTATATCAAAAATATTTTTCTCATACAATACTGCTTCAAAATTTGCATAATCTGCTCCACGCCATACATGGAAATATTTTTTAAGATACTTATCTTCTTTATTATCTTTAGAGCTTTCTTTATCTTCCTTAGCCTTAGCTATGGCTTTAGTATAAATAATTTTAAATTCTTCTAAATTTTCAGGGAATTTTGGTGGATAAATAACTAACAAATAATCTTTGCCATTTTCTATACTCCAATATGAATAAGGATAGTAGTATTGGTGTAAATACTTCTTATTTGTATTTTTAAGATTCTCTGCATCTGTAAATCGTTGTAGCAATAATGCTGCTGCACAAACTTTATCTTGAGCATTTCCTCCCATTCTTGGTTTTCCATCTTGAGTTAATAAACTATCAATGGTATTAAGAGATACTTTTTCGAATAATTCAAATAGGTCTTTTTCATTTGGCAAAGAGTGCATTAGCCAAACACCAATTCTAAATAATTGATTGTTTTGTCGTATTACTATTTTCTCATCCTCTGTGAAAATATTATTTATATTATTGGCTTGCTCATATAAGTCGAAACAAATAGCTTCTTGAAATAAAACTGATGGGCTAATAGAAATACAAAAATCTACCCCGTCTGCTTTTTTTGTTTTGTCAGTAAAATGATTGGTAAAATGTTTTATATTTCTAAGTGCATTTTCAAATATTGTAAACAAAGCGTGTTTCCCAATAATACCACCGGGTAAATATATTTTATAATCTTCAGTAGATAATTTTTCTCTAATTTCTTTAAAATCCACTCCGAGTCTTACAAATGATATATCGGAGTATGACATGGATTTTGGAATAAATTTCATGTTATTGTTATCATTTTTAGAGCTTATATCATTGATTAAATTTAAATCAATAGTAGCCCAATGTAACAGGGGTTGTTTTACTTTATTTGTTTGCTCTGCCGCTTTATCAATCTGAATATAAAAATTTATTCTATTAATACCTTCTGAATGAGCAATTGTTCCAAGATAGAGTGGATTATTAATAAAATCTTCCCAAACCAATTTAAAAAAATTGATTGATTCCCCTGGTGTAGCCTGATTGTCGCCGAGTACCCCACTCCAAAATGCCCCTTTGTCCCTTAAATATTTCATAAAGGGCCATATTGCATAATCTATTGGAAAAGGTAAATGCGGAGGTTTTTCATATTGCTTATGGGGTTTTTCATAAACACCTGAAACATCACTAAATGCTAAAAGGTCTTGGACTTTGAGGTTGGAATTTATGGAAGGTAAAAATCTAACATAATCCATTAATGAACTAAAACTTTGTGAATTGTTTTGGTCAGTTTCACCAAGAATTTGATAATACTCTGTATTATTGCCGTCTTTCTGTAATTGGTTTATTTTTTTTAGGTCGTCTCTACTTATTTCTTGAAGATTCAAATCTTTAATTCTTGGATTTTCATCCAAGAAGATTTTTTTTCCAAAACTTTCATCGGTACGTTTACGAAACCACCACTGTAAAGCTGATAAACTATGTGCCGATATATTGTGTGAGTAGGAATCTACAAGAATGGATATAATGGCAGTTTTTAAAAGTGATTTTTGTAAACGTTTTTCCTTGTCTATTATCTGTCTTCTTAAAGTCGGTATAATTGCTTGCTTAGTATAAGCATCTAACAAATCTTTAATAAAACTAAATCTTACGAAATCTAAATTTGCTATTGATGAATTTTCTTCAATTAAAAAAATGCCACCATTAGATGTAACAGGTCCTAATCCAATACTTTGTTGTTTAAACAAAGTATTAGTTATATAAATAGAAGTGCCTAAATTTGACAAAAAACTGTAAAAAGGTAACTTAAAAGATAACTCTTTTACAATTTCTTGATTTTGTTTTTGGGTAATGTGACTTAATTCAGGTCTATTAAATATTTTACTATTTAATTTTTCAGAAATCTGTTTTTTTAAATCTTCAAATTGAATTATATTTGATTCGAAATCATAAATATTCTCATCAAAATCCTCAATTCCTTTAAATAAATTATTTTCACCAATATGTTTTTCTAATAGAATATAAAAGAAATTATTTAATCTTGGCAAAGAACTCTCATTCAAATCTAATTTTAATTTTATTTTACTAATTTCGTTTTTATATTCTGGAATCTTGAGAATAATGAAGTAATTATGTTCCTTTTCTATTAATTCGCAATCAAATTCGTCGTCGGCTTTTTGGAAAATCCAATTTACATTTGACAGGAAATCATTAAAAATAATTTTTGCTACACTAACATTACTATATTCTTTGTGCTCAATACGAGCTAAAAAATAATGTTGCAAGTATTTACCTAATATATCTTTTTCTTTTGCATTAAGTAAGGTAGAGGAAGTCGGAATATTTAGAATGTCAATTTTTAAATCGTCATCATTAGTCTCAATATCCCAAAAAATTGTAGATAGTAATTTGGTTTTATTTGTTAAAGCATTATTTGATAATAGAACTTGGAGAAATATTTTCTCTGCTTTTTCAGAAAAATTCAAAATACTCTCGTCCTTTTCCAAAGAAATTTTATTTATATCTTCATAAGCACCTCTAAATAAATAGTTATAGGTGTTTTTGATTTCATTTATATCTTCTGAATTCATATAAAATTAATTCCCCTTTAAATGGAAGTTTATCATTTGTAATTAACTCAATTTGTTTTTCCAATTCTATTTCCATAGTATCAGCTTCAACTTCAGATAGCCCCCATAATATAGATGAATGTTGTGATTCCTTTCTAAAGATATTTTTGATTGATTCAATGTTAATATAGTCCTCATATTCGAAACTATCTTTTTCATAACAAAAAGAATTCGATAAAAACTGAAGAAGGGAGTCAACATTTGAACCTTTTAAGCGATTACCGTAAATAAGCCATTTCTTTTTAAACTTTTCATTCTCAAAAAAAGATTTAAAAAAACTATTATAATTATAAAGAGGACTTATATTTGGGGAGATTTTTTCAAAATTATTTTCGACTAAATATATTTTCAAGTCATTATAAAGTATTGTGTAGAAATAGCCATTTAATTTTAAGCTTTGCTTTATTTTGTAGGCACAATAAAGCCAGTTAATTAAATGGTAAAGTGTAAAAAAAGAAATTATTATATCATATTTACCCCCAATAAAAATTTCTTCACTATAATTTTCTATATCCTCTTTATAAATATTTAATTTAATATTTGGAGGAGGAGTATAATCTTTTAATTCATTAATTGCGTCGCTTGTATCAATACAAGTAATGGAGTAAGTATTCGTATCATTAACCAATGATTCAACCAATGGGATTACATCATTTTTTCCATTATGGCAGCCCAAAACTAAAAACTCAAAATGTCTTCTATCTATATTATTTGTTTTTTTTGCAATGGTTTTAGCTATTTCAGGGGCAAAAACCCCATATTGACCTCTTGTTTTTTCAAACAAAAATTTATTTTTACTATCAAAAGTGTTAATCATTTCTAAATTAGTAATAATTGATTGAGTTCACTTTTTAACTGTTCAAGTTGTACTTCTAATTCTGGATAAAGTCTTAGATAATCATCCAATAGATTTAATGTTTTCTTTATGAAAGGTGGTCCAACAATAATTTCATTGAAATTTAAAATAGATTTTTTAGATTTCTTAAATGTCTGAATCAAATCTTTCGTTTCTGTAATTAAAAGTTGAATTTTTAAGCTTTCATCAAAAACCTCGTTTATAATATCAATGTGATTAGGGTGTATCGCAATTTTTCCTTTTGCTCCAATACTTTTTGAGAAAAGACATTCTGATTTGAAATTAATCAAATCATTTTCACTACGAAAGGATGTATTTGCACAGTCAATAAAAAAAACTTTTCTTTTATGGCAAGCTATTGAAATGGTTAATGCAATATTAGCTAATATTGGATGGTATTGCAGGAAATTCACATAATCAAACCCTAAATCTGCCAAATAGTCAATTGATCCGAACATAACAAATTTAATTAGCTTTGAAGAGTTTAAAATTGTATCTATATTTTCAACACCTTCAACTGTTTCTATAATAGGTATCAATTGAACTTTAATTGCTTTTTCCCTTGGCAGTGTCTCAGATATTATATTTTCAATTGTTGTAATTTCTAAAGAAGACGATGTTTTGGGATGAACAATATTTGTAAAACCTTTTTTAAGGCTCTTTTTTAAATCTTCTTTACCAAAATGAGATGTAATATTGTTTATTCTTATTGTTAAAAAAGCATCAGTATCAAACGAAATCTCACCTATCTTATCTCTGGCTTTCCCTTTGAGACTAAATGGCACAGAATCCTCCAAATCAACCACTACCACATCAGGACGTAAACTTCTAAGTTTATTAATAAATCTATCCTCTAAAATAGAAAAAAAAAGCCATGACCTATATTGTTTATTTACCATTTTCTAAAACTTGAATTTTATTATTATTAATTTTTACAATTTTAGCACCGACTTTAGTATCCCTATTTCCAACAAACTCAATTTGACCAGATGCACCATTATATAAACCAATTTCATCAAAATTAATGGCCATTTTCTCGTAAACAATTCCATCTTTATTTACTAAATAACCGATAATATTCATTATATCATACGAATACATCATATCAAAATTAGGAGTTGAATTGAATTTTTTAACAAATGCTTTCTTATAAATATTTAAAGAGTCGGAAAGTTGAAAATTAGGAGTTACTAAATAATACTTTTCAAGCGAATTGATATAATTGATTGGTTTCCAATTATAGGAGAATGAACCTATAATATTGGACTGAAGTTTATTGAGTTCTCTTAATTGGTTAGTTATTGTTTCTATTTGGTTGGGCATTGGAGAAACAAAAATCAATTCGGGCTTAGAACTTACTATTTTTGTGATTTGATTTTTAAAATCATTTTGACTCACATCAAAATATTCTGTATTAGAGACTTTAATGTTTTCCTTAATTAAAAAAGGTTTTATTTCATCTTCTATCAATCTCTGAAAAGATGGAGCCTGTACTGAAAGAAAAGAAATAGTCTTAAATTTGTTATCCTTAATGAAACGATTTACAGCAATAGATTCTGTCTTTAAACTATAGTATATACGAAAATTATATTTTGATTTATTTACAATCTCAATATCTGGTGAAATGACAAAGTGTGGTATTTTTTTACTTTCGACAATTGGAGAAAGTGCTTCAGCTACTCCAGTTGATGAACTAATTAGAATGTCAATATTATCAACCGTAATTAATTTATTAATTGCTGCAACAGATTTTTTGGTATCAGAGGCATAATCTTCAAAGAACACCTTGAATTCAATATTTGGGTATTTTATTTTTAAGCTATCCATTGCTAACTGAATTCCCTTTTGCTCTCCTTGCCCAACTACGGAGGCTTTTCCTGTTAAAGCAAGTATAGCACCTATTTTTACTACTTTATTATTATTATTATTATTACTGTTATACCACCAATACCCAAAGCCAATCAAAGCAATAGCTATTATTCCTATCAATAAAAGGTTATTATTCTTTTTCATGTTTTTAATTTTTTTAATTGTTAATATTTCCGTTTGTGAGTATTACTTGTTTGCTTGTTGTATTCAATGCCAAGTTTTGGTTTTGCTCAATCAGTAAAACGCTTACATTAGCTCGTTTTACATAGTCCAATATCAGTCGGCTGGTGGCTTGTGTAATCCCTGCACTTGGCTCGTCGGCAATCAACAATTTCATAGTTGGGTTTGCTGCAAATACCATTGCTAAAGCCAACTGGTGTCTTTCTCCGCCACTCAGATATGTTGCTTCTAAAGCCAAACGGCGAGAATTTTCAAAAAAAACAAATTCACTTTGTATCTTTTCTATTTGTTTTTTTGCAAGCGTTTTTTCTAAACCCGATGTAGCGAGTTTCAAGTTTTCAAGAGCATTCAAATGACCAAATACTCGCCCACCTTGCACAAAATAGCCAATACCCAATTTCTGTAATTGCTGAGGCGTTTTGCCTATAATGCTTTTCCCTTCTAAACTTATCTCTCCTTTTATATAAGGTACTAAGCCCATAATAGCCTTACCAATAGTTGTTTTACCAGAACCATTTTGTCCAAAAATTGCTACTTTTTCATTAGCTTCCAAATGCAAATTTAAGCCTTTTAGTATGGGTTGCTCTTTAAAATATCCAGCATATAAGTCTGTTAGTTGCAGCATGATTTGGTAGTAAAAATTATTTTGTCATGGAATTTGAAATAACATTAGCATAAGTTCCTTGTAAAGAAATCTTTCCATTCTCTAAATAATAGCAATAATCTGAAATATCTTTTACAAAATCAAGATTATGCTCAATTAATAACACAGTTTTACCAGATTCTCTCAAATTATGAATGATTTTTTTTAACAATTCGGCTACATCTGGGTTTACACCTGCACAGGGTTCGTCCAAAAGAATCAATTCTAAATGGTCATTCATAAAGAGTCGAGCCAAAGCCAATAGTCTTTGTTGCCCATAAGACAAAGAACCTGCTAAGTGTTCTCTCTTTTCCCAAAGTGGGTTGGCGTTTCCTAACAAATAATTGAATATTTTTTCAGCTTCTAAAACTCGGTTTTCTTCAATTTGTGCATTTCTTTTTTTCAAAAACATACTCACAAAAGGCAGTTCGCCAAAAGTGTTTTCATCAGCCAAAAGCATATTTTCAAGTACAGTCATATTTCTAAAAATATGCGTTCCTTGAAACATTCTCCCCACACCTGCTTTGGCAGTTTTGTATGATGGTATTTTGGTTAAATCTAAACTGCCTTTTTGGGAGTTAAACAATATTTTGCCTTCATTCGTTGTCAAATATCCACAAATTATATTAAAAAGTGTACTTTTACCCGAACCGTTGCCCCCAAGCAAAGCCGTAACTTTACCTTTCTGTATTTTAAAATTTACGTCATCTAAAACATAAAAGTATTCATTATCTGTTTTTCCGAGCAGATTAATAATTTTTTTACTGTAAGTTTTACGTATATTTTGTATATCAAGTATGTATTCCATTGGCTAATTTTATTCAAATTTAAATGCTCCTGCGATTCCCTGTGGGCGGTAGCGTGCTACCAATATTAACGCTAACCCATATATTATCTGCTTCATTGGTGCTGCAATGCTATCAGGAAGTCCTACAAATCGTAAAACTTCGGGCAAAATAATTACGAAAATAGCTCCAACAATTGGTCCTTTCAGATTTCCAGTTCCACCTATCAATACTGCTGCCAATATAAAGATAGATTCATCTAAACTAAAACTTGTTGGGTCAATATAAGAAATATAGGAGGCAAATAAAAAGCCTGCCAAACCCAAAAACATACTGGAAACAACAAAAGCCCAAATTTTGAAAGCCACAGGGTTTCTGCCCAAACTCGAAAGTGCGATTTCATCTTCACGTAATGCTTTTAGAACTCTCCCAAATGGCGATTTTAACAAATAATAGAAAACATATAAACAAAAACCCATTAAAAGGCTACTTAAAATCAAAAAACCACCAGTTCCACTTATCTCAAAACCAAAGATTGTTGGTGATGGAATACCCGAAATACCATAAGGTCCTTTTGTAACATCTATCCAATTATAAAGAATTGTATAAACTATAAGCTGAAAACCAAGTGTGCCTAATATAAAATAGTCGCCTTTGAGTCGAAGGGTTGGTAATGCAATTATGATACTCATAATGATATTGGCTACCATTACAAAAAGTAACGTAGGCAATAATGAAAAATGAAAATACATCATTGATAAGGTGGTAATGTATGCACCCACTGCATAAAACGCTGCCTGTCCCATAGATACCAAGTTGGTCATACCTACCATCAAATTCGTGGTAGTACACAAAATGATATAAATGTTTATCATGATGATAATATGTAGCAAATAATCCATAACTAAACTTCTCTGCTTTTTTCGCCCAAAATACCTTGGGGTCTGAAAATTAAAAATAGCAATAAAATACCAAAAGTGATGGCGTTTTCCCAGCGAGATTCAAAATAGTAAACAGCGATGGCTTGTAAGACCCCCAAAATAATACCACCAATGATTGGTGCTTCAAAACGACCAATGCCACCAATTATTAAAGCAACCATCGCATTAAGTAAAATTGGCATTCCTATATAGGGGTCCATGCCAACATCATAAGAATTTAGACAGCTTGCAATCGCTACTAAAGCCCCCGAAAGTCCAAAAAGTATGTTCCTTACACGAAAAATATTAATCCCAAAAATACGACTTAATTCAGCATCATCTCTAATCGCACGAGTTTGTAAACCTAATTTAGAATATTTTAACAATATTAATATTAAAATAATTGATAAAAGACTAAAAAGAGCTTGATAGATTTGATTATTTGTGATGAGAATTTCTCCAAATTGTACCGATGCCGAAATAGAATTACTTATGACTTTAGTATCATTGCCATAAATTAAAGCTACAAGATTGATTAAGATAATGAAAGTACCAATAGAACTTATCAAAATCAAGTTATTTGAGGTTTTCTTTATTTCTAAAGGTTTGTAGATAAAAAACTCTATGAGCATGCTAATGAGAGCATTGAACAAAATTGCTAAAAAGGCAGAAAGGTAAATATTTAAGCCAAGTTGGTTTGAAAAAGTATAAAATAAGTAACTGGCAATAACATACAATGCTGCAAACGCAATGTGAAAAATACGAGTGGTATTATAAACTAAAGAGAATGCCAACGAAGTTAGGGCATAAATCAGTCCAGTAACTAAACCATTAATTATAAATTGGATAAACATTAGGGATGAAATGACATTTGGTCAAATTTATGAGATAATTTTCAACTCTACAACTTTTATAAGCTAAGTTGCAAATATACTCAGACCAAATTAAGAAGGGAGTGGGTAAACAAATAATATCAGTAAAACATGCTCAAAAGCATTAAAAAAAGAAAAAGCTCTCGAAGTACACCCCGTGAGCAAATTCAGAAAATAAATCAAAGTTCTTTTTGTGTTATGACTTCATGTAGATCGCTCCCATTTCACATCTTTAATACCTTAACTTTAAGTAACCCCAATGATATAAAGGTATGAAATGTTTTTTTATAATCCAAGGAAATTTCAAGATTTTTTATAAATTTTTTTAGACTTTTTTAGTGCATTGTACAAAAAGCTTTTAGGCTCGGTCATTTCTATTTCAACATCGGATTTGTTTCTTAAAAGTATGTCTGACCGATAACCGTATTGTGCTATAAAGTCGCTAATTTCCTTCGTTATTTTTTTTCCATGATGCACTTCATCAGCAATAATGAGCAAGTCAATATCACTATTGACTTGCTGATTGCCAGATGCAAATGAACCAAAAAGAATGATTTCGTAAGGCTCTACCAAATAAACTATTTGCTCAATGATGCGGTTTAAGAGTTTTTCCATTGTCAAGATTGCAAAAGTATATAGATATCACGAATTTTATCCAAGGCATTAGCGGTATTGATTTTTAAGTGAATATCACCTGTGGGATTTACATTTGCCATATTGATTTCAGTATGAGGAATATTATCATAATTTACATCTTTATCAATTTGCACACCAGCTACTGTATTGCCAGAAGTAACAATTATGTCGGCATTAATATTGTCGGCACTTTCAATCCAAATATTTGCTTTTTTTAATTTAAGGGTATTAAGTTTCCCACGCATAAAAAATGGATAATGCTCGGTTTTCACATTAAATGTTAGCTCTTGTGCGGCACCACTATTCATAAATTTGTACCATTCATTCGGAAATTCATGTTTTAGGCTAAACAATCGAGCAGCATTTTTCGGCAAATTGGTAGTCAAATCTGCTCTGGCTTTACCAGCAAGAACTTCTCCACCATTTCTGGCAGTATAACTAATATGCAAAACAACATCAGAAAGTGATTCAAAATTGAAATAATTATTTTCTTTCGGCAATTCTATTTGCCATTCACTAGCTGTGCCTAAACCTTCAAATGGCAAATATCGTTCATCATTGAAATTCAACTCAAACATTCCACTGTCATTCTGGGCATGGCTGGTAGCAATAGATGTAATTGCTCCTGTTTTTGTTCTGAAATTTACAGTATCTGCCTCAACCGCTGGATAATTGGAGGTTTCTGTAAGGCGAATCATGCTTTTAGCCAACGACAAAGTGCAATTAATACTTGTATAAGGACCAACCACGCAAGGAATTGAAATAGAAACATTCTTGATTCGACGGAAATAATGCCCAGGATAATCCATATTAAACAACCACTCGGGCAAAGTAAGTGTACATTTGCCAGTTTCTTTTATCTGAATTAGTTGCAGTGGGAACATCTGAGCCAACGAAATATGCTTTCTGATTTCTAATTCTCTTTTATTATTATCAATATATGCAGCTTCTAAGCGGTGCAAATCGTGTATTAATTTATCGCCTGAAAGCAAGCCTTTTTTCAAACTATCCCAATAAAGTGGTTGTACAAAATTGGTATTTGTGTCGCCTAATTCATGTTGGTAGCATTTTTCGGCTTTTTTAGCCATGTCGAATGCCAATTGGTAGGCTTGAAAATAAATGGTAGAAACTTGCGTAAGCATCCAATTATAAAGTTGCACATTCGAGTATTTATTTTTCATGTACTCATCGGCAGTTTCGGCATTTTCGATTTGGAGTTCTTGATTTTCCAATTCTTTTTCAGCAATGCTTTGGCGAATGGTAGCCGCATTGATTTGAAATTGTATTTGGTCTTTTTCTGTGGTAGCTAACGATGCTTGGAAATCCCATTCTTCTTTTCGTCTATCATAAGATGATTGTGTTTCTAATATGCTACCAATTGAATGAGAAATGCTACTTAAACCTTTTAATACTTCGGCTGTTTTTGAAGCTGCATTGCCAAAACTTGTTCCTCCGAACTTTAATTTTGCTACTGGTGTTGCTCCAAAACCAGAAACTCCTGCATCAACATCTGGCACCATACTAATTCCAGCTCCAAAAATATTAACAATTGTACCTGACAAATCTAAGACTGTGCCAGTAATGTGAAGTCCAGCGGCAATATCTTCTAAGGAATTTGTTCGTGATTTTGAATTATAATAGTTAAATTTATCGTCAGCCATTTCAAGTACTTTATTCAAACCTCCGATTGTTTCAACGGCTTCGTCAATTTGTTTTTCACGTATCTGTTTGATGGCTTTCAGCAATTGAATCTCATGCTGTGAACGCAATAATGTTAAGCCTTCGGCATCTTTTTTCTCGATTATGCCTAATAATTTATCACCCAACATTTTTACTTCATTCGTAAATTCTAAGGCTTTTTGCACCACAATTCTGAAACGATAATGAGGTGTTCCCGCAGAAATATCATTCAAAACACTGCTAATATCCAAACCTGCTGCTGCTGCTTTTACAAGTAAAGCTGGGTCGATTGGTGGTTCAAAAAGTGGTAATTGTCGCACAATTCCTTCGATATTCATGCAACGACGAATTTTGAAAAGGCGGTCTTCAACAGTATCCCAATATTTAAAAATAAAGTCATTATTTGGAATACAAAAATACTCGGTGCTGATTTTTGGCAAAGGCTCATTGCCATCATTGGAAGGCACAATTTGAATAGGCAAAGTAGCATCTTCCAATATCACATCTACGCTTGCATTACCAAAAACATCTAATGTTGCTTCAATTTCATTAAAAGTTTTGTCTTCGTGGGCAACGTTTGGCACTTTTATTGGTCTTTCGCCTAATAATTCATAAGCCAACATATAGAGCAACGAAGCCTCATTTATTGCCTCAATGGTATCTCGGCGAAATAGCATATCGCCCCAAGAGATGAGGTTGTCAATGTATTTCATCACCACCGTTTTTTGGTAAGCCACTGGGCGATAACGAGCAATCAAATGTGGTTTGAAAGGGTTATTTCGCCATGCTTTTAGTTGCTCTTGGTTTTCTTCATTGTTAATATTTTTTAAGATGTTTTCGATGCGTTGTTTTCTATAATTATCTGCATTATACTCAAAAAATGGTTTGGTTACCCAGTAGCGTTGCGGCGTTGGCAGCGGCTCAATATTGGTTGGGTCGAAAATATAATGAAACCACCGCATGGCTTCTTCAAAACGCTGATTTTGCATCAACTGGCAAGCAATCATCAAAGGTGCATGGAAAAACATCTCCCAATTATAAATAGAATAAGCTCCACCAAGCGAAAAATCAAGCGAGTCTTTTTGTGCAGTGGCATCAACAATGGTGCTTGATGTTGGCTTGTAAGTAGCCTTAAAATCAAAATTATTTACCGGTGGAAAGCTCTGTGGATTTACTTGATTATTTCTACACAACAAGCCATCAATGCCTTTTCGGTTCAATTCTCTTAAAAATAAAGGCGTATATGGGTGATAAAAAGGCAAAAAACGATATTGCTTCAAATCGCCAACATATTCGTTATAGCTGTTGAAAATTTTGCTAAATTCTGGTTTTACAAAAAATGCTCTTAACTTATCTTGATAAAAGAATGAATGTTGTGAAGCATCAAATTGCTTGTCTTGCTGTGTAACTACTCCCTCGAAAGGGTGTATGGCAGATGCCAATAAATTATTAGTGGTAGCAGCACTCAGAATATTAAACTTATTAGCATTGAGTGTCTGTCGGTTATTTGCCAAACGATTATAGCGAATACTCATGCCTGTTGGCAACTTCAAACGGGGTCCAAATTCTTTTATATCAAGTAGCTCTATATTTCTGCTTTCATCTTTAAATTCAGCCTTTAAGTAATTGTATGAATGTGGCGACCTCCATAAATTTTTGAGTTTTACATCTGTTACATCACCATCAAAAATAAATGAAGACGAATGCCAAGGCAAATAGGTTTCGTTGAAATGATTTGGTGTCATACGATGCTTATTGCCCAGATGTTGGTCATAAAATACGTTTTCATTAAATTCGGCAGAAGTCGAAAGATAAATATCTATATAAAGCTGATTGAGCTTTTGGAAATAATAAGGTTTTAAATGGTAAGAAAAATCTGGTCGTTCCCAAGGGTGAATGAGTTTTTCCTTTGAAATTTTCTTTGGCGACCAACCACTGTGTTTCCGCACCGACCATGCCAATTGAAGCTCCCAATATTTGGCTGGTTCGGGCGAATCTTGAGGGTCAGTAGATTTAGAAGGTACTGCTGCTGGAACTTTATGAACTTTCATCGGTTTTTGCTGCATAACCAACCAAAATAAATGCAATTTTCGATTATAAACCACAGGCATCAGGTGGTCGCCTACGATGTCTAAATCTATCTTTTCCCAAGCAGTCCAAGTCGAATAATTATTGTCGTATTGTCTATAAAAATAGAGATGAGGCACCGCTTTTGTTCGCCCAACTACGTGCGTAATATCTCGCCCATAATGCCCCGAAGCAAAGTCGTCTTGTTCGTGATACAAGCCACAAACATCGAGATGTGCTACTTCATCTACTTTATGCAAATAATTCAGGAACGCTGTTTCGACATTAGCATGTGTAATTTCGTTTTGTAGAATATCACTTTCTAAGTCTTCAAAAAATTTCGATTTATCATCTCGTAATTCTGGCTCAATCCAATTTTCAGGATAGAAAAATACTTTGCGATTTGCCTCCCAAATTCTATAATTTTTCATCCATTTCCACTGCGACCAAGCATTGGCATCGCTCTTATCATCTTTATCTGCCTGACTAACTTTTACAAAACGGCTTTCGAGATTCAAGAAACAACGCTGCACAAAAAACTGCACCGAACTAATTGCTTGCTTCATACGAGAAGTAAGCTGACACACACTCATCTCGACATCAATCAAAAAGTATTTAAAAAGAGCATTTGAATCTTTGAAATAGAGTGGATTTGGCACACCAGCCACCAAGATAGCTTCGTTTCGCTGAGAATATTCCAAAAAATATGCTACTAATGCTTTGCGTTTTTTCTCCCTCAAATCATCTTGTAGTGGTGTAATTTTTGCCAACCAATCTTCATTTTCATATTTCGATTTAATAGCTAATCTGCTTTGAATTGCTGCATTATTGTTTGTCAAATCGTTCCAGTCGAACATTGTATTGGCATCAACGCCAGCAATTTTTAGCATTTCAAGGCATTTTTGCAACCTTTCGTAAGTATCGGCTTCTTTATAATTGGCTTTTGAGAGTTTTAATTTTGCGTCAAGGTCTTTCAAAATCGTAGAAGTTGCAGAATCCCATTGTGTTATTTTGTTGATTTCGGCAAGAATATCAACTTTTGTTGAAGCCCCATTCATTGCTTTGTCCAAAATACTACGAAGCGACGCACCTTCTGGCTCAGGATATTTGTTTTTGAAAGTAAAAAATTTATTCAAATTAAGCCATTCTGCATATTGATTTGATGTTCCAATTGGCAATGCTGCTGTTGGTAAGCTCGTAAAATTAAGCGTTTTTACGGAAGCAAAATTATCAATAAACCATTGCAAATTCTTTTCGTCAATGCTCATTTTTTGAATAAACATAGAGATTTTATGCAATAATCCTAAAACAGTTCGTTGTTTTGTAACATCAGGATTGGCAATCAGAATGGCTTTATCACTCAAAATTTCTGATAAAGTTTTAGTATTTGCTGGCTGCAATTTTAGTTTCAATAAAATCGAAACTTGATTGTTTTGCAAAGCAAAAGTATTGGCAACGAAAGATTGAATTTGGGAAGGAATTTGCGTTTCCTGAGCAGATTTGAGCGTATCTTTGAGTGTATCCAACAATTGATTATATACTTCTTCACGCCAAGCAAGGGGCGAATCAGCATTGAAATTGAGCAAATAATCCAATTCATTGATAGAAATTGAAGCATTTTTGATGTATTCTTGGCTTTTTATGAAATCCAGCGTTTTTTGAGGGCTATCAAATACATCAATCGAATTTATTTTTGCCAAAGTCAGAAACTCTTCCATCGGCAACTTCATTGCTTTTGCCAAATAGGCATTTCTAAGCAAAATTGAAAGCGAATTTAACGACAATTTCTTGTCGGTTTTACCAACAATCAAATCAAATTCTGTTTGCCGAATTGACAAAGCCGACAAAATCGTAGGGATTGGGTTATAGTTTGCCAATGCCACATTTATTTTAAATTCAATGGCATTATTAAGAGGCAAAGTAAATTTTGCATCAATTGGTCGTGTGATGGTTGGATTTTGGAACAAAGCCTCATAAATCGAAGGAATTTTTACAGTCGGATTTTCGGGTTTTATTCTTTGCTCGATATTTATTTCTCCATAAAAAGTCAATAAGATTTCGACAGGCAAAGAGAGTTTTTGCTGTAATTGTTTAAACGATTTTAGATTGATTATGGCTGCTTCATCAATTTTATTAGCACCAATTTTTGCATTTCTTAATAATAAATCTAATTCCCACATTTTCCAGTTTGACTTTCGCCAAAGTCTAAGAAAACGGTGCATTAAATCCAGTTTTTCAAAAGTCAAATTATTAATTTTTTGTTCGTCGGTACTACAATTATCTGGCTGCCGTTCTATTTTGCTTTGAGTTGCACCATCAGGATTTACAAATTTCACGAGCAGCAATTCCAACACTTCATTGTAGTTCAGTTGGCTGCGTTTCATAAAAGTTTGTACCGAAACAGCTTTATTGAGGGCAAGAGCATCTTGCCAAACTTTGTCTTTTACGGCATCAAACCCCCAATAAATTTCTTGGTCTGGTTTTGTAGTTTTTGGCGTAGAAATTATATCTTTTTCACGCAACGATAGCTCAAAATACTCACTGGCAATAGAATAGTCATTTGGTTTTTTATTATTTGCAACCGAAATATCTCTAAAATTCCCCATCAATTCATGGCGAGGAATTCCTAAGAAATTCAAATAGGTGCGTGTTTCTTCTTGCCAAAGATTAAAAGACGAACTCATCGGAAAATCAGCTTTTGCCAATTCTTTATAAGCATCTTCACGCACATTTTGGGGCATTGCACGCAATTCTGCCTTTGTGAGTTGGGTCTGAAAATTGAAAGTGGCATTGGTAGGAATTGATGGAATGGTGTTTTCCAAGATTTCACAAACCAAATCAATATAGGGCAGTGGGGTGTTGGTGTTTTCGCAATTGAGCTTGATATTTCCTAAATCTGGTCGCCTTTCAAAGAGAATACTTTTGACTGTTTTCGCAGGATTGACCGCCAAGTGCATTTTCAAGAATCGCAATAAATCCACAAAATATGCCGAAGGACTGTAAAGCGACTGACAGTGCTGACATTCGCAATAATCAAGGTTGCCAAAAAGTTTTTCAAGGTCGGGAATATCACCCAAAAAGGTTTTTAATTCTTCTTTTGTATAAGTTTGTGGTGAAATCGCCGCAGGCATTCCTGCATTTATTTTCGGCGAAAAATGAAGCAATTTCCCCAAAACTTGGGCATATTGCAACTTGGCATTTTCAAAAATCCTGTCAGCAATCTTCACTTCCATTTTTGGTAAAGCCGCAATTCGGTCTTTGCCCATAAAATACAATTGCGTAGAAGTATGCAATTTATTTTCAATTAGGGTGGTTGAAGCTGCGGTATCATTGGTCAATTTTTGTACCCGCACCACTGTTTTGAGTTCGGCTTTGGCATTTTTTTCTAAGCTAATTCTTTTTTTTGCCAAGAATAAATCAACACTATCATCATGGATTTTGAAATCTGTATTGCTATCAAAAAAAGATTCGAGTTTTGCGGTTTCCTGCAAAGGATTTCCTGCACTATTTTTGAGCGAAGCAACCAGCGAAATAGCAGGAAACATTGCCTCACTTCGTTGTTTCAAGCTAACGGCGTAATCGGCAGTAGTCGCAAAACCTGCTGGAATATGCCCACCCTTGCTAACAAGGTAAGTTTCTAATTGTGCCTGATTCAGTTTGGCAATGTCGCCAGTGGCGGCAAAACGTTTACCTACACCTATATCTGCCTTGAAATCATTCAAAACTGGCATAAAGTTTTTGGTGATGCCCCCCAAATCAACTTTTACCTTAAAGTCTTCTACCTGTTTTTGATTGAGAGTAGTATCTTTTTTGAGAATTGTCCAAAAATTATCAGAAAAGCCTTTTTCTTGTAAAAACGTCGAGGCAATTATTTTTTCATTTAAAATCGAACCTTTTAGCAAATCAGCAATTTTGCCATTTCCTACTAAAATTTGTTTGGTAAGCACAAAATCATGTTGTAAACTCCGTAATCCTGTCAAAATCGCACTTTTATTTTTGAAAACAAGGCGAGAAACCAAATTTTGAGCAATAGCCTCTTCGATTATATTCGACTGCATCTCCATTGCAATAAAACCAATGCCTTGCTCTATTTTTTCAATCAAATTTGTTAGTTCGTTCCAATTTTGTTGAACTGGCAAATACAAATCACCCGGCATTTCGGCTGGAAGATTTTGACTCAAAAAAGCGTAAAAAACCTCTGCTGACAAATCTGGTTTGTTTAGGTTTAAAGTGATTTTTTGAGAAATCAACAATCGCATGATTTCGTCAGTCGAAATACCTGTTTGGATATTCAATTGCACTACTTGGCGATTGGTGGGCGTATCGCTAATATTTTCAAATTTTATGTTGCCAAGTGATTTATTTATGGCAGTCATCATTACCGAAAACTCAGCATCGCCTTGATATTTGTCATCACCAAGCGTAAAATTCACCCACTGAATGCGGGTGGTTTTTCTGATAATTTTTGTAATAATTGGAGGGCTGTCGTTGGCTATATTATTGCCTTGTGGTTGGCAAAGCTCAATTAAAATATCAAAATCTTCTTTTATCTGCCCTGTATTTTTGTCTTTTGGAGGCTCGAAAGTGATGTCAAAAAAGCCATTAACCATATTTTTTTTGGTCATTAATGGCAAACTTGACTTACCTTCTACGGTTTTTTCGTAGATTTTTAGCACCATATTTGACTTTCTGTTCCAAAGTTCATCACGCACCGAGCCACGAATACGGTATTTGGGAGCATCAGCGGCAGCAGGGTTGAGTTGAATAATTGATTTATTGAGCAACACCAATGTTTTACCTTCAATATGACCAGATAATGCCAAACCCCTACTTTTTTGAAATGCCAAAACTGCTACTTTAGTTGAAGTGCCAAAAGTGTTATTTTTGTATTCTTTTTCGTCAATTTTGAAGCCTAAATGTGTAAGTGCTTGTTGAGCTTGTGCTATATCTTTATGAACCATATTAAGCCGTAAAGATTTACCCACCATTTTTACATCTTGGGCATTTATTTTTTTGAGGGTAGCTGAGGCAATTCCTCTACTCGCAACAACAGAATTGATTTTATCTAAGGTTGGGCGGTCTAATTTACCCGTTGGTTTTAGCTTATATTTAACTTGGAATTTCTCAATAAAAGCTGTGGTGCTTCGCCCTATTTCCTTGTTTTTTAGTTCATTTTCGTCAATTCTATCTTCAATTTTGGCTATTCTGCGAATCGTCAGTAGGTCTTTTTGAAGTGTATTTATTTGAACTTTGGCTGAAAATTTCTTTTCGATAAAAGCCTCATCTAATTTTGTGAACAAGTCTTCACTAATTTTTCCATCTTGTGGTAAATTATTGGCTTTCTGAAAATTTTCGATGGCTTTTCGAGTAGAATCGCCCACAGAACGCTTATTTACTTCATTTTTATCAATGCCCAAATCAATTTTTTCGAGCATAAGATGGATATTACTCACCCTACTTTTATTAGTTACAATAAAATCATCGTGCAGAGCCACATTTATTCCTTCAATAGTTTTGACGTTCAGGTTCGCACTTGTTCCGAGTCTATTATTGGTCTTAAATGTTTTTACGGCGTCCTTCAATTTATCGTCAAGCACCTTCGGGATTTGCGTGCCTATTTCAGCTTTTGGCAATACATTTAGTTTTGTTAAAGCATTGTGCAAATCAACAATATGCGATTTGACATCAGCTTTAAAATCGAGAGGTAATTTTGTAAATGGCATGACTTTATTATTTAAAGGGTAAAGATTTTTGATTTCCTTGATTGTATTTTTTTTCAAAAATAACTAATTCGAGGCTTTTCTAATTTATACTTATTTATCATGTTATGCACATATCAATGGGCTTATAGTATGTAATTTTAATCACTTTATGAGAACAACCAGCGTGCAAATCCAGCGATAGCAACAACCCCTACTACTATTGCAGCAGCAGTTCCCCAAACTGGAGCAGTAAACCCAAGTGCAGCGGCGATCATAACACCACCTGCAACTGCCCCAATTGTATTGACTACTCCCCAACCAACATTTCCCTGGCTAAAATCTTGATATGCTTGATAACCATTGAAAAGTACTGCACCTACACCACCCGCTCCCATTCCAATTCTACTTGCCATAGACATCGCTGCCACCCCGCCACTTGCTCCTGTTCCTCCGCCCATTGCAAATCTTCCATAAGTGTAATATCCTGCTGCTCCAAATTCGGTAACGGAAACAGCCCCTCCGCCATACCTTACAATGCTGCTATCACTATGGTATGCACCGTAGGCTGTCATGAAAGGTCCTGCCCACATCATGCCAAATCCCAAATTCCTCATACCAGTTCTAAATCCCTCCGAATTTCCAAATCTCCCCATATCACTTGAACGAGCCACGCCTCCAGCAGGAGCATCTTGTGGTGCACCAGCCGCTACAGACTGTGTTCTAACAGCACGAGCACGACTTCCTTGAGAACCATTAAGGCTTCCATTAAGTGGTCTAAAATCTTGTGGTCTAATTGTATCCGCACCGCTTGTAGTAGAATTTCCTCTGATAATATGTTGAAGTTCAACGGTATGGTCTAATTGTTGTCCAGCAGGTCTCCCATTTGGAAAATGAGTAGCCTCTGCACTATCAAATAATGGCTGCGTACGTCTTCTAATACCATCAGTAACATCGCTGCCACTTGGACGTGAACGTTCCCCTGGTACTGCTGACCTATTTCCAACACCTCTATCCGTTGTTATTCTTTGTCTATAAGCACTAATTTTATCAGCATCAAAATTATCGGGTACTTCTAATGTGAAACCTTCTGGATTTGCCGTAACAGCCTGAGTACCCAAACCCGTTGCCCCAGCTCCAGGGGGTGTTACGGGTGCTGGAGCTTCAGGTGGTGCTTCTGATGCAGCAGCAGTATCTGGCACTTGCTCGAGTGTATTATTTGCAATATACCAATGTTCTGTACTTCCTCCTCCAAAAGTTCCCCAAGCTAATTGACCACCTGCTACTCTATAATTGACACCATTGCTTTCTATAACTTGTCCCCTAATCCAAGTTTCATAAATTTGACCACTTTCTTGTGATGGATCAAGCTGTGCTCTCCTAACTTCTTCAGGCTTACCTCCAACAGTAATTCCGTTAGTACCATCAGGGTCATGGAACATCACAGGATTATTACTACAATATCGATACAAATTAAACCCATCAACAAACCCCGCAGGGTCGCTGCTTGTCCATCTGCCGAGCCAAGCGGCATAATATCTTGCTCCAAAATAGTAGAGTCCTGTTTCTTCATCACGCTCTTTGCCACTAAAACGGTAGCGTTTTAGGCTAATGTCTTTGTCGGGTTTGGCTACTCGATATGCCGACGTGCCGTAAGGGTGGTATTCTTCATAAGAAATTACTTGTCCTATTTCGTCAGTTTCTAATGCTGCCGAACCAAGATGATTTCCATATTGATAACGAATACTGTTTTGGTTGAGTAAATTAAAATTATCGCTATTGTTGCTGTCAATGGTTTTGGTATCGACTTGAGCAATTTTTCCTGTATTGTCAGAAATACTTAGTGTGTATCTTTCAAAATTTGGGGCATTATTGCCTTGTCTTTCTCTGTAAATTTCTACTGCTCCGAGATAAATTCTTTCTAATCTTTTTCCTCCAATTCGCTCAATTACTTTACGCATACGATTCCCGCCCGTGCCATAAGTGTAAAAGGCTTTTCCGCCACCACCTAAGTTTACCTCATTCAACTGATCCATGAAATTCCAGTCCAGTTTGCTTAAATGAGGCATTTGGGTCATGTTTCCGTGAAAATCGTAGGTGTAATTATTCGAGAAAACTCCCGCTGCATCGCCTGAGATACTGGTGGCTTTTAGTTGGTTTGTTCGGTTGTTAGGGTCTATTTCATAGGCATATTGGTAACGTTGATTCCAATTAGCTCCATCGGCTCGGTGTTGGAGGCGTTTGATATTTCCTAATAAATCATATTCATAATTTTCGGTGTAAATCCTTACTGCATCTGCATTATTTTGATGTGGCAGTTGGTTAATAAATGGTATGTCTTGGTCGCTACGTTGGACATTTCCACCCAAACCAGCGTGTTCTCGTCCAGTGGCTTGCGTCAATTGATAAAGAGCATCGTATTCAAATTTGCTCTCAGGAAATACTACGGCATTTCTAAAATAATGCGTTTGTTGGGCATCATCTCTAATCTGGGTAATGTTGCCTGTTGGGTCAAAAGTATATTTTAAATTTTGAAAGGCTTGATTAGCGTTTGCTCCAGCATTTGGCGTAGTTACCAAATTAATTAATCTAAATGTTTGTGGGTCGTAGAAATATTTGGTAATCGTTCCATTGCCAAATTTGGCAAATTGCCGCTGTCCTTTTGCATCATAATCTTGGCTTTCTAAAAAATTAACAAACGCTCCATTTCCTCTAATTTGCACATCTAAAGATTCTAAGCCATTGCCTTCATTATAGGTAGGTCTGACGACAGAATTGTCGGGCAAAATCACTGTCAAAGGTCTTCCTAAGGCATCAAGGGTAGCTTTTGAAGTAAATATTTCTGTTTCTAAAAAAGGATTTGCTAATGCCTGAATGGTAGCAAAGTCATTGATTCCTTCTAAAACTTTCCAGTCAATTACTTGCTTATATTCTTTCGTTAATCTCCTCTCAACTTCATTTGGATTTCCTTTGAAATCAATGTTTTTTACGGTAATTACTCCCGCTTGGTCATACATTTGAAAAGCCACGCCTCTCAAATTCTGCGTTTCGGCATTAGGAATTATATCGCCGTAAACAATTCGCCCAAAAAGTGTTTCGTTTGCACCTTCTTTCATGTATGAACTCACGGGGCGGTGAAGGGTATCAAAACTTGTCCGAAATTCTCGGAGATTATTATCCCAAATTTTCACTAAGCGACCCATGGCATCAACAAAGACCCAATTTTCGCCTTTTTCAGCACTTTTACCATACATGGTTTGCCCCAAAAGATTTACATAACCTTCTGAAACCATTCGCCCTAATTGGTCAAAAGCCTTCGAGAATCTTCCTGTGGCATCATTTTCTGAGAAAACCACACTGGTTTTACCATTACCATAATTCGAAATAGCATAAAAAGTTCTGCCCAAAGAATCTGTATGAACCGTGCCTGGCGTATTGTAATGTTTAGCTGCCAACCAAGCTGCTCTTTGTTCGGGGTTATTGGGTTCGGGCAAATTTGGGTCAGGGCTACCTCTATCGGCATACCATTGACTATCTATTACGGTATCATTTACATCGAAGGATTTGAAATACCAAGCATCAAACTCCACTTTTGTAAATGTTCCGTTGGGCATTTCGGTTCTGATATTCCTACCAATGGCATCATAAAACATAATAGGCGAGATACCCGTTTCTACCAAAGCATCCTCACTTTCATACTCGAATGTTGTACTAAAATACGGCTCAAATTGCTTGATAGCTTTACCTTTATTATTGACAATGGTTCTTCCATTACCAATCCAGCGTGGATTTGTCTCAACTTCTTCAACTACTTTGGTTTGAGTATTCCAACGTTTGGCTTTGCCGGCGTTCACTTGGCTTTTACCCATAATTACCCCGCCGCCGCCATCAGAATAAGCAAAACTTTCTTGCCAACGAGGATTGGCAGCCCCATGTTTTTCACGTGCAAAAGTGTGAACAAAATTTGGCTTACCATTATTTTGCCAATTAAAGAGGTCATATTCAAGCCTTGCAGTAGGGTCGGCTAAGGTATCACCATCATTGCTGCCTAATTTACCCATTATTGTCGATTTGATAACCATTCCCAATTCATCTGTCTCTACTGCTGCCCGATTCAAGTTAGGGTCAGTCATTAAAATTGGAGAAAGCGTTCGGTAATCATTAATTGCTGTAGCTTTATTGCCGATAGCATCGGTGGTGCTTTTTGTCAGTAGAGTATATTTATCGAATTCAACAAAACCTTCATTTCCATATAAATCCTTAGCCCCGATTGGCGTATAAAAGTTACTTTTAGGGTCATTTGCAAAAATATAATCACCTGAGGGTATCCACCAATGTTCATCGACTCCAGTACGTTCATCATTTTCAGAATGAATGTATTTTGCATCCAGCAACATTTGGTTAGTAACTTTTGCTGCATAATATTTAGTTACTAAATTTTTAGTAAAAGCTAATTGAAGTGATTTAAAGCCAATTCCCAAAGGAGAAAGTTCGCCCAAAGGTCTTGAACCCGAAAAACCATCATTCATGAAATAGGCTCGTTGATGTGCCAATAACCGCTTTTGAACACCGTTTGTAAATTCTTCTTCAAAAAGAATTTGATTAGCTGTTGCTATTTGAGTTTTTAAATTTTCTTTCTTGAAGAAAAAATCAACTGGCAGGTTGATACCTGCTATTTCAAAGGACTTAGATTCGTAACCTGCCCTAAGTCGGTAAATCGAATCAGTGTCTATATCTTTCGTAAACAATGCTTCACCATAGCTGATGTGCATTTGAGTTTGTTCTTGCCAAACTTTATCTGGAACACCAGAAATGCGAGCTAAACGAGGATAAACAACTGAAGTAGATTTAGTAGAATTTCCCAACTCATCAGTTTCCAAAATAAACGACTGCGAAATATGTGGGTCAGCAGGATTTCGGTCATATCCATAACTGATAGATTCGGAAGGAACGACCAAAAATGAAGCAAAACGGTTTTCGCCTTGTGGTTGTATTATACGTATTTCAAAAGCTGATTGTGAAGCAGAATAAGGTAAATGACTTTTGTCAGTATTGTCATTAGCATAAACTTCACTTCTCAAAGGCAAGCCTTTGCAAGCTCTCAAAGCCTCTCTCATTTCATCAGTTGAAAGTCCTGCGGGAAGTATGGGTTCAGGTAGATTATATTCGGCAAAATTTGTGTTTTTAAAATACTCTTCTTGGCATTGGTGCAAAATACGTTTTCCACCTAAAAACGCACCCGTATGAAACCAGGAAACCGACCTAACAGGAGGTTGGTGAAACTGCTCTTCTACTACATTTTTGGCATCGTTTAACTTAAAATTCTCAAAATCTTCGGTATCAAATTGTTCAACTTTGGCAAAACCCCTAAATTCTCTTTCAACAAAATCAAAATATCCATGACTATAAGAATATGAACTCGTGAAAACAGTTTTTCGTATTTTATCTTCTGAACGTACCTTTGAAATGCAATGCACCACAAATGGGAGTTTGGTTATCCATTTTTTACCTACTTTTTTATCTTTTAGGTAAAAAAAGGTAGAAGGTTTATATTCGATAGATACTTCTTTACCGCAATTATTTTGATAACCATTGAAAACGTGCGGTTTTTTACTACCCATTAAATCAATGTATTGTAAAGGTTCAGTAGCAATAGGGGAAGAATATACTATGCTGGCAGTGCCAGAACCTAAAAAATCTAAAACGCTTACATCGGAAAGATTATGGATTGCAGGGAAAGGATTAATGATTTGAGGTTCAGTTGTCCATTCATTTCCATTGAGATTCATCCAAACGCTGAAATCATTTTTACCCAAATAAATAATATCAGTAGTTCCTGAGCCATCAATATCTGCCAAACGAAGATAAGCAGGATTGAAAGTATCTGAAAAATCAAAGTGGGGAGCATTATCCATTCCAACTTTTGCCCCAAATTTTCCGTAACCGAGATTTGCCCAATAACAGATTTCACCATTTCTTATGCGGACAATATCTGTCAAGCCATCTCCTGACATATCTGCTAAAAAAATACACTGCTCTCTATCTTCAAATAATATGGCAGGACCTTTCTCTTCATCAATTTCTTTGAAAACTTTTTGCCCTATCTTAAAGCCTTTCTCTCCTAAACCTTCATACAATTGAAAACTATTTTCATTTGAAATTAATAAATCAGCTTTTCCATCGGCATTCAAATCCAATGCCCTCATATTCGTCCCTTCAATATTGGGTAATGTATCAAAAGTTCGCATAGACTCCCAACTATCTTCTTCCGAAAACTTGAAAAAACCTTTTGGCTCGTTGTCTAATTGTACCAAATATTTAATGCCGTTACCTTCTATTTCTTGAATCGCAAGATTTTTTCCCAAGCCACTAAACGAAGGTGTAGAGGCAACTGGTTGAGCATTTGAAAATTTTGCATTACCAAGGTTCGTTTTGTAATACCATGCTCCAGCTTGTTCGGTCAAAATTCCAGAGATACCCTCATTAAATAAATCAATCCATAAATATCGTTTATCGCCAAGCCCTACGGGTAAGTTGGCGAGGTTGTCTGGAGTTACAGATTTAATTTCTGTGTTCCATTCATGCTGTTGATATTTAATTTCAATTTCGGGTAGAAATTTAGTTTTGTATGTATTGGTTGCACTATTCCACAAGTGACCATTCTGCCTTGCATTCACTAAAAAAGAAAACCCATCAATTTTTCGGTTTGTGCTTACTAATGTTAAATTATCATCATAAAAAAGTTGTAATGATTTTGTTAAATAAGGGCTATGATTCAATTCATCAAAACAATGAAAAACCAAAACCCTACTGCATCTTCTATACGTTCTGATTTCAAAACCCGAACGATAAGTAGAGAAAGGGTCTTTTCTACAAGTCCATTCTTCATTTGCTTGGTCAATATTTTTGGGGATATTCTCAGAAATATCATGCTCACCATAGTCGAAAACGACTTTGAACATATAATCTATTTCATTTTCTTGGGGAAGATTTTCTCCTAAATAATAAGGTTTTTTATTACCGTAGAAAACAGTTTTTAGGTAAGTTTGGGTGCAATTATTTCTGCGATATTGCTCATTGAGTTTGTTTTCTATGCCAACAAAATCCTCCTTTTTATATTGATAGACACAAATACTGCCTTTATCGTCGTGTGTTTTGCAAAGCAGCCATTCAAATATTTTTTTAGAATCTTTTGGGTCAGAAATCCTTGATTCTGGAGTAAATCCATAATATGAATGGACATTGTCTTTTGAAATAGTTCGCCAATGAGATATGCCTGTTGCATCATTTTGCCAACGTTCAATTCTGGCAAAAAGCCCTTCTATTCGTGGGCGATAGGCAAAAATTGTATAATTTATTCCTTCCTCTATTCGTTGTTTAGTAGTTTTTTTCCATATATCTCCTTGTTTTTCTAAAACCCTAACCAAATCCTCAGCCCCTGAAAGAATAAAAGTATCCGACTCGATTTCATCTTGATATTTAGGTAAATTTTTGTCTGTTTTGCGAGTGATTGATGGTATTCCTAATTGCCAACCTAAGCCAAAAGGGCTATTGCCACCTCCAGAACTATACCCTAAACCAATACTTGGGCTCAGTCGAGCAGGGCTTAATGGGAGAGGGATACCAAATGAAGAAGTGCCACTGACGGCATTGACTTGAAATTTTTCTTCAATTCCTTTTATAGCTCCACCACCTTTAGGCAAAGATATTTGAGGAATCTGAATACCATTACTTCCCTCATTAGCATTTGAGGTAGTGTTACTGAAATTATTCCCTTGTGAGGGTTTGTTTTCAGATGCTTGATTTTGGCTATTATTACTCATAAACCAAAGTAGTTAGGGAGAAACTACAAATAAAGTTCAAATGTAATAAATGATTTTATCACATTTTAGAGTAATATTACGCATTAATATTAGGTAACAATACGTTTTTTATTTAACGGTATTATTTTTTATTTAACGGTTTTATTTTTGTTGCATTCAAGTTTCAATCGCTTCTTTGAATTAGGCTAATTCAAAAACCGTTTCTGCTTTGGCATTGAGTATTTGGCTTTCTTCTTTTCGAGATAGGGGGCATTATAGCACATGGGTTGAGAGTAACTAAATTATCCTTGTGAAGCAACTTCTTCTCCATCTTCATCAAATAATTTTAGCTTTCCATCAAAAAAAGTATCAGATAATTTCTTTTTGGGTACTACCACAGCTTCTTTCCATTGTTTGTAATTATTTGGGTACGTAAATTGCATTAGTAAAAATAATGACATTAGAATCAGAAATATCATCCTTAAAAATTCTTGTTAGCAGTTTGCTTTCAAGAGTGTCTCAATTAGAATCAGAAAATTCTGCTTTGAGAGAGG
>JANNDY010000110.1:0-17995 GCA_031378345.1 Emticicia sp. | reverse complement strand
GTAGGCATTGTTGGCATCGAAATTGTTGATAAAGTACCTACAATTGTAAAAGTAATAATGATTGGTCCAAATTTTTCGCCCTGCTCTAAGAGCTCTGAATAACCTGTAATTGTGAGAAAATAAGTACCAGGAAGCAGATTTTTACCTTGATAATATCGCCCCGAATTATTTATAATACTGTTGAAAAGTGTAAATGGTTCTTCATTCTCGTTTTCAACTGTACTCCAATTAATTTCAGGTCCTTGAAGCTGGTAAAGCATACTCCGAATTGGTTTAGATTGACAAACTGGAATAAAAGTAATGGTTGTTTGTTCAGGAATTTGCTGAATAACCATTCCATTAGTCAGTGGAAATAAAACAGGGTGTTCATTTCCAGCTTTTACGTAATAATAATCAATTATTCTACTCAGATTACAAGGATCAATTCCTGTAACAATGACATTTGTTGTGGCTGTTGCCGAACAGCCAACTGTGGAAACAACGACACTATAAATACCACCATTAGCTAATAAAGCATTTGGAATGCTTGGAGAGGCAATGTTGCTTGTAAAGTTATCGGGCGGCGTTCCGCTTGGACCAGTCCAAGAGTAATTTGCTCCGAGCGAAGCTGTTAATTCAATAGTTTGACCTACTAAATATGGTCCAGTATTGCTTGCTTGTGCCGTTGGTGTAGGTTTAATTTCCAAATTGACAGCTAAACTTGCCCCACTCAGGCAGCCATCAATCGTACAAATAGCTGATAATGAGTAAATTCCGACTGCCGAAACTGTGATAATTGTACCTGTTGAATTATCAGACCAAGTAATTGTTCCTGAACAAGCACTTGCTGTCAAAGACAAAGTATTTGGCGTACAAACAACTGATTGAGTTGGCACAATAATTATTGGAACGAGAGGTATTGGTTTGATTAAAACAGGCGTAGAAGTTGTTACAGTACAACCATGTAAATCTGTAACCGTTACGCTATAATTGCCTGATAATGAGGTCGTTGCATTTGATAAAGATGGATTTTGGTTAGATGAAGAATAAGCATTTGGACCAGTCCAAGCATAAAAATTTCCTTCTAAATCTCTTGTATTTGCAGCACTTAGATTCAAAGTAAAACCACTACAAATTGGTGAGTTATTTGCACTTGTTGGAATTGGCAAAGGATGCACTAAAGCATAAGTTGAACTTGTGGCAGTACACCCATGCAAATCAGTTACAGTTATGCTGTAATTGCCTGATAGTGAAACAGTTGCATCAGAAATTATTGGAAATTGATTAGATGAAGAATAAGCATTTGGACCAGTCCACGAAAACAAATTACCTTCTAAATCTCTTGTATTGGTAGCACTCAAATTCAAAGTAAAACCAGCACAAATCGGTGAATTATTAGCACTTGTGGGAATTGGCAAAGGGTGAACCAAAGCATAAGTCGAACTTGTAGCAGTACAACCATTTGCATCAGTAATTGTTACGCTATAAGTTCCTGATAAAGAAACTGTGGCATTAGGGAAACTTGGGTTTTGGTTGTTTGAAATATATGAGTTTGGACCAGTCCAGCTAAAATTATTACCTTCTAAATTTCTTGTATTTGCGGCACTCAAATTCAAAGTAAAAGCCGTACAAATTGGTGAGTTATTTGAAACACTCGGAATCGGTAGCGGATTGACTATCACGGGGGCAGAAGTTGTAGCAGTACAGCCATTTGCATCGGTGATTGTTATGCTATAAGTTCCCGATAATACAACCGTTGCTTCTAAAAATGAAAGATTTTGATTAGTAGAAGAGTAAACATTTGGTCCAGTCCAAGCGTAGGTGTTTCCTGTACTAATTCTTTCATTGGATGAATTCAAATTCAAAGGCATCGCCGTACAAACGGGTGAATTTGTAATAATATTTGGAATCGGTAAAGGATAAATGGTTAAAGTTTTAGAAACAGTGGAAGAACTAACCTCTATCGAAGGGAGCATCGTAACAGAATATACATCATTGGCAATGGCATTATTTACTTGTATTCTGTCGATAGTAGCAATCGCCAAGCCTCCTGTTGTGGCAGTGTAAATCTTATTTCCTAATGCAAAAGCATCAGTTACAATATTTGTTCCTAAACCATCCGAGGTGGTTTGACTGATAAAGAAAGCGTTACCATTATTGTTTGATAGGCTCAGGCCACTATTGGTTGAGGCATAAATGAAACTACCGATAGCAAAAACACTTGAAACGTTATTGTCTGCCAGACCATTAGTAGTTGTTTTATTGCTAAAACTATTTCCATTATCCGAAGAAATGCTTAGTCCACCCGAAGTAGCTACATAAAGTATATTTCCGACTTTGAGTACATCATTGATATTATTACTTCCTAAACCATTTACCGAAGTTTTTGTAGTAAAATTTGATCCACCATCGGTCGAAATATCTAATCCAGTAGTAGTTGCAGCATAAATAGTACTACCCGCTACAAATATTCCACGAACGCTGCTGGTGGTATTATTGACAAAACTCACACCAGCGTCTATTGAAATACTAAGCCCCCCGTTTGTTGCAGCGTAAATTTTGTTTCCAGTTGCATCGACAAAAACATCGTTTATAATATTGCTTCCCAAGCCATTGGTGATTGTTCGGTTAATAAATGTATTCCCGTTATCTTCCGAAATACTTAAACCAGTACCCGTAGCAGCATATATTTTAGTACTGCTCACAAAAAGTCCGTTAACCGCATCATTTCCCAAACCGTTGGCAATTTTTGTTTTATTACTGAAAGTACTGCCTGCGTTTGTTGAGATACTGAGTCCGCCAGTTGTAGCAGCATAGATATTATTTCCCGCCACAAAAACCTCATTGACTCTGTTTGCACCTAATCCATTATCTGTGGTTTTGTTACCAAAAATTGGGACTATAATATTGTTTCGTTTCCATGTATAAAAAGGGGTAAGCCCGCCATTGATTGGGGTAGCGGTAAACAGCTCGCTTTTTCCTGCACATAAACCTGTAAAATTTAGATTTACAGAAGGGGGGGGAGGAATACTGCTATTAATTTGAGCTTTTATCTCCGTTATGCTATTGAAAACCAGCAGAATGTATAATAAGTATTTATTTTTCATGATTTAGATTTTGTAGTTAGAATGCCTCAGATTTATTAATTAGGTCTATTATTACTTTCAGAAAAAAGTAAAATTTTCAAGTACTGGTGCATAAGTAAATGAGTATTTTGATATTTGATAAGTTGCTGATTATCAGATTTTTATCTCAAATCTTTTATCTCATGTCTTTTGTCTAAGTACTTAATCTCCCTTTTGTAAAGTAGAATGTCGTTTGGCTAAAGCTTCGATTTTCCACCGATAGGAATAGCATCTACTTTTTGCCAAACGACATCTCTCTTTGTTTTTGGGTTTAATTACTACAACCTTCTATTTTTCCTGTAAATACAGTTCCAGATTTTGTTTCAAAGCCAGGTTTTAGCTCAATCTTATTACCACCCTTGTATTCGAGACGAATACCTGAGTTGACAATAACTTGCGATGAAATAGAAACCGCTTTTACGACATTGTTGGTGCTTTCGGTAATATTTCGCACAACTATATCAAGACAAGCACCTTGCTTGAACCTTAGAAAACAGAAAGTAGTCTGACCATCACCAAAATTTGGACAATTCAAGGCAAAAGCATCAATACAATATTTACCAGTCCATGAAGTATCTCGCAGGACTGCCGTAATTACACCATTATTGTTGGTGATTGATAAAGGTGAAACATCCATAGGTGCTGGGTTTAAATAATCCCCCAGTTCTCTATTACTTCTATACATTACGCCCGATTTTACTTTAAATGTTTTTTTCATTACATCAGAATAATATACAACATCAATCGGAGTTTCGGTTAGTCCTCCTTTAATATTGATATTGAATAGTCGATACTGATTATCAAAAGTACCACAGCCTACGGTCTGGTTTGTTGCTGGGTTAATAAATGACAATACATCATTATTTGAAACGAATGTCGAACGTTCATTGTAATTGATTTTCATTACACCCGTCATATTGTCCGACAAGCCCGTTTGTGCCACACACAATGGTTTTGTTTCGGTACTAACTGGTAAAACACTGTTGAATGTAAACGAACCACAAGCCGTAGATTGTCCGCTGACAGCATTCGGTATCGAAACCGTTGGGAAAATCTGGTTTGGTTGCCAGATTAATTGGTCTTTAATATCAATCGTGATTGGTACCAAATTAGCAGTTTCCAATTCAAAAATAATTGGGTCTTCAACCAAACCTGCCAAAGTTTCTGATTTAAACGGAATCGTTCTATTGAGTTCATACTCTTTCTTCCTATCAGCTTTGTAAAGCTTAAAGCTAATGTTTGTCTCATCGTCGAAGTAAATTGTCTGGAAAAACAATCTATTATCGGTATGAGAAATAGATTTATTTATACCCACTAACTCTCCGTTGATATAAGCTCTGAGTTCATCATCTGCATCAATAGCTATTCCGTTGACTTTGCCAATCAAGTTCATCGTGAGTTGGTACTTCGTAAAGTCGAATGTCATAGGAGCTTCTTGGGCAACTTGGGCGATTAAAGCCTCTTCACTAATTTCGCCCTCCACACTTCCAGGTAGGTATTGTAGATTAGTTGGGTAAATCAATGTTCCACCATTGCTAATTTTCAATAAGTAGCCTTTGAGTGGTTCTAAGAAATTTAGATTACCAATCCAACCGACACCAGCTACATATTGTGCAAATAATGTTTGACTTTTTATAAGGTCACCATTGAGCGGTGTGAGTCCTCTGAGTGCTTGAGTTACAGTCATACCCGTTGAAGGTACATAACCAACCCAGTTCCAGCCTGGATTAATTGTGATTGGGAAATCTTCGTTGAGATATGGTCTGCCTTTGATACAAACAGTATCTCTTTGCGAGACATTTATCATGTAACGACTCTCAGGAGTTATAGCTGTCAAACTTCCCAACCAACCATTGATAGGGTTTGCGTAATATTTAGCACTCAAATCTTCACTTTTGATGATTGCACCACTCTTTAATTGTAAAGATGCAAGTACATTCGTTACGGTGTTTCCTTCGGGCAAATCAAGGTTAAACGATACCCAATTCCAACCTCGATTCAATGGAATACACTTTCTCACAACATTGATTACCTTTATGGTATCTGGTACAATTGGGCTACCAACTAATGCACCCGTTTGGAAGTTTATTCTATTGATTACTTCCACGTATTCATTACACTTGTCGCCATCCCAAACACTAAATGCGATTGGTTTATCGTTGTCTGTTTCGTCACCAAAAATTGTCATAAACACTAACCAACGATTGCTCTCATCTTTTGGCTTGAAGGTTGTGCCATCAATCGTGGCATCGGCAGCAGGTATGTTTCTATAATAGTTTACTTTACCAACTCCTCTGATTTGACCATCAATTTTGGCAACAATAACATCTGATGGGTCAGCCGAAAATTTATCAAAAATGCTCAATCTGGCCACAATGTTCATCGAACTCTCATATTGCGTAGGGTCAACAACCTCATAATTTGGTTGTGGACAACGCACACGGTAGTCGATACCCAGCGGTTCTTTGCCTTTTGAGCCAGTCATGTTTAAAGTAGCGGCATAGTCACCAATCAAGAGGTCTTGCTGGAAAGTGAGCGTTATTTCGGCTGTTTGACCAGGGTTCAATGTACCTGTCGAAGGTGAAACTGTCAGCCACGAAGGAACATTCTCCATGCGGAAACTGGCAATACTGCCACCACGATTCCGTACTTGACGCTTCACTGAGAAAGGTTTCAGCACTTCGTTGACTTCAATAACATCATTACCTATCCATTCAAGGCTATTTTGATTGACGGCAAATTCCCATTTGATGGTTTTCGGAATCATGTTGCCTGCTTTATCTCTAATAGCCGCCGCTTGGTGGTTTGGATTATCTAATAGTTTGGCATCGTCATAATCTTTGCCTGAAACAACTACTCTAAATACACGGTTCTCGAAGAAAACTGGGTTAATATTTGGCACAATGATAAGTTTACTACCCACACAAGTGATGGTGGCATCAACGAGTGCATTGGTGGTGGCATCATACAAACCGATGGTATTATTTGACAGAATGTCTGCCTGAACAATCTTATCGCAATTTATAGGTTCGTTGAAAGTAATTGATATTTCATCACCTGGGTCCCAAGTGCCATCGCTTGGCTCTGGTACACCAAATACTACTGGTGGAATTCTTTCGAGTTTTCCTCTGATTACTGTTGAAATACCTGGTGCTAATGCAATGTTTCTACAGCTTGTTATGGCTCTTATCTCGTAAGAATCATCACGCAGTAGCTCTGTACTCCAGAGCAAATTTGTTTGTAGGTCAGCTAATTCTTCAGGTAAAAACCTCTGAATATTTATCCAAGCACCATCGCCATCAACCCTTCTATATTGAACTCGAATATCAACCAAATCTGGGTCATTTTTATTATATTCAATCAAACTTATGCTTTGTTTATTCAAATCACCGGGTGTTTGAACAAAGTTTTGCAAAGGATAAGCAATATCTACTGGGCTACACGGTTCTATAAAATGTGCATCTAAAACCACTTCACGATAGAACCATTTATGAGTATCATTTACTGTATTCATACTCGGAATTCCGCCTGATGGCATTTCACACTCGCTATAAAACGCTACTTTGATTCCAGAATAATCATAGTCTATTGGTCCTTTATCAATGGTAAGAGTAACATCTAAAACTTCTTTTTGATTTAGAACAAATGGGATTGGAAGTGAAATATTCTGCCCATTTACTTTTACTTCTGCTCCTCTTGGATTAGAGCCAGGTACAACAATTAGCTTAAACGTAAGTGGCAGAGCAGTATTCGCCCTAATGGCACTCGCCATATTACCTACTTTAAGATGATAAACAGCAGGAGTATTGGCAGGAACATTGGTTGCTACATTTTTATCGGTAGATAAAAACACCTCTTCTCTATTGAGCGTACCCGTAAAAGTTTCAACGCCAGTATTAGGGTTCTTTGTTACAGTTCCCTCCCACGGACACATTGACTCGCCTGCCACAAGTTTAAAAGCTGGTGATACCCACATAGGTAAGTTTAATGTTCCATTCTTTCTAACAATGGCTCTATATTCAGATGCAATTGTATGGGCAGGAAAATTCCCCTTACGGATTCCCAGATAACGATATTCAAATATTTCAAAAGGAGTTAATGGCCAAATGTTAAGGGGTTTGCTCGGGTCATAAAAATTATTAAAGAATTCATTAGAACCTCCTTCTGTATTCGCACTAGCTATGGCTGCCTTAGCTATTAATTCATTTTGTTTAGCATTTAAGCTATCTACTTGACTTGGTGTCCAAAGTTGGTCAGGATATTTTATAGAGGCAAATTTAGCTTCCCTTTCCCTTTTTATATTATAAAGGCTATCATTCACATAGTCAGGAATTTTCTTGAATTCTGAAATATCAACCGAAAAATTATCTCCGGGGTTACTATCGGCAAAAATATAGGAGAATGTAACTGGTTCGGTCTTTGAATTACTATTTCCCCAGTTTTCAGTATGACTATAGTTTGCCTTCAAGCTAGTACTAAGGGTAGGAAAAAAAGTTTCAAATTTAAACTGTACTCCAATTGAACCACCAACATTGAGGGTATGTACTTTACTATTATCTTCCACTGATTCGGTTTTTATACTCTTTGAATAACTTACGCCAGCATCGAATGAAATATTTTGTGTGTTTTCATTTGAGTTTACAAGCAAAAGCGAATCTAAAAGCATCACCTTTCTCCATTCGAATAAAGCATTTTTAGCTTTTACCTTTGCACTATCAGAATCAGTGGCTGAATTTACAATTAGTTGGAGAGAGGGTATGACATCTTCGTTGATAAATTTTCGTGTATAGGTATATTCTGTATGAAAACCTTTTGGATTAAGATATACTAAAGAATCTGCTTTTACTGAGCAAGAATCACTTCCAAGCGAAATCCTATCATTTAAGCCTATCGTGTAGTTCATCCCGCTACCAGAAAAAATATCACCATCTCTACCAATGTAAGGATAAATGCTGGAAGTGGAGATAGTTTTTGTTTTTGTTATGCAAAAATTCGTGGTTTTTGAACCCTGATTTGTATAGCCAGCATTTGCCGTAATCGTTAATTTATTTTCTATACCCTTTTCTACAATTGTAGCTGTACCAGGCAAAGTACCCACTACTGTCTTTACAATTTTACCAATAGTAAATTCTTTACTTACTTCAAGCCCAACAGTGTTTAGCCATGACCTATCTACTTTTTGACAATTTGTAGTTCCTGCTTCTAAGGTAGCAGTACTTGCGTCACCTGGTGGGTCTCGCAGGATTAGGTCAAGCTGAGGTGATGCAGCTGTTGTAAATGTGGAAGGTCTCGAAAGCATACCAAATACACGTACATCAACTGATTTTGAGGCTAAGTTGCCTTTATAATCTGCTACGACCTGTAGCTTTTTGGTATAGGGTGCTAAAATATTAGGCACTCCGACGTAAGACTTATAAACCAATTCATCAGTATTTGAAGTGATTTGCTCTTGTTGTCTGTCGCCAATATCATTGTTTATAATATATTTCACAGAATCTAATACACAACTTCCACCATAATAAATTTCAAAAGTTTTGAACTTAAGATTTAAGTATTTAGTAGGATTTGTACTGTCAGGATATGCCATTGATTGTTGTAATATAAGATTATTACACTTATCAAGCGGAATTTTTGAAGTATCAATCATAACTGTTGGGGCTGCCCTATAAATGAAATCAAGGGTATCGCCTTTGGCATCTCGTAAATCACTTTGTTGCCCTCCTTTGTTATTAAAAAAAATTTTTATCGAATTGTTATAGGAGTGAAACAGATACTTTGTCTCAAATGCAATAGCTGGAAGGTTATCGAATACATAATTTCCGTCAGGATTTCGGAGGGTATCTATTTTGCTGAAACAGCCGTTGGTTGATTCAATTTTAAGAACTTGATAAGAAGTAGGGTCTAATGCTATCGGTAAAATTGATTTACGACATTCTCCACCTGTAATTTGCCCTTTCACAAATCTTTTGGTATTGTCTAAGAATACAATCCCTGCTTTTGGGGCTTGGAGTTTTCGAATTTCGAAGAAACTTGGTCCAAAAAGGTGGTCTTTGTAAGTTGCAGAAAGTTTGATTGTTTTTCCTGGTTCAAAATCAGCGGTCCATTTTCCGTCTCTATCAGTAAAAATTTGAGGAAAATAAGATTGTCCATTAACTAAAATTTCAATTTGTTCTTCAAAACAAAACGTATTGGCAAAACGCACATAACCCGAAACATTGACCGTAGAAACATCTTTAAAATCAACGTTACCCACGGCTGTATTACTCAGGTTTACATTTACGACACGCACATTGGGTTCAAATTCGTGCGGTTTTGTTGCCTTTCTGCGGGCATTATTGCTCCAATTGGCCTTTGTCAGAGTGCCCTCACGAGGGTTTTGACCACCAAAGTTGACTATTCCATAATCATACACTTTATTGTCAGTTGCTTCATTGAGGTCGAAATGGCTGTAAAGCATTGCCGTTGTAGAATCTTCTGGAATACCCACCACGAAATGTTCTTGAATTACATGTTGTGGTAAAGCAGTTTTATAAATCAAAAAATCATCGACCAAACCTGTATAAAACTTACCCGTTGCGGCATTAGTCGAGTTGGTCGCCAAAAGCCACGGACTGCCATTTTGCCAATTTGAAGCTCCTGCAAACGAAACAGTTGCCGACAATTCTCCTTCTAAATAAACTTTTGCATTTCCTGCGGAATTATCAAGCGATACTGCCAAATGATAATACTTGGCTCTAACAGCACCCAAATCGGTAATTGTACCGTTGAGATTCAAGAAAAGTTTGCCATTATCAATATAGGCTTCGTAAAGGCTGCCTTTTGAGAGGACTGTCTGACGTGATTTTAAATCGAATGGATGAAAAAGTACTTCAACCGTCGAAGTATCGGGCATATCAAAATCGGTCAGATTTCCGTAAGATTTATCAGCCGCATTAAATTCAACGGCCGAATTAAATTCAAAATTCTTCATCGGTGTGGCTCTAAATCCTTCGGTTTGGCTGTAATTAATACCATCAATTACATAATAGCCCGTTACGTCGGTTATGCCTGAGCTATACACCTCTGGTTTATCATTTGAAAAAGTTGCTCCAAAGATATTGGCAACTGTCGGAATCGTAGTATTATCAAATACTTTTATGCCTACACCTTCATCCATTTTCCAATAAGACACCAAACCGCTTTCGGTTTTTGAAACCGAACGGTTTTTTGTGTTATTTATTTCGGTTTGGGTCAATGGGCGGTTATAA
Organism: Emticicia sp.; assembly: GCA_031378345.1. GTDB lineage: Bacteria > Bacteroidota > Bacteroidia > Cytophagales > Spirosomataceae > Emticicia. The sequence continues at coordinate 7,644 of JANNDY010000110.1, read as the reverse complement.
ATCCTGATATCGTCAAGTTTTCCTTTAAAGAACCCATCATTTCCGATTTTGCTACCAATATTCAAGTAGTTTTTTTCACGCATAATATTCGCTGGCTTTGTTCCAACAAATATACCATCCACCATGACCGACATCGACGAACCATTGAAGACCATTGTTATTTGGTGCCAATCGTTTACATTATTGAGGTTGGTGATTGGGTTTGGTAAAATATACTTCAAAGAATCGCTCCCCGTACCGTTACCAATATGGAAAATATACCCTTTGCCCTCGGCACTTGCGGTGGTCGTAATCCACCAGTTTTTGTTGAGCTTGCTACCCCAGTCAATAATTGCACCTTCGTTGTTTACGTTGCCAAGTTTCACATAAGCCGAAACCGTAAATTTATCTGTCGGAAACTTATCATTATACGACACACAGAGTTCATCATTTACGCCATCAAAAGCCATCGAATTTCCTGTGAGTGGCGTAAGTCGTACTTCTACATTTGGCACTGGATTGCCCGAATTAGATTCAATCTTGCCAGTTACAACACCATTTGGGTTTACAAAACCTACTGCTTTGCTGGGGCTACCAGTACCAAATGAGTTTTTGGCTTCAATGGTGTATTCATAATATTCGCCTGCTTGGGTATTAAAATCAAGGTATTGTCTTACGTCATCTCCCAGTTCGGTCAAGAATGAACCATCACGATAGATGACAAAACCCGTAGGCTCTGGCGAAAGAGCGTTCATATTCCACGAGAGCTTAATGCGGTCTTTGAAATCGCCTTGGGTTGCCAACAAAATAGGTGGCTGCGGAGGCAAAAGCCACGCACTATAAAGCCCAAAAGCCCCTTGGTTTTTTTGCGAAAGCATATTGCTTGTTGTTACCAAGGGCTGGCCAGCAAGCATCGTCGAACGATTGAGTGACGAATAAACATTGGTACCCGTACCGTAATTGAAGTAAAGTTCACCAAATATTTTTTTATTTTCGTTGGGGTCGCAGAGTGTATCGGTCTGGGCTTGCACGTGTAGCAAGCTCAAAACTACCAATAATAGCCCTCCAACCCATTTTATGAATGGTTTCATTTTTTTGTCATTTTAAATTTTTGACTATCGGAAAAATCTTATGGGAGTATCTTTAATTGATACGGATATAAGTCCAGAGGTTTAAGTTTTTTGGACGGGTTTCATTACCTCCAGCATTATCCGTATTTCCAGTTGCGTTACCACTTAATCCATGGGAGTGGATGCCAGCAGGGTCTGTTTGAGTAATTGGAGCAGCTTGTCCATCCCCACCATTGCCATATGTACCTTCTCCAGTAAATGAAACTGCAGCTCGCATTGAGTGCGAATGTGAACCATCATTTTGTGTACTCCCGGTCAAAGGTAGGTTTGCTGCGTGGAGGTGACTCTTGAATGCATCAAGTTGTAGCACTCCAATTGCTGAGGTAGATGTTCGGTCTGGGTCATGATTAGTGGTTTGGTTATCAAACTCTTGTCCTCTCAAAAAGAGTCCACCAGCATTGGGTAAGGTTGTTATACCATATTTTTGTCTGAGTACATCGGTAGTTGCCAAATCACGACCATCCATCGGTACCCAGCAGCTACCATTTGCTTTCGCAAAATTAGTAGGATTCAGCATTGAGTATTTTACATCACCTACTGCACCTGAGCATTTTACCACCTTTGCAGTGTCGGCAAGAGTTGCCCTTGGCGAACCCAAGGAATAAGGTGCAAAAGTGAGTTCGGTACGGGGTTCAAGTTCATTACGGGGTTCAAGTTCATTCCCAACTACTGTTACACCAACGAAGTAGGTCTTGGTTCTCCAAGACAAAGTGTCCATTTTTTCGAATTTGCCAAGTTGTGTGCTATAAACTCCCCCAAAAACCTCGACCCTTTGGTTTTCAGTCCATTCGGCGGTTCCACCTGCGTCTCGGGTATAGAGCTTGAAGATTACATTTTGGGGACCATCGGGTATTGCTCTGCCATTGGCATCTTTCAAGAAACCCTGTAATGAGATTTTTCTGTCTTGTTGGGCTTTTGTTTCCGTGGCCAAACCCAAGCACAACAAAAGGCAAAAGAGAAAGCAAGAGAGGTTTTGTATATTTTTTTTCATTGTTTTTGTATAATTATGTATTACAGATTTACTTGATATTTTTATACTGATTGTTTATTTCATTAATTGACTCGGACGTATGTCCAAAGATTTAAGTTTTTTGGGCGAGTATCTCCACCTCCAGTATTGCTGGTGTTTCCTGATGCAGAACCATTATAGCCGTGTGTATGTTCGCCACCACTATCTGTTGATGTAACTGGGTAAGCATACCCATTTTCACCACTGGTGCCTGATATATCACCTATTCTTGCTAATTCCGTTACGTTTAATCCGTGTGTATGTTCCGAAGTGTTCTCTGATGTTCTTCCAGACAAAGGTAAGTTTGCTCTGTGTAAGTGAGCTTTCACATCATCGGTTTGTAGTTCTGCAATTGCTGAGGCAGATGTTCGGCTTGGGTCATGGTCGAGTAAATTATCAAATTCTTGCCCTCTCAAAAAGAGTCCACCAGCGTTTGGTAAGGTTCTTACACCAAATTTCCCTCTTAGTGCATCAGCTGTGGTTAAAGTACGCCCATCCAGCGGAACCCAACAGTCACCATTTTCTTTGGCAAATTGGTCGGGGTCCAGAATTGAGTATTTTACATCGCCTACTGCCCCCGAACACCTTTCAAAATCGGAGGTATCGGCAAGAGTAGCTCTTGGCGAACCCAAGGCATAAGGTGCAAAAGTAAGTTCGGTACGAGGCACCAATTCAATGCCTTGTACGGTTACGCCGACGTAGTAGGTCTTGGTTCCCCAGCTCAATTCGTCCATTTTTTCCAACTTGCCGAGATGCGTACTATAAACTCCCCCGAATACATTGACTTGTTGGGTTTCGGTCCATTCGGCGGTTCCACCAGCAGCTTGCGTGTAGAGTTTAAAGGTCATTTCTTGGCTACCATCGGGTACAGTTTTGCCGCTGGCATCTCTCAAGAAACCCTGTAAAGACATTTTTCTGTTGCCTTGTTGGGCTTTTGTTTCAATGGCCAAGCCAAAGCAAAAAAGACAAATAAGACAAAAGGAAAGGTTTTGGAAATGTGTTTTCATCAAATTATGGTTTTTTAAATGAAAGAAATAAAATTTTAATAAGTAAATGATTTAAGAAAATGCGTTTTTGTGCTTGCGACGAGAATAAGTAAATTTTGAATTATCGCTTAGTTCGACCTCCAAAATCCCTTCTTGACTTATTACTTTATTAGGGTTTATTAGCACACTTTTGTTGATTCTCTGAAAGTCTTGAAAAACACTATGCCAATAAGTAAGGCTATAACATACGATGAGTGTACGCCCGCAGTCAAATTTGATTTCGTTATAGGGTTTACTACCTAAGTGCTTGATGTAGATTACATCATCGTGTTCTTGTGGCTTAATTACTCTTGAATTTCGCTTCATGTGTGTTTTTCTTATTTATTAAGAAGTTTTTTTATAGTAATGGAAAAAAAAAAGCTGTCCGAAAAATAAAATCAGGCAGGATGCAACGAAAAAGCACCATATCTCATAGTGAGATAAATGTTTTTTTTAGTTTTTATAATGCTAATTCTTACTTTTGGGACAGTCGTAAAGTTGTTTTTGGGTTACGCTATAGAGTTTAATCGGCCAAAACCTCAGACGTAAATTCTACTGCAAAACAAGATGCTTTTTATTTATCAAAAAATACCTGCTAACAGGTATTTTTTGATTTATTTTTGCAATAAGTTTTATTTAAGGGATATTGTAAAAAATAAAGTACCTCACCTAAATCCTCTCCGCAGGAGAAGACTTTAAGAACCCTCTCCTGCGGAGAGGGCAGGGTGAGGATAAATGATTATGGTACTTTTAAATTTACAATATCGCTAAAAGCAAATAGCAGATTTATATACCTGCAAACAGGTATTTTTTTATGATTGACTTTTGGAGTACTTTGCAGTTTATTATCCTTCTTTGTCTTAACCTTAGATTATATTATGCAGGCTTTAAGGAAATGCAGGTTTTTGATAGTAGGTATTTTATGGTTGTGTATCTGTCAAAGCTGTACAACGAAAGATATCATCACTCAATCAAAGTTTGAACCTGTACGAATTAACTCAAACTTCACCACCCAATCGCTCAATGAGCAGGTTTTGGTGTGTAGCAAGCTCACAGAAAAAGACTTGAGCCGAAAAGACCTCAAATCATGGATAATTGAAAATAAAGATTCGGTGAGCCAGAAAAAAGATGCTATTTTAACAGGCTCTTATATTAAATATCCTGAGGTATGGTTTTATACTCAAATTATAAATACTGATAGTTTGAATAAACAATTGGTTGTAGATGAAAATAACCGTATTCGGTGTGATGGCTTTGAGGTCTTTACTGTCAAAGATGGAGTAGCTAAAAACTGGGGGAGTATTGACCGACTGACTCACTTTTCAAAGTATCCCATTCCGTTTTTGACTTATGCTATCCCTTTCAATATCGAACCCAAAGATACCCTAAATCTGCTCATACATACGCAGCGTAGCTATGGAAGACATGAGGTGAATCTTAGCATTTGGGCTTACCAAACTTACATGGGCGAACATATATTTTACTTTCTAAATAAGATTTTTCAAATCATACTGTTCTCGATATGTACCCTTATGATGTTTATTTTAGGGGGTATTTTCAGGTTTAAAACCATGACTTATCTGGGCTATTTTCTTTTAAGTTTACTTTTAATTCACCTCTCTTCATGGGGTTTTATTGATTCATTGTTAACTTTTAAAGGAATTGGCTTATCGGCTGATAACGTATCTGTGATTACTCCATTTGTAGCAAATGTATTAGCACCTCCTTTTTTAATGGAATGGATGAAGGCTGTTCCCAAAAATAAAAAAGTTTTCAACGGGATTTCTTACTTCTTGATAAGCATCAGTTTATTTGCCGTTTGTTGCTTTTTTACTCCTAAAAACATATTTTTGACATTAAATGATTTGTTTTACTTACCTCAGTTGATGACAATAACAGTTTTGGCGGGTATCCTCTGGTTATTTTACTGTTCTTTTCATGCTCTTTTTAAAGCTAAAATTTATTACATGCTTTTCGGATTTTCGATAGGATATCTTCCATTTTTATTACAACAATTTAACCTTGTATTTTTTAAGAATTCTAATTTTTTCATTCAGGTGCACCATCCCAGTTTTATATTGGCGGCCATTGGTTTAAGTACTATCAGTATTTTTTTATTGAGGGAACAGTTGGTTACACGCAAGAAATTGAAAGAAAATCTAACACAACTCGAAGAAACAATGGAGGGTATTCGTAAAACTGAAGTCGAAACGATTGGTCGAAACCTGCATGACCAAGTAGGAAATACGCTGGCATCGGCTTTGGGGTATCTCAATCTGAAAACCTTGAAAGTTGATTTGGTACAAAAACTAATAATGGATGCCATCAATGACATTAGGTTTTTGAGCCATAATTTGGTCAAAGACGAAGACAGACCTCTTACCGAAAAACTTGAGGTGTTGGTGAGCCGATTCAACGATTTCTCAACTATCAATTTTCAGTATAGCGATTTTTCTAATGCTAAAATCAATTTATTAGAGCCGCTCAATCAGCAAAATATTTATATGATTATTCAGGAAATCATGACAAATATTATCAAACATTCAAAAGCAACCGAAGCCTATATTCAGATTTTTATATATAAAAAAAACATTGCAATCAATATCGAAGATGATGGAATCGGCATGGTAAATTTGAATGAAAGCAATGGAATTGGACTAAAAAATATTCAAAAAAGAGTCGAGGTTTCTAACCTGAAAATCACAACCGATTCAACCCCAAATGGTACAAATTTTATAATCGAAATCCCGTATGAAAATTCAAACAGTAATCATTGATGACCATACGCTCTTCAACGATGGTCTGAGCCTTATTCTGAAAGAATCTGGTCATTTTAAAGTCATAGAACAGATTTATGATAGCCGACAAGCCTATTTTAAGTGTTTTTCATTGATGCCTCAGCTCATTATGATAGACTATAATATGCCTTATCTGAATGGTTTGGAGGTAGTAAAACAACTCAAAACCTTAAAATCAGACGCAAAAATAGTTATCGTAAGTATGTATGCCGAAAAGCGAGAAATTGCACTTTTTGAAGAAGTAGGCGTTGACGCTTATATCACAAAAACTACACCTTCCAACGAATTGATTGCAATTTTGAAGAAAGTAATGCAAGGCGAAAAAATATTTGAATCAAGTTTCAATAATAAGCCAATTATTGAAAAAGATGCCTTTGCACTCAAACACCATCTGACAAAGCGAGAAATCGAGATTTTGAAGCTAATAAAAAAAGAATACACCACCGAACAAATCGCCTCAACTTTAAATCTGAGCTATTATACCGTAGAAACGCACCGCAAGAATGTGAATCAGAAAATGAAATTTAAAACCAAAAAAGAGTTTTTTGATTTTCTGAATTCAATTGATTAGGCAGTTTTTTTGGAAAATTGTATGACATATTTTGGGGCTTCTTGCTCAAACTTTGGAAACTATTTTTTTGATGCTTTTTTTTTGATGCTCTTTAAATTACATCCCATCCCCCAATCCATGCTCTTTTTTGACGAAGATTTTATTTCAATATTCTTCGGTTTTTCAGGTATTATAGCTTTTTATATCACTGGTTGTTGCCCTAATCGTTTTTCAATATTCATCAAAGAATACTCTCGACCCAAATCAGAGCCTTTAAATTTTGCGGCAGTTTTGGTATCTAAAAAACTGACACCTCGTTTTTGATACATTTTTACCCTTCCTTTTGTAAAGAGATTCGTAGGTCTTCCATTGTTTTATATTTTAGCAAATTTCTGTCAATTCTATCTCGAATATTTTGAGTTAATTTATTCGTTGAAATATCAATTTCTCGTTCTTTTTTAGGCAATAAAGCTTTCATATTTAGCGTAGTTTGCAAACCTAATTCCAGTTCAATTTTTCTGCAAAATGTTCCTGTTTTTAAATAACTAAACCCATCGTTTTTGTTTTTAATTGATTGTGCTGCAAGTTTCGGGAGAAGGCAAAAGAAAAGAAACCTAATGTTTGCCTAATGTGATTTTCTTTTCTCTTTTTTGACAAACAGAGATTAAATGAAGGGGAAATGATAATAATTAAGGAGGAATAAAGACTAAATAGGGATTGAGATTTATTAGTATAGCGTAGAAAATAATGTACGTAGCGTAGTATATACCGAAATATGAAACACTTGGAAGAAAGTAATTGTAGCCACCAGAGCCAAGAAGATTGCTCGATTGGTGTAAGCGGCCGACGCTCGGTTATTTTGTAAGTTAAACAAAAAAGCCTGACAATCTTTAAGATTATCAGGCTCTATTATTGTGGTGATGGACGGGACTAATATAAAACTTACCTAACCTACTGATAATCAAGCAATTAGATATATTACAATTTAGTACCATTTAATTATTTTTCGTTAGGGGAGTGTTTTTTAAACTGTGTCAAGCCTAACTTGAGCGAGTTATAAGTTTTGGTTTTTTCAACCAAAACTTATAACTCGAAATCCTCATCAGCGATTCTGTCAGCGAAAATAATACTAATTTCTGACAAAATTTCTTTC
>JANNDY010000058.1:0-12390 GCA_031378345.1 Emticicia sp. | reverse complement strand
CTCGCAGAGTAGTTGTAGCTTCAACGATAACTCCATAACAAAGAAAGGGTTTGGTAGGCACTCACCGCTACCGAAGGTTTCGTTCAACATCGGTTTCATGGCTTGGCTTTCAGCCACCACGAAACCTTAGTTATTGGTGGCTGGCTTTCTTCGATTCGTTATTCGTTTTCGTTATACAAATAATACTTTATTAAAAATAGTGAATTTAAAATTAATCCAAGTCCACAAGCAACAAGTGTCCAAGTGTATTTAATATTAAAAACTCTGTCAAAACCTACTCCAAAAAGTGTAGTTCCTGCCTGAATTAATATGCAAATTAAAATGACAATAAAAATTGATTTCTTTTTCATACTGCCTGCAATTTTATACTGTCAAGGTAAAGTGTATAATATTTTTTGTTAAGCCGTTTCTTTTCTTTTGTAGATATTATTCCATTTATTGATTCAAGTTTTACGCCTTCCCACTCTAATTTTAAAAGGTATTGTGTAATAATGATTAATTCATTTATTTTGGTTTCAGGATTATTTTCAATGTCAACTCTGATTTCGTCAATTAATGTAATCATTTTCCTATCCCAAAGTTGGTCTTCTGGGTTTAGATAAAGCATTATTTGATATTTCAAATTGTCAAGTTTCTTTAGAATTTCCATTTTTTCTTTACTCGGCTCTTTACTATTTTTCACCAAAATACTATAACCATAAAATAATCCACAATATTCAGCTATAGAGTTTCTTATGTCCTGAATATATTTTAGTCTTGAAGTTGTAACAGAGTTAATGAAAATCGTCTTTTTGGAATTTCGCAATCCGATTATGAGTCCTGTCGCCCCAACAATAAACGAAAATCCTATTCCTAATAAAGTTAAAATGTCTTTAGTGTCCAATATCATAATTTAAGAAAATTGTTGTAGCTGTTAGGGTGTCAAATAAGCTTGCCACCAACGGACAGGGCTTGTGGTCAGGTGGGGGATTTGAAACTCTTCTGCCCGAACGTCCGCCGATATAAATTACTGATGTTCAATTACTTACAAATGTTCAACAGGTTTCCGTCCGCCGAAACAAAAGTACAATAAAGTTACTAATGTTCAATAACTTCCGTCAGCCCCCACTTGCCACAAACCCATGTTGGTGGCAGTATTTTGTTCGTCCGATGATGTGTCCACAGGCAAAAAGTATTTGTTCAAAAGTCTTCTGAATTACAAAAAAAGTCCACGAGCAAAAGGATATTCAAATAATTTTAACCGCATTAGCAAACATTTTAACTAATTTCATTCCATTCATGTTTACATTTTTTACAATTATAATAATGGCGATATGAAGAATGTGTTGCTGTTTTTGTTACAGGAATATCAGCATAGCCATTTGTCATGCCATCGTTACCCTTAATATTAACTCTTTCGCTTGAAGTATATTGAAAAGTGCTACTCCCAAGGTATTCAGACTTTATTCGCTTTCTTGAACCCCAACTTTTACAATTTGGACAATTTAATACAAAAGCATAACGATAAAACATTATTGCTATGATTATAAGTACAATGACATATACAACTGGAAGTAGAGAATTTATAGTATATTTTATTATTTTTATAGTGTGTTTTCTATCAGCAATTTTCAAATCAGACTCATATTTATTTTTGACTTCTTCTATTTGTTTCTCATATTCTGTATCATTTTTTTTCTGTAAAGTTAGAATTGTGCCTGATTCATTTATTTCATCAAAATCCTTTAAAAAAATATAGAAATAATTGTCTGTAATTGAATAATGAAAAATTCTTTCAGTTGGTTCTCTTTTAGGCAAATTAACAACTCCCCAATAACCTTTTAGTTTATTAATACTTTGAGGGAAGATTTTGTTTATTTCGATAATTTCCCCTTTCTTAATTTTTATTTTATTTTCACACTCATCAAAGGCATTAGGGTTGTCGAATTTTGAGATATAATATTTTGTACCAGAAAAATCATTTAGTTTTTTAGCCATGTCTCTTTCACTCAATGATTTATCTGTAATTATGCTCATCATAAAAGAATTATACTTTGTCGGTGCTTTACTTTCTGCACAACTATATAAATTAGTTTTTGAGATAGGTTCAATCGTATCGAAATGTGAAAAATAAACTACAATAGTTCCAATGAGAATCACCAAAAATAGCAATATAAATTTTATAGATTTCATATTTATTTTCTTTTCAACTTAAAAAAAACGCTTGGATTCGGCTATAAACTGTCCAAGAGCAACAAATATATATTTTAATAACTTTCCAAAATCGCTGTCTAAGTGTCCGCTGGTAACGTTTTTAATATTGCCACCAACGAACAGGGCTTTGTGCAGGTTGGGAAATAGAATTCCGTCTGCCCGGAACCGCTGCTGATTAAAAATATAAAGTTGAAGTTAAGAACAAAAGTTCAGCGATGTACGTCCTGCCCGAACAAAAGCCAAATAGAATTACAAATGCTCATTGTTATTCCGTCTGCCCAACTTGCACAAAACCCAATGTTGCCTGCCGTTATTTATTACGAGCTTCAACTTATTGGTGAACTCGTTTTATTTAAAATTGGAAACCGTCCGTGAATATTTAAAAACTGGTTGAGCCACGTTCTCTCAAGTTTCGGCAAGTTAGTTGGGTCAAAAGTTGTGTAATGAAACCATACTGCTTTTCCGTCTGCTGTTGGGTTTGTCTTTTCAGGTGTGTCCAAATGATTTCTGAAACGAGTATATAAATTTGTCGCCAAACCGATATAAAGAATTTGGTTGTCATAAGTTGTAAGAATATAACAGCCTTGCACTTTCGGAACTTGATTGTATGAAGTCAGTGCAAAAGGAACTTTGTCAGTTGGCAAAGGTTTTAGCTTTTCAATTGTCATAGTTCAATTTCTTTTTGAGTATTTGATGAATGAAGAGCCTTAACCATTTCCATATTAATGCCTGTCAACGCACTAATATTTAAACCGCTTGCTTTTCTTCCACTAATCCAAAATTCTGTGTGTCCAACTCCTGCAAACTCGCCTTCCATATTGTCAAAAGTGTGTTGCAACAAACTTTGCATTGTTGAAACTTTAAAATTTGGCATATTAATCATCTTGTGATAAAACGGTATGGAAAATTTGCAAAACAACTCTACGCCATTGTATTTAAAAAGTACAGTCGGTTCGTCTGTGCCAATAATATTTGTGATGGCTTTCCAATAATTTAGAAAAATTCCGTGCTGAATATCTTCTGATTTTGATGCAACAGGATTGTCGGCAACAAGTACATATTTTTTTATAGACTTAACAAAACTTTTTTGTGCAATGCTACCACTTTTGTCTTCCTTGTTAGCCATATCAATTCTGTTTTTCCACGGGCTGTCACTATTTGTGTTTAAGAAGTCAACATACTTTAAGGCTTTTTCATCTTCGCCTTTGCCGACTGTGTTTCTAATCCATTTTGGTAAATGTGGAATGTCGTCTTCAAGTTCAAAAGCCTGTGTCAGTCGTGCATAAATTCTTTGTTCAACACCTTGTTCAACGCTACGTTGAGTTGTGTTTACAATTAAGAAATGGCACATCTGTGCTATTTTAGAAAGGTTGATTGCAATATTAACAGGCACTTCAAAATCAAGAACTCTGTCGTCTTTTTCTGCTGCCATTCTTAAACCTTCAACTCTATGTTGTCCGTCAACAACACTAAAAGCACCTGTTTCAGAAATGTCAATGTTGATTGTATTGTCTGCTTCGTTGAATGCAATGTTTTTGTCAGTTGCCATAAAAATGCTTGTTGGTAAAAAAGCATCGTGAGTATCTTGTCCTGCAACGATATAGTCGGCAAGTTTTTTTGCTCTAGCTTTGTTTAAAAGTCTTTGGTAACCTTTATCATTTGGATTGTCTGGGTCTAAGGCTTCAACACTATAAAAATTTGGTGTCAGCAAGTCTCTAACTTTTAATGAAGTTGCATAAAGTGTCAATGCACCTTGCTTAACTCTTGCAGCAGGTCGTGTAATAATTTTTGTCATAGTTTATTAAGTCTGTTGTGAATTTTAGGGTGGTTCTGCATAATGGCAGGCAACGAACAGGGCTTTGCGATGTTGGGGAATTTGAAAAACGTCCGCCCGGAACCGAAGCCTAATTGAAAAACTGATGATGAAGATAACAACAAATGCTCAATAGAATTACGTCAAGCTGGAACAAAAGCAAAATAGAATTACAAATGCTCATTGTTATTCCGTCCGCCCCAATATTGCAAAACCCCATGTTAGCGGTTCGTTGTTCTTCTCGTCAATCAATTTCTGCAATTAGAGAAGCGTTCAGTTTTATTGTTGAAATTTTATTTTTATTCACTTCTAAAATATGCAATTGTCAAGCAAACTAATAATAGTACAATATTCACAATTACGTTTTTAAACTCTTTACGTTTGTAGTGAATAATTCCTGCTGGAATCATAATCAGTCCCAAACAGATTGCTGAAATACTTGTCAAGTTTGGGTAAATGTTCAGTAGCATAGGAAGTATAAGTCCAACTGCTCCTAAAATTTCAGATATGCCAATGAAACGAATGAGTGTCAAAGGAAGTCCTTCTACTCCTGTTTGCCCTTTTGAAACAAGTGCCTTCTCCGAGTAAATTGATTTGTTTATGCCCGAAAACATAAATACAAATACTGTTACTCCCTGTAATATCCAAATTGTAATATTCATTTTGAATTGCTTTTAGTTTAAATTTTCTTATTAAATTTATCTAGGGTAACTTTACAAAGTTTTCAAGTAATCTAAAAGGTCTTTCTTGTCTTTGTTATTCATTTTCCAAATTACACCAATGTTTGCTTTTGTTCCGTTACTTTTTAGGGCGTGGTCAAGGAAACGATAAAATAAGCTATCGGTATATGGAATGGAAAAGTTGGTAGGATTAGATAGGTAACTAAACCTTGTTGAAACGCTGTTCATTTTATCTCCGTTCTTTCTGTGACAAGTTTTACAACTATTCACAATTTTAATTCGTGAGTTTGGTTTGTCAAGCAATTTATCGCCATTTAGGTTTCTTCCTGTTTTGTAAATTGTTTCTCCATTTGTAAGAAAAATTTGTTTGCTCCAAGAAATCAATAAAATAGTAGTCAGAAATAAAATACAAGTTGTTGTAGTTTTCATAGTTTAAAACTTGCTTTTAAGAACTGATAAAATTGTCAAGCCAAATGAAATTACAGAAGCGATTGTTCTAATGCTATGGTAATAATTCCAAGGTTTCTCAAATGATTGTCGCATTGTCGCAATTTCGTTAGTTGTGGCTCTTGAAATGTCAAACCTTGCCAACTGTTCATTTAGTGGCACATTGCAAAACATTGTAACACCAAATACTCCAACAAAATAGATTACTGTTGCCGTTAAGATAAAATAAAATGAAGCGTTTGCTATTTCTTTGTATTGCAGAAATGAAGTAACTGGTAAGATAAAAAGCAAATATAAAAACACTGTTAGAAAATATGGGTTTTGAATTGCACCATTTATGGATTGCATTGCTTTTAAATACTCATTACTTTCTAATGATTTTAAACCAATATTTACAGAACAGGAATAGCCAAACAGCAACCCTGCCATCAGACCACCGCATAAAACAGAAAGGAATTGAAATACATTTTGAGTTGCCATTCTTTATGTTGCTTAATATGAAATGCCGATAGTTTTTTGAAAGTTGGTATTAGTTGATAACTGTTTCAATAATAAATGGGCAACATCGGTTCTTGAAATTTTTACTTTTAATGTTGTGTCCGAGTAGGAAAAGGCACTTTTATACTTTTCAGTTTTTTTGCCATTCGTTAAATTTCCCGGTCTTACGATTGTCCAATTCAAACCACTTTGCACTATTGCTTTCTCTTGTAATGAGTGTTCGCTAAATGTTGATTTCAATATATATGGAACTACAATGTTTTTAAAGAAAAATGAAGTACATTTTAAAACTTCTTTACTGTCGTCAAAACCCAATGAAGTTTGGCAAATCAAACGGTTGATATTCGCTTTCTTCATAGCATCAATTATGTTTTTTGTTCCTTCGGAACGCAATATTCCTGCTTTGTTTGCAGGAACTCCCAAACAGCATATTACAGCATCTTGTTCTGCAAAAGCAAAATCAATGTTAGAAGTAAGTACATCGCCTTGTACGATTTTCAACCTGTCAGATGGAATATTGATTTTTGTAGGATTACGAACAATGGCAGTTACAAAATGTCCTTGTTCCAATGCTTGTAAAAGCACTTCTTTGCCTGTGCCACCTGTTGCACCAAATAATAATATATTCATTCCCTTTGACTTTAGAGTACAAAGGTGGTGCAACAGTTTTAGGTAAAATTGTATAAAACCGACAAAGTGATTTATTACTTAAACGCCTTTGGCGTTTTGCCTGTAAATGCTTTGAAAACTTTTATAAAATGTGATTGGTCTGCATAGCCATTGCTATAAACAATGTCGGTAAGTTTTGTAAAATCCTTTATAGTTAACTGTTGTAGCGAAAGTTGAAATTGAATTATTGTAGAAAATTGCTTGGCTGATATACCAACTTCTTTCACAAATCTTCTTTCAAAAGTTCGTTCTGTAATATGGACTTTTTCGCAAATATCTTTAATTGAAATTTGCCCTTTATTGTCAATTATGGTTTGAATTGCTTTTCTAATTTGCAAATCAAGTGTTTCCCTTTTTGCTTGAAAAATATTAAACAGTAATGCAGTCAAAATCTCAATTCGCTTTTCAAATTTTAATTTTTGTGAAAGTTGTTGAATGACAATGTTTCCATTTTCTATCTGTTGCAAGTCATAGCAACCATCATTTATATCTTTTGCGGTTACATTGAAAAAATTTTTAAGAACAAAAGGGTACAATTGGAAAACAATAAGTTTATATTTTCCTTCAATTACTAATTCAATGGGCTTAATTGTCTGTCCATATAGAAACAGTACAGGCATTTGCTTATTATGAGGGCTTACCAATAATCCGTTTTCTGTATCTTGAAACATTAGTCCTGGGTAGCCGTCTGCAAAAAAAGGAAGTACTGTTTTTTGGTCTGTTTGAGTTTCTTCAAAAACTAAAATGTTCTTTACAAATAAAGAAATTGATTTGTCAGGATTTATAGTTTTGAAGTTCATCTATTTTGTCTACAGTTGATGGTTGAGGTGTCGCTGTGCAATGACCGCTAACTCTTAAATATACGAAAGTTTTGTCGTACTTTTTGTATTGTTTTGTACTATTCTAATAAATATTTGTGTATTTGATGTAGTACTTTTTGAATTGTCAATTATATGCTCATGCAATATCACCAAAATTCCAACTTAATCCAAACAACCCATACCAAATTTATTATTCGGTAATTTACTCAATTCTTTCTGAAGTAAAATCCTTTAGTTATATGTAATTCTTTTTTGAAAAGAGAATATTATTTTGGTCGAGATTATAAATCCTCAAAGATTAAAAATAATAAATCTTCAAATAAGCATCGAAAAAAAACGTTGATTGGTATAATCATTGTAGTATTTTTGTGAATAAATTATTCTGAAATGAAAAAAACTGCCCTTTTTATACTTCTATCGCTTTCGCTGACGGCGAATGTGTTTGCCAATCGAATTTTGATTCCGATGGATGATACCCAACGCAATCATTTGAAATCTTATGGAATAGCTTTTTGGTTATTAAAAACACATGGAATTGAAGTAGAATGGCTATTAAATTATAGAGGAGGTAGCTTTTTGTTTGAGGCTTCGCAAAGTTTTATCAATGAATGTGTCATTCGTGGGGTAAGTTATGAGGTTATTTCGGAGGCAGAATCGCAGTCAATTTTAAACCAAATTGCTTCGCCTGATGCCAATATGGATGCTGTAAAGCTCAATAAAGCTCCAAAAATTGCTGTTTATTCGCCCAAAACCAATCAACCTTGGGACGATGCCGTTACGCTTGTGCTGACTTATGCCGAGATTCCTTATGAGAAAATTTTTGATGAAGAAGTTTTAGACGGTAAACTTCCTGAATATGATTGGTTGCACTTGCACCACGAAGATTTTACTGGTCAGTTCGGGAAATTCTTACGTATGCGTGGACAAGCGTGGTATCAGGAACAAAAAACAGAAGCTGAAACCATTGCCAAAAAGTATAATTTCACGAAAATTCCTGACTTGAAAATGGCGGTTACTCGCAAAATCAGAGATTTTGTTTTTGGTGGAGGCTATATGTTTGCCATGTGCAATGCCACAGATACATTTGATATTGCACTTGCAGCCGACGGAACTGACATTGTGGAAGCTCCTTACGACGGAGATGGTGCAGACCCAAATGCCGAGAAAAAATTGAAATATGAAAATTGTTTTGCTTTCAAAGATTTTAGATTGATTACAAATCCTTATGAAATGGAGTTTTCGAGCATTGATAATCAACAAGAGGAGAGGGGTGTTACCGAAAACAACGATTATTTTTCGTTGTTTCAGTTTTCGGCAAAATGGGACCCGATTCCTACCATGCTTACCCAAAATCATGCAAATCTTATCAAAGGTTTTATGGGACAAACGACTGCTTTCAAAAAACCATTCATAAAACCTGATGTAATTACAATGGCAGAAAATCGCTCTTTGGGCGAAGCACGCTACATCCACGGCACAATGGGCAAAGGTTTCTGGACTTTCTATGGCGGACACGACCCCGAAGATTACCAACATTATGTAGGTGAAGAACCAACAGATTTGAACCTTCACCCAAATTCGGCAGGCTATCGTTTGATTTTGAATAATATATTATTTCCTGCGGCAAAAAAGAAGAAATTGAAAACGTAGATAAAGGTTTTTTTAATAAAAAAGTCCTTTCAATGTATTTGGAAGGACTTTTTTGTTGACAATTATTTCAAAAATCAACTCTTTTTCAACTCCATCCAAGTCCATATTGCAGTGGCAATATCAACTCCTGCAAACAAAATTAGTGTCATTTTTGAAAATCCCATCAATGCTAAAATGATAATACCAGTCGCTGCAAAAAGCCTTCCATAAACTGTAAATTTTACTACTTCTTTGTTGCCAAAATTATTGATTCCGTAATACAAAATTGCCAAAGTAAAGACAATTATGCCCAAAACTCGAATCCAGACTTCGGTAGTGGGGTCTAATCCAAAAAGCCCAAGTAGGGTGTTTGGCATGAAAATTAGAGAAATGCCAGTCAGGGCTACATAAGCCATCTGAACAGTGATGGAAGTGAATTTTTGCATTTTTTTGGTTTATTGTTTTGAAAAGGTAGTTGATAAATTATTTATTTGGTTTTTTAGTTCTCTGAACTCTGCTTTTAATTGATAGATATCTACATTTTTGTCATCTATTTGTTTTTGTAAATCTTTAATTCCCTCCAAAAGTACGGGTATGAGTCCGATATAATTCACTGATTTGAAGCCATTTTCATTAGTTTCTACTAATTCAGGATAGATTTTTTCTACCTCTTGAGCAAGCAAACCTATTTGTCGTCTGTCAGAGCTTGTTTTATCTTTCCAATTATAATTATATCCATTGAGTAATGAAAGTTTTGGACGGACATTTTCAAGTTGGGTGATGTTTTTTTTGAGTCTTTTATCACTCGTAAAATTGATAACTCCTGCGGCAGTTATGTTGCCATTTGAAGCAATTTTAAATAATTCTTTAGAAGTTACACCATTTATATTAGCATAAAAAATATGGTTTCCACTTGTACCAACTTGGTATCTTAGCGTACCAGGATTAATACCAAAACCATAATATTGATGATCATTGTTGGCTTCTTCATTAAGTACAATCAATCTATTGTTTCCCACATTGGCAAATTGTAGTTTTCCATTTGTTGTGGAAGTTCCAATTCCAATATTGCCAAGGCTCGTATTATGAAGGTTGCTACCTGTTGAAGTCCAGCCAGATGCAGCTGCCCCAACCGTTTGCCAAGTACCCACACCATTTGCATCAGAGGTTAGCACTTTGCCAAGTCCTTTCGAAGGGTCATTCATTTTTATTCTGCCAACAATTGAAAGTTTTTCTGTTGGATTAATATCATTTAAGCCCAAATTTCCAGTAGTATTTTGTATTTGAAATCGCTCTCCGCCACCGCCGAGTTCAAAAATTTGTAAATTATTAGTAGAAGGGTCATTTCTTATATTCCATTGATTTACACCAGCTTTTGCAAATCTGAGTGCAGCATCACCAGAAAAAGCATCAATATCAATGACAGAGAATGATGAGGATGATTGCACATTTAAACCACTACCGCCACTATGTTGGATATCCAGTTTATAACCAGGAGTACTCGTTCCGATACCAACTTCCGTCGACAGGTTATAAATTTCCGTTCCGTTTAGCACCCAATCACTCATGGGTGCAGCAATTTTTGCATTTTGAACTTTACTTTTTGCTGGTTTACTCACTTGTTCATCGGTAGATTGCTGTGCATAAACAGAGCTTGCTGATTTGTCAAACAAACCTAAAAAGCATAGGAAAAGGAGAGGAATGAGATGTTTTTTCATGGTTTTAATTTAGTTAATTAATTGATAGTCAAAACTTTATACTAAATTAACTTTCTTTTTTGGGATATTAACTATTTTCGTCCAAATTCTTTCATAAAATAAAACTGATGGCAAAAGAAGCCATCAACACATTCAATGAAATGTAAAAGTTTAAACAGCCACTATATCAATCAATAGAAATACTACTTCTTCATTGTATTGACTAAATTTCGTAATTCATCAATTTGTGATTGTAAATTATTGATAATGGCTTGCTGCTCTTGAATTGCTTTTATAGCAATTACCCCAAATGAGCTATAATCCATCATCAAAAACGGTTCGTTGGTTTCTCTATCTCGCTTATTATAAACCAATTCTGGAAAAAGCGGCTGTACATCTTGTGCCATAAAACCCATTGATTTTCGACTATTGTCCTCAGCATTAAGCATATTGTAATTATATGCATTTAGGCTTAAAACTTTGTTTAGCACTGGATTGATGGCTGTAATATTTTTTTTCAATCTTTTATCCGACAACTGGGTATATTTCCCTGTAACTCTATCAATATTTGCTCTAAGAGAGCCATTGTAATAGAAATTCAAAGAGCTATCAGTAAAACTCACATAAAATCCCCATCTTAATATTGGGCTATTGGGGTGTCTAATTGTTAATTGGTCAGAATTGTTAGAGCCAACAATTTGCAGTCGACCATTGGATACGCTACCACCAGGAGTAGCCGGAGTAGTTGAGGTGGGCAGTGGTGTTAAGCCAATGCCTACAACTGTTGAAAGATTTTTTGCGTTGGTATAGGTTACGGTTTCGTCTCTATCCCAAGATGAATTTAAATCGAACCATGCTGTACCATTATTAAACCAAAAGCCGTCTGTATCAGAATCATAAACCATCAAGCCTGCCGTGGCTGGAATTAAATTTCGCTGGGCTGTGTTCATTCGTGGAATCAGTATTCCTTTTGTGGTACTGGTCATATCCAAAATTGCATTGGCATTTGGGGCAACATTTGTGGTATTTAAACTTAGGGTTGGTGCCACCACATTACCATTCACTGTTAATTTTTCAGTCGGGGCTAAATTTCCAATACCCACATTTCCATTACCTAAAATTGTAAGTCGTTCTATATTATTAGTACCAATGCCGATGGCTGCATTTTCGAAATTGTAAATAAATGCTTTGTTTGTACTTTGGATACCAACATATAATCCATCGGTTAATGAGGTACCACTGGCAGTTGTGTTGAAATTAACGTTAGCGTCTGAACTATTAAAAATATTCAATGGTCTAATAGGTGTTGGGGTGCCTATTCCTACATTACCACCACTATACGATATATTTGAGCCATTCACTGCCCATTGGTTTCCAAAAAAAGCCTCTTGCCAAGCAGCTCCATCATAATAATTGAATTTATTGGTATCGGTATTATAAATCATCAGCCCAGAGGAGGGGCTTCCTATACCATTGCGTACGACTATTGACATTTTAGGAATCAAAATGCCTCTATTGGGTTCGATGTTTAGGTTTTGTGCAAAAACCTTTGTACCAATAAATAAAATGGCGGTGAGTAATAAAATGAGATTTTTCATGGTTAACTTAGTTTAATAAATATTTTCCTGTACAAATTTTACTTTTTTTTTAAAATATTCCAATAAAAAGGATTAAATATCACTCACTCACAAAATACCCAAGGATATTACTGTTTGAGCTTACCCCTAAATTAACCAAGTCTTGTCCACTTGGAAAACGAAGGTTGTTAAAGCCTACCATAAAAGTAACTTTATCTCCAGCAGTTATACTTTAAACAGGGTAAATATTAACATTTTTAAAAGTCTGAAATTTGAGATTCATTAGTGATTTTATTTCCTGTTTGTATTCTTTGTTGGCATCGTCCAAGCAAGTATGAATGGCACATTGGAATTTATCAAATTTAT
>JANNDY010000012.1:0-101477 GCA_031378345.1 Emticicia sp. | reverse complement strand
ACAAAAATGGGAAAGAAAACAAGGCGAAATTACGATGAGAATTTCAAAACAAAAGTAGTAATTGAAGCATTAAAAGAACAAAAGACATTAGCTCAATTAAGTAGTGAATTTGAACTTCATGCTACTCAAATTACCGACTGGAAGAAACAAGTTATAAGCGGGATTCCAAGTTTGTTTGGGGGGAAGAAAAATTTAATAGACGATGACGAAAAAGAAGAAATTACAGCCCCACTTTATCAACAAATAGGGCAGTTAAAAGTAGAATTGGATTTCCTAAAAAAAAAGTTACGAAAGAGTGCTTAGGATTATCGACAGCTAAAAAAAAGGGGTATATAGAGGTAAATCATGGAGTTTTGAGTATCGAGCAACAATGTAATTTACTTGGTATGAGTAGGTCAAGTTACTATTATCAGCCCTGTGGAGAAAGTGCTGAAAATGTTGTGTTGATGAAAGCCATTGATAAATTATACACCAAGTATCCGTTTTATGGTGGCAGGCGTATTGCAGTCAATTTGCCCGATGAATTTCAGCCAATTAACTTAAAAAAGGTGCGTAGGCTAATGAATTTAATGAATATTGAGGCGATTTATCCAAAACCTAATTTATCCATTCCTGATTTACAACACAAAATATTTCCTTATTTGCTAAGAGGAGCAAAGATAGAACGGGTCAATCAGGTTTGGTCAACTGACATAACATATGTGCCGATGGCAAGCGGATTCTTATATTTATGTGCTGTTGTTGATTGGTATTCTCGCTTTATTTTATCTTGGGAAATATCAAATACAT
Source organism: Emticicia sp. (assembly GCA_031378345.1). Classification (GTDB taxonomy): domain Bacteria; phylum Bacteroidota; class Bacteroidia; order Cytophagales; family Spirosomataceae; genus Emticicia. The sequence goes on along the minus strand of JANNDY010000012.1, from coordinate 100,688 downwards.
TGACAACTGATTTTTGTTTAAAAGCACTGAATACCGCACTTTATTATAATGAAAAACCTGAAATATTTAATACCGACCAAGGTAGTCAATTTACATCAAATGATTTTACACAGGTATTATTAGAAAGCGAAATTTTGGTTTCTATGGACGGTAAAGGGAGGGCTTTAGACAATATTTTTATCGAAAGATTTTGGAGAACCATCAAATATGAGGATATTTACTTAAAAGAATATAGAGATGGAAATGAACTTTATAGAGGACTTCTTGAATATATCCAATTTTATAATTTTGAAAGGAAACATCAATCTTTACTAAACCTCACTCCAAATCAGGTTTTCAATGAACGTCAATCTATAACTAAGAATAGTACAATTAAACAAAAAATATTAACACTTTAATAAATTAACTATTTTGTCCAACTATTGGGGTACACCATACTGTTTGAGTATTACCAAGAAATTTGCCAACACTACCTTTTAATTTCCACAAACAAACTGTTTGGCGGTCTAAAATCAATGTTACCATAAGTAGCGTATTTTTTAATAATCCTATTTGTCATTCTGGATGGCTTTCCTTAAATTTGTCCAATAAGTGAGCGTTCATTTCATTGCTGTATTTGGTCGTACTTTTACAAAAATTTGTACCTCACTTTTATCATTTGTACCCTAATATACTTGAAAACATAAAAAATATTGGCAGTATCGAAGAATTAGACGCTCTTATTTCGCCAACGCATACTGATCTTCCTATTTTGGCTGTAAATCTTGCAACTAATAAGCTGTCCGAGCTAGAAAAAGTAATAATTATCAAGCAACAAATTAGAGAGCTTGCCATTACTGATTTGAGCAAAAAAGAGTGTGAGCAAATGCTTCAAGCGATTAATGAATTAATTTTTTTGCTATGAGCAAACAGACAAGATATCCGTTTGCTCATCAATTTTTAGAGCGGACGATAATAATGATATTATATAAAATCATACCCATTGAGGATATAGTTCTGAATTTTCTTCTTTGTCTTCAATATTGTTTCGGAGGGCATTCCAAGCTACCCAGCCCCCTAAAATCTCGGTTCCTTCTACTAACTCGACCTCATTGGTAAGCATCTGAAGTGCTTTTATGGTTAGTTCTTTATTTTGAGGATTTGGCCCAGTTTGCTTTTTAGTAAACATAATTTTGCGTGTTTGAGGTGTTATTTTTAAGAAAAAGAAAAAGTTGATTCTAAAGATAAACGGGTTTTGCGAGGTAGTAGGATACTTATAACTTTATTGTGATGGATACAAGAATAAAATTGATATTGATAAAAATTGGTAAATGTACCTCGATAAAAATTACCATGCAGCTCAATATTATCTAACTCAAATATGTTTAATGGAACCATCAGCCCAGTTTTAAGTACTTTTGAAAGACTTTCTTTTGCAGTCCAAAAAATCATATTTAAGGTTTTAGTATCAGTCGAAATTTCTTTGATAAGTTTTTTCTCAAAATCGGTTAGTTGTTCTTCAACGGCCTCACTTTTTTCATCATCAATTGATTCGATATCAACACCCATTGGGTGTTCTTCGGGATAAGATAGGGCAATGGCCGATAAGCCATCGTGGGCAATACTGACACGAATATTAGGTAAATTGGGTTTTTTGATAATTGGTTGATTAAAAATGCCAGAGTCGATATGAATATCTGAAAGTTGATGGATATTGTTGGTGTATCCAATGGCTTTTTTTGCACAAAAACGTCCTAACAAAAAACTTAATTGACGTACTTCGCTTTTGAAAGAAACATATCTTTTCTTTTCAATAGGATGCAGGCATTCTTCGAGTTCGTTTATTGAAAGTTGTGAACAATCATCAATGTAAAAAAAAGCAGAATTGTATTCTACATTGTTTTCACGGAGTAGCCGAATCACTGAGATAAATTCTTTATTAATAGTGTTCATATTTTTTTAAATATAAGTTTTAGTCAAAAAAAATTCCAAAATATCGTTGAAATAAATTTTTATCATCTAAAATAATTTCAGCCCAACCTTTCATGAAATGCTGTTGTTTAATCCTTTTATTTTCGGTTGTCGTAAAGTTATTTTTTAGCCTAATTTTTGCACGATGGAAACCATCAATCTGAACTGGCATGATTGATTCTATCTTGCCTTCAAGATAGCCGTATTCATCAACGGGATAGGCTTCCAGTTTAATCAATACATCTTGGGTAATTCGTACTTTACCTGAGCCTTTGACTGGTATATTGAGTTGCATATCGTAGTCTTTTATTTCGGGATAAACCAACATTACCAACTCTCTGGGGTCTTTTTCTGCTCCTTTAAAAAGATACATTTTTCCAGAAACAGAAGATATAATTTTAGTTATTTTTCCTGTAGTTATGTCTTTTTCTAACAAGATTGTATCATTGGCATTTACCCAATCTCCTTCTTTTTTTAGAGCTTGGTATGTCTGTGTGCCTTCGCTGAAATAACTAATCTTAAATGGTTGTTCTTTAGCTAAAACCATCACTTGTGTTTGTAGGGTGTCGGGGTATTTGATAAAAAAAGAACAAAAAAGGAAAATTAAAAATACCCAGAATGTAACGGATATTCCACGCCTAATAATCCAGGGGGGGATTGTTCCGATAATTTCTTGAAACTCATCACTTCGGGACAAGAATTGACCATATTTTTCTTTTTTTTTCATAGTTTCCTAAGCATTAGCCAATTCTAATTGGTTTTTAACTAATTCGTAGTATCGTCCTTTTTGCTCAACTAAATCTTTATGAACTCCAATTTCTTTAATCTCACCATTTTCTAAAACCACAATTTGGTCAGCATTTTTTACAGTGCTTAAACGATGAGCGATCACTAAAACAGTTTTCCCTTTAAAAAACTGTTCGAGATTAGACATGATGATCTTTTCGTTATTTGCATCTAAAGAGCTGGTGGCTTCGTCAAAGAATATATATTGAGGTTGTTTATAAACCACTCGGGCAATGAGTAATCTTTGTTTCTGCCCACCACTAAGACCCGAACCAGAGTTGCCAATTTTAGTTGCAAAACCAAGTGGTAATTTCTTGACGTACTCGCCAATATTTGATACTTTTATGGCTTCGTACATCGTGTTTTCATCAATTTTATCACCATCAACGGCAATATTTCGGGCTATTGTGTCCGAAAAAATATAACCATCTTGCATGACAGTTCCGCATTTTTTTCGCCAAGCTTTTGCCGATAATTCATTGATATTAACACCATCTACTGAAATTTCGCCAGAAGAAGTAGAAAAAAACTTTAGTAAAACTTTTAGTAATGTTGTTTTACCACTGCCACTTGAGCCAACAATAGCTGTTACTTTTCCTTCTGGAATAAAAAGGTTTATATTTTTGAGAATGAGAGGAGTATTGGGAGATCCATAACGAAATGATACGTTTTTAAGGTAAATGCCCTGCTTTTTCAGTATTTTTAGTGAGGGGGGGTGAATGGTTGTATCGCTCAAATATAGATTTTTGATAGTATCGTCATCAAAATTTATAGTTTCGTTTTCATCTATTCTTAATTTATTGATGACACTTTCATCGTCAAATTCTTCATCTTGGCGGCCGTGAATTTCGCTAAGTCTGTCTAAACTCATTTTTGCGTCTTGTATGTTTCGGATAAAAACAATTAATTGACTGAGCGGAGCATTCATTTGACCAACGATATAAGATATACTTAGCATAACACCCAAAGAAATTTGATTATCGATGGCGGCTAAAGCTGCAAAATAAGATATGAGAATATTTTTTATCTGCGTGATAATGGAGTAACCGATTTCTTGGTACTGCTCTAATGCAAGGCTATTTAGGTTAACTTTAAATAGTTTTGCTTGTATTTTTTCCCAATTCCATCGCCTGATTCTTTCTCCATCATTCAATTTGATTTCTTGCATACCATTAATCAACTCAAATAGGGTATTCTGATTTTCTCGCATCTGCTGAAATCTTGAGTAGTCGAGTTCTTTTCGACGTTTGAGAAAAATCAGAACCCATAAAACAGATAATATACTACCGAAGAAGAAAATCAATAGAAATGTGATGTTATAAGTGCCTAATACTGCCGAAAAAACGAAAAGATTGATAATTGAAAAAACAGTTTGCAAGGTTGAGCCTGTCAGAAAAGATTCTATTCGTTTATGGTCATTTATTCGTTGAGTAATATCTCCTACATTCTTTGATTCAAAAAAACTGATGGGTAATCTCATTAGTTTCATCAAAAAATCAGAGATAATACTAATACTGATACGAGCATTGATGTGTAGAAGTATCCAGTTTCGTATCATATCTACGGCCATGCTTCCCATAAAAAGGAGTAGCTGCGAGAGTAGAATTAGATGAATAAATTCGTAGCTTTGACGTTGTATGCCATAATCAACCATACTTTGGGTTAGAAACGGAAAAACAAGAGCCAACAAGCTACCCAGTACCATACCCAATACTATCTCGAAAACATATTTTTTATAAGGAAATAAATATTGAAACAAAAACCGAAACCCAGTTTTAGGAATACTTTTTTCTTCTGACTTATTATAAAAATCGTTGGTAGGCTCTAAAAGTAGAGCGACTCCTTTTTGATCGACAGTACCAAACCAACATTTTTTTAAAATATTGGCATCAATTGCCACTAAATCATGGCCAGGGTCGCCGACAATAAATTTATCGTGTTTGCGAAACCAATTCGCCTTTTCGATTGCATGAAGCACAACGAAGTGTTCCTGATTCCAATGCAGGATACAAGGTAAAGGGGCTTCTTCTTCGAGCTGGTCAAAGGTAAGTTTGGCAGCTAAAGTACGAAACCCTATTTTCTCGGCAGCTTCGCCTAAACCAAGTAAACTTACTCCTTGTCGGGTTATATACGAATTGTCTCTGAGATACTCAATCGAATAGTTTTTATTGTACTGTGCTGCTACCATTTTAAGGCAAGTCGGACCACAGTCCATATAGTCAAGTTGTTTATAATATTTATATTTTCTATACATGATATTGGTATTTATAAACAATTGATTCTGCTGGTATTATGCTCCGACAGCTTCTATGCCGTAAATAGAATCACAAATACCTTGATAAGTGATATTTTGCGAAGTATGATTGTAATCCGAGATTGTATTGATTAAAGATTGATGAATATGAACAATGATTTTTATTAAATCATTGCAGTAAACGGATGGGTTTTGAAACCCATTCAGATTAGAATATCGATTTAGAATATAGCCCCCCCCACATATATTTACGATTGGACAACTTTGGCATTGCTGACAAAGACCATCGTGTGAATGTGTAAATAATTGCGATAAATCTGTCTGCAATATTTCAGCAAAATCATCAATCAGTACGTTTTTATCCGAAACACTTTTGATGCCCAAAGCTCGAACTGCACTATCTACTTCATAAGTTCCATCACTTTCAATTGATAAAATCTCAACATGGCGTTGACCCAAGATTTCGTAACCGCTATCAATTCCTAAGAGTAACTCTATGATTTGAGTAAAAAACCTAATCTGTATTTTTTTTGTACTAAAATCATTGTACCAATTATCAAATAGCAAAATTAACCAGTCGGCATAGGGTGTATTTCTACCAATAATTGAAGTATCAATCCCTTCTGGAGGGTTTTCAAAATTACCAAGTGGAAAGAGTACATCCCAGTTTTCGAGGTTTAGGTCATTGAAATGCTGATAAATATTTATAGGGTTTGCCAAAATATTGATTACACTCAAAACCCCAAGTTTATTCTTCAGGATTTCAGATTCTTGAATCTTTCTGATACCTTTCAGAGTGCTATCATAGGAAGATAAACCACGGTGGTCGATTCGGTTTAAATCGTTGGTTGCTTTATCGCCATCAATACTTATTCCGACACTAATACCCAACCGCTCAAATAGCTCAACCCAATCTGCATCTATGAGGGTTGCATTAGTTTGTAAGAAGAAATTGGGAGTTATTGAAGGCGTTAAATGTTGAACTGCTTCTTTTACGAAAAACTCATAAAATTGACGGCCTACCAAAAGAGGTTCTCCTCCATGAAAGACAAACTCGAACGAGCCAATGCCGTGCTTTAAACAATAATCTTTGACCCGACCAATGATGACCTTAGCGATTTCTTCGGTCATAAATTTGGGTTGACTCAAATAAATATTGTCGCCTAAATTATAAACATAACAATACGTACAATTTAGATTACATCTACTGGCAACTTTTAAAACCAGCAAGCGGCACTTTGGTAATATACCCGATTGATTATTCATCGAGTCCATCAAAATCATCTTTGTTGAATGCAATATTTGGGCTTCTTACAAATTGGCCAGTACCACCATTAATGTTCCCTTTATTTTTAATTTTTACGCCTCTTTTTTTGAGTTCACCGATACTTTTTTTTCTTTTGTATTCGTCGGGATTACCCAACAAATGATTTTGCTTTTTCATAATTTTAGTATGCTTTTTTAAAATGTGTTGAATAGAAGGGTGGTTTGAGTCCACTCGAAATGTTGACTACTAACTTGCTCATAAACGGGAGTATATTCCTTATCTCCGCCTATGACAATATTAGCTTCGTCGACCGAAATTTTTTCGATAGAGAGTTTTTCAGAAAAAATCATTAATGGACTTCTCTCTGATTCTTTGAATGTTTTTTTCATAAAATAATTACAATTAAAAAATGTTAACTATCTTACGAAACGATTGAAGAAGTTTAGATAACTTTTATGTTTTGAAGTAAATTTTATTTTACCAAAAGTAGATGAAAATATTGGTTTGAAAAACTGTTTTACCGTGAAATAATCATAAATACCGATGAAGTAAACATCCTTTTGTGAGCAGGTATCAGTATTTTTTTTTTTTACTAAGATAAATAAAATTGTACTGCCAGTATTCAAATTCAGTAGGAGTCACGAATGGTTAATTTGAGCAGAAAATGCCAAAACCTACCATAAAGAATCAATATTGTCGGTTATTTCAATTTTTAGGGTTAAATATATTTTGATGTGCTAATGCTATTTTTATTAGCTTTACAACATGAAGTAATAAGCGATAAACCCACAAGTATTGATAGCCACCTTTATAGCTTGGTTATACCTAAAGAAATTCTAAAGGACTTCATACTGACAAAAATTGATGAACAAGAGTCAGTATTGACTTTCACCCTCATAGAATCCGAACAGAATATTCCGTCTTGTGAAAATGGCATAAAATTGGTACAAAATGGTTATCAAAATGCAGTAGAAATACAGGGTTTTTCGATAATGGGTAAGCAATGTATTTTACGTATAATTCGTCGGCGATGGAAGGAGAGTTCTTCAACCAAAAGTGATTATCACAATACGTACTCTTATGCGGTTGAAGGTACTAAAGTTACTCCGAAATTCGGAGATTTTTTAAAAGGTGTAGGTCAGTTGTATAATGGCGTGAAAGTGGTTCTTCGTCAATTTTGGTGAAAGATTAATTTAATGTTAATTCCAAGAATTTTTATTGATATAAAATGCAGTTTAAGTATAAATTTTAATTTATTCGACATTTTCGTAACTTTGGGTCATGAGATACCAAATTTTACCCTCTGACGCAATTCAAACACTACGATAAGCGATTAAAAATCACGAAAATCCATTTTTTCGTAATCGTTGTCAAAGCATTTTAATGAGTCAACAAAACATTCAAGTTCAAGCCATTGCAAAGACTTTTAATGTACGAACAAGAACCATTTACACATGGTTTGATAACTATGAAAGCCAGGGCTTTTTAGGTATCATGACTATCAGAGGTCAAGGGCGAAAAACAGTTCTTAATGCCTGTGATTTAAGCCAAACAAACAAGATTATTGAATGGATTGATAAGGGAGAATCCCTCAAAGATGTTGCAAAAAAATTTGACAAGTGTTAGTAAATCAATGATAAAAAACTTTATTAAAAAAAAGGGTATTCATGGAAACGAATTAGAAAATGGCTAAAACCATTGCAAAATCCAATTGAATATGAAGCTAAACTCAAACAGCTTTTAAACTTATTAAAACTCGCAAAGGATGGCTATGCTGTACCTCTGATTCAAGTTCTTCCTTTTCAGAGGCAGTTAGTTGGATATATCGTTTTTGCATCATTTGCCAATATACAAAAACACGATTACTTTTACTCAATCCCTTAAAGTCCTACTTTTGAAATACAACAAGTGTTTCACTAAAATTGACGAAGAACCAATATAGCCGCCACACAAATATCTCTGATTTCCATAAACAAAGGTAAAAAACTTTAACTTAGTACCTTAAAAAATGAAATAACCAAAAGTATAAAAAAGAATAAATTAAAAAGTACAAACCATGAAGTGCTTAAAAAATGTGAACTAAATAAATCAAATGAAAATATGTCTTTTTTTGAATCTATAATTTTAAGGTGGCTATTGTTTGAAACAATAGGCGATGCCGTTTTTTGTTGGTTAAAAGAATTGAAAAATTCAGATAAAGAAGATGTGTAATGCACTTTTTTTAGTATTTCCGTTTCTAATTTCACTAATTCTTGTTTTGTGATATTATCAATTTTAGGATTGTCAATAAGTTTTTGAATTTCGTTAGTTTTTGATATTTTGTTAGATACCAGTTTATTATATGTAAAACCTATTGAATAATCAATGGTAAATAGAACAAAAAGAAATGCAATAATTGATAATATTTTGACATACCAATTTGCTTTTAAAAGCTATTTAATATTATTTTTACTGTTGCACACTTAAGAATTGAATTTTAAAATTGTACAAATTTAAGAAAAATATTTTAAATTGTATATCATCGGGATAAGTGCATAAATATATACAAAAAATAATAATTGAAATAGAGTTGATTTCGGTTTTATAAAGAATAGTGTGCAAGTAATACTTGAAACCGAGAGAGAGGCTTTATGGTGTCAGATAAATGTCTATTTCAATGAATTAGGTTTGAGGGTTTACCACAGAATACTCAAAAACTATTTACGCAGCATAACATGGCAGATAACCATATTGTGCTGCGTAAGATAAAAATAGTAGTACTGAGAATGATTATACAAGTATATCCAACTCAACCAGTTTTTCATAATTTTCTACACCGATTTTTTCTTTGGTAGTTACCGAATCAATGTTCTTTTTTAATAAACGATAGAGCGTGTTAGAAATTTCGTTTACTTCGTAAGTTCGACGATTTAGAATCACAGATAATTTTCCTACTCTACAAAGAGAAAAATCTTCTTTGTTAAATACTTTATCAGCATCATTAAAAACCCTTGCTGGGTGCCGATATTCACTGCTAACGAGATAATAGTGAAGATGATTCCAACCTTCCCATTGCTCTGGATATTGGCTTATGGGTTTTTCAAATTGCTGATAAATAATCTGCGTTGTCGATTTACTAAATTCTTCTCTGCTTTGCTGAAAATCAGGAAAAATGGGTTGAAGTATGATAATATGGTTTTGCAAATTTTTATCACGAAAAGTATATACGGGTACAATCGGTGTTTTTGATGCATGTGAAATATAAGCCAAGCCTTTCCGTGCATAAATTTGCTTTCCTAAAAATGATACCTTTGCTATTTTTTCTTCATTGATTGTTTCACGGCCCCCTAAGCCAGTATTACCATCGATATAGGCAAATAAGGAATGTCCGCTATTGAGTTTTCTGAGCATACGAATCCCCGATGCTTTATCTTCGGCATCAATAATATCAAAAGCCACATTTTCTAAATTATATTTAATCGAGAGTTTATTAAAATTCTCGTATTGTTGTTGAGCATGTGTTTGGATATATTCTTGTCCAACTAACAAAGCCTGATTGATTCGGTTTCTTGCAATAAGGTTAGAAATAATTTGGTACGAACCCATGTGAATCGAACAAAAAATGTAAGGTTGTTTTGAATTCAAAACCTCAAATTGGTCGTGTACTTGGGTGTTTTCAATAATATCTAATCTATTTTGGTCATAAGAACCCAAAAAGACATTTTTCATAAAACCTCCATAAATGTTTTCAAACGATTGTACAGGTGTTTTGGGCAAGAAATTTTGTAAATTTGCCGAGAATACACCGAGTCTGAATTCTTCGTTTTTTTGTTCTTTATACCATTCTAAATCGAAATAATTGGCATAAGACTGAATACTGGTGTTATAGGAGATTTCCATGATTTTGAGCAAAGATTAGTTGTTAGGCAATTTTAATTCCTTTACTAAGTAGTACGTCGAAGCATTTTTGCCCCTGAAGCATTGATGATAGAGCTGAATTCCCTTTAGTAGAATTTTGAACTAAAAAATCTTTGATTGATACTGCGTTTTTGATGTCTAATGATGTTTTCATTTTGATAGTATTTATTTTGTTTAAACATTAATTAATAATACAAAGTTATTACTTAATCTATTCATTTGAAATATCAATAAATTACTAATTTTTACTAAATTAGTAGTAAAAAATTGTTAGATTTAATTCATAAAATCTAATAGCCTCAGAAACTTAATATTTGCACAATAAATTATCGGTAAAGTTTTATATGGTAAAATATTTAACTTTTAATATAAATTAATATCTAAATAATTTAGATGCACTCTCTTTTCAAGAGCTTAAATGAGTTTTTAGGGATGTGCTGCAAAAGTTTTAAAAAAATGTATAAAGAAAAAATAAAAATCTCTTATGGGTTTATAAAGAAAAATGTGAATGTTTTTTTTCTTTATATAGTTATAATGACCGTTTTTTTTGTAATATCTCGTATCTTTACACCAGATGCAATCAAAAGGGATCTTTCGTTTACAGAATACCTCAAACTTCTGTTTATTGATTACTATATTCCCGAATTCTTTACATGTGTTTCTCTTACATATCTTACTCGAAAATTTCAGGAAAGAATAAAATCTTCAATCTACTTATCTATAAAATCAATTTTTTTATATGAGCTTAAATTTATCCCTTTTATTTTGGTTGTATACATTTTCTATGCTCCTCTTACTATTACATTCCGATATGTATTATTAGAAATACCTAATCTGAATTTTAGTGAATACTATAATAATTACCTTATCGGTGGATTATTCAATTGGAAGGTATATTCTAAATATGTTATCTTTTCGGGTATGTTTGTTTATATTCTGACTAATATTTCGCTGATCGAAGATATTTGGTTTAAAAGATATGAATATCAGGTTATTCCTAATGCAAGCGATGATAAGATAACTGACGAACTCGAAACGACGAAAATAGTTAGTTTACCAATTTATAAAGATTACCAAACTTCAATAAGAGGAAAAGATAACCGTGGTGACATTATTTTTCCAGTTGATGAGTGTCTTTGGTTTGAAACTTCAGGAGGGTCTGGCGATTATTACGTTGCCCACCCGAAAGGAAAATTTAAGATTACAAACTCGCTCAACGAACTGGAAGATGACTTAGACCCAAAGATATTTTTTAGAGTTAATCGAAAACAAATAATAAATCTACATTTTCTAAAGACATTTGCTTATTGGCAAAGTGGTAAGTACATCCTTAGAGTTGATACAAAAACAGAAATTGTTGAATTTGTTATGGCAAGAGCCAGATTAAATGATTTAAAAAAACGTCTCTCAATGAAAAAATAGATTTATACTACCATAGCTTCATATATTTTGGGTTCAAGTTGCTGATTGAGAGCCTTGTGTACATCAGCAACACTAATAGCTTTCATACAGGCCTTATCAAAAGGGCATGGAGAATTAAATAATACATCAATACAAGGCGAGCAACTCATCTCAACCGATAAATTGATATTATTGGAGTGTCCCCAAACGATTGGAGTAGATGGCCCAAACAAAACAACTCCTTTTGTATTGAAAGCATTTGTGGCATGAGCAAACGAAGATATAACACCCACAAAACCTTTTGCAAATTTTATAAGAGCAAAAGCCTCTCTCAGCGTTGTTTTTCCTAAAAGATTGATGCTTCCACGAATCTGTGGCTCATCTGTTAGGCCAAGTTGAATAAAGGTTTTATCGGGATTTAGTCTCACAAGTTCTTCCCAGTTTTCAATTTCCCACTCTTGATTTTTTGAACAATGCGAAGTGATATGAATCATTACTGGGTTGGCATATAAACTCAGCGTTTCTTGTGCTTGGTGTTCTTCTTCATCGGTCAGATAAATCTCAACATTTTTTTGCTTCAATTTTATCTGAGCCATTTCTGCGATTATCTCCGTAGCATTTTTGTTATAAAATTTACTGGGGGAAAGCTGGGCATAATGGTAAATATTTACAGGGAGTAGCTTTAGAAAATAGAGAATATAATCAATGGGACTTTCCTTGAATGTAGCTAACTTTATTTCATCTACAAATGGATTATACCTGAATACTTCTGCGTGACTTTGATTCCAACAAAAAACAATCAGTTTATCGTTGGGTCTTTGTTCTTTCAAAGCCCTGATAGTAGGAGTCATTAATAATATATCTCCGATACCTCCCATCGTTAAAATTCTATTTTTCATGTTTTCCAGATATTATTTGTATAGTAAAGTTTATTCAAGAACCCAATTGAGCTGCGTAGCAGCAAAACTATTGGTGGTATAGTCTTTATGTAATAACTCCAATTTTAGCATATCCCTTTGGTGGTGGGGTTTGCTCATTTCTTCGTTTTGCAAGCTTTCTATGAAAATCAAACGATTTTGTATTTCATCTAAACGACCATATATTTCTGTGTTTTTTTTCATTTGTATAGTAAGTTATATTTTGAAGTAACCATTAAAAATAAACCTAAAATTTAATAATTAAAAACAGATTTAGTTGAAATAAATAATGCAAAGCATGAAATCTACAAAATGAATGTTTTGTTAATGAATATGGCTCAAAAGGTGTGAAAAATTCGATAAAGAGCTATGATAATCAAGTATGAAATCATTAAAACAACGTATGATATCTCCAAAAGCATAAGTAAAATCACCAAAAGAAGCTATGGCATGAACCGTCGGATTGAGTCTTGAAATTTACTTCACTAACTTTTATTTTACAATAAATATTTACTTCATTCTACCGATTAGTTAGTTCGGAAGTTTTTATTTGGAACTCGGTTTTTGATTTATATAAATTTGTTCAATAAAAGTTAAACAAAGTATTATACGGTTTATCAGAAATATTTAGATGAGCGTAATATTCTGTTTAATGATTTAAATAACGACTCAAAGAAAATGTGAGTCAATGTGGCGAAGCCATAGCCTGCTTCTTAGAAAACATTTCTTTACTTTTTTAAAATATAAAGTTTTATGAAAACGAATAATTTAAAGTGGCTTGTTGGATACACCATGCCTAATTGTGAAAAAAAATTAGAGGTTATTTTAAAGCGAACAGGAGTTGAATGTTATTTGCCAACTCATAAAGTTGTACGCCAATGGAGCGACCGAAAGAAAACCATTGATGTGCCGTTGTTTCCGAATTATATTTTTATTTATACCAATTCGACCAAGAGATGGGAACATCTGAAACACTCTGAACTTGTCAAGTTTTTGGTTGTTGATGGAAAACCCGCCGAAATAAAACATGAAGAAATTGAATTAATAAAAATGCTTCAATCGAACGGTAATAATATTACGATTGAAACTCCAAAACATAAATATTCAATCGGGATGAAAGTGACTATCACTGGAGGGAATTTTAAAGGAATTTCAGGTACTATCCTAAAAGAAAATAAAAATTCAGTGATGATAGAGTTAGAAGGGTTACGACAAGTTTTGGTCATAAAAGTAGAGCCTTCTCAAATCACCGATGAAAGTGAGCTGTGTTTGAAATAGAAAATTTTATTGAGAAGCAAAATGTCGAGAGTCATAATCATATCAAACAGATTACCCATTTCGATTGCGAAGAAAGAAACAGGAGGATATCAATTTTCTCAATCAGTGGGAGGGCTTTCGACGGGTTTATCGAGTATTAGTGAAAAATATGAAACTCATTGGATTGGTAGTGTCGGTCTAATTCCGGAGCAAGAGTCAGAGAAACAAGCTATTGCTGCACATTTGCAGAAAGAACGAATGTCTCCAATCTTTTTGCCAACTGTTTTATATGAGTTGTTTTATGATGGTTTTTGTAATGGAATTCTGTGGCCACTTTTTCATTATTTTCAATATTCAACCGAAAGTAATAATCAAGATTGGGAAGCCTACGTGAAAGTCAATGAAATCTTTGCCGAAGAGATTTGTAAGATATTAAAAGACGATGACCGAATCTGGATACATGACTATCATTTTCTTTTGTTACCAGAGCTTATAAGAAAACGCTATCCGAAAGTAGGAATAGGTTTTTTTTTACACATACCATTTCCTGCATCAGATGTATTTAGAGCATTAAAATGGAGAAAAAATTTACTTAATGGTCTATTAGGTGCCGATTTTATAGGTTTTCATACTTTTGATTACGTGCGAAATTTCATGAACTCGGTAAGCCAAATACTTGGATATGAAATTGAAGGCACTCAGATATTTCAAGGTACAAGAAGCATCGAAGTTGATGCCCTTCCGATGGGAATTGATTACGAAAAATTTATTGGTTTCAAGACAAAAGCCAGTTTTTTGGGAGAAGTATCTGACCTAAAAGAACAGTTCAAGGGCAAGAGAGTAATACTTTCGGCTGATAGATTAGATTACACGAAGGGGATTTTACAGCGATTAAATGCTTTTGATAGCTTTCTTGGTCAGTTTACTGAGTATTTACAGAAAGTCGTACTCGTTTTGGTTGTTAGTCCATCACGCACCCATGTGAAGCAATATCACGACCTCAAAGTTCAGATTGATGAATTAGTTGGTAAAATAAATGGAAAGTACCAGACCATCAATTGGAACCCTATTACATATATATACAGAGCGTTATCGCTCGAAGATATGTCTGTTATGTACGCTTTGTCAGATGTTGGGCTGGTTACACCCTTTAGAGACGGCATGAATTTGATTGCAAAAGAATTTGTAGCAATAGGTTATGATAAACCTTCAGTATTGATTCTTAGTGAAATGGCAGGTGCTGCTTCCGAATTAAATGAAGCTGTAATTATTAACCCTTATGATATTCAAGCCATGACTTTGGCAATAAAAGAAGCCTTGGAAATGCCCAAAGAACAAATATTTAGGCGAAATAATATCATGAAAACGGTCATTGAAAAATACAACATCAATAACTGGACACGAAACTGTATGCAACAATTAGAGGAAGCTCACAAGAAAAACCAAAAAATTAGTCGAAAATTAGTTGCAGGACTAACCGAGCACAAGATTTTGTCTGATTTCCGAAAAGCTGAAAAAAGATTAATTCTGCTCGATTATGATGGTACACTTGAAGAGTTTCAGGCAAACCCAGCCTTGGTTGTTCCATCAGAAAGACTTTTAGCAATCTTGGAAACAATGGCTTCTGACCTCAGAAATAGCATTGTTATTGTGAGTGGTCGAGATAAGTTTTTTTTAGAGAATCATTTAGGTCATTTGAACATTGATTTTGTTGCAGGACACGGCACTTCCTATAAAACAGAAGATTTGGGATGGATTTCAAATACTACACAGAAACAAGAGTGGTTTGAAGAAATTGAGCATATTTTCAAACGATTCGTAGAACGAACACCCAATAGTTTCATTGAAAATAAAGAATATTCGATGACATGGCATTATAGGCAGTCCGACGAGCAATTGATACAAATCAGGCTCCCCGAATTGAAAAATGAGCTGAGCTTACTACAAGAATATTTTCCGATAAAAGTATTAGAAGGAAACAAGGTTATTGAAGTAATGGGATTAAATGTAAATAAAGGTAAAGCAATCAACTTCTGGCTTAATCAATCGAAATATGATTTTATAATTGCCATAGGAGATGATACCACCGATGAGTATATGTTCAGAAAATTAATTGCCTTTGATAGTTATACAATTAAAGTCGGAGTGCGTTCGACAGCCGCCAAGTACTTTATAAATAATGTAGAAACAGTTTTAAAGCTACTTTCGAAATTAGCCTCAGTAACCCAAAAAATTAAAACTGAAGTACAAAAAATAGAGGTATAGTTTTATTGATTACAAAATAAACAGTTAAAAAAATGGACAAGGTCATCCAAAAAAACAGAAGACAAAAAGTGTATCAGATTCTTGGTGGAGTAACAGGCGGACTGGTTTTGTTACTTTTATTAGTCAGATACCAAACCAGTAATGCCAGCACAGCAAGCCTTAATGTAGATGACTCTAAGATTATCGTAAGTGAGGTAAAAAAGGGAGTTTTTAAGGAGTATATACCCGTAAATGGTGTTATATTACCACTAACAACCATTTATTTGGATGCCACAGAGGGCGGAAAAGTAGAAGATT
Source organism: Emticicia sp. (assembly GCA_031378345.1). Taxonomy (GTDB): domain Bacteria; phylum Bacteroidota; class Bacteroidia; order Cytophagales; family Spirosomataceae; genus Emticicia. The sequence continues at coordinate 84,397 of JANNDY010000012.1, read as the reverse complement.
TGTATGTTGAAGAAGGTGCTGTCGTGAAGAAAGAGCAACCATTACTCCGATTATCGAACACAGATTTGGAGCTGGATTTGCTTACACGAGAAACTTCGGTTTTTGATTTAATAACAAACATGCAGAATACACGCAACTTAGCTGAACAAAATAGTATTAGACAGCAAAACCAATTGGCCGAAGTTGATAATGCCCTCGTGGAAGCCGACAGGGTTTATAAAGTAAACAAACGCCTTTATGAACAGAAAGTAATTCCAGAGCAGGATTTTAAATCTTCACAAAATCTATATGGTTTTCAGGTACGTCGCAAAAAGCTTATTGAGCAGACGCTCAAACAAGATTCCGTAACGATGAATCAGCAGATTAGCCAAATGAAAGAATCATTAGAGCGAATGAAAGCAGCGTTGGTAGTGATGAGAAAAAAAGCAGGAGATTTGGTTGTAAAAGCTCCAATTGATGGACAACTAACTTCACGAAATGCAGAAGTGGGCGAGTCAAAGACCAGAGGGCAAAGACTCGGACAGATTGATGTTTCAAATGGATTTAAAGTGAGAGCAGATATTGATGAACATTATATTTCGAGAATCTTTATTGGTCAAATTGGCGACTTTGCTTTTTCTGGTAAAGATTACTCATTGCGTATCAGTAAGATTTACACACAAGTAAATAATGGCAAGTTTCAGGTTGATTTAGAATTTACTAAGGATATACCATCAGGAATTCGTCGTGGACAAAACCTACAAGTAAAGTTATCATTGAGCGATGAGTCACAGGCTGTTCTTTTACCCAGAGGTGGTTTTTTCCAGCAAACTGGTGGAAATTGGGTTTTTGTCTATGACCCCGTAACCAATACCGCCAAACGAGTAAACATTCAACTTGGCCGCCAAAACCCACAATTCTTTGAGGTAATTGATGGCCTATCGGTCAACGACAAAGTAATTACTTCGAGCTATGAGAATTATGGAGAAATGAAAGAACTCAAAATAAAATTATAGCAGTTTTGATAAACTTCTTATCAAATATATTTTTTCAAACTAAAAGTTTTAAGATTATGATTAGCGTAAAAAATTTAGAAAAGACTTATCGTACAGAAGAGATTGAAACAAAGGCTGTTTCGGGTATTTCTTTTGAGATTCGAGATGGCGAGTTTGTTGCCATCATGGGGCCGTCAGGTTGTGGTAAATCAACATTGCTTAATCTTTTAGGTTTGCTTGATGATATTGATGGGGGGTCATTAAAGATAAACAATATCGAAACTGCCACTCTCAGTGAATTTGATAAAACCGCAGTCAGAAAAGATAATATCGGTTTTGTTTTCCAAAGTTTTAATCTTATCGACGAACTCACAGTCTATGAAAATGTGGAATTACCCCTCATTTATGCAAAAGTAGGTGCTGCCGAAAGAAAAAAACGTGTAGAGGAAGTACTCGAAAAAGTGAAAATATCGCACAGAAGTGGGCATTTACCCCAACAATTATCGGGTGGTCAACAACAGCGTGTGGCGGTTGCCCGAGCAGTAGTCAATAACCCCAAGTTGATTTTAGCCGATGAACCAACTGGAAATCTCGACTCGAAAAATGGTAATGAGGTAATGGATATGCTTACCGAATTACACCGACAAGGAGCAACCGTTATTATGGTTACACACTCTCAAAAAGATGCAAGTTATAGCGACCGAGTTATTCGGATGTCAGACGGTAAAATAATTTTTGAAGAAGAAACCGTGGTAGCCTAACACTTCAAATTGATTTAAGTATGAAAAATTTTATAAGAAGGCTTTTTATAAGCCTGTGTGCTATACTTTTGCCTTATACGTATGCAAAAGCTCAAGCCCCCGAAGTATATTCTCTAAAAAAATGTATAGATATTGCTTTTCAGAATAATTTACAGATAAAACAAGGGCAGATTGCAGTTGATAACAACGTAGCAACGCTTCAGCAAATAAAGGCAAATCAGTTTCCGACACTTAATTTTAGTAATGTTCAAGGCATAAATTTTGGGCGAAACATTGACCCCTACACAAATGGTTTTGTAGAGCAAACCCTCATGTTTAGTAGTCTAAGTCTAAATGCAAGCGTAAATATCTTCAGTGGTTTTCAGATAAAGAATGCAATCAAGCAAAATAAGGCACTCTTGGAAGCAAGTAAACTTGATGTGCAAAGTATCAAAGATAACCTTACGCTTGGTGTTATAATGGCATATTTACAAGTTTTAATTAGTGAAGAATTAATCGAAGTAACCCAAAAGCAGCTTAGTGCCACCGAAATTCAACTCAAAAGGAGCGAAGTGTTAGTTAGAGAGGGCGTACAAGCCAAGACCATTCTTTTGAATTTATCTGCACAGTTTGCCAGCGAAAAAGTAAACTTAGTAAATGCGAAAAATCAGTTGGAAATGGCACGCTTGGCTTTGGGACAACTTTTGAATATAGCAATAAGCAAAGAGGCAAAGTTTGAAACACAATCTGTCCTTACACTTGCCGAAAATGTACCATCATTAAACGAAATACTTGAAAAAGCCAATAACATGGCTAATTTGAAGGCAATTGAATTTAGAGTTGATGCTGCCATTGTCGGAGTTAAAGTTGCCAAAAGTGCTTTATATCCAACGCTCAGCCTTGAAGGAAATCTTGGTAGTAGCTACGTAAATACCGCCCGAAGATTTAGTTATTCTTCAGAGTTTTCGGAGTCAGCTACCAGTCAATACATCAGATTGAATGGCTCAGAATTGCCCGTTTTTCAGAAAGATTATACACAGACATCTAATGTAATTCCGTATTTTGACCAGCTTAATTCTAATCGTAATACTTACGTTGGGTTAAATCTCAAGATTCCGATTCTGAATAACCGACAAGCAAGAAGCAAACTAACCATTGCTGAACTTAATGCTCAGAATCAACAACTAAGCACAAAACTCGCACGCTTACAGTTGAAGCAAAATGTTGAACAAGCCTACGAAAATTTGGCTTCGGCAAAGTCGAGGTATGAAGTTGTAAGCGAACAAGTTGATAAACTTCAAGAAGCATATTTATTAACAGAGTCGCAGTTTGAAGCGGGCACAATCAGTTCGGTAGATTATAACTTAGCCAAAACAACCCTCGATAGAGCTAAAGTTACACACATTCAGCTCATCTATGATTACCGCTTTAGGGTATTGGTATTAAACTTTTACCAGAATAAGTTCTGAACCAAACACGTTCCTCAAATAATCAATTATGGAAAAGTTAGATAATATTGATGAAGACCTACTCGGACAGGTAATTTTCTTACAAGAAAAGTCAAAGTCTCAGGGATTAAATTTTATGAGTCAGGTAGAAAGTTTACGCCATACAAAAAACGTAAACTACTGGGACTATATAAAATTAGACACACTTTTGAGCCTTCAACAGCCCCGAACTATTATTCCTGATGAAATGATTTTTGTTACTTATCATCAAATATCTGAGCTTTTTTTTAAGCTTATATTATCTGAAATGGAGCAAATAATCTATTCAAAAATTGACGCAAAAACATTCATTGATAAAATTGAGAGGATAAATCGCTACTACGAACAATTAGTCAATTCGTTTGATATAATGGTTGATGGAATGAATCATCATCAATTCATGACTTTCCGAAAGGCTTTAGCACCAGCGAGTGGCTTTCAATCAATACAATACCGACTCATTGAGCTTCATGCAACTCCGATTTTTAACTTAGTCAATAGCGATTATCGAGATGCCATTACGATATTCGATAATGTAGCGTTTCTCTACGAAAAAACATATTGGAAGCAAGGTGCGATAGAAATAGATACAGGAAAAAAAGATTTGAGTTTAGTAGATTTTGAACAAAAATATGACAAAATACTGCTAAATAAAGCCATCGAGTTGGAGAGTGACACCGTTTGGTCAATTTTCTGCAAGTTTGAGTTTTCGGGTAATCAAATAGATGATTGCGTTGAAGCCATGAAAAAGTTTGATGTTTTGGCAAATATAAAATGGAAACTTGTGCATTTAAAGGCCGCTATGAGGCACCTAAATCAAGGAAATCAACACGCAAAATCTACTGGAGGAACCAATTGGCGAAAATACTTACCCCCCCGTTACCAGCGTGTTATCTTTTTTCCAGAGTTGTGGAATAAGGAAGAGATTGAACTTTGGGGAAAGAATTATACGTATGAGCTAATTAATGCCACCGAATAAATAAATGAAATTATGAAAAAGCTATACAAAATCATCATCGTTACCTGTTGGTTATTATTTATTTCAATACAAACACAGGCACAAAATCAATTACCAATTATTACAAATTGGAAAACCACTCACGATGTGGCTAAGAAAGAAATCTTGATAAACTTTGATGTTGCAGACAAAGAAGATAGCGAGGTAAATATTCAGCTATTTTCGATGGACAAAAATCAAGTAAAGACCAAAATATTAGATGCTACTGGCGATATTGGAGGGATTACGACTGGAAAAAACAAAAAAATAATTTGGAATTATACTGATAATCAATCGTTTACCAAGGTTTCAGAAGTCATTGTTTCGGCTGATGATTACCAACGACAATCAGTAAATGACTTATTGCAGAGTGTGAACATAAACCGAATTGAAGACAACGTAAAAAAAATATACGGATTCCGAGACTGCCAAACGCCCAAAGGAAATCAGCACTTGGCAGAAGTCAGAAGCCTCGTAAATACCCAATTTGCTCAGCATCAATTAAAGGTAGAAAGGCAAAGTTTTAAATGGGAAAAAATAAAAGGAGAGAACGTGGTTTCGAGCAAAGATGCAAATAGCGAAAGCAAAAAAATATTTGTTGTTGGAGCTCACATGGATGCTGCAAAAGATAGCCCTGGTGGCGATGACAACGCAACTGGTTTGGCAGGCTTGCTCGAAGTGATGCACATATTATCGGATTATAATTTTAACCATCAAATTCTATTTGCAGGTTTTGACTGTGAGGAAATCGGTTTTCTTGGTAGCAAATATTTTGTAAATGATGCCTTAGAACAGAAAAAGCAAATAGAGGGAATGGTGAATTTTGATATGATTGGTTCATTTTCTGATTTACCAAACACTCAGATGATACCTCAAGGATTTGATGCCTTGTTTCCTGATGTTGCCGAAATGGTAGCCAAAGATTCTTACAAAGGTAACTTTGTGGTGTGTACCTCAAATCAAGCCTCCGAAGCCTTAGGCATTAATTTTAAGGAAAAGTCAGAGCAATATTTACCAACGCTGAAAGTTGCATCGTTGGTGGCTCTTGAAAATGGAGAATTTACACCAACTTTAGCTTCGAGCGACCACGCACCATTTTGGAAAGCTAATTTTAAGGCCATTCATATCGGAGACGGTGGCGAGACTCGTAACCCCAAATTAAATACGCCCGAAGATACCCTTGAAGGTGTCAACTATCGCTTTATATCAGAAATTGTAAAAGCGACGATTGCTATCATTGCCGAACTCGCCGAAATTCAACATTCAACTCAAATAAAGATTGAGCTAAACGCTGCCCCTCAGTCAAACTAAGCTTTTTATTCAATAAATAAACATTTACTGTCATGTTTAAAAACTTTCTTAACAGTTCTATTCGTAATTTACTCAAAAACAAAATTACGTCCTTCATCAATATTTTTGGTGTTGCTATTGGAGTGGCTGGGTTTCTGCTTATTCTACAATACGTGGTTTTTGAGCGTAGTTTTGACGCATATCACGAAAATAGCGACAAAATATTCAGAATTCAACAAGATACCTACCAAAATGGTACGGTTTCATACCAGAGTGCCACAACATATCCTGCTGTTGGTCCATTATTGAAAATGAATTACCCACAAGTAAAAGAGTTTTTGAGAATGAATCATTTTAGTAGCGTAGTCACTTACGACGAGAAAAAATTTAGAGAAGACGATATTTACTACGTTGATAACTCTTTCTTCAAGATTTTCTCGTTTCTGATGCTTGAAGGAGATGTAAATTCTGCACTCAAAGACCCTAATTCGGTTGTTTTGACCGAAAAGAATGCAACTAAATATTTCGGAGAAGAAAACCCTATTGGTAAAATGATTGTGGTAAAAATGGGTAATCAATCCATCAATATGACCGTAAAGGGGGTTTGTGCTGATGTACCGAGTAATTCTCATTTTAAGTTTGATTTTTTGGTATCATATCCAACTCTTTATGGAATCATCGGAAAAGAAGCAGAGAGCAACTGGAATCAACAATATTTTTACACGTACTTATTGCTTGATTCGCCCGAAAGTGGAGAGTTGTTGAGCAACAAAATGGGACAATTCATTGATAAATACCGTGGTACAGAGCTGAAAAAAGTAAATGCCAAAGAGGTATTAAATCTTCAACCATTACGCTCAATTCACCTTAACTCAGATGTTAGCAACGAAATTGGTATCAACGGAAATAATAAATTTGTATTATTTTTATTATTGATTAGTGTTTTTATATTATTGATTTCTTGGATAAACTACGTAAATATCTCAACAGCGAGAGCCTTGGAGCGTTCAAAAGAAGTAGGTGTAAGAAAAACCATCGGAGCTACTCGTAAGCATTTATTTATTCAATTCATATTTGAGTCTGCAATTCTCAACTTTATAGCCATCTTTATCGCTGTTTTTATTGTATGGTTGGGTTTACCAGCCTTCAATAACTTTTCAGGCAGCCCACAGGCATTCAATTATATGACCAGTGTTTGGTTTGCTTTAATTATCATCTCTATTTGGGTAGTTGCAACAATTATATCTGGAATATATCCTGCAATGATACTTTCAGGATTTAAACCGATAGCAGTTTTAAAAGGAACTGGCCAACAGTCAGTTGGAGGAATGAGCCTACGAAAAATTTTAGTGGTTTTTCAGTTTTCAATATCTGTAATTATGATTGCAGCCACCCTAACGGCATACTGGCAGTTAGATTATATGAAAAATAAAGATTTGGGAATTAAAATAGAAAATACGTTGGTCGTAAGGGCTCCAACTGTTATTCCAAACGATTCACTCTATGTTTCTAACGTCAATGTATTTAAGAATGAAGCTCTCCGAATCAAAGGTGTCAAGAGTTTTACGGGTACTGCGGCTGTTCCAGGTAGTGAAACTTACTCCGTGAGTGGCCAAATAAAAAGAGTTGGTGGGGCCGTTGATGAAGTAAATACATACAGTTTGGTATGGGTTGACCATGACTTTGTTCCTTCTTTTCAAGTAAAAGTTTTGGCAGGTCGAAATTTCTCAAAAGAATTTGGTAGTGATAATCAATCAATTGTATTAAACAAGGCGGCTATTCAATCGCTTGGCTTCAAAAGTCCACAAGAAGCCATCGGTGAGCGAATAGAATCTTATGGACAGTATCAAGTCATAGGAGTTGTTCAGAATTTTCATCAGCAGTCACTCAAGAAAGCCTACGTTCCAATGATTTTCTATTTGAATAATGCAGGTAGTGCCTATTATTCTTTAAAAGTTGATGGAGTTGATACCAAAATGGCACTTGGCAAAGTACAAGAAATCTATGATAATTTGTTTCCAGGCAATCCGTTTGAATATTTTTATTTAGATGAATTCTTTAATGAACAATATAAAAGTGATAGAAAATTTGGACAAGTTTTTGGGTTTTTTACCATTCTTGCTATTTTAATTTCGTGTTTGGGTTTATTTGGCTTGTCGTACTTCACGATTGCCCAACGCTCGAAAGAAATGTCAATCCGAAAGGTTCTTGGGGCAAATAGCTCAACGATTCTGTATTTAATCTTCAAAGAGTTTTTCAAATTATTATTAATCGCAAACCTAATATCTATCCCGATAGCGTATTTCGGTGCTGATTCTTGGCTCAAAAATTACACATTCCGTATCAGCGTTGGTTGGTGGTTGTTTATTCTTCCAGTAGTTATTATCGCTATTATCACGGCTATCACGATAAGTTATCAAACCATGAAAGTGGCTTTTTCAAAGCCCATAAAGTTCTTACGAAACGAGTAAAGAAGTAGATTTTGCACACGTCAGGCCAACTTGAGTTTGGCGTGTGTTTTTCACTCTTATCTTTAATTTATAGACATGGAAAATAAAGAAAATACTCATCAAAGTGCTTGTTTTTGTCAAAAAAAATGTGGTGAATGTTCAAAAAAACAAAATCACATTATTGTCGGAGCTGGATTAGTCGGTGCAATGACCGCACTGATATTTGGCAAAAAAGGAATCAAAACCAGCGTTTACGAAAAGCGAAACGACTTACGAAAGTCTTATACAAAAGACCATCGTTCTATTAATTTAGCATTGAGCTATCGAGGATGGCAGATGCTAAAAATTGTAGGATTAGAAAAGGAGGTTTCTGAGATAGTTTTACCAATGTATGGGCGTCAAATTCATAAAGTCGATGGTAGCGTGGTATATCAGCCATACGGTAAAGATGATGAAGCCATTTATTCAGTACCGAGAAATAAACTTAATGAAATCATTATTGATGCAGCCGAGCAGTTCTCAGAAGTGCAGTTTTATTTCAACCACAAAGTAAGTGATATTGATTTTGAATCGAAAAAATGTAAGGTCATGGATGAATCGGAAGTCGAAACCGAAATTCAACCAAACGTCATTTTGGGTTCTGATGGTGTTTTTTCGGTTGTAAGACAAAAAATGCAAGAAAAACTGCTTTTTAATGCCAAAGAATTAACTCTCGAACAACGATACAAAGAATTATCTATCCGACCGAATGAAGATGGTACTTGGAAAATCGACCATCAATCATTGCATATTTGGCCCCGCAAAGATTTCATGCTCATCGCATTACCTAATCTTGATGGAAGCTTTACTTGTACTTTATTTTTAGCACAGGAGGGTGAAAACTCTTTCGATACGCTTAAAAATGAAACCGATGTACGAGCATTCTTTGAGAAGTTTTTTCCTGATTTAATTGATTTAATGCCGCATTTTTGTGAAGATTTCTTTAATAATCCGACATCCCGAATAGTTGCTATCAAATGTTATCCGTGGCATTATCGAAACTTTGTTTCACTCATTGGCGACTCCGCTCATGCAGTCGTTCCATTCTACGGACAAGGAATGAATGCAGGATTTGAGGATTGTTTAGCATTAAGCGAATTGCTCGAAGAAAACCAGCATCTAAATTGGGGAGGAATATTGACAAACTTTTTTAAGGCAAGAAAAGCCAACTCAGATGCTATTTATGAGCTATCGCTTCAAAATTTTATTGAAATGAGCGATAAAGTAGCTGACCCAAAGTTTTTGTTGAGAAAACAAATAGAGGCTTATATCAACAAAAACCACCCCGAACTCTGGACTCCCCTGTATAGCTTAGTATCATTTAGTGGCGTGCCTTACAGCGATGTATTGAATATCAGTCAAGAGCAAGATGAGTTTATGCAGCGATTGATGAAAGTTCCAAACATTGAAGACATCTGGCAGGAGCTAAACTACGAGGCCATGTTCGGTACACAAAAACAACCCTATGCTGATTTAATAGAAGCGTAAGTTCCCTATTTTATATACTCCTACTCTAAAATTTATCTATGAAAAATCTTCTTTCATACGATTCTCTATGTTTGATACCAACACTCAATGGTGCCTTATTGCGTTTGAAAAACAACAGCAATAATGGAATCACTGTGATTAGAGGTATCAGTAATGAAGAATTTATTTCATACAAAGATTTGTTTGGAAAAGCCTGTTATGCTCTTCATAATCTTCAGATAAATGGTGTAAACGAGGGCGACGAAGTAATGATTCAAATAGAAGATAGTAAGGAGTTTTTGATAGTTTTTTGGGCGTGTTTATTGGGTAAGTTTATAGCAGTGCCTTTGTCGCTTGGTAGTCAGGCTGAGCAAAAGAATAAAGTATTTAAAGTGCTTTCGTTTCTGAAAAACCCGTATTTGGTTTGTTCGGAAGAGCATTTTGAACGCTTAGAAAAAACAGCCAACGAAGAAGGCGAAAAAGAGAAAAACTTATTTACGTATATAGAAAAGCATTATTTTACCATAAATCAAGTTTTAGAAGAACATCATGAAGGTTTAATAGCAGAAGTAAACCCTGCTGATATTGCTTACATTCAGTTTTCTTCGGGTTCAACAGGTATGCCAAAGGGCGTAATGTTAACCCATGAAAACCTAATGGCTAATGCCACGAGTATAATCGAACGCTCAGGAATTGAGGTCAATGACTCAACCCTTAGCTGGATGCCCCTTACGCACGATATGGGTCTAATCTGTTTTCATTTTAGTTCGTTGGTATCAGGTATCAATCAGTTTATTATGCCTACATCATTATTCATCCGCACGCCCATCTTGTGGATTGAAAAAGCGAACGAACATCACGTAAATTACTTATATTCACCTAATTTTGGTCTGCAATATTTTTTGTCGGCATTAAACAAGCAAGAGAAATCAACTTGGGATTTATCGGCTATTAAATGTATCTACAACGGTGCCGAGCCGATTTCGGTAAAGGTTTGCGATGCTTTTACTACCGAGTTAGGTAAATATGGCTTAGATAAAAATGCGATTTTTCCTGGTTATGGATTGGCCGAAGCCTCAGTTGCGGTTACTTTACCAGACCCTAAGAGTCCATTGAAAAGCTATATTATCAACCGAAAATCATTGAATATTGGTAATCAAATAGAGTTTTTGCTTGATAGCACTCAAGACAATGCCGTTAGTTTTGTTGAAGTTGGCTATCAGATTGAACAAACATTTGTTCGGATAAGTGACTGGAATGATAAAGCATTGGCAGATGGTATTGTTGGGAATATCCAGATAAAAGGAAAAAACGTAACGAGTGGATATTATAATTTCAAAGAAGCAACCGATAAGTTATTGACTACTGATGGTTGGGTTCGTACTGGAGATTTAGGTTTCTTACAAAATGGAAAACTTATCATTACTGGAAGAGCAAAAGAAGTGATAATTTCAAGCGGGCAGAACTATTATCCACACGATATAGAAAGCATTGCTCAGAAAATTGAAGGGGTGGAGTTGGGAAAAGTCGTTGCTTCAAGCCTTTGGAGTGAGAGTTTAAATCGTGAAGAAGTGCTACTATTCGTTTGGAACAAGCAAAAGATGATTGGCTTCGTGAATCTTATCAATCCTCTAAGAAATATAATTGCAGACGAAATAGGTCTGACGATTGATAAGGTAATTCCAACCCGCAAAGTTTTTAAAACCACGAGTGGGAAAATCCAACGTTTTCAGTTTATTGAGGCATACCTAAACGGCGAATACGACAATGATTTGCAGGAAATAGAAAGATTATCGGCAGAAAATGACGATAATAATGACTTTGAAAGATTTTGGAAAAACGAAACAGGCAAAGCATTTTTTGGCGAAAAAAATATTTATGAATTAGAGCTGAATAGCCTAAAAATAATGCAATTGGTTAATAAAATCAATGCACGTTTTGGCTCTAACATTTCGGTTCAAGAAATCCTGCGTGCTGAAAATCTTTTTTCTTTAAAAGACACCATCATTAATGCTGAGATAAGCAATCAAGCATTGGTAATAGAAAAAGCACCACAGCAACAATATTATTCACCTACCGCAGCACAGCACCGTCTTTGGATGTTGCAAAAAAAGCAAGCTACTTCGGCCTATAATATTTCGGTAGGCTATGAAATACCACAATCAATTGATACTGAATTACTTGAAAAAGCAATTTTAAAATCAGTTGAGCGGCATGAAATACTTCGTACTGCCTTTATCGAAAAATCAGGCGAAGTTTTTCAGTACGTGAGAAATCACGAAGAAACGGCATTTAACTTACAAATAGTTACAGAAACCGATGCTATTCGTATAAATCAGATAATTGATAAGGAAGCAAATACCTACTTTAATCTTGAAGAAGGAAACCTAATCCATGGGCTTGTGATTCATGTTGATGACAGAAAATCTTTGTTTTTACTAACGATTCATCATTTGATAGCAGATGGATGGTCTATTGGGGTACTATTGAATGAAATAAGTCAATTTTATGATTCTAAGGCCTTACGTTCTCCTAAATCGCTAAATATTCAATACAAAGACTATTCTCATTGGTTGCATCAAAAACCATCTAACGAAGCCTCGCTTGATTTTTGGAAAGAAAAATTATCAGGAGAACTTCCTGTATTATCGTTTCCAAGCAAGGCAGGAAGAAAAGCCATCAGAAGCAACAAAGCCCAGACTTTACATTTCAATTTATCAAAAGATACAGCTGATACTTTGAAGGGATTCTCGAAAAAACACAATGTTACGCCATTTGTTACAATGCTTTCGCTTGTAAAACTGGCACTGCATCGTTATACAGACCAAGAAGATATAATCATTGGTACCGATAATGCCAATCGCCAGATGGTTGAAACGCAACCTTTAATGGGATATTTTCTGAATACGATTTGTATTCGTACAAAATTTAGTGCTGATGATTCGTTCGATTTATTCTTGAAAAAAATCAAAACCCAAGTATTGGAGGCCTTTGAACACCAAGATGTTTCTTTCGAGCAAATTCTGGATGAAATTAAACCCATTGTTGACTCAAGTCATTCGCCGATTTTTGATGCGTTGGTTGTTTATCAAAATTTTGATGAAATTGAGTTTTTATCGGCTAATCAGACAAAATTATTTGAGCCAGCTATCAAAGAAACAATTGTTGATTTGCACTTTGAAATATCAGAGAGTACTGACGGCATAAAAATAATACTTCGTTATAATGCAGACCTTTATGACGAAAAATTGATGCAAGATTTCGGACAACATTTTAAACAACTAACGGCTTTAGTACTTGAAAGCCCAACATTGCATTTGTGTGAGTATGATTATTTGTTGGATTCGGAAAAGAACACCATAGACTCGTTTGCAAGTGAGCAAATCACACAAACTGAGCGACATATTGTACAATTAATGGAAGATTCGGTAAAAAAACATACAAACCGAATTGCTTTAAATGATAAAATAACTATCTGGACATATACTCAATTATGGGATGCAGTTTCCCAAATTGCTTCAAATATACAGCTTGAAACAGAAGAACGAGTCGGCATAATGATGCCAAGAAATGTGTGGTCGGTAGCATCAATTTTAGGTATTTTGAAAGCTGGAGGTGCTTATGTACCGCTTGATTTAGAATTACCAATTGAGCGATTAAAATTTATCATTGAAGATGCCGCAATTAGCAAAATACTGACTCTTGAAAATACAACCAATGGCTTCGATATTAAAGGAGTCGAATTGATTAATGTTGAAAATCTTGAAGCCAAAGCCTTTGAATCTAATGAAATATCTACAAATCAATTAGCGTATATTCTTTATACATCTGGTTCGACAGGCACGCCCAAAGGCGTTGAAATTGAGCATCATTCTTTGGCCGATTATGTAAATACCTTTAGTGAATATTTCGATATAAAATCAGACGATGTTGTTATTCAACAATCATCATTGAGTTTTGATACTTCAATTGAGGAGATATTTCCTGTACTTTTGGCTGGAGGAGAAGTCAGAATCATAAAATTAGGTGGAAAAGATATTGATTCAATCGTTACGGAAGCAATAAACGGGGCTACGATACTAAGTACAACACCCTTAGTGTTAGAGCAGTTGAACCAAGAAGATAGGTTTATTGATAGTAAGATTCGCACCGTAATTAGTGGTGGAGATACGCTTTCTTATTCACAAATTGACCGCATCGTTGAGCAAATACGGGTGGTAAATACTTATGGCCCAACCGAGACAACCGTTTGTGTTACTTATGGCGAAGTATCGAAAGGTTCTAATAAAATTACGATAGGCAAACCTATCCGTAATCGTGTTATGAAAATCGTAAATCGTGCGGGTAAAACTCAACCTGTGGGTGTTTTCGGTGAGATTGTCATCGGAGGAACAGGAGTTGCAAGAGGTTATCGAAATAATAAAACACAAACTGAAAAGCAATTTTTTAATGATAAAGAAACAAACGAACGATATTACCGCAGCGGTGATTTTGGTCGATGGACTGCGAATGGAGAAATTGAGTTTTTGGGTAGAAAAGATGCTCAACTGAAAATCAGAGGATACAGAGTAGAAATTGATGACATAGAAAAAAACCTTCAATCTTTGTTGGGTGTAAAGAGTGTTGCGGTAATTGCCAAAGAACTCAATACTTCGCCATATTTAGTGGCTTTTTATACGGGCAGCATCTCAGAAAAAGAATTAAGGTGTAGTGTAAGTCAAAAATTACCATTTTACATGATTCCGCAATATATTGTCAATATTTCGGAAATGCCCGTAACGATAACTGGGAAAATTGATAGGATATACTTACAATCTCAACCGATTAGCATCGAAATTGAGCAAAATACAGAAACTTTATCACCATTTGAACAGGCCGTTGCCGAAATTTGGCAAGAGGTAATAGGCGTAAAGCGAAGTATATCGTTGTCGGATAATTTTTTTGAATTAGGTGGAAACTCTATCAAGGCTACTAAAATATTGCAGTTAATTTCGACCAAACTTCACGTTAAAGCCGAAATTTCTGATTTATTTCAATATTCAATTTTAGCCGATTTTACTGAAAAAATATCAAAGAATATCCACCTTACCGAAGCTCCTATTTTGCCGATATTGCTTCAGTCAGATTATGAATTATCTTCAGCACAAAACAGAATGTGGCTCTTAAATGAGCTATGTCCGAATAGTGCAGCATATAACATAGCTTTTGCCTGCGACATTAAAGGGATTTTAGATGAAGAAGTGTTTGAGGATGCTTGGTTGAATGTTATCCGCCGTCACGAGTCTCTCCGAACTGTTTTTATCAAGCACGAATCACAGCCCCGACAAATTATTTTACCAATCGAAGAGGTGAATTTTCAGGTAAAATGGTTCGATACTATCGAGCAAGAAATTGAAGATTGTATTTGGTCAATGGCTCACCAATGCTTTGATTTAAGCAAAGCTCCTCTCGTTGCGGTTAATATGTATTGTCTGGGTATTAACCAATACGTACTTTCGGTAGTTATTCACCATATTATTGCCGATGATTGGTCAGTTGGGAAAATACTAAACGAAGTAATTACGTATTATAATAATACTGTTGATACGCAAAATTTTGTATTGCCAGCACTCCATATTCAATATAAAGATTATGCTTCGTGGCAAAAGGAAATCCTAAGAACTGGACTCATTGAAAACCAAGCTATATATTGGCAAAAGCAACTTGAAGGCGAAATTCCGAAATTAGAATTACCTTTAGATTACGCAAGGTCGGCTACCAAAAGTCATATTGGGGAGTCGGTATCTATCACAATAGATGAAGGTCTAAGCCAACAATTAAGTGGTTTTGCTCAAGACCATGCCATGAGTGAATATATGGTTTGGTTAGCAGCATTAAATATTTTGTTATATAAATATACTAATCAAAATGATTTTATAGTGGGTTGTCCCGTTGCGGGCCGTTCGCACGATGATTTAGAAAATCAGATAGGTTTTTTTGTAAATACGCTACCGATTCGTACTCAAATTGAGGGGAAATGGGATACCAATAAATTACTCGGTTATATCAAACAAATGGTATCTGAGGCATTGAGTAATCAAGATTATCCATTCGATGAACTTGTAAATACACTCGAATTAGAACGAGATTTGAGCAGAGGAACACTCTTTGATGTGATGCTTACGATGCAAAATGCTTCGTCTGAGTTAGAAAACTTATCTATTCATGATGTGGCAATTAAAAAGCACAACACGAATTTTTCATTTAATAAATTTGATTGGGACTTTGAGATAAGACCTTATCAAAATAAAAGAATTATTACTGTCAATTTCGACAAATCGCTCTTTAAACTTGAAAAAATGCAGGGTGTTTTAAAGCATTTTATCAATATTTTGAAAAGCCTAACCACTCATAATCAATCAATTGAGCAGGTAGGGATGTTGAGTCAAAACGAAACCCAACAGTTATTAACTTGGTCAGAAAAACAAAAAGAAATATTTAATTCCGATGCTTCAATCGTTGATTTAATATCGGCAGCTATCAATAAATATAGTCATCAACAAGCCATTTCTGATAATAAACAATCGCTCACTTATATACAAGTAAGTGAAACCTCAGACCGTATTGCTGGGCAATTATTGGCTGCCTCAATTTCTGCCGAAGAGTGTGTAGGTATCTTTTTACCAAGAAGTGTGCATACGCTTACATCAGTAATAGGAGTAATGAAAGCGGGTGGAGCTTACGTACCACTTGATATAAATTATCCGATTGATAGATTGAAGTACATTATCAATGATGCCAAAATCAGTTTTATTGTGGTTGAAAAGGCGGGAGCGTCACAAATTTTAGGCATATCACATTTGAAAGAAATTGTAATCAATCAAAATCTTACGGATAAATATAGCTTGCCAGTAATTGAGGCTAAACAATTAGCTTACGTTTTATATACTTCTGGCTCGACGGGCAACCCAAAGGGTGTTGAGATTGAACACAGAAACACAGTAGCATTTTTAGAATGGTGTACCGAAGAATTTAAAAACGTTAATTTCGACCAGTCGCTTGCGGTTACATCGCTTAATTTTGACCTATCAGTTTATGAGTTTTTCTTTCCACTTTTGGTCGGAAAACCCATTCATGTTCTCGAATCAGGCCTTGACCTTGTAGATTATTTGCCAGCAAATCAGTCAAAGAAACATCTCATCAATACTGTTCCTTCAGTTGTTGAAACACTATTGAAGTCAGAGGTTGATTTATCATCAGTAAGTGTACTAAATATGGCTGGTGAGCCAATTGGAAAGTATGTCTATGAACGATTAGATTATCAAAAAACGGAGGTAAGAAATCTCTATGGCCCAACCGAAGACACCACTTATAGCACAGGGTTTTACATCAAAGATGCTGCTACGGCACGTAAAATCGGTCAATCGAAGAAATACAGTCAGGCGTATATTTTAGGTGCTGGTAATCAACTTTCGCCTGTTGGAGTACTTGGTGAAATCTGTCTTTCAGGTGCTGGTTTGGCACGAGGGTATCGTTTTAATGAAACACTTACTAACGAGAAGTTTACCACTCATTTCCTTTATCAAGACCAAAAAATGTATCGCACTGGTGATTTGGGTTATTGGGATACCGACGGTAACATTACCTGTGTTGGTCGCATTGACAATCAAGTAAAATTGAGAGGATACAGAATAGAATTATCAGAAATCGAAAAGAAAATCGAAGCATTTGCTGGAATTGTACAAGCATTTGTGATTGTGGTAGGCACAGAAAGCCAAAAACAATTAGTAGCTTTTTATGAGTCAGAAAACGAGGTAGAATCAGCCCTAAAAACATACCTTCATTCATCTTTACCAATTTGGATGATACCCGATTTATTGGTTAAAACTAATAAGTTTCCACAAACACCCAATGGAAAAGTTGATAAAAAGAAGCTGCATAAGCTGATTCCAGAAAATAAAGAAAACACAAATAATATTGAAGAATTAAGCCCAATTGAAGTCACTATAAAAGAAATTTGGCAGAGCGTATTATCTCTGACAGATGTTAGTATTCATGATAATTTCTTCCTTTTGGGTGGAAACTCTCTAAAGGCAACTCAAATAATTGCCAAACTCAGAAAACAATGGAGCGAAGATATTCCTCTTAGATTAATATTTTTGTACCCAACTATTAGTCAGTTAGCTGAAGCATTAGCCGATTATACAAATCATTCTTTTAATGATAGAGAAGGGCTTGTACCAACTGACAAAAAGGAGTTTTATCCATTGTCGACTGCTCAAAGAAGAGTTTGGTTTGCTCATGAAATAAGTGAACAAGCTAATGTGTACAATATGCCTTTCAGAACCGATATATTGGGTAATTTAGATACGGTAATTTTCGCAGAAGCATGGAATGATTTTATTAAACGCCATGATTCAACACGCACAAATTTTGTTTTAAATGAAGGCGAACCGTTTCAAAAAGTCATCAATTTCGATGAAAGTCTTAGTATTTGTGAGTTTTCAGAAAATCAATCTGATAATTTGGATGAAGCCATAAACGAGTTTTTGCTGAGACCATTCAATCTTCTTACTGATAACTTGATTCGTGTAAAAATCTGGAAACAGCACGACGAAAAATCGACTTTTGCGGTTGTATTGCACCACATTATTGCTGATGGCTGGTCGTTAGGGGTTTTGATGAATGAAGTAATGAATGAGTATAACCAAAAATTGAATTCTACACAATCTGTTAGCCTACCAGCTCTTGAGATACAATACAAAGATTTTGTGGCGTGGGAAGCAAAATTGAGAAAATCTGAACAATGGCAAAAAAGCCGTAGATACTGGCTTGAATTATTTCAGGATGAATTGCCAACATTAGATTTAGTTGCAAACACCAAAAGAGCAAATGCCAGAAAAACAGCCACCATTAGACAAACACAGCAATTAGATTTGCAACTTTCCGAAGAAATTAGGCAAGCTGCAAGAAAAGCAAATGTTACAAACTATCATGTTTTCTTGGCATCATTTAATGCCTTTTTGTATCGTTTCACGAATCAATCAGATATTATTATTGGATGTGCAGCGGCTGGCAGAGAAGATGCTTTACTCGAAAATCAAGTTGGTTTATACGTAAATACGTTACCGATACGAACAAAAATTGGTAATAATCAAACGTTCGATGAAATATTATCTGAAACACGACACAATGTTACGGAAGCATATTCCAACCAAATTTATGGTTTTGATGAATTATTGAATGAAATAGGATTAGTTCACCAAATTAATCGCTCTCCAATCTTCGATATTATGTTTACGATTGAAGATACTTCGTGGAGTTTCGATAATTTCAAAAATAAAATAACAGGAATTATATTCGATAAAACAGAGGTTTTATTAACAAAACCAAAATATGACTTAGAAATCAATATTACCGAAATAGATGGAATATTTGTTTTATCGGTTTTGTACGATTCAGGTTTATTTGATAAAAAATATATTCATCACTTTTTTAGTAGTTATAACAATATATTGAGCAGCGTTGTCGAAAATCCTAATCAAAAGATTGCAGAAATTAAATACCTCACAGGTTCAGAGCAACAAAAACTTTTTGAATGGGGAAATATTAATAATGAAGAAAACGCAGAACAAAATCTTATTGCACTATTTAAAAAACAAGTTGAGGCTACTCCCGATAAAATAGCCGTTAGAGATGAAAATAATGCTTTATCTTACCAAGAATTAGATGCTTTATCAACAAATTTAGCCAATAATCTAACTTGTACATACGGCACGGCAAACGAAGAAAGAATAGGGATTTACTTAAAAAGAGATATTTTTACGATTGTCAGCATTGTTGGAATCCTGAAGGCTGGGGCGGTTTATGTGCCGATTGATATTGATTTGCCCGAAACTAGAGTAAAATATATGATTGAAGATTCGTCAATCAATTACTTGATTGTAGATAAAAATACGCAACAAAATGCTGCGAATTACAATGTTAAAACATTAATTATCAGTGAAATATTAGAGTCAAACATCAATCAAGAAGCAACAAGTTATTGTATAAAGCCCAATCAGTTGGCATATATCATGTACACCTCTGGAACAACAGGTAACCCGAAAGGAGTAATGATTGAGCATAATGGTATTATACGCTTAGTAAAAGACGCTGATTATGTGGTTCTTAACGAAAAAAGCCGATTACTAATGACAGGAGCAATCTCCTTCGATGCTTCAACTTTCGAGATTTGGGGGATGTTACTAAATGGTGGAGAATTAGGAATCACATCGAAAGAAACTCTTTTAGATACTGAAGCACTAAAAAATAAGATAATTGATTGGAAAATCAATACAATTTGGATGACAGCTTCATGGTTTAACCAAATAGTTGACGATTCAATAAGTGTTTTTGAATCATTAGATTATTTGCTCGTTGGTGGCGATAGATTATCACCGGCTCATATCAATCAATTAAGAAAAGCAACGCCATCAATTTGTATTATTAATGGCTACGGACCAACCGAAAATACAACGTTTTCTTTGTGCCATTCAATAAATGAGTTTTATGAAGAAAATGTACCAATTGGCAAGCCAATTAATGGCTCAACTGTAATGATTTTAGATAAAAACCTCAGTTTGATGCCAGTTGGTGCGAAAGGCGAAATTTATGTGGGAGGTCGAGGACTTGCTCGTGGCTACCAAAATAATGAAAGACTAACTTTTGAGAAATTTATACAAAATCCATTCAACAAAGCACAGCGTCTTTATCGAACAGGTGATTTTGGTAGATGGAATTTGGACGGAACCGTAAGTTTTGAGGGAAGAATTGATGAACAAGTAAAAATCAGAGGTTTCAGAATTGAGATTTCGGAGATTGAAAACACCATCAGTAAAGTTGAGGGCATCAAGCAAGTGGCTGTTATAGTCAAACAAAAAGCAAGTGGAGAAAAGTTTTTAGTTGCGTTTTATGTGAGCCAAAGTAAAATAAGCGAAAGCTCTATTAAAGCATTTTTGCGTCAGAATCTGCCGATTTATAGTTTACCAGAGCAATTTATTCAATTGCCACAGTTCCCGCTCAATAATAATGGAAAAACCGATATAAAAGCACTGCAAGCCATTGATATTAAGCAGTCAGAATTGACTTTTGAAATGCCGACAAACGAAATTGAAACCAAAATTTCTTCGATTTGGCAGGCATTATTAGATAAATCACAGATAGGAATCAATGAAAATTTCTTTGAAATCGGAGGTCATTCTTTGAGTGCTACCAAATTGGTTTCGCAAATAAGTAAAGAATTGGGAGTGGCATTATCAGTATCGAAAGTATTTCAAAAGCCAACAATTCATGATTTAGCCTTGGAAGTAGGAGCTATTAGTTTAGTAGCTACTCATAAAAATAATGTTGAAACCCTTGTTGAAGAAATCATATTATGAAAGCGATAAATTTAATCAATCACTTAGAATCATTAGGTGTGAAGCTATCAAACATTGATGGTGACTTGAAAATAAATGCTCCCAAAGGTGTATTGAATCAAGAGACAGTTGCTCTAATAAAAGAAAACAAAAGTGAAATATTATCTTATTTGGCTTTATCAGACAACCAATTTTTTTCTTTACCAATACCTACAACTCTAATAACTGGTACATTACCGCTTTCAGCAGCTCAGAAACGAATTTGGTTAGCCACTCAAATTGATAATACAAGTAGCAACTATCATATTCCGTTTGTGTGTAAGATTTCAGGCGAATTTAATTTGCAAAAGTTCTCTGAGGCATGGTATCAATTAATCGAAACCTATTCGGCTCTCAGAACCAACTTCATAACTAACAATAATGAGCCTTATCAAAGTATTCAAACAGGAGATGCTCTTGATTTTAAGATTGATATTAAACAAGAGCAAAATGAAGAAAATATTGATAAAGAAGTAAATACATACGTTAATCAATCATTTAACCTCGAAACTGATTCGCTGGTAAGAGTAAGAGTTTGGCAAAAAACGCCAACCGAATTTGTAGTTGCCGTTGTTTTTCATCACATAATAGTTGATGGTTGGTCGATAGAAATTTTATTGAAAGAGTTGTTTCAAATATACCTTTCGACTCAAAATTTTACTCAAGAAGTAATTTCTATTCAAGATTACATTGCTTGGGAGCAGCACATTGAGCATACACAAAGTTGGTACAAGGCAAAGGATTATTGGTTAGAAAAGATGTCAACCGATGTCACAGAATTAGATTTGAGTCAAAGCCAGCAAAAAACCACTAAAAAAGAAAGCGAAAAATATTCGCTGGTATTCGATAAATCTATAACACAAAAAATCAAGGCTTTCACACAAAACGAAAATGTAACACTTTTTAATTTCCTTTTAACAGCCTTAAAAACACTTTTTTACAAATACAGCGACCAAAATGATATTATTGTTGGTTGCCCAACATCGGGCAGAAACCACTGGCAACTCGAAAATCAAGTTGGTTTGTTTATCAATACTTTACCGATTCGTACAGTATTCGC
This sequence comes from Emticicia sp., assembly GCA_031378345.1. Classification (GTDB taxonomy): domain Bacteria; phylum Bacteroidota; class Bacteroidia; order Cytophagales; family Spirosomataceae; genus Emticicia. The sequence goes on along the minus strand of JANNDY010000012.1, from coordinate 62,476 downwards.
TGATGATATTTCTTTTAGAGAGTTACTCAATCAGGTCAAACAGGGTTTATTGAATGATTATGACAATCAATTATTTGGCTATGATAGTTTGGTTGAAGCATTGACCGAACAAAAAAACGAAAACGTAACCCTTTTTAATGTATTATTTACACTCCAAAACGATGATATTTTAGAGAAAATAGTGTCATTAACTCAAAACCAGCCTTTCAAAATAGCGAAATATGACTTTAAATATACCCCCTATAAGTTTGAGTTACTTTTTGAAGTACAAGAGTCTTCCAACGAAATCTTGATAGATTTATGCTATGACAAAAACCTTTATGGGTTTAGTCAAATACAACGATTATTATCACATTACGAGATACTAATCAATCAAGTCGTTGAAGAGCCAAACGTAAAAATATCGGCCTTAAATTATCTTTCAATTACTGAAACTGCTGAGCTTTTGGTGCTTAATAATACCGATGAAAGTTTTCAGGATGAAGCCACTTTGGTTTCATTGTTTACCGAACAGGCTAAAAAAACACCTCATGCAATTGCTTTGGTAGAGGGTGAGTTATCTTGGACGTATCAAGAATTAAACGAATGGACAAATCAGATATGCTCATACCTCATAGAAAACTGCAAAGTTGCCAAAGGCGATAAAGTAGGAATGCACGTTGAGCGTTCGGGCTGGATGGTGGCGAGTTTATATGGAATTATGAAGTGCGGGGCTGCCTACGTGCCGATTGACACAACCTACCCAGTTGACAGAAAAAAATACATCATTGATGACTCCGCCTTGGCAGTAATACTGACGAGCGAAGATGACTCTTCGGTGAAAAGTTTAGTGAAATTTATAGTAAAACAAGGCGATGAGAAGCAAAAAGAGAGCAAATTGTCTGTAAAAGTGATAGGCGAAGATAGTGCTTATGTTATATACACCTCTGGCTCAACGGGTATTCCTAAAGGCGTTGAACTCGGACACACGGGCATTGTTAACCGCATAGAATGGATGAAAAATGCGTATGATTTCAATCCGCAAGATGTTGTTTTACAGAAAACACCTTATGTTTTTGATGTGTCGGTTTGGGAGTTTTTTATGACTTTGAGTTATGGGGCTAAGTTAGTGCTTTGTACCCGCGACGATGTTTATAACCCTGAGAGTTTGGCCAATTTAATTGATAAAAATAAGGTTACAACTTTGCATTTTGTGCCAGGAATGTATCAAGTGTTTTTAGAAAGTATTAGCTCCGAAACAGAGAAAAAATTAGTTTCTATTCGTCAAGTTTTTGCCAGTGGAGAGGCTCTCAGTGTGCAAACCGTAAAGCGACACCATACTCAACTTTCGTGGGCAAAATTACATAATTTGTACGGACCAACCGAAGCCTCAGTTGATGTTAGTTTTTATGAAACCACAGGCCAAGAATCTATCATTCCAATCGGGAAGCCAATCCAAAATACATCTCTTTGGGTGTTAGATAAAAATATGCAACTAAAACCTAAAGGAATTAAAGGCGATATTTGGATTGGTGGCGTAGGTTTAGCCAAAGGCTATGTAAATAAAGCAGCACTCACGGCCCAAAGTTTTGTAGAAACTGCATGTTATGGAAGAATCTACCGAAGTGGCGATATTGGAAAGTGGTCAGAAAGTAATGAAATCGAATATTTAGGTAGAAAGGATAATCAGGTAAAGGTAAGAGGATTTAGAATCGAATTAGGCGAGGTTGAAAAAGCAATTATTGGGACTTTTGGTGTAGAACAGGCCATAGTCGTTATACGCATTGTCAATGATGAAAAAGAATTAGTAGCGTTTTATGTTTCAGAAAATAATATTTCGTACGAAAATTGGTGTGAGGCTTTGAGTAAAAAACTGCCAGTTTATATGATTCCCGCTCATTTTTTTGTAGTAAAACAGATGCCTCTCAATACCAACGGCAAAATTGATAGAAAAGCACTTTTAAAAGCAATAGAAAACAAGGAATCCGAAAAAAGCGAAGCTGAATGGAAAACCAAAACTGAAACCCAAATCGGTGAGATATTTTCTGCAGTTTTGAAGCGTTCAAATTTGCACGCCAACTCAAACTTTTTTCAATCGGGTGGTACTTCAATAAAAGCTACCCGTGTTATATCAAATATCAACAAAACATTCGGTACGAGCTACTCTCTTGGCCTTATTTTTCAATATCCAGTTATTGCACATTTGGCGAGTTTTATTGATACCGATAGAAATTCTATTCAAAATAAAATTCAAAAAGCCCCTACGCATGCGTATTATCCTTTGACTGATTCGCAGCGAAGACTTTGGCTTTTTGAGCAGCTAAATACTCAGAATGGTGTTTTCAACATGCCATTTGCCACTCGTCTGGAAGGAAATTTAGATGTAAAGAAACTTAAATCTGCAATTGAGCAGCTTATTGCTCGTCATGAAGTTTTAAGGACACGTTTTTTTAGTAATCAAGGCGAGGCTGTTCAGCAAGTAGAAGAAGTTTTCGAAATTGATTCATTTTTTCATTTACTTGATATTACCAATGCGTCAAATCCTAAAATGCAGGTTGATACCATCATAAAACAAGAACTCAACCATGTATTCGATTTAGAGCGTTTACCAAATATTTATTTCAAACTTATCAAGGTTACTGCGTTTGAGTTTGTGCTTTTTATCAATTTACATCATATTATTGGCGATGCGTGGTCGATGCAGCTTATTTTTGAAGAGATAATTACCTTCTATAATAGTGATTCTGATAAATTATCTGAATTAGAGATTCAAAATAAAGACATTGCCTATTGGCAAGAACAAGAGTGGAATTCTGATAGCTTTACTCAGCAAAAACATTATTGGAAAGAAAAACTAAGCGATATTCAGGTAGTAGAAATGCCGACATCTTTCCGACGTCCAGCCATGAAAACGTATGCAGGTAATCGGATAGCGTTTGCACTCGACAATAGCCAAATAAAACAAATACAATCAATAGCTAATGAAAATGGATTGAGTATGTTTATGCTTTTTACGACCATCGTAAATGTTGTTTTACATAAATACACTAATCAAGAAGATATAATAGTTGGTACTACAATTCTGAATCGAGATAATCCTCAGTTGGCAAATCAAGTGGGTTTTTACATCAATCAATTACCGATTCGTACCCAATTTTCAAGAAAAGACACCGTTCAGCAATTAGCTTTTAAGGTAAAAGAAAGTATTTTAGAGGGTTTTCAACATAAAGATTTATCATTTGATAGACTAAGCGAACTTACGAATCAAGTATATGATGAGAATAAAAGTTCCATATTTGATATATGGGTAGAGTATAACGAATCAGAAGGTAGTGGAGTAAGTAGTAAGAGCTTTGAAAACCTTACGATTCAACCAATTGAATTGCATAATACCATTACCAAAAATGATTTATCTTTTAGACTCATTGAGAATAATACGGAGTTAACGTTCTTACTGGAATACAACACGGATATTTTTGAAAAAATATTTGCCGCCCAGATTTACAACCATGTCATAGAAACATTTGGGCGTTTGAAAGACATTTTCAGGCAATCGCTTGAAGAAATATCGTTACTGTTGGAGCAAGAGCAACAAAAATTGATAGTTACATTTAATGAAACATCGGTCGATTTTAATGCTCCTATCATTCTAAAAGATGCTTTTGAATATTGTGTCGAAAAGTACCCAACAGCAAAAGCTGTAAAGGTTGGTGAACAAACACTCTCTTACCAAGAGTTGAATGAGGCTGCCAACAAATTGGCACACCACATAAAAGAAACATTTGATATACAAGCAGGTAGCCGTATAGGTCTATTGATGGAACACGCAGACTATACAATAATTTCGTTGGTGGCCATCATAAAAACTGGAGCTCTGTTTGTGCCGATTGACCCTAAATATCCAAGCGAGCGAAAGAGTTTTATCGTTAAAGATGCCAATATCGAACTACTTCTAACCGACTCGGAGCATTTATTTAATATAGATTTTAGTGTCGAAAATATATTTGCAGTTGATATTCAGCTTGCGAATGTTTCGCCGAAAATCCAAAATCTAAACACCGAAATAATTTCAACCGACCTTGTGTATATGATTTATACATCAGGTTCGACAGGTACTCCCAAAGGAGTACAGATTACAAATCAAAACTTTACTAATTATTTGCACTGGTCTAATCTGTATTATTTTAACAATGATCAGGAAAATCCTTTTGCATTTTTTACCTCTCTTTCTTTTGATTTAACGCTGACGAGTATTTTCACAACACTCCTCCGTGGCGACTACGTTGATGTCTATGGTGCAAATGATTTAAGTAAGACATTAATTGAAGTTTTTTCGGTCGAAAGCAATGTGAATACTGTTAAAATGACCCCATCGCACGTAAGTTATTTGAGTCGCTTACCAATCTATCAAACCAACGTTTCGACCGTCATTTTAGGGGGTGAAAATGTTACACCACCACAAGTTGAATTTTTATTAGGTTTAAATCCAGCAATCAATATTTATAATGAATATGGCCCCACTGAAACAACAGTTGGTTGCACTATTCAGAAACTAATATCTACAGACAATCTCACAAATATAGGCAGACCAATTGCTAATACTGAGATTTTTATACTTAATGATGCAATGGAGCTTGTTCCTCAAAACGTTTGGGGCGAAATCTGTGTCGGTGGATTGGGTGTAGCTGCTGGGTATCATAATAGAGAAGAGTTGAACAAGCAAAAGTTTTTGAGTAATAAGTTTGGCAAAAGATTATATCGAACAGGTGATTTGGGAAGAAGGCTAAACGATGGAACGATTGAGTTGGTGGGTCGCATTGATAATCAAGTTAAGATAAGAGGCTATCGTATTGAGCTTGATGAAATAGAAAAGGTTTTATTGAGCAGTAAACGTATCAAGGAAGTATGTGTTGATGTGCGAATGGATGCGAATAACGAAAAAACGATGTGTGCTTATTTTGTATCTGATGCCGAACAAGAGCTTACAACAATTAAAGAGTTTTTGAAACAACAACTACCTTGGTTTATGATTCCTGAGTATTTCGTACAACTTGATGCGTTTCCGCTCACCGCAAATGGAAAAGTAAACCGAAAGTTATTACCGAATCATTTACAAAATGCTCTCAATGTTCAGAACGAATCATTGAAGCCACAGACAGATACTGAAAAGATAGTTTATGAGATTTGGCAGAAAATTCTTTTAAAAGATAATTTTTCTATCATAGATAATTTTCTCGACATCGGGGGTAATTCTCTAAAATTGGTGAGTATGTATGCCGAGTTGAGCAAGGTTTATACTAACCGTGCGATTATGGTAGCTGATTTGTTCAAATATACCACTATTAAGGCTCTAAGTGAGTTTTTAGTGCCACAAGAAACCATCGTCAGTCTTGATTTTTTAGAAGTTTAGCCCAATTTAATCTATTTAGCCATGGAAAATTTATCAAATAAAATAGCTGTTATCGGAATAAGTGGCGTTTTTCCTGAAGCAAATAACCTTACTGAGTTCTACGAAAATTTGCGTACTGGAAAAGACAGCGTTCGTTCAATTCCAATTGCTCGAATCAAAGACACAAATCAGCCAATATCAGCGGATTATCAGATTATTGGTTCGCTCCAGGAAGTTGATAAATTTGACCATAAATTTTTCGGAATATCGAAGAAAGATGCTCAATACACCGACCCAATCCATCGACTTACGTTGGAGCTATCTTGCAAAGCCATTGAGGATGCGGGTTATAGTTTAGAACAAATATCTAATACCGAAACAGGAGTTTTCTTGGGTGCAAAATCACAACCCGAATACTATAAACTTATCGAAAATCTTGTCGACTCGGCCGTTATGACTGGCAATTTACCCGCAATTACTGCTGGTAGAGTTGCTTATCATTTAGGTCTGAGAGGGCCGGCCTATATGTATGACACTGCCTGTTCATCTTCTTTGGTAGCCATACACGAGGCTTGTCAGAAACTCATTAATAATGAAATTGACTTCGCTTTAGCGGGAGGTGTGAATATTTTATTCGATTTTCCTAAGATAAACGAAAACATTGACACACTCGGTATTGCCTCTCCCGATGGAAAAGCCCGAGCATTTGATGAAAAAGCCAATGGAACGGCAATGGGTGAAGGTGGCGGTATTGTATTTTTGAAAAGATTAGATAAAGCCATTGCCGATAATGACAAAATAATGGCTGTTGTGATTGGTAGTGCAACCAATCAAGATGGTAATCGGTCTAATGGTATAACTGCCCCAAGTCCAACTGCTCAAACTGAAGTAATCTTAAAATCATGGCGGAAAGCACAAGTTGAACCTTCAACAATTACTTACATTGAGGCTCACGGAACAGGAACAAAACTCGGTGACCCTATCGAAATACAAGGTATTAGCGATGCTTACAAGGCTTTTACCGAAAGTAGAAACATCGCATTGATAAGTGCTTTGAAATCAAATATCGGGCATCTTGATAATGCGGCTGGCGTAGCAGGATTTATCAAAGCAGTTTTATCTCTACAAAACAAACAGATATTTCAATCTCTACACTTTTCAAAAGCCAACCCATTTATTGATTTTGAAAATTCGGCAGTAAAAGTTAATACAAGTTTACAAACATGGAATAATAATACGGGCAGTCCTTTGAGGTGTGGAATTAGCTCGTTTGGTTTGAGCGGAACAAATGCTCACATAATTTTGGAAGAACATAAGTCTGTTTCAAGAACATCAGATTCAAACACAGGCTATTTATTAAAAGTATCAGCAAAAAATATTAATGTTTTCAGAAACTACACTCAAAATATTAAGTCATTTTTAGAAAATAATACTAACTGGGATGACATCATTTATACTCTAAATGTGGGTAGAGGAGATTACGAATACCGTCAAGCATTTTCGGCAAAAACAAAAGTTGATTTATTGAAACAACTTAGCGATGCTAATTTTGCTGACCCCGAAAGTTTTGATAAGCAAAAACTCACAACGGTAGCTTTACTATCAGGTTTAATGCTTGAAGAGAGCATAATAGAAGATTTTTTCTTAAAAAATACTGTAATAAGAAACCATATCGAACAATACTGGAATCAGTGTGATAGCCTAATTGCCAAAAATATCGTTTTTCAGTGGGCAATATTGCTACACATACAGCAAATTGGCATTAAATTCACAACAATCATAGCAAATGGTTTTGGTAAACTCACAAAACAAATTTTCGCTGATGAAATCAGTTTTGAGCAAGCATTGATAAAAGCTAAAAATCTTGATTATGACAAAGAACCGATTCGTGAAGACAGATTAATGGATGCCATCGCAAAAATAAGTAAAGATAATTCTACTATATTTTTGGAAATTGGTTTCAGTGGTAATCTTTCAGAAGCCATTAAAAGGTTAAGTAAAATATCAAAAGTAATTGAATTTATATCACCTCAAAGCAACACACAATACGAAGAACTATATAATGCTGGACTAAAATTTAATTGGAAAGAGATTTGTTACGCCAATCAGTGTTGCAAAGTAGATGCTCCAACGTATCCGTTTGAGCGTATAAGATGCTGGGCGTTTGAACCCAAAACCGAAAGTACTGAAAACCTCAATTCATTATTTTATGAGTTGAACTGGCAGGAAGTTCCACATTTTTTAAAGAAAACAACTAATCAAGATAGATTTGTGGTTTTCTATAATAACAATGCAGGTGAAAATATTATTGAAGAGTTCAGAAAACAAAAACAGGAAGTAATGGCTGTAAGGCTCGCTGATGGTTTCAATAATTTACCCGATGGCAATTACGAAATTAATGCAAATGATATTTCAGATTACACTCAAATTGGAAGCATCTTAAAAGCGAATAAAACATGTAATATAATCAACTTAATTGGGTTTTCTGAAAGCGATACAATCAACCAACAAATGTTTTTTTACAAAGGCTTGGCGGATGTTATAAAAACGGAAAATGTCAAATTGGTTGTTGGAACTCATGGAGGAGTAAACACGCATAATAGTTTAGTAAATCCAAATGCAGCGGCTACTTTGGGGGTTTTGAAGGCCATGATTGCCGATTTTCCAAGCCAGAAACTATACGGTGTTGACTTTAATGAAGATGAACCAGCGTTGGTAGCGAACAAAATTCGAGAAATAATCGCTGAGCAGCCAGAGTTAAGATTAATGTCTTTTAGAAATAATAAAACCTATATTCCTGTTTTTGACGCATTTTCCAATATTATTCCTGATTCTTATCAAATTTCGACTAATGGTACTTATCTAATTTCGGGCGGATTGGGCTTCATTGGCTTAGAGTTATGCAAGTTTCTTGTAAAAAGTGCCAAAGTAAATTTAGTTATTTTGGGAAGAAAATCAGCAGATGATGAAGATGTTAAATCAAAACTTACTGAACTCAGAAACGGAGCATTATCAGTAAAATATTACGAAGTTGATTTCAAAAAAGAAACCGAAATCAATCAAATTTATGATGGAATACAAAAAGAGTTTGGTAGTGTAAACGGAGTATTTCATTTAGCTGGTACTGGTATTAGCCAACAAAGTTTCCTTGAAAAACCATACAGCATAATTGATAGTATTATTGACCCAAAAGTGTTAGGAACTCAGTCTTTAAAAAAGGCGGCAGATTTGCTCAATGCCAAGTTTATGGTATTGTTTTCGTCTCTAAATGCAATCGTTCCACAAAAAAACAGTGCAGATTATACCGCAGCAAACGCTTATTTAGATGCTTTCGCCGCCAAGAATAGCACTGAGAACTGCCGTATTATTTCGATAAACTGGCCAGGTTGGCAAGCCACCGAAGAGCTTGATACAAACGCCATTCTTCGACCAATTACCTTCAAAAAAGGCTTTGAAGCAATGCTTTTGGCTATCAAACAGCCTCAAACTAATATTACAATAGCAGACCTCCATATCTCAAAATTTGGTTTGAACCCTTTCTTTATTACGAAAGAAAACTTAAATTTTATTTCGCAATCAACACAATCTACTGAAATAACTCAAATTGATGTTGAGCCAAAAGCAGACTTTAGTAAAGAAGGAATTCAGCAAAAGATTTTAGAAATCTGGCAAGCAGTTTTGAAAGAAGATGAAATAGGATTTGATGATGATTTCTTTGAAATTGGTGGACATTCGCTGAATGGTACGCAAGTTGCCAACCGAATCAGCAAAGAACTAAATATTGAGATTACACTCGATACAATCTTTGAAAATGGGACAATCAACGAACTTGTCGAAGTTATTTTTCCATTAATAAAAATCGAAGAACCTACCAATAAATACGTTCCCATTTCTCAAATAACCCCGTCAGAAAGCTATGCTTTATCGGATGTGCAGAAAAGAATATGGTTTTTAGGACAGCTCAACGAATCTAAAATTGCTTATAATATGACAACAACGCTTGTCATAAAAGGTTCGCTTAATGTGGCAGCGTTTGAGCAGGCTCTCAACGAAATCTGGGAAAGATACGAAATCTTACGTACCAATTTTAAGATAATTGACGGTGAACCCAGACAAGTAGTAAGTGCTTCTCAGCAAAAAAACTTTGTTTGGGAATATGATAACAGCTTGTTAGATACTCAAAGTATTGAGCAGCAAATCGAAGCAGAAAAAAAATATATTTTCGACCTCGAAAATGATTCATTGATGCGAGTAAAGCTTTTGAAAAAAGATACTGATGAACACGTTTTAATACTTTTATTACATCATTTAGTAGCCGATGGTTGGTCTTTGAATATTCTTTTCAAAGAATTAGGACAATTGTATAATGCTTTCCTTAATAATGAAAAGCCAGTTTTACAGCCATTATCTATTCAATACCGAGATTTTGTTGCATGGCAAACCCAACAATTAAATCAACAAAATACCGAGCTATCGAAAGAGTTTTGGCTTAAAGAATTTTCGGGAGACTTACCAACGCTTGAGCTACCTACCGATAAGCCACGTCCTGCGGTTAAAAGCTTTAAAGGTGCTACTTATTCCTTAAAATTAGATAAAGAATTAAGTAAAAAAATTGGTCAATATTGTGAAAAAACAAGTACGACAGCATTCATGTTTTTTCAGGCAATGCTCACTATTTTATTGAATAAATACACTAACCAAAAAGATATAATCATCGGTACACCGTTGAGCGGTCGAAACCACCACGATTTAGAATCACAAATAGGGCTTTTCCTCAATGTTGTAGGTATTCGTAATCATATCGACGGAGAAAAAACTATTCAGCAGTTTATAAGCCAAGTGAAAGAGCATACTTTGCAGGTTTATAATCATCAAAATTATTCTTTTGATGCCATCATTGGAGCTCTCAATATTACTCGTGATTTAGGTAGGTTACCACTTTTTGATATTCTATTGGTGGTTCAGAATCATTTGCAAGAGCTAACTTCTTTTTCAAAAAACATCAATATAGAGCCATATCAGCACACCGAAGAAATCAGTAAATATGACCTGAGTTTATATATTGAGCAGCAAACTGAATCTTTCGAGCTAACTTTTGAGTATTGCACCGACTTGTTTGAATCTGCAACAATTCAACGTTTTGCTGAGCATTTTTCTAATTTAGTCAGTCGTGCCATCGAAAAGCCAAGCACTACCATCGAAAAAGTACAATATAGTTCAGAAACAGAATCTCAACTTTTAGCAGCAGTAAATGAAGGGTCCAATCGCAATTACGATTTAAATACTACAACATATAAAGCCTTTGAAGAACAGGTTGCTAAAACGCCAGAAAAAATAGCTTTAAAATTTGGTGAAATAGCATTAAGTTATCGTTCGCTTAACGAAGCTGCTAATAAGGTAGCTCATACCTTAAAGAACGATTTTGGTATTTTGCCAAATGATTTAGTCGGAATCAAGATAGAGCGTTCAGAAAAAATGTTGATTGCCATTTTGGCAATTTTAAAAACAGGAGCGGCTTATTTGCCCATAGCCACAGACTTACCTAACGAGAGGATTGCCTACATAGTTGAGGATAGCCAAATAAAATACTTGATAAAAAATATCGATGTTTCATTTGATATTTCTTCAGACCTTCAATTATTAGACATCGAAGCTTTACTTGATTCAGGGTCATCGACTGAAAATCTAAATATTTCGGTCGAAAAAGATAGCAGAATGTATGTGATGTACACTTCTGGCTCAACGGGAAAACCCAAAGGTGTAGAAATCAAACATAGTGCGGTTAGTAATTTTTTATTGAGTATGCAAGAATCTTTGTGTATTCAAGACAACGACTCTCTTTTGGCAGTTACTACCTATATATTCGATATTTCTGTCTTAGAATTTTTTCTACCAATTTTTAATGGTGCAATGTTAATTTTAGCTAATCAGAAAGAAATAAATGACCCGAATAAATTGATTTCGCTGCTAAATCATTATCAACCAAATTTCATGCAAGCCACTCCGAGTTTGTGGCAGATGTTGATGGATGTAAAATGGGGTGGAAATGAAAATCTAAATGTACTGTGTGGAGGCGAAAAATTGAGCAAAGAATTGGGTGAAAAATTGTTGAAAAGTAATAAGTCATTATGGAATTTGTACGGACCAACCGAAACCACGGTTTGGTCAATGATAAAGAAAATTGAGTCTGAAAATGATTTACAAACTATCGGTAAGCCAATTGCAAATACTCAAATTTATGTAATCAGTAGCGATGATAATATTTGTAGTGTGAGTGTTTGGGGTGAAATCTGTATAGCTGGCGAGGGGTTAGCCCTCGGATATCTCAATAAGCCCGAACTCACAGTGTCAAAGTTTAAACACCACAAAGCCATTCAAGGGCAACTTATTTACCACACTGGCGACAAAGGGCGATGGACATCTGATGGTGAGATTGAGTTTTTGGGCAGGATAGACTATCAAATAAAAATCAATGGTTATCGAGTTGAGCTAACCGAAATAGAGGAAAATCTCAATTCGTATATAGGTGTGCGTCAGTCGGTGGTATTGCTTAATGAACACGAAAACTACGAGAAAGAATTGATAGCATATCTAACATCAGATTTAGTACCCAATGTTGAAAGTCTGATGAAACACTTGAGAGCTAAATTACCAGAATATATGGTGCCAAAGAAATTTGTTTTGCTCAAAGATTTTCCAATGACACCCAATAGAAAAATCAATCGAAATGCCCTCAAACCAGAATTAGGAAAGAGCCTCTCATTGGTTGTAATTAATAATATTGCTCAAAATAGTACTGAAAAAACAATAGAAGAAATTATCAGTAAAGTCTTAAAAGTATCGCAGATAGATACTAATATCAACCTTTTTGATGTTGGTCTCAATTCCGTGCGGGTTGTAGTAGTTTTTCAGTTATTCAATGAAGCTTTCGGAAATATTATCGAAATACACGATATTTTTAGTAATCCAAGCATTAAAAAATTAGCAGATTTGATTGATAAACGAAGTTTCAAAACTGAAAAAAAATCCCAAGTTATATTTCAAGAAGTAGATTTCTAAACACTAAATTTATTCAAAACCATGATTATTTGCGGATTAAAACTAACCCATGATGGAGCAATCGCACTCATCGAAGACGGTCAACTAAAGTTTAGCATTGAGATGGAAAAACTCAATAATAACCTACGTTATACTGGTATCGACGAAACAAATGTAATCGAAGATGTTCTAAAACAAAATGGATACTCATTGACCGATGTAGATATTTTTGCAGTAGATGGATGGGGAGGAAATGACAAAGATGCTTTAGCCATTCAGCCAAGATTAGAAATCGGAATAGGCTCGAATAAGCTATCAGCCACTAATAATGGAGTTCCTTTTCAGCTTAATGTGGCGTATTATGAAGAGAAAAACTTGAAAGATGATGTACTTCAAAAATGGCAGTTTGAGGGTTTGAAAATTGGAAATTCAACATTTAGTTATGAAAGTTACTTACACGTAACAAACCATATAATGAGTGCTTATTGCACGAGTCTATTTGCCCAACGAGGCGAAAGCTCGTATGTTTTAGTGTGGGATGGAGGTATGTATCCACGTCTTTATTTCTTTGATGCTGAAACTAAGAAGGTAGAGAATTTAGGGCCAATTTTCCTTTTGATAGGTAATATATATACCATTTTTTCACAACATTTCGGTCCATTCAAAATCAAAGGAAGTTTTGCGAAAGATAATTTATCAACCGCAGGGAAAGTAATGGCTTATATTGCTTTGGGGCAAGTAAGAGAAGAACTTTTTCCGATTTTTGATGAAATCTATACATCAAACTACGATAAGCCAATGGGCTTTGCCAATATTTTTGCCAACGAATTCAAGAAAAGAGTTTCCGAAATAGATGTCTCAGACGAAGATGTCTTGCGTACCATTCATGCATATTTAGAAAATCTCTTGGTCGAAAAACTCGCTAAAAAAATAAATCGTATCAATAAACCATCACGCAATCTTTGTATGGCGGGTGGCTGTGCCTTGAACATCAAATGGAATAGTGCAGTCCGTAATGCAGGCATATTTGATGAGGTATATGTTCCACCATTTCCAAACGATTCAGGGAGTGCAATCGGAGTGGCTTGTTCGGCACTTTATCACGCAGAAAACCAAATCAGTCTGAATTGGTCGGTTTATAGTGGCCCCGAAATAATTGATAATCAAGCTGCTGAAGGTTGGGAAGAATGCGAGTGTACGATTCCTGAATTAGCTCGTTTATTACACGAACTTAATCAACCTGTGGTTTTTCTGAATGGAAAAGCCGAGTTAGGGCCAAGAGCACTGGGAAACCGAAGTATCATTGGAGCAGCTAATTCGCCCGAAATGAAAGATATGCTCAACGATGCCAAAAAACGAGAGTCATATCGACCAGTATCGCCAATATGCCTTGAAAGTAAAGCAAAAAGTATTTTCGAGCCAGGTAGTAGCGACCCATACATGCTCTTTGACCACATCGTAAAACCCGAATGGCTCGGTAAAATTCCAGCCGTTTGTCATTTAGATGATACCGCTCGCTTACAAACAATCAATAAAAATGATAACCCTGTAGTAGCGGAACTAATCGAATGTTATGAAGAAATCAGTAATATACCTGTAATCTGTAATACCAGTGCCAATTTCAATGGTAAAGGTTTTTTTCCAGATGTTTTTTCAGCCACAGATTGGGCCGCCGATAATGGTGTCAATTTTGTCTGGTGTAATAATAAACTCTATAACTATACTAAGCGAACAATCCATTCTTTTGAAAAAGAAGAAGCAGAAATGGTGTTTGCTTAAAAAGAATACATCCTACGAGATACCCCTTTAAACTTTAAAATTATGAATACGGATATTGCTATTATTGGTGTAGCAGGACGCTTCCCTGATGCTCAAAACATCAATCAGCTGTTTGACAACCTAAAAATTGGTAGAGATAGTATAAGAGAAATATCGGCTGAAAGAGTCAAGAAAACAACTCTTCAACCAGATATGGAGTATTCTCGGAAGGGGTTTATCGAAGGAATTGATGTGTTTGATTATTCGCTCTTTAATATTTCTCTCGGTGAAGCCATCACGATGGACCCTCACCAAAGAATTTTATTGGAGACGGTCTATGAAACCATCGAAAATGCAGGATATAGTATTGATGAGTTCAGTGGCTCAAATACGGGTGTATTTGTGGCAGATACTAAACTTAATTATTATGAACACGCCGATGAATTTGTTCCAACACTTCTGACTGGTAATATTAGTGAATTTATCGCCAGCCGAATCAATCGTATTTTTAATTTATCGGGAGGGGCATCAATGATTGATACCTCTTGTTCATCATCGTTGGTGGCACTTCACTATGCCGTTAATGATGTGGTATTGGGGAATGTCGAACAAGCATTAGTATGTGCTGCAAACCTTGAATTGTTTCCAGTTCGCAATGAACACGATTTTGATGTTTCTTCAATTGACGGAAAATCTAAGCCATTTTCTGCTCAAGCTAATGGCATGACAAATGGCGAAGTAGTAGCTTGTGTATTAATAAAACCACTCGAAAGAGCTATCGAAGACCATGATAATATTCAGGCAATAATCAAGGCTACGGCAATCAACAATAATGCAAACCGTGCAGCGAGTATGACCGCACCAGATTCGATTGCCCAAGCGGAGGTTATTCAAAAAGCATGGAAAAGAGCAAACCTAAATCCAACACAAATTGGCTACGTTGAGGCTCATGGCTCGGGAACTCAGTTGGGCGATAGCATTGAAGTGGGTGGACTAAATTTAGCTTTTTCAGCATATACGCAAGAAAAGAAATTTATTCCGATATCGACTATTAAGTCAAACATCGGCCATGCTCGTATAGCAGCAGGCATGGCGGGTTTAATAAAAGCTATCTTAGCACTTAAACACCAATCATTGTTTCCATCAATCAATTTTGAAGAGCCGAGTAAAGTAATTGATTTTGAAAATTCGATAGTTTATGTCAACGATAGATACAAAAAATGGGAAAAATCGGGCAATACCCCACGAATTGCGGCAGTTAGCTCAATGGGTTTGAGCGGAACAAACGCCCATGTTATCTTACAAGAAGCCCCCGAAACCAAAGTCTTAAAATCGCAATATGAAGAAAATATATTTGCCATAAGTGCAAAAACTGCCGATGGATTAAAAAGAAATATCGCTGATTTTAAACATTTTTTAGCTAAAAATTCACAGATTTCACTCGATAACCTTAGTTTTACTTTACTTTCAGGCCGTAAACACTACAAATACCGATTTGCTTGTGTAGCCGATTCGATTTCAAAATTATTATTAACTCTTGATGCCGAACCAGTAGTACAATCTCAACTTCAGAAATGTATTTATGTGTTTGCCGAAGTGGCTAAAATAGCAGATTCCGACATCAACACATTCAACAGATTTAAGGTTTTTAATATAAATTATCATAAATGTTTGGCATTATGTGCCACTAAGCCCAACGAAATTGTCAAGGTTTTTGCCTTTCAATACGCTTTTTATAAACTCTTAGAAGCCTCAGGCGTACTCATTGATAATATTGTAAGCGTGGGCATTGGTAAAAAAGTTGTAGATGTAATCAAGGAAGAATGTTCACTCAATGAGGCTATTGGGCAAGTTGAAGAAAAAAGATTCACACCTATTGAAAACATTGAGGAAAGGGTACAACGCTTACTTGAGAAAGAAGGTAGTAATAAATCAATCTTTATATCGGTCTTACCTAATTGCCCTATCGGCAGAGAAATACGCTCATGTCTCAGCAATAATATTACTACTCTACAATATTCAGAGCCTACTCAATCGCTTTCGGCTTTCAATCAACTAATTAAGGATTTTTATGAGGCAGGTTTTGATATAAATTGGAAGCCACTTTTTAATTTAGATGAAGTATATAGAATCGAATTGCCTACCTATAACTTTGAAAAAGTGAGATGTTGGATTCGTGAAACACCGAAAAAACTTTCGAAAATCCACACCAATAAGCCCGAATCAATCAATATTTTGATAGAGGAAAATACATCCGTATTTGAATCAAAAATTGCTGAGTTTTGGGTAGAACACCTCAAAGATATCACCCAAATAAGTGTAGAAGACAATTTCTTTGAATTGGGAGGCAACTCGCTCAATGCAACTCAAGTTATTAATAAAATCAACAAATTCTATTCTCTAAGAATAGACTTTGAAGACATATTCGATTTTCCGACACTTCGACAATTGGCTACTTATGTCGAGAGTGCTTTATCATCATTTAGCCAAGTTACCAATTTTTGGAAAGATACCCTAAAATGTGAAAGCATCAAATCCGAAGATGATTTCTTCGAGTTGGGTGGTCATTCGTTGATGGCCAATCAAGTAATAAATCGTATCAATAAAACCTTTAAATTAACACTAAATTTTGAGGATTTTTTCTCTAATCCTACGCTTCAGCAATTATCTGATTTAGTAGATAAGCGAAGAGTAAGTAAGAAAGAAAGCGAAAGTATATTACCAATTACATTTACTAACGGAATTCAACCAATAGAAGAAAAAAAGATGTATGCCTTATCAACCTCTCAACACCGAATTTGGGTTTTGAGTCAGTTTCAAGCGGGTACAGTTGCATACAATAATTCGTTTGCTTTTAATCTCAGCGGTCGGCTCAATATAGACATACTGAGTAATGCCTTCGATTATATCGTTAATCGCCATGAAATACTCAGAACAAATTTCATTAAAGTAGATGAAAATCCACAGCAAGTAATCAGAAAGGCCGCTGAAGGTACTTTCAAACTTAAATTCCATGATTTTGCCGACATGGACGAAAAAAACAGTATGTTGGATAAATTGTTGATTCATCAGAAAAGTAAGGCCTTTAATTTAGAAAAAGATTTACTCATCAGAGGTACGTTGATTAAAATGGGTGTAGATAAATATGCAATCATACTCACGATTCATCATATTATCAGCGATGAGTGGTCAATCAGAATATTATTTGAAGAATTAGTAAAAATCTACAATAAATTTAATCAAAAAAAGCCAGTTTCATTACCGAAACTATCGATTCAGTATAAAGATTATGTATATTGGCACCAGCAGCAGATGGGTAATTCAGTCTTAGCTACTGCCAAAAATTATTGGCATAAGCGTTTGGAAGGCGAGCTACCAGTTTTAGATTTACCCGCCGATTTTGCCCGACCTACGCTCCGAACTTTTGAGGGCGGTCAAGTAAGAGGACTTATTTCAGCCGATACTTACGAAAAAGTGCTAAGTTTTTCGAGAGAAAATAACGCTACGGCTTTTATGACAATACTCTCAAATCTGTATGCACTTTTGTATCATTATACTTCGCAACGAGATATAATCGTGGGTACGCCCGTAGCTGGTCGTAACCATGCAGATTTAGAGAGCCAAATCGGACTCTACATCAACACCATTGCTCTACGAAATAATATCAATCCAGAAGGTGGATTTAAGTACTTGCTTGAAGAAGTAAAAAGCAATACAATCAAAGACTTTTCTAACCAACATTTTCCTTTTGATAAGTTGGTTGAAGATATAACTACCTCAAGAGATTTGAGTAGGTCGCCCATCTTTGATGTATTTTTTAATTATCAAGCAGCAAGTAATACCGAAAGTAAAATTATGATGTCGGGGGTAGAAATTACGCTTCACGAGTTAGACGAGCAAAACTCTAAATTTGACTTGACATTTTTTGTGAAAGAATTATCCAATAAAACGGCTGAAATTAGTATCGAATTTGACCGCTCAATTTATACCGCACAGAGAATTAATAAAATGCTAAACCATTTTATCAATTTGATTGAAGTTGCCGTTAGCGAATCGCTTACACCAATTGCAAAATTAAACTACCTATCAACACAAGAAACCGAGGAACTCATATCGCTGAATCAGACCGAAGAAATATTTGCTGACCAAGCAACTTTAGTATCACTTTTTGCCGACCAAGTAAAACAAACCCCCGATGCAATTGCTTTGGTAGAAGGTGAAAAACAATGGTCATATAAGGCATTAGACGAATGGTCGAATCAGATAGGTAATTATCTTAGAGAAGATTGTGAGGTACAAATCGGAGAAAAAATTGGTATGCACGTTGAGCGTTCGAGTTGGATGGTGGCGTGTCTTTACGGAATACTTAAAAGCGGAGCTGCCTATGTGCCACTTGATACCAATTATCCTACCGAACGCAAAAAATATATTATAGAAGATTCATCCCTCAAAGTACTGATGGTGTCTGATGCTGAATCTATCACCGAAATAAGAAGTTCACTCAAATACATCGTTTGCCAAAGTGATGTTATTGAAAAAGCGATTAGTTGTACAACAACACTTTTTGATAATACACACAGTGCCTATGTAATATATACATCTGGCTCAACGGGTAAGCCAAAGGGTGTGGAATTGGCTCATCGTGGTATCGTAAATCGTATTGAGTGGATGAAAAATGCCTATGGTTTCAATGAAACAGATATTGTATTACAGAAAACGCCTTATGTGTTTGATGTTTCAGTGTGGGAGTTTTTTATGACTTTAAGCTATGGTGGTAAGTTAGTTACTTGTCAGCGAGACGATATTTATAGTCCTAAACGTTTGGTTTCTTTAATTGAAAAAAATGCAATATCAACGCTTCACTTTGTACCAGGAATGTACCAAGTGTTTTTAGAAAGCATCGGAGAATTAGAAGCTAATAAAATACGAACTATCCGCCAAGTTTTTACGAGTGGCGAAGCCCTGAGTGTTGTAACCGTAAAACGCCATCATTCTCAGATGGTTCGGGCGAAGTTGCACAATTTGTATGGCCCGACTGAGGCATCTGTCGATGTGAGCTATTATGAAACAACAGGTAGCGAAGAAGTGATACCAATCGGTAAGCCTATACAAAATATCAGTCTTTGGGTTTTAGGAGAAGGAATGGAACTTAAACCTAAAGGTATAAAAGGTGAAATCTGGATTGGAGGAGTTGGCTTAGCCAAAGGGTATGTAAATAAGCCAGATTTAACAAACAAAGCATTTGTGGACGTACCAAACTTTGGGCGTATTTATCGAAGTGGAGACTTAGGCCGTTGGAATGAAAATAACAATATTGAATACTTAGGCCGACAAGATAATCAAGTAAAAGTACGTGGTTATAGAATCGAATTAGGCGAAGTTGAACGAGCTATTATGGGTGTTTTTGGGGTCGAACAGGTTGTTGTTTTACTGCATAAAGATGCAGATTCAGAGAATAACTTGGTTGGTTGTTATGTAACATCATATGCTAAAAAAATTAATTATGATGATTGGGTTTCGGCATTGAGTAATATATTGCCGAGTTATATGATTCCGTCATATATGATTGAGTTGGATCAAATGCCAACTAATACCAATGGCAAAGTTGATAGAAAGCAAATCGCCAAAATAATTGAGCCACAACTCACAGGAGAAGCCGACGAATTAGAAACGAACGAGCAGCACCACAATGAAACAGAGATTAAGGTAAAAGCTATATTTGAAGAAATTCTAAAAAAAGCAAGTTTAAAGCTAACCTCAAACTTTTTTCAATTAGGCGGCGACTCAATCAAAGCAATTCGATTGATAAACTCATTGAATAAAGAGTTTATGATTGCACTTGAAGTAAAAGATGTTTATTTAAAACAAGATATTAGTACATTATCGGCTTTGGTTTCGGAAGTTAAAAACACGACTTATCGAAATACAAAACTCATCGAAGCAGTAGAAAAAATGGAGAAATTTAAGTCTGACTTACTCAAAAACTATCAGATTCAGCAAGCTCTTCCTACCGACCTCGAAGATATTTACCCAATGAGTGAAATCGAAAAAGGAATGGTTTATCATAATCTTTTAGACGAAGGTAAAGGCATTTACCAAGACCAGTTTTTCTATCAATTCAAAGATAAATCTTTTGATTTTAATCTTTTTACAAAATCGTTGGCACTTTTGGTTGAAAAACACGAGATTCTTCGTAGTAGTTTTCATATTGCACTTTGCGAAGAACCATTGCAAATTGTCCACCAGTTTACCGATAAAAATATCCGTATTTCATTTGAAAACATAGCTGATTTTCCAAGAGAACAACAGATTTCGGTTATCGAAGAGTATATTTTGGGAGATAGAAAAATCGGATTTAACCTTAAAAAATCGGGACTATTCAGAGCAAAAATATATCAACTAAGTACCGATGAGTTTGGTTTGCTTTGGATTTTTCACCACGCAATTCTTGATGGTTGGAGTAATGCCTCATTAATGACCGAACTCAGTAATGTATATTTTGAATTGAAAAAAGACATTGCTTTCAAGCCCGAAAGATTAGATGTATCGTATAAAGATTATGTAATCGAACAAACCATTGTGAAATCTGATGATGCCAACATTAAATATTGGAAAGAGCATCTTGCCAAAGCAAAGCCGTCGAAATTACCGATGAAGAGTTTCGATAAATCTACCCAGCAACTGGCTGGAGTAGATTATAGCCTAAAAATTGGCGAAGTACTTCAACAAAAAATTGTAGAATTTGCCCAAGAACAAAAAGTACCAGTTGGTCAAGTATATTTAGCGGCCTTTTGTTATACAATTAAACAACACAACGATCAATCAAACAATGATGTCTTGATTGGGTTGGTTTCGCACAATAGACCTGATATTGATGGTAGCGATAAAGTTTTAGGGTGTTTCTTAAACACTGTCCCTTTAAAAGTCAATATTCCTAATGATATTGATGGTATTTCTTTGGTGAAACTTATTTCAAATCAAGTTATTCAACAAAAAACTTATGATAAACTGCCACTAAATCTTATACAAAAGGCAGTTGCTAAAAACTCTCATAGCGAAAGCCTTTTTGACATCCATTTTAGTTACGTCGATTTTCACGTTTATGATGGTACGCATGATGAAACACAAGCGACGGAGGCCATAATTAGGAGTTTTGAAAGTACCAATGCACTATTTGATTTTATGGTAAATAATACGGGCAAAACTCCAACGATAACCCTCAAACATCAACCCAATTTTTATTCTGAAACCGAAAGAAATCATATTTTTGATACGTATCTCAATACGCTTAACGACATGATAGCAGGTTCATCGGAACTAAAACCGTTCGTTGATAAAGCAATGGCATCAAAAAACACGGAAGTAAATAACTTTATCCAACAGTTTGAGAAAATTGTAGAGCAAACACCACAAAAAACTGCTATAATCGACTTAAAGTCAAGTTTGTCTTATCAAGAGTTAAACAATAAAGCAAATGCTATTGCTCAGCAATTGCTTGAGCAATACAAAGTTACTAATAATGATGTAGTTGCGGTCTTGATACCACGCTCCGAGCTGGCACTTGTGAGTATGCTTGGAATATTGAAATCAGGTGCGGCTTTTCTACCGATTGATACCAATTATCCAGAGAATAGAATCAAAGAGATTATAAAAGATGCCAACCCGAAAGCAATTTTGAGTATTAAAAAAATAGGTTTTACTCATCATTCAAACGTATGGGTCATTGATAAAATTGGGCAGGTAACAGAAGCACCAAAAATCAATAATGAAGAATCGGATTTGGCTTACGTTATTTATACCTCTGGCTCTACTGGGAAACCGAAAGGAGTTGAAATCGAACATCAAAACCTCAATAATTACCTTGAATGGGCGAATAATTATTATTATAAGCCTAACCAAAGCTACAATTATGGATTCTTTACATCGTTATCTTTTGATTTATCAATAACACCCGTATTCACAACATTACTGAGAGGTGATACCATCTATATTTTGAATGATGATAACATTGAAGATACTTTGAAAGAAGTTTTTTTACGCAATAAAAATATAAATGCCATAAAACTTACGCCTTCTCATATTAATGTTTTATCGTATTTAGGTTTCGATTCTACGCATATCGAACATCTGATAGTGGGTGGAGAGCAATTAATGTCGAGCCAAGTAGAGATACTCAAAAAGCTTAATGCCAATATTCAGATTTATAATGAATATGGCCCAACCGAAACAACAGTTGGTTGTACAGTCGCTTTGATTGATTCCCCCGATGATATTCACATCGGAAAACCAATAGCCAATACAAGTATTTATATTTTAAACGAAAACTTTGAAGAAGTAGAGGAAGGCGAATTGTTTATTGGTGGAAAAGGAGTCGGAAGAGGGTATCGAAATAATCGAGAACTCACACACAAAAAGTTTCTTGCCTTGGAAATTGCCCAATATGGACGAGTGTATGCTTCGGGCGATTTAGCCAAAAAATTACCCGACGGTAGTTATATAATGAGAGGGCGAGTTGATGAACAAGTAAAAATCAATGGCTACCGAATCGAACTTATCGAAATAGAAAGAGTGCTGGCATCGTATGAAGCGATTGATGCCGTAATTGTTATATGCGATGACATAAACAGCAAACTTGTAGCGTATTATAAAGCGAGCTATGAGTTGGATAAGATTTCTCTAAAAAAGTACTTGATTGATTCATTACCGAGCTTTATGATACCACACGATTTTGTGTTTGTTAGTGAAATGCCACTCACATTTAATGGTAAAATCGACAAGAAAAAGCTCATCGAAAAACAAAACTCTAATCAGGGAAAATCGGAGAATGATGCGGCAAGTAGTTTACAACAAAAATCATTAGAAAAAGCACTCATTGATTCGTTTCAAATTATTTGTAACCACCGACTTAGCCCCTTGGAAGATTATTGGGCTTTAGGAATAGACTCAATCAAGGCGGTACAGATTTCGGCTCGTTTGCGAGAGAAAGGCTTCAAGGTTTTTATTCGTACAATCCTGAAGAATAATACGATTGCAGAAATTGTTGATGATTTTGAAAAATCTAATGTGAGCAATAGTACTTCAAAACTCTTTGCCGAACAACCATCAATGACCGTCATTCAGTCTGCAAATGATACCGTAAAATTTACAGAAGTGCTTTCCGAAAGCGAGTTAAATTCATTGTTTGAGTAAACCCCCTAAACTTTTTACAGCCGTGATAAACTCATTACATATCAATAATGTGAAGAATATCTTTACGTTATCGCCGATGCAAGAAAATATGCTTTTTTCTTCATTTGAAGGAGGAGCAGAACAGATTTATTTCAGACAATTGAGCTACCGAATCAATGGAGACTTCGAGCCAACCATTGCACAGGAGGCGTTCAAGGTTTTATTTCATCGACACGACAGCCTCCGTACTGTTTTCAGTAGAAAAAAAGAAGATAAACTCCTACAAGTTGTTTTGAAACAATGGGAACCAGAATTCTATTTTGAAGATATTAGAAATAGAGGGTGTTTGCGAGTAAGAGAGGCTTTTATGAATTTCTACAAAAACCAAGACCAAAACCGAGGTTTTGATGTAACAAAAGATTCGTTGATGAGAGTTGCGGTTTTACAACTCGAAGATGAGTCTTTCGAGTTTATTTGGAGTTATCATCACGCAATTATTGATGCTTGGAGTGTATCAATATTATTTCAAGAATACGAAACTATTTACGCACAAATCAAAAGCGGAAAGAATGTTTTACTCTCGGACACCACACAATATGAAGCATATATACAATGGTTGCAAAAGCAAAATACATTAGAAGCCAGTAGTTTTTGGGGAAATTATTTGAATACCTTTGAAACCCCTGCTTCATTGCCAAAACTAAAGTTATTGGCTACGCAAGATAAGTCTTTCAAGAAAATCAGGTTTAGTATTGATGCTCAAAAAACTGAAAAACTGAAAAACTTGGCGATACGTTGCAAAGTAACTTTTGGCGTTTTGATGCAGACCATTTGGGGAGTAATCGTATCAAAATATAATAATACAAGAGATATTGTATTTGGTTTAGTGGTTTCGGGCAGGCCAGCCCAATTGGCTGGAGTAGAAGAAATTGTAGGGTTGTTTATCAATACGGTGCCAGTTAGAGTTGCTTATGATAGTAATATGCCCTTTAGCACATTATTACAAAAAGTACATTACGAAGCCATCGAACGAGAGGTGTTTGAGTATTATTCTCTTACCGAAATCCAAGCGACCCACCAACTAAAACAAAATTTATTTGACCATATCGTAGCATTTGAGAATGCCCCAGCTGCTCAGCAAGCAGATAATGCTGATACTTTCAGTGTTTCGGCATCTGGCCACTACGCTATCACCAATTATGATTTTAATATCAATATAATACCCCAAAAAGAAACAATTATTAGTCTTGATTTCAATGAAAATGCGTATGAACACAAACTAATCGAAAATATAGCTCATCACTTTCAGGGCATTATCAATCAGGTAATTGACCAAGAATTTACTTTGGTAGATAGTTTAGTATTGCTTTCAGAAGATGAAAAACAGTTATTGTCATCTTTTAATAAAACCGAAATATTTTACTCATATAAGCAAACAATCCTTGAGCATTTTAACTCTTCGGTCAATTGTTTTCCTGAACATATTGCAGTCATCGAAGACGAAAAAATGTTGTCTTACGAAGAACTCGAAAACCGAAGTAATCAGTTAGCTAATTTTTTGCTTACAAATGGAGTCAAACACGGAGATTTTGTTGCATCAATGGTTGAGCGTTCGCTGCAATCGGTTATTAATCTTTTGGGAATCCTTAAAATTGGAGCGGTCTATGTGCCGATTGACCAAGATATGCCCAAAGGTCGTGCTGAGTTTATCATTCAAGATTCGGCAGTAAAAGCCTTTATATTTGATAAAAACAGAGGAGTTAATTGCTCAAATGCTAAGATAATAAGTCTTTCGGCCGATAAGCAAGCAATAGCTTTAAGTGCTATCACTCGGCCGAAAGTAGTCATTCATGGAACTGATTTGGCCTATGTGATTTATACATCTGGCTCAACTGGAAATCCAAAAGGTGTTTTAATCAAGCACGAAAGTATCGTTAATCAGGTTTTGTTTCATAACGAATACCTATCTCTCAATAATGAAGATACCATTTTACAGTTTGCTTCGCACGGTTTCGACGCATCAATCATCGAGATACTGATGTCGTTATTCGTCGGTGGAAGCCTTGTGATTGTCGATAGCCAAACAAAGTTTAATATTCCAGTTTTATACGATTATATTGAAAAAAATAATGTTACAACGGCCATTTTCCCACCTGCTTTTTTGCAGGCTTTCGATGGATTGAAGTTTTCATCTCTGAAAAGAATTATCTCTACTGGTGAAGCTGCAAGTTTAGAAGTGAGTGTTCGTTTAGCCGAAACCATTGATATTTTTAATGGCTATGGCCCAACCGAAAGTTGTATAGGTGCGAGTTTTTATAAAGTTGACACCGAAAAAACAAAGTTTTACCAGCTTTACGGAGCAATTCCGATAGGAAAACCCTTTGCCAATGCTCAGATTTTTGTTTTGAGCGATACTAATCAACAAATGCCTATCGGGCATATTGGCGAAATCTGTGTGTCGGGTATAGGGCTTTCAGTTGGTTATCTCAACCAAAGCCAGCTTACTGAGCAGAAGTTTATCCCAAATCCATTTTCTAAAAATACTAATGATAAGTTTTTGTATCGTACTGGAGATTTAGGACGATGGAATTTTGAGGGAAACTTAGAATACATAGGCAGAGCCGACGAGCAAGTTCAGATTCGAGGTATCAGAGTAGAATTATCAGAAATTGAAGCCGTAATTAATAAAATCGAGGCAGTAACACAGGTTTGTGTAAATGTCGTTAAGGCCGATTCGAGTGTGCAGCTTGTTGCTTACGTTGTGGCGGATGATAAAAACTTTAACCTTCAATCAATCAGAGATTTTGGGTCGATGTTTCTCCCAACTTATATGCTTCCTACTCATTTGGTAGTTATGCAGCAACTTCCACTCACACTAAATGGTAAAATAGATAAGAAAAAACTACCAATACCCGTCGAGATTAGTAGTGGACACGATGAAATGCCTTGTACTGATACCGAAAAAACACTATCTAAAATCTGGACAGAGGTTATCAATAAAACTGATGTATCAAGATCCGATAATTTCTTTGATTTAGGAGGGCATAGTCTTAAAGCGACACGTCTTATATCAAAAATATACAAAGAAATGGGCGTAAAACTAAAACTCAATGATGTATTCGTTTACCCAACGTTGTCTCAAATGTCCACTTTTATTGAGTCACAGGGAAGAGCTTCGATAGATATAATTCAACCATTTAAAAAGCAAGATTATTATCCGTTATCTCATGCTCAAAAAAGGGTTTGGCTGGCTCATCAGTTGGAAGGTGGCGATTTGGCATACAACGTTCTGACTGCTTATAATCTTATAGGAAACCTAAATATTGATGCTTTTCAAAAGACTTTTCTATATATCATTAGTCGCCATGAAATTTTACGTACCAATTTTAAAACCATCGAAGGTTCGCCCTATCAAGTCGTTAGAGAGGTAACAGATAATAAATTTGTCTTTGATTACATTGATTTTTCAGAAACAAGCAATGCCGAGAAACTGGCAAAAGAGGAACTCGACCGACATTCAAGGGTTGTTTTTGATTTAGAAAAAGATTCACTAATCAGAGTTTCGGTAATTAAGACCAGTAACCAAAAACATTTATTTGTACTATCAATGCACCATATCATTTGTGATGCTTGGTCGAAAGAGATTATTACGAAAGAAATCATCAATACATACAATACTTTTAATCGTAAGCTGCAACCATCTGCTACTCCGCTACGAATCCATTATAAAGATTTTGCAGCATGGCAGCAACAAAGTACCACAGAAGACAAAGATTATTGGCAAAACCAATTAGAACAGTACAAAAATTCGGTTGATTTACCACTTGATTTTTCTCGAAAATCGGCTCAAAGTTACGGCGGAGATGTTGTTTATGAGGTATTTAGCACGGAGATTACCGAGGGTGTGCGAGAAATTGCCAAAAAGTACGGAGCAAGCCCTTTTATGGTCGGTTTAACGGGGGTTTATTTATTACTTCATCGCTACACCGAAGCCACCGATATTATAGTTGGTACGACGGTTGCAGGACGTGACCATCCAGACTTAGAAAATCAAATCGGATTCTATATCAATACTCTACCGCTTCGGACAAAATTTGATACCAACGAAACATTTGAAACACTTTTATATAAAACTAAAAAAAGCACTTTAGAAGCCTACAAACATCAGCAATACCCTTTTGATAAAATCACCTCTGATTTGGGGCTGAAAAAAGACTTTGCACGTTCGCCTCTTTTTGATGTCTTAGTTGAGCTTATTTCGGTGGCTTCGGCACTAGAAATACTTCCACAAATGACCGACGTAGAAGTAACCGAATACCCACTAAAAACGATGTTTAGTAAGCACGAATTGGCATTCAGGTTTTTTGATAATCAAGATGAGTTTGCCATTTCATTAGAATATAACAGCGACCTATTTCTGCCCGAAACCATTGAACTAATGCTCAGTCGCTTGAAAATTATTTTTGAAGCAGTAGTGAGCAATCATGCTATTCAGATACAAGATTTAAGTCTTAGTAATATCCAAAATTCAGATTCAGTATTCGAACTCGAAAGTTCGTTCAACTTTAATTTCTAATTTACAATGAAAACGTTTGATAAAATATTATTGACAGATAAGGCTCATAAGCCAATGTTCGATTTTTGGAAAAATCAATCTATTCTGTTTGAAGAAGGATTCTTTTTGATGAATCGCCAAAAGAAGTCAGAAAGCGGTTTGTTTTCGGAAATGGCTTTTGTTCTGCCCCAAAACACCCATGAAATTATCCAAAAACTTAGCGGAGGAAACCCAAATGCAGCCTTTGTGTGCTTGTTGACTGCACTCGGAGTGGTAGTCAGAGCCTACGAAAACAACCGTAATGTGGTTATAAATACCCCACTTTTTCAAAGAAATCAATCATCCGAAAATCAAGAAAACCAAACTATTCCGTTGGCATTTGGTATTGATGATGAAAAAACGATTAAAGACCAACTCGGAATTATTCAGCATACGATTAAATCATCTTATGAGTCTCAAAGTTTCCCAATAGAATTTATCAGAAATGAATATAACGATAACTTCGGTAAATCTAATATGCTATTTTCTTTTGCAGGAATTCATGAAGCAACAATCAACGATGGATTTGACTTAAATATCAGCGTTCAATTTTCGACAAGCCAAACCGCAATAGTTTGTAAGTTTAACGATGGTTTCATCACTCAAACTCAGCTTGATGCCTTCATTGGGCATTGGGTAAATGTTTTACAGAATTTTAGTGATACTACAAAAGTTATAAAGAATATCAGCCTATTATCATCGTCAGAAGAAATAGAAGTAGTTGAAAATTTTAATTCAAGAAACGAAAATTTCTTTCAGAATGAGTCAGAAGCAACTATTGTCAACCTTTTTAGAAAGCAGGTTGTCCAAACTTCCAACAGAAAAGCTGTTATTTTTAATGATAATACGCTCACATATACCGAACTCGACGAAGCCTCTAATCAGCTCGCAAAAATATTGGTTGAAGACTATGGACTAAAAAATGAAGACCGTGTTGGAATTATGATGGAGCGTTCGGAAATGCTAATTGTGACCATGATGGCGATTATGAAAGTAGGTGCGGCCTATATCCCGATTGACCCAGCTTACCCCGAAGAACGAAAAAAATATATATTGGCCGATGCCGCCCCTAAACTTTTAATAACAAAATCGGACTATCTTTTTGAGATTGACTATTTTGATGGTAGCCTCTTTGCGATTGATTTACAGTTTGATTTTGACAAAAACACGTCTCATCCAGTGTATGCTTTAGCAGAGCCACAGAATTTAGCTTATATCATTTATACTTCTGGTTCAACTGGCAATCCCAAGGGTGTGGCAATTGAGCATAGAAGTATCGCAAATAGTTTGGTATATAGAAAAAAATACTGCAATGTTGGCCCCGATGATGTGAGTTTGCAGTTGCCATCATTTTCGTTTGATAGTTCAGTTTTAGATATATTTACCTCACTCATCAGTGGTGCAGCGGTTGTGATGCTCGAAGAAAGTAAAAAAACAGACCCACAATACTTGATTTCTAAAATCAAAAATCATGCTGTTACAACCATGATTGCAGTGCCTTCACAATACAAAGCTCTTTTGTATTCGTTTGGAGAAGAAATGAAAGCTCTAAGGTTTGTGACCGTAGCGGGTGAATCGACGAATAACGATTTGTTAGATTTACATTTTGATACCCTACCACAAACCCAACTATTTAATGAATACGGGCCAACAGAAAACGCAGTTTGTTCGACAATCACAGAACTAAACAGAAATCAACCGATTACAATCGGACACCCACTGACCAACACAGCCGTCTATATTGTTGATAATAACCATAAAGCATTGCCTATTGGAGTCGTTGGCGAAATCGTTGTTGCGGGTGTTGGAATTGCTCGTGGTTATATCAATCGTCCTGAGCTTACAGTCGCCAAATTTGTTGCAAACCCCTTTGGGTCAAGTGAAAGAATGTATTTAACGGGTGATATTGGTCGATGGACACCAGAAGGTAATGTTGAGTTTTTGGGTCGTAAAGATTTTCAAGTTAAAATCAGAGGTTTTAGAATTGAGCTCGAAGAAATTGAAGCTAAAATTTTAAGCCATGATTCGATAAACTTTGCGGTTGTGCAAGCACGGGAAGATGCAACTGGAGCAAAATATTTATCGGCTTACGTATCAACCAACGAAAATATAGACACAAATATACTCAAAGAATATCTAAAAGGTTTACTGCCCGAATATATGGTGCCAGCCTATATTACTTGCTTGGATGCGTTTCCGCTTACGCCTAACAAAAAGGTTGACCACAAAGCATTGCCTGACCCAATAGAGATGAATACTAACATACTCATTGAGCCAACGAGTCCGAACGAAATCTTATTGGCCGAAATTTGGGGCGATGTATTGGGTACAACAAAAATAGGTGTAAGCAGTAACTTTTTTGATATGGGTGGCGATTCCATCAAAGCGATTCAGATTGCGGCCCGCATTCATAAGGCTGGTTATAGACTTGAAGTAAAAGATATTTTTAAAAACCCAACTCTGAGCGAACAAGCCGTATTCTTAGGAAGTATCAACTTGATTGAAAAAAGCCATACTTGGGGTATCGTGCCAATCACCCCAAATCAGTATAAATCAGCCCTTGCAAACGATTATCTAACAGGTACTTATGTGCAAGCGAAAGTATTTGTATCAACACAAACAATTGATATTGATAAAGCTACCGAAGCATTGAGGGCTGTCAAGCAAGCCAACGAGGCTCTCAATATTGTTTTTAGAGTAGAAAACAACAAATTGTTTCAAGAGTGCTTAGAAAAAAGTGAAAATGTATCGCTCGAAAATCGAGGTGATATAACGAATATTTCGGCAGCTGTTTTAGAAGCTTTAAGGCAAATCGCTACCGAAAGTATGTCAGAAAAACCCTTATTTTGGGCAGAAATATATCGTGATAGTAGCCACGATTATATAGTTTTTTATGCACATATGGCAGTTTTTGATGAAGAATCTTGGCGTATTTTACTCACAGATTTTACTAATAGTTATTCTGGAAATAAAGATTTAGTAAAAAAATCGAGTTTTAAAAACTGGACAGAACAAGTATTTTTATTTTCACAGGGCGAGGATGTCCAACAAGAAATTAGCTATTGGAAAAAACAAGCCGTTAAAGTCGAAATGGCCAAATGGAAAGCCGAAGCAAAAATATCATCAAAACCTGCCACCGTTGGGTTTTCGATGGGAAAGGATATTACGAATGATATGCTGCCAAAAGCCAATAAAATGTTTAGAACCAATACCCAACAGCTATTGCTTGTTGCTTACAGTATGTCGCTCAATGATATTTTTGGTATCACTACCGAATCATTTGAGTTGCAAACATCGAGCAAATTTGCGTTTCATGGCGATTCTGATGTTCGTGGTATTGGTAATTTCACCTCATGCTACCCTGTTTATTTGCCCTATGACGCAAATAAAAAAATGACCTTGCAGATAAAAAGTACAAAAGAAATACTCAATAATATTCCGAATGAAGGGATTGGCTTTGAGATTTTAGAAGATTTCTTAGTTGCAAGTGGAGAGGCGGCCAGTTATCGTAGAGCAAACTGGGGTCTTACGTATGTAGATAATAGTTCGCTTAAAAATCCTCATTTCATTCTTGATAAAAAATCCACTTTGAAAGCAAGCACAGAGTATCAAAAGGTATCCAAAAAAATACACGTAATCGTCAATCAATTTGAAGATGCACTCGAATGCTCTATTTTATACGATGCCGAATCTCTATCGCCTGAAACTATCGAGTTGTTTAAGAAAAGATTTGAATATAATCTTTTGAAAGTAATCGTTCACTGTGCCACGCAGGAAACTGAAGAATTAAGCCCAAGTGATTTTGGGCAAACCGATTTGAGTATTGAAGAATTAGAATTTATCAATACGATTTACGAATAATATTCTACTACAAACGCCTCATTATTTCAACTCATTATGCAAACTCGTAGCAAAACTAAAGACATATATTCCTTATCGCCTATGCAAGAAGGAATGTTTTTTCATTCGATGAAAGAACCCGATTCAACGGTCTATTTTACCCAAGTATCGTATCGTTTGAAAGGTATTCTTGACCCAGAAACTGTTCAGCAGAGTTTCAAGGTTTTGGTAAAACGCCATGATATTTTACGAACAGCTTTCGTAAGAGAGGGATTAAACCAAGTATATCAGGTTGTACTCAATGAAAGAGAGTTTGATTTCAAATTCTTGGATGGAACAGCTACTGACGATGCCGAAATGATGGCGAGAGTTTACAAGGAAAATGATAAAAATATACCATTTAGATTAGATAAAGATGCCTTGATGCGTTTAGCTATTATTAAAATCGAGAGCGACGTGTTTGATTTTGTTTGGAGTTATCACCATATTTTAATGGATGGCTGGTGTGTTTCGGCACTTTCCAACGAATTTTATGAGATATACAGCTCAATCACCGAAAATAGAGAACCAAATTTGCTTGAACCTATTCAGTATGGAAAGTATATAAAGTGGCTTGAAAAACAAGATAAAAAGGTTTCTTCAAATCACTGGAATAATTACCTAAATAGCGTAAAGAAAGTTTCGTCAATACCATCTTTATCGACCAATACAGGAAATGATGTTGGTTATCAAAACGATGACCTGCTTTTTAGTTTAGATAAAGACTCCGTTGCCAAACTTCAGAAAATAGCTTCAAAGTATCACTCAACCATGAGTAATGTTTTGCAAACTGTGTGGGGTGTGATTCTGGCCAAATACAATGATTCGCAACAAGCGGTTTTTGGTGCTGTGGTGTCGGGGCGTCCTGTTGTTATTGATGGTGTTGAGCGTATCATGGGGCTTTTTATCAATACTATTCCCGTTAAAGTTGATTTTGACAAAAAAGATAGTTTTGTCGGTTTATTAAAAAAAGTGCAGGATAATGCTCTTTTATGCGAACCTCATCACTATTTTCCATTGGCTGAGATTCAAGCCAATACGGCTCTCAAACAAAATTTGATTAACCATATTTTTGTTTTTGAAAATTACCCTGTAAATAATCTATTGAAAGCATCCGTCGGAAATGATGTAACTCTGCAAAAGTCTCAATGGGAAGTTATTGGTTATGAGGGATTTGCCCAAACAAACTATAATTTTAACGTAAATATAGCTCCGATAGGCGACGAATTATTCTTCAGATTCGACTGGAATAAACAGATTTTTAGTCGTGAAATGGTGATTAATCTTTCGGAGCATTTTAAAAACCTTGTTGGACAAGTTATCGGAGACGAAAATATTTTGATTCGAGATTTATCGCTTCTGACGGAGCAAGCCAAAACAGCTATATTGGCACACTCTACGGGTGCAACTAAGAATTTCACGACCAGCCAAACGATAGCGGATTTATTCCGGAAAATGGCTTGGGAAAATACAAAAAAAGTAGCTTTAGTAGATAATAATAATCAGTGGACCTATGGCGAGCTTGATAAAATAACCAACGATTTTGCTCATTATCTACAATCCGAACTTGAAGTAAAGCCCAATGACTTTGTTGCTGTCTTGCATGAGCGTTCGGCTTTAGCCGTGATTTGTTTTATTGCAATTCAAAAAGCAGGCGGTGTGTATGTACCAATTGACACCAAAAATCCCCAAGAACGAATCGAGTTTATATTAGAGAATACACGAGCCAATGTATTACTTACTCAGTCAGACTTTTTGTTTAATATAGGAAACTATGCTGGAAAAATATTTGCTACTGATTTGCAACTTGATGCAGTTTTAACTGACAATAAACCCAATTTTGTAACTCAAGAGCTTGCTTATGTCATACACACTTCAGGCACAACGGGTATTCCAAAGGGCGTACTTATCAGACAAGTGAGTATCATTGACCGAATTCTTTTTCATAATGATTATTTGGGTCTGAACTCCGAAGATGTTGTATTACAATTTGCATCTAATAGCTTTGATGCATCTTTAGTTGAAATATTAATGGCGTTTTTGGCGGGAGGAACTTTAATTGTAGCGGCCGATTCGCTAAAGCATAATTTATCATTATTGGCCGAAACTATCGAAACCGAGAAAGTTTCGGTGGCTATTTTACCGCCCGCTTATCTCAAAATTTTTGATAGAAACCCTTTAACTTCACTCAGAACAATTATTTCTACGGGCGAGGCTGCGAAAATTGATGAAAGCCTTTTTTATGCTCAAACAAAGCATTTTTATAATGGCTATGGCCCAACCGAAACTTGTATCGGAGCAACTTTCCACAAGATAGATTTAGACCTAAAACAACAATACCAAAAAAGAGGCGTACCAATCGGAAAACCATTTCATAACACAACGGTATTGATACTAAATTCAGGTCTGGAGGTAGTACCAATGGGTGTTATGGGCGAGATTTATGTGACGGGTGTCGGGCTTTCGGTAGGGTATCTCAATCAGCCAGATTTGACCATCGAGAAGTTTACTAAAAATCCTTATGCACGAAATCATAGTGAAACTTGGCTGTATAAAACAGGCGACTTAGGACTCTGGAATCAAGGTAATGAGATTGAATATTTGGGTAGAATTGATGAACAAGTGCAGTTGAATGGCATCAGAGTTGAGATTGCCGAGATTGAAAATAATCTCTTGAAACATCCGAATATATCGAATACTGCTATTGTTGCTCAACGAGACGACGAAGAAAATGTATATCTTATTGCTTATGTCGTTGGCGATAGTGCATTGACAATCAATGAAATAAGAGCTTTTTTAGGAAAAACCTTGCCTTATCACATGCTACCAAATTGGGTAGTGCAGATGGATGAACTACCTGTGACAAATAATGGTAAAATTGATAGAAAACTGCTACCAATTGTTGATAAAAAAGAGTTGAAGAAATTGGTGGAATACATTGCTCCAACCAATGAAATAGAGAATACACTCGTAAGTATCTGGGAAAAAGTTTTAGACAGAACAGAAATTGGAATAATTGATAATTTTTTCCAAGTTGGGGGACAGAGCCTCAAAGCCACTCAGGTTGTTTCAAGAATCTACAAAGACCTAAAAGTAAAAGTCGAACTCAACGAATTGTTCTCTAATACAACTATTCAAGAGTTGGCCGTATTGGTTAAAAGTAAAAAAGCTGTTGAAAACACAATGATTGAGGCTCTTCCCCAACTACCAACTTATCCGCTCTCATTTGCTCAAAAAAGACTGTGGATAATTGACCAGTTTACAGAAGCAAAAACAATTTATAATGTACCGAATGTCTATGAGTTTGAAGGTAGTCTTGATTTTCAAAAATTCAGTAATAGCTTTAGTCAACTCATCGGCCGACACGAAAGCCTAAGAACGGCTTTTAAAATTGTAGATGGAGAACCCGTTCAGGAAATAATAGCCGCCGAAAATATGGCGTTTGAAGTACTATTTGAGGATGTTTCTTCTGCTATTGAAAAAGACCAAATAATCAATACTCAGATTGAAGCCTTTAAAAATTGGGAGTTTGATTTATCGGCTGCTCCATTGTTTGTAGCTAAACTACTAAAAGTCGATAATCAGAAGTATGTCTTTTTACTCACATTGCACCATATTATTAGCGATGGGTGGTCGATGGAAGTTATGATTAGAGATATTTTGGCTTTTTATAATAAAGTTGATGCTCAACTAAAGCCTTTACGAATCCATTATAAAGATTATGCTCACTGGCAAAACCAGTTATTGGCGGGCGATAGCGAAAATAAATTGAGAAACTATTGGCTTCAACAATTTCAAAACCCAGTTGCCTTACAACTCCCGACTGATTATCATCAACTATCTAAGCGAAATTATGGAGGAAATACCCAAAACCAAACTTTCTCCGAAGATACTGTCGGTAAATTACAACTTTTATGTCAGCAAGAAGGCGTAAGTTCATACATGATGTTGGTGGCTATTGTCGATATTTTGCTAAACGATTATTCTAAACAAACCGATATTACACTTGGCACGGTGGTTACAGGGCGACAAAATGAAGACTTAGAAGAACAAATCGGATTATATACCAATACGGTGGCTCTCCGAACAAAGTTCTCTACCAATGAGTCGTTTATCAATATCTTGATTAAAGCTAAAAAAGTAGTATTAGGGGCATTTGAGCATCAAAATTATCCATTTGAGAAATTAGTGGAGGAGCTAAATTTAGAAACAAGCAAAGGGAAAAATCCACTTTTTGATGTGATGCTCACTCACCAAAACATTGGCTCGGTGATGCTTTCTACACAGTCCGAAATCACAGGTTTAAAAATAACGCCACGCCCAGTAAAATTAGATACAAGTAGATTTGACTTAATATTTGGTTTTGTAGAGATTGAAAAACACCTTAATCTGACAATCGAATATAGTACTGAACTTTTCAAAGATTCTTTCATAACGGCAATGTTTGAAAAAATCAAACTATTGGTTGACATCGTAATCGAAAATCCCCAAACCATTATTGCGGAGCTTCACCTAAACGATGCACTCATGGATTCTTTGCAACCAACCGAAAGCATATCAGATTTTGATATAGATTTCTTTTAAAACGCCATTTTCCCTATCTATAAATTATTCTAAATTTCTGTACCGATGAATAATACTACATCAATTGCCCGTGAAAGAATCGTCAATGATTATTGGGCAAATAAGTTTTTGGGTAAAAATGAAGGTCTTTCATATACCAATGATACCGATACAAAAAGTATCGAACTGAATCTGGAAAAACCAACGCATGATAAGCTCATGCAAATGACAAAAGGAAACGAAAAAGCCCTTTTTACGGTGTTATTGTGTTTTTATCAGCAACTACTAAAAGTATATTTTTCTGATTCTGAGCCTATCGCAAGTGCCAATGGCTTATTCTATTCAAAAGCTTTTATCAATGAAAACACAATAAAAGAGGCAATCACCGCCACAAAAGAAGAAGTAATTCAGACCGAAAAATACATAGATGGTATCATCAATGGTTCTGGACAAATCAATGATAGTATTAAACCAGAACACAGCTTATTTCAACTCAATTTTAATCAATCAAAATTTGCAACTAATGGGCTTGCTTTGAATGTAAAGCTTTCCGATTGCATTAATATTGGTCTAAGTTACAATATTGGTTTTTTTACAAACTTTCAGGCTGAGCAATTCACCAATCATTTGGCCGAAATGCTAAATGCTATCAATCAAAGCCTTGAAAGCAAAATCGGGGCAGTTGAGATTATTTCTGAAAATGAACGAAGAGAGTTAATTATCGAAAAAAATGATACGAATACCCATTTATCGGCAGAATTAAACATCATAAATGTTTTTGAGCGTCAAGTTCTAAATACGCCCGATACGATAGCTTTAGTGTTTGAAGGAAAGAGTTTTTCTTACAACGAACTCAATATCAGGGTAAATTCGGTTGCTAATAATCTTTTGGCAATGGGATTACCACAAAACAGAGCCGTAGGTGTGC
This sequence comes from Emticicia sp., assembly GCA_031378345.1. Classification (GTDB taxonomy): domain Bacteria; phylum Bacteroidota; class Bacteroidia; order Cytophagales; family Spirosomataceae; genus Emticicia. The sequence continues at coordinate 25,180 of JANNDY010000012.1, read as the reverse complement.
TATTAAACCGCTCGGAATTATCGGTTATAGCAATATTAGCCATCATAAAAGCTGGTGGTGTCTATTTGTTTCTCGATAGTGAATTGCCTAAAAATCGACTTGATTTTATCATTGATTCGGCTCAGCCTTTTGTTATTTTGAGTGAAGCGTCGCTATCTTATAAAGCAAGTGAGATAAATTATACTAAAGAAATACTTAACATCAAGGATTTACAGACAGGAGTTTCTGAAAACCCTGATGTTTCAATCAATCATAGTGATTATTCATATTTTATTTTTACTTCTGGTTCAACGGGTACTCCAAAGGGTGTTTTGCAAACTCATAGCACCCTAATTAACCTAATGGAGTGGCAAAGACAAGAGTCGAATATCGAAACACAACAGCGTTACCTCCAATATGCTTCTTTTGGGTTTGATGTCTCGTTACAAGATGTATTTTTTGCTTTGTGTTATGGAGGCTCGCTTCATGTTTTATCACAAGACAAAAAATTAGATTTAGTTGCCATAAGAAAATATATTGCCGAACATGATATTCAGACAATCTATATGCCGTGTTCGATTTTGAATAATCTTTTCGATGTTGAAATTGGCGACTCACTTGCCACCAATTCTCTCGAAAATATTATCACAGCGGGCGAGCAGCTTCTCATCGGAAATCAGTTATACGATTTTCTAAAGAAAAATCCTTCAATAAAGCTACATAACCATTATGGCCCATCTGAAACTCACGTTGTAACCGCCCTTCAAATTTCGGGAAAAGACGAAGTTATACCCACAAAAGTACCAATTGGAAAGCCTGTATCTAATACTCAAATATTTGTACTTGATACTAATCAGGAGCTAACACCAAAGGGTTTAATCGGTGAAATTTATATTGGTGGAGCAAACCTTGCGGATGGGTATCATGGAAGACAAGACCTAACTAATGAAAAGTTTATTGAATATCAATTAGATAACCAAACGATTAGATTATACCGTACAGGTGACTTAGGGCGTTGGTTGTCTGATGGTTCGCTCGAATACATGGGTCGCACCGACCACCAAGTAAAAATCAGAGGTTTTAGAATCGAATTAGACGAAATAGAGCAGTGTTTGTTGAAAATAAATGCCGTAGAAGAGGCAATCGTTTTGGTGAAAGAAAATCAAGGGGAAAAGTATATCGTTGCTTATTACACTTCAAAAAAACACCTTTTTGCTGCTGATATTAAGCATGATTTATCTAATGTACTGCCGCAATATATGTTGCCAGATTTCTTTATTAAAGTCGAAAAATTTGTTTTGAATGTAAATGGAAAAATCAATAAACAAATCTTGCCCGAACCTAACTTTATTACAGAAAATGTAATAGATGAAAGTAAGAAACCACAAACTACCGAAGAGATACTGATTGCTAAAATTTGGGCGGAAGTGCTTGGTCGAGAGGTTGTTGATGTAGAAGCCAACTTTTTTGATTTAGGTGGCCATTCGCTAAAAGCGACTCGAATGATAGCTAAATTTTACGCCGAATTTGGAGTTAATATAAATTTCAGAGAATTTTTCAATGCTCCTACAATCCAATTTTTAGCACAATTTTTAGCACAAAATTTTCCACAAAAAGCTATTCAAATACCTCTTGCACCTGTACAAGAGTATTATCCACTGTCGCACGCTCAGTATAGACTTTGGATGCAAGAGCAACAAAACGACAACAAAGCTTTATATAATATTCCTTTTGTGTGCAAGCTCAAAGGTGAGGTCAATATTGATGCCTTAGAAAAAGCATTCAATAAAATCATTGACCGACACGAAGTTTTGCGAACTACTTTTCATATCATTGAAGGTGTTCCGCACCAGAAAATCCATGATTACAGTAAAGTAACACTTAAAATTGAGCAAAACGACTGGCGTTCTCAAAATCAAGATTCATTGAGCAACTATGTTAGTCAGCAGGTAAGTAAGCCATTTATTTTGCGAAATATTCCTCTGATTAGACTCGAAACCATTCGCTTGGCTGATGATACTTATATTTTTATTTTAGTGGTTCATCATTGTATCTGTGATGGTTGGTCAATCGAAAACCTAATCAAAGAACTTTTTGATTTTTATCAAGCGTATTCTCTCGGACAAACCCCCGAAATGGAAGCCTTGAGAATACAGTATAAAGACTTTACTATTTGGCAAAATAACCTTTTTCAATCGGAAGAATTTTTAAAACACGAACAATATTTTATACAAAACCTTCAACAAGTACCAGTTTTAGAACTAAAAACTGACTATCAAAGACCGCCAGTTAAACTATTTGAAGGAGGGAAAATTACAAAAACTATTGGGCTTGAGCTGAGCAATCAGATTCATCGTTTGGCCGAGCAAAAAGGCGGAAGTGTTTATATCATCATGGTTGCGTTATATAAGGCCATGCTGGCACGATACACCAATCAGACCGATGTTGTAATAGGTAGCCCAATTGCGGGTCGTGAACACGCAGATTTACATAATCAAATAGGTAATTATGTAAATACATTACCTATCCGAACCACTTTTAATACTAATGTTTCTTTCGATGAACTTGTTGATTTGGTAAAAGAAAGTGTGATTGACGCACAAGTTCATCAACAGTATCCATTCGATATTTTGGTTGAAAAATTAGGTGCCGATACCGACAAAAGTCGCACACCTGTTTTCTCGGCTGGTTTTAGCTGGCATAATTATTCACTCGACTACGAAGCACCAAATTGGGGTTTTGATGTTGAATTTTTTGACCCAGGATATAGCGTTTGTCAAGCTGATATTTGGATGCACGGCTCAAATGCCGAAAATGGCGATATTACCATAGCCTTCGACTATGATAAATCTCTATTTAGTGAGCAAAGAATGGAGCGAATGCTATCACATTTTTTGACACTAATTGATAAACTCACCAAATCTTCTATTGTTAAAGTCTTTGAAACGACATTTGTTTCAAACCAAGAGCAAACAAAATTGCTCGAATGGGGAAAAGTAAGTCAGCAAGAATCGTACACAGATAATGTTGTAACATTATTTGAAAAACAAGTTGCACTTTCGCCCGATAGCTTGGCGGTAATTGATGAAACAGGTTCGTTTTCGTATCAGCAACTTGATATTTATGCCAATCAATTGGCCACCCATCTTATAGATGAATACAGAATTGAGAACGAAGACCGAGTGGGTATTCTGATGACTCGTAATACTTGGATGATTGCGAGTATGCTTGGCACCCTCAAAGCTGGTTGTGTATATGTGCCATTAGATGCCAAGTCTCCAATCGACAGATTAGATTTTATCATCAAAGATGCGAATATAAAAGTGTTACTCACTGATTCTGAACATTTTGATTTGGCCTATCAAATCTTTGAAACCGCAATTTATGCTGTTGATATTCAATTATTGGCTGATAATAACAGCACAGAAGCACCGAAAAAGAGACTTACAGCTCAAAACTTGGCCTATATTATGTACACTTCAGGCTCGACAGGTACACCAAAAGGTGTAATGATTGAGCATAGAGGCATCGTAAGATTAGTACAAAACCCTGATTATGTGGCATTCGAGGCAAGCGATAAACTCTTACTTTCTGGTGCTATTACTTTTGATGCCACGACGTTTGAAATATGGGGAATGCTTTTGAATGGAGGGCAGCTTCATTTGGTTTCGCAAGATACATTATTGAGTGCGGCTCGCTTAAAACAAGCTATCGAAAGCCGTGAGATAACAACAATGTGGATGACAGTTGCTCTCTTCAATCAAATGGTTGATACTGATATTACGGTATTGGCCAATCTCCAAAAACTTTTGGTTGGTGGCGATAAACTTTCTACCTATCACATCAATCAAGTGCTTGATAACTATCCGCATATTGCTATTTGCAACGGATATGGACCAACAGAAAATACGACGTTTTCGGCTTGTTATACAGTTACTCAAAAATTTGATAATAATATTCCGATTGGGAAGCCTATCAACGGTTCGATGGCCTATGTACTGACTGACGATTTTGCTCTTACTCCTATTGGTATCGAAGGAACGCTATTTGTGGGTGGTGATGGCTTAGCCAGAGGATATTTGAATCAATCCGAGCTAACGGCCACCAAATTTATTATAAACCCTTATAACCCAACCGAAAAGCTTTATAATACAGGTGACATTGTATATTGGAATGAAAACGGCTTATTGGAGTATGTCGGCAGGAAAGATGGACAACTAAAAATCAGAGGATTTAGGGTTGAAGTTGGAGAAATTGAAGTAAATATTCAACGATTTGAGAAAGTAAAGCAGGTGGTGGTATTGGCTATTTCTGAAACCAACGAAAAAAACCTGTGTGCTTATTACACTTCGACTGATGATTGCACGGCTATTGAGATAAAGAAATTTCTTCAAAGCCAGCTTCCTATGCACATGATTCCGAAATATTGGGTAACTGTTAGCGAAATGCCACTCACGGCTAACGGTAAAGTTGATAAAAAGAAACTTGAAGAATTACCACTTGAAAATATTGCGAACGAGCGTTTTGAATTACCACAAAACCAAACCGAGCAACAGTTAGTAGAAGTATGGAAAGAAGTATTGAATCTCAAGGAAATCAGCGTGACTGATAATTTCTTTGAGCTGGGAGGGCATTCGCTCAAAGCGACTCGTTTAGTACAGCTCATCTGGAAACAACTAAACGCCAAAGTCGAGCTTTCAGATATTTTTCAATATTCTACCGTTCGAGAGTTAGCCCAAATTGTTTCAAATATTCAAAGCAACCAGTATATTTCTATTCCGAAAGCACAAGATAAGCCATATTATCAATTATCGTCAGCTCAATACCGAATGTGGTTATTGCAACAGTCACAAGTCGATAATTTTGCTTACAATATGGCATTTGCCTATACACTGAAAGGAAATCTTAATGAAGAAAATTTCTGTCAAGCATGGAGCTGTTTGGTGAAACGCCACGAAATCTTGAGAACCAATTTTGTTCAGAATCAAGAAGGTTTATTTCAAAAAATCAAAGCTTTTGAAGAATCGGATTTTCAAGTAACATTCAATCATGTCGATAACCTTTCAAAGACCGAATTAGAAGACCGAATCAATCAAGAATCAAAAACTGTTTTTAACCTTTCAGAAGATAATTTATTGAAAGTAAATGTTTTTAAAGTTGCCGAAAATCAATCAATTATCTCGTTGGTGATGCACCACATTATCAGCGATGGGGTGTCGCTCGGAGTAATTATTAAAGAGGTTTTCGATATTTATAATGCTTTGTCTGAATCAAGAGAAATTGAAGAAAACGAGCTTCCCATTCAGTATAAAGATTATGCAGAATGGCAAATTGAGCAACTTACACATAATACTGCTTCAAAAAATTATTGGTTGGGGCAATTTATGGGCGAAATTCCAAGTATTAAGCTACCTACCGACAAACAAAATGCTCAAAAAAATAAAGAGGGTGAAACCCAAATTCTATCTTTAGAAAGTGCAACCGCTGATTCAATAAAAGAGCTTGCTCAAAATTTAGGAATCAGTGAATATATGGTATTTCTTGCGGGGCTGAATGTATTATTGAATAAATATACTGGCGATACTGATTTCACGATTGGGTGTGCAACCGCAGGTCGAAGTCACGCCGATTTAGAGCATCAAATCGGTTTTTATGTAAATACACTGGCATTTAGAAATAAATTTGCATCAGGAAACTCTCTTTCAGAATTACTCGAAAGTATCAAGAAAATAACCTTGGATGGCTATCAAAATCAAGATTTTCCTTATGATGAATTAATCGGCGAACTTGCCAAAAACGGAGGTCTTAGCCAAGCATCTTTGTTTAATGTAATGCTTACCTTTCAAAGTGCTGGTGAAAGTATTGACCAACTCGAACTAAATGATTTAGAAATCAGTCGTTTTGGCGGTGTAGAAGTTACTAATAAATTTGATTGGGATGTTGATATTCAACAGCAAAATAACCAGTTGACGATTGTAGTAAACTACGATAAAAATCAGTTTAGTTACGCCAAAATGAGTGCAATGCTCAAGCACTATGAAAATGTTTTGTGGCATTTTACCCAAAGCTTATCAACCAAAATCAAAGATATAAATATACTTGATGCAACAGAGCAAAGCCAGCTTACTCGCTGGTCAGAGGGGGTGATTGTCAATCGCTCGGCAGCTCAAAATTTGGTCAATGCACTTGGTGTTTCGTGTCTTAACTTTCATGAAAAGGTGGCTTTAAGACTTGATAATGAGTATATTACTTATGCCGAACTTTGGGAAAAATCGAATCAAGTTGCCAATTATCTAAAAATGCAAGGCATTGATAGGGAGTGTGGCGTAGGTATTCTGATGAACCGTAGTATTGATATGATTGTCGGATTGGTTGGTATTCTCAAATCGGGTGCTTTTTATGTGCCAATCGACCCTGAAAGTCCGAAAGAAAGAATACAATATTTGATTGAAGATGCTAATGTTGATGCTGTCTTACTAAACGATGATTTACTTGCCTCAAACAACGCTATTGACAATGTTTTGTTAATCAATATCACTGATAGAGTTGTAATTAATACCAATAAAAATAGTAGCAATATTCATATCAATTCACAAGATACAGCTTATGTGCTTTATACGTCGGGTTCTACTGGGCTTCCAAAAGGTGTTGAAATAAGCCACGCTTCCTTGATTGATTATGTATTGAGCTTTAGCGAATATTTTCAAGTAAATGATGCCGATAAGTTTATTCAGCAGGCATCATTATCTTTTGATACTTCGATTGAAGAAATATTCCCTGTTTTATTGGTTGGTGGACAGGTCGAAATTATCAAGAACGGAGGAAAAGACGTTGAAGATTTATTAAATGTAATCAGTAAAGGGGCTACAATACTTAGTACCACTCCGATGGTTCTTTCTGAAATCAATAAGGAAGCCGAATTACAAAAAGCCAAACTTAGAGCAATCATAAGTGGTGGAGATGAGCTTCATCATTCACAAATCAATAATTTAATAGGTCACACAAAGGTTTATAATACTTATGGCCCAACCGAATCGACGGTTTGTGCAACGTATGCAGAAGTATCAAATGATGAAATAACCATCGGAAAACCACTGACCAATCGTCAGGTTTATATTCTTAACAACGATTTACAACTTCAACCTATCGGTGTTAGCGGCGAGATTTACATCGGCGGCAATGGTTTGGCTAAAGGATATTATCAAAAAGCCGACCTAACCAGCGAAAAATTTGTCTATAAAAATGGCGTAAGACTCTACAAAAGTGGTGATTTTGGTAAATGGAACAACAACGGAACTGTCGAGTTCTTAGGTCGCCGAGATAATCAGATAAAAATTAGAGGTTATCGTGTTGAAATTGAGGAAATCGAAAAAATAATTCAGCAAATCACAGGAGTTGAAAATGTAGTGGTGGTTGTCAAAAACGACGCAAAGGAAAAATATTTAGTAGCGTTTTATGAAGGTCATATCAGCAGAGAGGCATTAAGATTGAGTTTGCATCAACTTTTGCCTAATTATATGGTACCGAGATATTTAACGCATCAAGGCAAACTACCAGTAAATACTTCGGGTAAGGTTGACCGCCAAAAAATTACTCAAATAGAAATAATCGAAGAAATTGAAAACCAGTATTTTGCCAACATATACGAAGCCGAAATTGCTGAGGTTTGGCAAGAAGTTTTAGAGAAAGAAGCTGTTTCGGCAACCGAAAATTTCTTTGAAGCTGGCGGACATTCGCTCAAAGCAAGCCGTTTTGTGCAAAAGCTTTGGAAAAAACTGGGCCTTAAATTAGAAATATTTGAAGTTTTTCAATTCCCAACTATCCGAGAATTGGCAAATTGTCTCCAAAATAAGCAGATAAACAATTATAAAAATATCGGAACAGTCGAACCACAGGAAAGTTATCCTGTATCTTCTGCCCAAAAGCGTATGTGGCTCTTACAAAAATTAGACCCCAACAACTTTGCTTATAATATGGCTTTTGCGTGTGAAATCGTTGGAGAATTAGATGAACAATTTTTTGCAGCAGCTTGGCAACAGTTGGTCGAACGTCACGAGATTTTAAGGACACAATTTGATGAAGAAAAAGGTGAAATCAGACAAAGAATACTACCAATTACTTCGTGTTCGTTTGGAGTTGAGCATCAGATTGCCTCAGATTTATCACCAGCAGAAATCGAAAAACAAGTGTATGATTTTTCAAAAACAATCTTTGATTTGTCATCGGGCGAGCTTCTAAAAGTGAAAATTTGGCAATTGAATGCCACAAAAAGAGTAATTGCGATTGTAATGCACCATATCATCAGTGATGGTACATCAATGGATGTTATGGTCAGCGAAACTTTCGATACTTACAATAATTTATTAAACAGTATCGAAAATGAAAGACAACCATTGCGAATTCAATATAAAGATTATGCAGCTTGGGAACAAAACGAAGTCAAAAACAATAGCTTTGCGATACATCAAAAATATTGGTTAGAGCAATTTGATGGTGAGTTACCCGTGCTAAAACTCCCTTTAGATGGTGAGCGAACACTCACAAAAAGTTATGCTGGAAAACAAGTTTCTCTAAATTTAGGGTATGAATTAAGTACAAATATTAGAAATTTTGCCACAACAATGCAAGTAAGCGAGTATATGCTCATGCTTGGAGCTTTAAAAGTGTTGTTGTACCGTTATACCTCGGAAAATGACCTCATTGTTGGATGCCCAATTGCAGGAAGAGAAAATACTGATTTAGAAAACCAAATTGGTTTTTATGTAAATACGCTTGCGTTACGCACACAAATAAATGATGTTTGGAATGTATACGAACTTCTCGAAAACATCAAACAAACAACGCTTCAAGCTTATCAGCATCAAATTTATCCGTTCGATAATTTGGTTGAAGAGCTTGGTCTCGAACGAGATACCAGCCGTTCGGTATTATTCGATGTGATGCTTTCAATGCAAAATACGGAAACCCAAAAAGATGCTAATATCGCCATGAATGGTATTGAAATCAGAAGGTTTGGGGGTTCGGCAGTAAGTAGTAAATTTGATTGGGATATTGATGTTCAGTTTATTAATAATGAATTTAAAATTATTAGTACTTACGATACTCAGCTTTTCAATGAGCAGCGAATGGAGCGAATGCTAGGGCATTTACAAAATATTCTCAATGCTTTTGTCAGTAATCCATCGCAAGCTATCAACGAAATAGCACTTTTGGGGCAAGACGAAAAACAAGAAATTTTGTCTTGGTCGGAAAGCAATAATGAAGTATTTACTAATGAGCAGAGCCTGATTGATATACTAAAAAGTACGGCTATTACTCATGCCGAAAATATTGCCATCAGCGATAGTACCGAATCTTGGACTTTCCGAAATCTGTGGGAACGCTCGAACCAAATCGCTCATAAACTTGTGAGTTTAAACATCACCACCGAAGAGCGTGTCGGGGTTTTTCTCCCTCGTACCAATTGGCTTTTGGGTGGAATCATGGGTATTATGAAAGCGGGTGCTGCTTATGTGCCGCTTGATAGAAATTATCCGATTGAGCGTCTGCAATATATTGTCGAAACCGCCCATATTTCTAAAATAGTGGTCGAAAAAGAAGGTATTTTGCAAGAATATGGCTTTAGAAATGTTGAAGAGATTATTTTAGATAGCGACCAACTGGTGGCTTTCAGTAGCGAAAATTTACCGTTACAAATCAAAGCAGACCAATTAGCTTATATTTTATTTACGTCTGGGTCAACGGGCCAACCAAAAGGTGTAGAAATTGAACATCGTAATGTGGTAGCATTTTTAGAATGGTGCGTCGAAGAGTTTAAGTATGCCGACTTTGAGGTATTGGTAGCGGTTACATCACTCAATTTCGACCTCTCGGTTTATGAGTTGTTCTTCCCACAATTATCAGGAAAAGCAATTTCGATATTAGAATCAGGGTTGAGTTTGATTGATTATTTACCTAAGGCAAAAACCAATAAACTTTTGGTTAATACCGTGCCATCGGTTATCGAAACCTTATTGCGGTCTGAGGTGGATTTATCTAAAATTAGTGTCTTGAATATGGCTGGCGAACCAATCGGCAAATTTATACAAGAGCATTTGCCGTATCATGCTATGGAGGTAAGGAATCTATACGGGCCAACCGAAGATACGACATATAGTACAGGTTTTAGGATTATTAACCTACAAGATTCGAGGAAAATTGGCAAATCAAAGAAATATAGTCAAGCTTATATTTTAGGTGTGGGAGATGCTTTACAGCCTGTTGGTGTTTTGGGCGAAATTTGTTTATCGGGTGCTGGACTTGCCAGAGGCTATCACCAAAGACCAGATTTGAGTCAAGAAAAGTTTGTCGGTCATCCGCTAAAAACAAACTCGAAAATGTATCGAACTGGCGATTTAGGTTTCTGGGATTGGCAAGGTGAGCTGGTTTGTGTAGGACGAAAAGACAGTCAAATAAAGCTAAGAGGCTACCGAATAGAATTGGGTGAGATTGAGCAAAAAGCCGAGAAACTCACGCATGTTGAGCAAGCTGTAGCAATCATTGAAGGCGAAAACGAAAACAAAAAACTCATTTTGTTTTATCAATCGACCGAAATCGAAGCAAGTGTCTTACAAAAACACTTAGAAGGTACTTTGCCAACTTGGATGCTCCCTGAGCAAGTTATTTGTCTTGAAAATTTCCCACAAACACCCAATGGCAAAATTGATAAAATCAAATTGCGTAGTTTAGTCAATGATTTTGAGCATAACACCGCCCAAGAAATTGCAGATGAAACCGAGATTCACTTAAAATCTATTTGGGAACAAGAGTTGCAAAGAGAAAACATTTCTGTAAAAGATAATTTCTTTAAGATTGGTGGGCATTCGCTCAAAGCAATAAGAGTTATTTCTAAAATTCGTCAAAAATGGAACATTGACTTGCCATTGAAGACAATTTTCTTAGCTCCAACAATTAGCCAATTAGCCACCGAAATAAAATCTTCGGGCGGTAGTCTCAATCCGATTGACATTCTACCAAATGCTGATTTTTATGAAGTATCGCATGGGCAGAATGTTTGGCTCACAAAGTACCGATACGCCAAGAATCGTTTGGCATTTAATATGCACCTTCAAACTACTATTCAAGATTTTAATAAAGTAGCCTTTGATAATGCACTTGATGTAGTGGTGAGCAAACACGAGCTGCTAAGAAGCACTTACGAATGGAAAGAAAATCGTTTTATACAGCGTATTCATCCGAGTAAAAACTTTAAGAAAAGTTTGTCGTATATTGATGTGCGTTATTCTGACAATCCCTTTAAACTAATTTCAGAACAGACTCAAGAGCGAATCAATCAACCTTTCGATTTGGAAATAGGACCACTTTTTGCGGTGCAGTTGTTCAGAATTTCTAATGCTGATTATTGTATTGCATTTACGATTGAACATGTCATTTCTGATGCTTGGTCTTTGGCTATCTTGAAAGATGAATTTACGAAGTTGTATGACGGGTTCTGTACGGACGAAAATGTCAGTATCGAAAGTCCTTCTACGCAATACAATGATTTTGCGGCGTGGCATAGCACGCAATTAACGAATGAAAATGAAAGAGTATTTTGGGCAAATAAGGTTACAAACATCAAACCAGAACGCAGCATTAGCGAAATATTGTGCCAAAGAGACGCAATAGATATTCATTCCTACCGTAATTTTATTAGTGCCGAAGTTGACGCTCATTTTATACCGATTGATTTCGATACAAAACAAAGTATTTATGGAAAAGTCTTTTCGGTTAGGCCTTTAGATGGGGCGGCATATCAGACTATAATCAAAGATGAGCTTTACGTTAGGCTTAAAGCGTTATCAAAAAATACGAATTCGAGTTTGTTGAGTGTGCTTTCGAGTAGTTTGGCTCTTTTGGTCAATGCTTATACCCAGCAAACTGAAGTTTTCATCGGCACTCCAGTTAGCCTGAGAGGAAATAAGCAACTTGACTCAATTTTTGGCTGGCTCTTGGATACTTTGCTCATTAAGCATACGGTAAATAACCAAGATTCGGTCACGAAATTTATTCAGCAATCAAATGCTGAAATGCTTGAAGTATATGAGCATCGTTTTTATCCTTTTGAAAAAATATTGGCCGATAACGATATTTCGATTGATGCCCTTGGTTCGATATTTCTACATCTCATCAATAATGATTCTGACCAAGAAATATTATCAGAAGAAACCTATTTCCCAAACCATTTATCAGTGGGTACTCCTACTTTCAACCTCAATTTTACTTTCAAAGAGTATCATAATTGTATGGTTCTGACTCTCGATTATCGCAATGAGTTATTTCAGCCGTGGGTCATAGAGGCTCTGGTAGAGAAGTATTTCGAGCTATTAGATTGTATGATACAGTCTCCGAATACACAGCGTCATCTGGCTATCAACAACCAAGTGAGTTCATTTAATCTTTAAACTATTGAAACCATGAATTTTGCAGAGGCACTAAAAAGTAAATCGAAGCTATTCTATATAGCTATCATGTCTTTAGGCATCATAAACAGTTTTGTTTATAGTGGAATATTGATTTTTATCAATCATACTATTTCGGGTACTCCAATGCCTTATATCAAAGGTTTTGAGGCAATCGGTTTTATCGGACTCTTGGTATTATCGTTTGTTAGCAATCGAATTTTTAGAAAATACATGGTTCAGATAACCAATAGTATGTTGTTTGAGTTTGAAGTGATGCTGATTCAAAAAATCAGAAATGCGTCACTCAGTTCGTTTGAAAAAATAGGCACAGAAAAAGTATATACCGTTATTTCGGATATGCGGCTACTGGCCAGAGCCCCCGAATTATTTATTGAAGCCATCAACTCGGCTATTATTATTATTTGTGGTGTGGGTTATATGTTTATCAATTCTACGGCTAATGCCTTTTCGGTTTTAGCCCTAATGATAGGTTTATTGGTAATTTATTTAGTCCGAAATCGAGACATCGAAAAAGATTTGAGCCAATTACGTAACCTACAAGATGATTATTATCGATACTTAAATGATTTGTTGAATGGTTTTAAGGAGATAAAAATGAGTAATGAGCGAAATAATAATTTGTATCACGAATACCTAAAATCGAATCTCGAAACCAGCAAAAACTTGAGTATTACTACCTCAAATCGATATACAGACAATGAGCTAATCGGTACTTATAGTTGGTATTTGGTTATTGCACTCATCGTTTTTGTATTACCACAAATATTTGCTTTTAGTTTATTACAAATAACTGCCTTTGTAGTCACAATTCTCTATTTGATGCGTCCTGTTGCTATTTTAGTTGGTATTTTGCCTTTTTATAATACCGCTAAAATCGGACTAAGTAGAATAAATGCGTTTTCGGATGATTTGAAAAACACGCATGAACAAAACACTAAACTCGAAGAGAATACATACGAAAGTTTCAGCAAAGTTAGTTTCAAAGATGTTGTTTATGAATATTCGAATCAAGAACACGAAAGAGTATTTGGCGTTGGTCCACTGAATCTTACAGTCAATAAGGGGGAAATTGTTTTTATCACGGGTGGTAATGGTAGTGGTAAAAGTACCTTTATTAATTTATTGATTGGATTATTTGACCCCCAAAAAGGCTCTATTTTGCTTGATGAAACGGCTCTCGCTCAAGGTCAAAACTTATCAAATATCATATCTGTCATTTTTACTTCGCCGCACCTATTTAGCGAAAACTACGACCGTTTTGTTTTAAATAATCAGAATCGAGAACTCATGAAATACATTTATCTGATGAAAATGGAAGATGTTATTTCGCACGAAAAGATGGATGGTTCGATATCTACTCGCCTTTCAAAAGGGCAACAGAAACGATTGGCAATGATATATGCTCTACTCGAAAACCGACCAATTTTAGTTTTGGACGAATGGGCTGCTGAGCAAGACCCCGAATTTAGGGCTTATTTTTATCAAGAATTACTGCCGATATTCAAAGCCTTCGGTAAAACAATCATCGCAGTTTCGCACGATGATAATTACTTTCATGTGGCAGATAGGCTCATAAAATTTGATTTTGGCACTGCCACGGAGATAAGTTCTGTCGTTAAAATACCTAAACTTTCGCTTCAATACAACTAATAAAGCTATGGAAAAGATTAACCTTTTTTGCCTTCCTTTTGCGGGAGGGAGTGCCTACTCCTACCAAATTTTCAATGTTTTCAAACCAAGTTTTATTAATCTAATACCCATCGAACTACCAGGGAGAGGGAGGCGTATAAGAGAAAATCTTCTAACGGATATTCCGCCAATGGTAGAAGATTATTATACTCAAATAGCAGGCCGATTGTCTGAACCTTACGCAATTTATGGGCATAGTATGGGGGCATTATTAGGCCTGAAACTAACCGAAAGGCTCTCCGAAAAAAATCATCCACCACCATTACACTTATTTCTGAGTGGTCGAGCTGCACCATCAGTCGTTGACCCTGAGCGGAAAAAGCGATATTTGATGCCTAAAAACGAGTTCATCGAAAAAATCAGAGAGTTAGATGGTAGCCCAGAAGAAGTTTTGAAAGACGATGAATTGATGAATTTTTTTGAGCCGATTCTAAGAGCTGATTTTCAAGCCATCGAAACCTACAACCATTATCAGAAAGCCAATCTGCCGACACCAATTGATGTTTTTATTGGCTCGGAAGAAAAGATAACTATCCAAGAAGCTTATCGATGGCAGGAAGAAACAACCGCCAATGTAGATGTAAAAGTATTATCGGGAAAACACTTTTTTATCTATAAACAAACAAAGTATTTGTTTGAAAGTATTACCGAACGATTATCTAATTTTAATTAAGAAAAAGCGTATTAAACTCAAAAAAAATGAAAAATCCAAAACTCTATCTCAAACCCAATGTAGTTATTGAACCATTAGTTGACCAGTGGTATGCTTGGGCTCATCTTATTTCGCCCGCAACAGCGGCAATGAATATCACAGGCCGACACCTAAAAATCATGAATTCTTATATTCAAGCTCCTCAGATACATGCGGCCGCCGTAAAAAACCCTAAAATGCTCGGTGGCCCATTCATGGATATTTCGATTGATAGGGTTGATTTGGTAAAAAAATTAAAGTACGAAACCGTTGAAAACCGAATAGAACTAATCAAGTTTTCGGATGCCGTGAAGGAGTTAGATACACTATTAAAACAACACCCTAAAGGTTTTTCGTTAGAGCCACTTTACGCGAAAGTTCCTGAGCCATTGAAAGGATTCGTCGAGTTAGTTTATGACCTTAACAGTAATGCTTCCTTTCGATTCTTTGAGTCTTTACTTTACAGAAGTAAATATTATAACGAAGGTTCGCAAAGCATAGCCATGTGGATTACCGAAAATGATGAACGCCCGTTTGTGTTAAGTACACCGCGAGTTGACGATGCTGAGGTTTTGCACTTACCGATACCTTTTCGCCATAATTTTATTGATGAGGTAAGTAAAATGAAACGGACTCCCCGATCGCTTGAATACATCAAGTCGTTTATTGAACTCACGCCTGACCAAGAGACTGTGTTTGATACATTTTTTACCGACCAAGCACCGCCAGCTTACCAGAAATACACTGGAGATAAAATCAGAATGCGATATTTTGGACATGCTGCTATTTTGGTTGAAACCAAAGATACGTCAATTTTAGTTGACCCAATCATTAGTTATTATGGGTATGATCACGATGTTGCTCGTTTTTCAGATATGGATTTGCCCGAAACAATTGACTATATTTTACTGACTCATAATCACCAAGATCACGTACTTTTTGAAACTTTGTTACCACTTCGTCATAAAGTAAAAAATATCATTGTTCCTCGTTCTACAACTGGTTCAATGCAAGACCCTAATCTAAAGTTGATGTTCAATAAGTTAGGCTTTAAGAATGTCATCGAAATGGACGAAATGGAAACGCTTAGTTTCAATGATTGTCAAGTTACAGGTATTCCATTTATTGGCGAACATTGCGATCTCAATATCCTTTCAAAGCTTTGTTATCATGTCGAAAGTGGCGGTTTTAAAATTTTGTTCGTAGCCGACTCTTGTAATGTCGAGAATAAATTATACGAACATATCCACGAAGCCGTCGGTGATGTCGATGTATTGCTTTTAGGAATGGAATGTGATGGTGCCCCTCTGACGTGGCTTTATGGCCCACTTCTGACCGAAGATATTTCACGAGATAAAGACCATTCAAGGCGTTTGGCTGGTTCAAATTATGAAAGAGGGCGTCAGATTGTCAATACATTCAATCCTCAGGAAGTATATGTCTATGCGATGGGTATGGAGCCATGGCTCGAATTTATCAGCAGTATCAGATATACCGAAGAATCGCACCCCATTGTCGCTTCAAATAAACTAATCGCCGAATGTGAATTAAGAGGCATAACAGCCGAACGTCTTTTCGGAGAAAAAGAGTTGCTCTATTCTAAGAACACCTACGCAATACCTCAAATGGAGGCCGAATTAGTATAATTTAATCTAAAAATAAATAAAACTATGAAAAAGTTAATAGTTGCTCAATTAATAGTGTTTTATGTAAGTCTATCGTTCGATTTGTTCGGACAACGAGAGCCGCAGGTTAATCCTATCACCGAAGCCAATCATTGGTCTAATGCAATAGCTTGGAATAATGTAACTAACGTAACCAAAGTTAAGGGTTTATTAGGGCGTGAAAATGCCGTTGATTCAGTAGTATTTCATCAAACAATGGAAACTATATCAAAAAACGGTGGTGGAGTATTATTCTTCCCAGTTGGCACATATATTTTCAAAAACACCATTATGCTCTACGATGGGGTAGTTTTAAGGGGTGAAAATCCATTGGGTGTAAAAAATGCCAAACATCAATCTTATTCTTTGCCTACGATTTTTGAATTTCCGAGGTATAAGCCTAAAATGGATAGAATGAGAGCTGATACATCGCTTTTTAAAAATGTTTCTAATCAAACGGCATTTAAGTCCATAAAGACCAATACACGCGGAATCAAAAACTTCGGTTTGGTTAATATTGATATAAACAGGGCTATCATTGATTTCCGTAAAAAGAATACCGAATCAATGGGCTTCAGAAATGTACTCATCTATGGAATCAAACAAAACAATGCCGTTGTACCCGTTGAAGGTATTCCAACTGCTGCACAGATAAAGGGCGGCAATAATTGGCAACGCTGGACAGAAAAATATATTGGAAATATCAATTTGAGTGTGGAAGCCAACGCTTTAGTGGCTAATTGTAAGCTAAACGATAATACCAAAGATAGCTTTAAGCAATTTGGTTATATGGTCGATGATGGTTTTACCTTTGATGGGTCGAGAGCGGTATTTGATTATATCAACCATATCGGAATTATGATTGAGGAAGTAAAGACAACGCCAAGCACGGGCAGTGTCATAAATCCGACCGAAACCGATAACCTGATAGCCTCTAACTCAAAGAATATGTACACCAATGGCTCTATTGAGGTACTAAATAATTACATGAAGCTAACCGAAGGGAATGAATTTGTGAAGTCAGATTGTGAAAAATGCAATGTATTTGATAATGATTTTCAGACAACTAAGCAACAATACGCTTCGAGTATCATAGATGGACTAACGCCGACAAATACGGCATATCGTACACCATACGATAAACCCGACGAAGTATCTACGGCGTATATTCATACCTACCGAAAAGGTGAATCACTCCCTTATAGATTGATAAAACCGCTCAATTATGACCCCTCAAAAAAGTACCCGATTGTACTTTATTTACATGGCTTAGGTGAGCGAGGCAACGATAACCGTGAATCACTCCGAAATTTTATTTGGTACTTCAATACCCCAAAAGTAAGAGCCGATTATCCTTGTTTTATTCTTATTCCACAGCACGCTTACAAAGATTCTACTTTTTTAGGAAACGAACGTAAGGAACATACACGAACAATGAAAGCAGTATTGGATGTAATGAAAAAAGTAGAAAAAGAAAATAGCATAGATGGTAGCCGTCGGTATATCGTCGGTATTTCGAGCGGCGGTTGGGCTACTTGGGAAACCATCATTAAGTTTCCTAAAACATTTGCCGCTGCTGTGCCTATTTCGGCTTATAAACGCTTTAATGAATGGAACGAGAAAGATAGACTCAAGGAGATTAATACAATCAAAAACTTCCCGATTTGGGCATTTCATGGCTCTGATGATGAATGGATACCGGCAATGTATGCCCGTCTTACGGTTTCTACCCTAAAAAGTGGTGGTGGAGTACCTAAATACACTGAATTTAAAGGCGTTGGACACATTTGTTGGGATGAGATTCAGTATGTCGAAGAATTTTTACCTTGGTTATTTTCTCAAAAAAGAAATTGATTTTCTAAAACTTTACTGTTTAATAAACATGAAAAAAATTAAGATTATCTCTGTCATAGTATTTTGGCTATCGACAGTTATCTCAACGGCATTTGTCAACGAATCACCAGAGAGCATCCCTACATCATCGGTTGAGCTTGGAGAAGTGCTATTTAACGATAAAATTTTATCCATTGACCAATCTGTCAGTTGTGCTTCGTGCCATATACCCGATTTTGCATTTGCCGATACAAGTAGCCGAAGCCCTGGAGTTAACAATAATTATACTGAAAGAAATACGCCTTCTGTTATGTATTTGGTTGATAAAAAACACTTTTTTTGGGATGGCCGTGCCAAGTCATTTGAAGAACAAGCCCTTGGGCCAATTGCCAGCCCTAAAGAAATGGGGCTACCGCTTGATGAAGCTGAAAAAAGGCTATCACAAAGTGTATACTATCAAAAAGCGTTTAAGACAGTTTTTGACTCTGAGCCATCGTTACAGCTACTCGCAAAAGCATTGGGAGATTATCAGCGAACACTACAACCGAGCGAATCTGCTTATGATAAATACATAGCTGGAGACATAAATGCTTTAAATGCCGCCGAAGTTAGAGGCATGGAATTGTTTATTTATGATGCTAATTGTGTTTTTTGCCATAAAGAACCCTATTTCGGTAATGATGAGTTTTTTAATATTGGTTTGTTTGATGGAAAAGATAAGAATGATATTGGTCGATTTACCGTTACACACGATAGCACAAATATAGGTGCTTTTGAGACACCCAATCTTCGGAATATAGCTCTTACGGCCCCTTATATGCACGATGGTTCGATGAAAACCCTTAAAGAGGTTTTGGAATATTATAATGAACCCGATAAGCACGTACCCAACAGCAAAAACCGCCATGTAAACATGGCTCCTCTGAAAATGAATAGCAAGCATATCGAAGACTTGGAAGCCTTTCTACGCAGTCTGACAGATAATCGGTTTAAGAAAACAAATGTATCAATAAACCCTGAATAGGTAAATTACAAGAAAGATTTTACCGAAATTCCAAATCTAACAAGGGTTTTTGCTCCATCTAAATTTAGTTTTCTGACAATATTTGCTTTATGATTGACAAAAGTCCAATAACTAATACCCAGTTGACCTGCAATCTCATCTGCGGTATGTCCGTCAGCTACCAAGTGTAAAATTTGCTTCTCTCGTTTCGTAAGTTCTTTAAGCTTATTTTTTGTTTCTTCATTTATCATATTTATTCCATAGTTTTTAATAAGTTCCTTAAAGCCATTACCATAATATTTTAGGTTGCCCGTTGAAGTGCTAACTATACAGTCTTTGAGCTCTTTCATACCATCGTTGCAGTTCAAAAAACCACAAGAATCTGTTAAGAGAAACTCTGATATCTGGCTCAAATCTTTTGTATTAGATATCAAAATAAATTTAATATTCGGATTTTCAAGTCTTATCTCGTTGATTGTGCTAACGGCATTTTTACCCCCAATTGTAGTTTCCAAAATTATATACTTTGGTTTTCTTATCCTAACTTGTTCTATTGTTTCACCCAAGTTAGTTGATTTTCCAACAACTCTAAAGCCCCAATTTGAAATAAGTTCGCACAATGATTCGCAGGCAATTAACTCCGATTTTACTACATAAAAAGTAGCATTTCTTAATGTTGAAGTCGTTTCGTAGAATTTCATAGTATTTAATATTTGTTTTAATGTAATAATAATTTATTTAAGATTCAATTTTTAGGCATTGGTTTTGGGTAGAAAAAAACCAATAATCATGCGATATTACTGTTTTCCACAGCATATTGTTTTGTATTTACAGCTGAAATTGATAGTACTTAGGGTGAAATAACCATTTTTTTTAATCATAAATCAATTACCCTTCAAGAATCTTACAATTACATATTTATAGCAAATAATTACTAATAATCATAAAAAATGATTTCATGGTACATAATATTGATTTCAACTCTTTCAAAAAAAATTGTTTATGAAAAATTTTTTTCTAACGGATAAGTATAAACGTATTTTATCCGATACACTTACACCAGTAAATATTTTTTTACAAATAAGGGAGAGATTTCCTAATTCTATCATATTAGAAAGTTCAGACTACCACTCTCCGAGCAGCGGTTTTAGTTATATTGCTTTTGACCCTGTGGCTTGTTTTATGATTGATGATGACTTTGTAACTCAGTCTTTTCCCGATGGTACAATTGAAAGATTTAAACTAAAAAAACGTTCACTCGCAATTAAAAAATTATTAGCTTTTGCCAATAGTTTTAAAGCCCCGTCTAAAAAGTTTCCGTTTATTTCAACTGGACTTTTCGGACACATGACATATGATTCTACCGAGTATTTTGAGGATATAGAAATACAAGCCAAAAGCAATGAAACAGCCATTCCCCAAATTTTATACCGTGTCTATCGCTATACCATTGCCATCAATCATTTCAAAGACGAGTTGTATATTTTTGAACATTCATTTGCCGCCGAAGGTCAAGAACCGTGCTTTATTGAAAACGGAATTGATAATATATGTAACTTGATTCAGAAGCAATCGCTCACCGAGACAAAACCATTTAAGATAACAAGTTCTGAGTCGTCGAATATTGAGGATGAGAATATGAGAGACATCATCAAGAGTTGTATAAAGCATTGTTTGAGGGGTGATGTTTTTCAGATAGTACCATCAAGGCGTTTTTCAAGGCATTACGAAGGCGATGATTTCAACGTCTATCGTGCTTTAAGGAGCATTAATCCATCGCCATATTTGTTTTATTTTGATGGTGGAGATTATCACATTTTTGGCTCTTCGCCCGAAAAACAGATTTTTATTCAAGGAAATCAGGCTGAGATACATCCAATTGCAGGAACTTTTCGCCGCACTGGTGATGAGAAAAAGGATACCGAATTGGCTCATCAGCTTTGTCTTGATGAAAAAGAATCGGCCGAACACGTGATGTTGGTCGATTTAGCCAGAAACGATTTATCCAGAAATGCCAATTCCGTAAATGTAGAAATATTCAAGGAGGTACAGTTTTTTAGCCATGTAATCCACTTGGTATCAAAGGTTACCGCTACCATGAATAAAGGTACGAACCCCTTGCAATTGGTTGCTGATACTTTTCCTGCTGGGACATTATCGGGAGCCCCAAAATACAATGCTCAAAACATCATTAATCAATTAGAGCCAACAAATCGGAGTATCTATGGCGGAGCAATCGGATTTATGGATTTTGAAGGAAACTTCAATCATGCCATTGCAATTCGAACATTTTTGAGCAAAAACGATACACTTTTCTATCAAGCAGGTATGGGTGTTGTTGCAAAATCAGATGTTGAGTCTGAGATGAATGAGGTACACCTCAAACTTGGAGCATTAAGAAAAGCCATTGAAATGGCCGAAGAAATTTAACCCCCATCTATATACTATGAAAATTTTAGTGATTGACAACTACGATTCGTTTGTCTATAACCTTGTTTATATCCTCAAAGATTTAGGAAAAAAGGTGGACGTTTTCCGTAATAATAAAATAAGCATTGAGGCTGTAAAAAAATACGATAAAATACTCCTATCGCCTGGCCCTGGAATTCCAGAAGAAGCGGGCATAATGCTCGATGTAATCAAGGAGTACGCTCCTCAAAAGTCAATTTTTGGGGTTTGCTTAGGGCATCAAGCAATTGGCGAAACTTTCGGAGCAAAACTACAAAATATGGGAGAAGTCCTACACGGTGTCACGACAAAATGTATCGTAACCGACGAACACGAAAGAATATTTCAGCAAATGCCCTCGGAGATGGATGTTTGTAGGTATCATTCTTGGACGGTGATACCCGAAACCATGCCATCTGACCTCAAAATTACGGCAATTGATAGCAAGGGGTATGTTTTGGCCGAAGCTCACCAAAAGTATGATGTTAGAGGTGTTCAATTTCATCCAGAGGCTTATCTGACTCAATTTGGGGTTCAAATGATTAAAAACTGGGTTAATAATTAGAAAAAAATGAAACATACAACGATTTTAGAGTCCATAGTCTCTAATAAGCACCGAGAAGTGAAAAGAGCAAAAAGTGAGAGAACCATCAGTTTTTTAGAAAAAAGTATCTATTTCAATCGAAGCGTCAATTCTTTGGTGAAAAACCTTACTTCTCAAAATACTTCGGGTATCATAGCCGAACATAAGCGAAAATCGCCCTCAAAAGGAATCATCAATGATAGGCTATCGGTGCAAGAAGTAACAAATGGCTATGCAGCAGTCAAGGCAGCGGGATTATCGGTACTGACTGATTTTAATTTTTTTGGAGGAACAAAAGAAGACCTTATTATTAGCCGTATTTCTAACCCTGAAATACCCATTTTGAGAAAAGATTTTATCATTGACGATTACCAAATTATTGAAGCAAAAGCGTGGGGAGCAGATGTGATTTTGCTCATTGCGGCCTGTCTGAGTTCAACGCAAATCGCAGCACTTAGTAAAACCGCACATGATATAGATTTAGAAGTATTGCTCGAAGTTCATAACCAATCAGAATTAGAAAATAGTCCACTCGACAAGGTAGATATGATTGGTGTAAATAACAGAAACTTAAAGAATTTTTCGGAGAATAATGTCAATGCCTCCATCGAATTGGCGGACAAAATACCATCCAATAAAGTCAAGATTTCAGAAAGCTGTATCAGCGAAGCCAGTACTGTTCGTTACTTAAAATCCATTGGTTACAATGGTTTTTTGATGGGAGAAACATTTATGCGAACCGACCATCCAGCCGAAGCTCTCAAAAACTTTATTGATGAATTATGAAAGTTAGATACATCAAATCTCAAAAAAGACAATTATGGAACCAATATTTCATTTATTCAATCAATCACTTTACAGTGAATCTCCAAAATCTTCATTTTCAATCTCTGATGATGGATATTATGGGCGTTTCGGAGGAGCTTTTATTCCCGAAATGCTGTACCCAAATGTAACTGAGCTTCAGCAGAATTACCTCAAAATAACCTCAAGTAACGAATTTAAAGAACAGTTTCAGCAATTAATGAAGGATTATGTTGGTCGTCCCACCCCACTTTATTTTGCTAATCGACTTTCTCAAAAATACCACACTAATATATATCTTAAACGAGAAGATTTGTGTCATACTGGGGCCCATAAAATTAACAATACCATCGGACAGATTTTATTAGCTCAGAAATTGGGTAAGCAAAAAATTGTTGCTGAAACTGGGGCTGGTCAGCATGGTGTAGCCACTGCTACCGTCTGTGCATTGATGGGAATGGAATGTATTATATATATGGGAGAGGTTGATATACAACGACAATCACCTAATGTTGCTCGAATGAAAATGCTCGGAGCGGAAGTAAGACCCGCAAAAAGTGGCTCAAAAACCTTAAAAGATGCCACGAATGAAGCTCTCCGACATTGGATAAATACACCAACTGATACCCATTATATTATAGGTTCGGTGGTTGGCCCACATCCCTATCCCGATATGGTTGCACAGTTTCAATCAATTATTTCGGAAGAAATCAGGTGGCAATTACTACGTGCAGAGGGGCGTGAAAATCCCGATTATATGATTGCTTGTGTAGGCGGAGGCTCCAATGCCGCAGGTGCATTTTATCACTATTTAAATGAGCCTGAAGTTAAACTTATAGCTGCTGAAGCGGCTGGTAAAGGTATTTATTCGGGTAAAAGTGCAGCCACAACTTATTTAGGAAAAGAGGGTGTATTACACGGAAGTAAAAGCCTTTTGATGCAAACCCCTGATGGACAAGTCGTAGAACCCCATAGTATTTCTGCTGGGTTGGATTATCCAGGTATTGGCCCCCTTCATGCTCATCTTTGGGATACTAAAAGGGCTACTTTTTACGCCATCACTGATGATGAAGCAATAGAATCAGGATTTGAACTTTCTAAACTTGAGGGAATCATTCCCGCTATTGAGTCTGCTCATGCTTTAGCTGTATTGAAACATTTGGGGGCTTCTCCAAACGCGGTAGTTGTTATAAATCTATCGGGTCGTGGCGATAAAGATTTGAATACATACATGAGTTTTCTACATGATTAGGCAATTGACTAAACAAAATTTAATTATGAATCGAATCAAAACTCTCTTTGAAAGCAAACCCCAAAGTATAATGAATATTTATTATACGGCAGGCTTTCCTGAGCTAAATAGTACTGTTACTGTTTTAAAAGCTCTCCAAAATTCGGGCGTGGATATGGTCGAAATTGGTATGCCCTATTCCGACCCAGTTGCCGACGGTGAAACAATTCAGCAAGCCAATCAAGTTGCCCTAAAGAACGGAATGACCCTTGAAATACTCTTTTCTCAGTTAACCGAAATACGAAATTCAGTCAATATTCCAATTGTTCTTATGGGGTATCTTAATCCAATATTGCAATTTGGTGTTGAAAATTTCTGTAAAAAGTGCCAAGAAGTGTGTGTAGATGGCCTCATTTTACCCGATTTACCCATCACCGAATTTGAGCAAAAGTACAAATCTACCTTTTTAAAATATGGTTTATTAAATATCTTTTTAATTACCCCCCAAACTTCAGAATCTCGTATTCGTCAAATTGATACAATTTCACAAGGTTTTATTTATATCGTCAGTAGTTCAAGTATCACAGGTAAAGTCACTGGATTTTCGGAGAAAACTGAGCAATATTTTCAATATATTAAATTGCTGTCACTTAATTCTACTTTGGCACTCTGGAAAACCTATCAATATCAGTTTGTCTTTGCAGGTGTCTAACTTGTATTGCGTTTAACAAACCATCATCAGAGTTGAGTTTATTTAGTAATTTTTTGGCAAAAACGAGTTTAATATCAGG